>JAFQDF010000013.1 GCA_017416185.1 Clostridia bacterium
ACCCTGCACCCACTAATCGGGTGTTGTTCAGCTTATACTGCTTGCAATCACACGATGGGTTGTTTACTCAACGGTAATTACAAAGTAATTGTAAGACTCATCGTTATACTGTACGCAGAATGTGTAAGTACCTGCCTTGAGGTCCTTGATGGTGATAACACCGTCAACAGCTGCATTAGCCTTGAGAGCCTTGGAGCCTGTAGCTGCCTTGATCTGAGAGGATGTTGTCCATTCACCGGGAGCATATCTGATAACATAGAGATCATCGATATCGCTGATGGTTACTACGTTGTTGGACTGTACAAAGGTGGGAACCTTCTGCTCTACCTCATAGGTGTAGATCTTGGTGTAGCCGTCGTTGTACTGAACTGCTACTGTTACCTTGCCGCTCTTTCTGTACTGAACCATATAGGACTCTGCGCCCTTGATATCGTTCTTAGCCGTGAACGCTCTTGCGCCCTCTGCCTTCTTGATCTCGGATACGGTCTTATATTCGCCGTATGCGGTTCTGATAACCTTAACGCCGCTGAGGTTACCAACTGTAAGCTGGAGACCGTTAGCTGCAAAGGTAGGCTCTGTTACGTCGATCTGCTGATACAAGAACTTCTGTGTGCCGTCATTGTATCTTACAAGTACGGTGTAGTAGCCGCCTGCCTTAAGTGTGTAGGTGTAGGACTCTGCACCTGCAAGCTTTTCGGGAGTGAGACGAACTACTGCATTTGCCTTAACGTCTGCATATGTGTTGTACTCACCGAGAGCGATGAATACGTCCTTTACGTCAACCATACCGGATACGGTAAGGTTAGGACCTTCTGCAGATACGGAGATCTCGGGAACTTCGGGTGTGCCGAATGCAGGAATTACTTCCTCTTCAACTGCACCGCAGCCGCGGCGGCAAGTTCTTTGCTGTAAGCCGTCCTCGGTTTCGGTTGCTTCCTTAACTACTTCCCATGCCTTCCATACGTGGCCGAGAGCAGGGATAGCCTCTGTATAGGTATCACCGCATGCGCAGACATAAGTCTGAACACCGTCCTCGGTACATGTGGGCATCTTGGTGGTAGAACCGTTATAGCTATGCTCGTGCTCTACCTCTTCGTAAATAGCATAAAGAGTGATAGGCTCGGTTACGTCATAGGTTTCGCCAACCTTGTAGTTTGTGCCTGTACCGTCAACTCTGGTGTTCCAATAAAGAACTGCGCTGTCATCGGGGATAGCGGTAAGACCGTCGTAACCCTCGCGGTTAGCTCTGAGGTTACCCTCATCGTCGGCATACATAGTATAGTCGCCTGCGCCGAGAACTGTGTATTCGTTACCGTCAGTGATGTAGTTAAAGTCGTGTACCTTAACACCGGAACCGTCGTTCATATCATATGTGATAATGGGGTCCCAAGCTGCGTTAACGAAGATATTGTCACCGTAAGGAACACGGTCGGTGTTAACCATAAATACGGAATTCTTGTATGCGTTCTCATATATTTCGTACTCATAGCCGTTGTTGATAGGATCGTTGTAGGTAAGTCTGCCCTGACCGTTACCCGACCAGAACTCAACCTGAGTCATATCGTCCTTATCTGTCTGGAGCCTGTAGCCCTTACGGTCAAGAGTTGCAGTAGCCTTGGGGAATACGAAGGGCTGAGCAAAGGTCATAAGACCGTACTGCGAATCAGACTTAGCGATATTGGTGTTTTCACCGTCCCAGGCACCGCCGTTGGGATCATAGTATACTGCGTAGTAACCGCCGCCGTTTGCAAAGACGCCGTCACCGTCAGACTTTCTCCATATACCCTTGAGAGTCATAGAGTGATCAACGAGAATAGTCTGACCGGGATAGTAATAACCGTTATTGGTAAAGCCGTTTTCACTCCAGCCGATAAACGCCCAACCGGGGAAGTAAGGAGTATCGGTGGGAAGAGTTACGTAGCTACCCTTGGAAACATTCATCATTCCGGGAATGTTCTCTGCTCCTTCGATAGCACCGTCAAAGTCGATAACGCCAACGGTACCGCTGAAATTGGAGTAAAGGAACTTATATGCGTTGATAACTCTCTGCTTTGCGGGATCCTCAAGTGCAAGAACGTCTCTTGCCTGAGCCATAAACATATTGTCCTCAGCTCTGAAGCCGTACTCGTATGCTGCATCATAAAGCTCCTGGAGAGCGGAAGTGTCAACCTCTACGTCCTCTGTAAACGCCTTGATAAATGCGTTTGCGGTGTCCATAGTCCAGGTGTTATCGCCGGGATCATAGTAGTAGGACTGACCGGGAAGAGCCTTACAGTAAGGTTCATACTCGTACATACCGTAGGAGTCTTCGCTGCAGTTGGTCTGCATCTTTACTACAACCGCAAATCTCTCTCCGGGAAGAAGCTCAACAAGATCTTTAAGTCTTATGGTTCTGTAACCGATACCCGTGAAGGATTCCTGTACGGCACTTCTTAATGTACCTGTATAGGGATTGTGAGGATCGGTCATGTTGGTATAGACCTCAACTATTGCGGTAGCAGCCTCGTTATAAGACCATACACCTACCTGCTTGAGGATCTCGTGACCTTTAGCGTGGAACATATTTGCCTGAACAACGGGATGTCTGTTATAAGGAGCTTTGTACCAGAAATAGTACCAGCCTTCGCCCCAGGCACCGTCGAACTGATAGTTGTTATCTACGTTGTCAATACCCTCAAAGTCCATGATCCATGCATCATAGAGAGAGGTGTCATAGTAGGACAGCCAGAAATATCCGCCGCCGTTACCCCAGCTCTCATCCCAGGAGTTCTTCATAAGCCAAGCACCGGGACCGGGAGGTGTGGTAGCAAACGCAGACTGAGGAACGTTATCGTTCCAGCCTACACAGTAAACCGCGTGGTTGATACTGGTATAGTAATTCTGATAGTATGTAGTTGCACCGGGGATATCCTTTACCATACCATGATCGTGGTAGTAAAGAACGTATACACCGCCGAAGGTCTGGATAGCAGACTTCATCATCGCCTGATTTCTGGTGTAGATCATAATATCGGTGATCATGTGCTGCTCAGCGATATATCTCATATCGTCTGTCATACCCCAACCACCGTATGTGGTATAGAAATCACAGGGAGGAAGCATAGCCTCGTGGATAGGACCGCACCATCTTGCAAGAGCAGAGCCGGCGATAAGCGCGTTACCACCCATATCGTGAGGAGTAGCGCTGTTTACACCGTCGGGCCACATAGGGTCGGTGGGGTCGGTGGTTCTGGGTCTGTTGCCGAAGTATGCAAGAGCAGCCTCGGAATAGTTAACGTGTGTAGCATCAGGATTGTTACGGATAAATGCAGTCTCTGCTGCAGCGATAGCAGCAAAAGCCCAGCAGTTACCGGAATGACCCTGGTCCTGAACTTCGGTGATGATGGAAGTACCTGCAGCATTGGTAACACCCAAGCTGTTGTACTCTGCGGGGAAGCCCGCAACATCGTCAATAATAGTACCCGCCTCAGCAGCTGCTGCTTCTCTGGGGGTCTCTACTCTGTTACCGTCTTCGTCGATAACGATAGTATCGGTGATACCGTATTCAGAGGTAGCAGTTTTGTCGGGAATAACAGCCATCTTTACTCGGCCGTCATCCAATTCTGTTACCTTTTCGGCAGCACTCAACGTCATGGGAACCATAGACAGAAGCATCATTGCGACCAATGCTAATGCCATAGCTCTTTTTGCGTGTGTGAAAAAGTTTTTCATGTTTTCCTTCCTTTACGGCCACGCCGTAGAAAATAATAGTTTTCGGACCAAAATCCTCACCCATTCTATCACTTATTAGCGATTTTGTCAAACTTTATTTTTATTTTTTTCATACTTTCGTGACTTATTATTAATAACAATAACCGACTTTTTGGATGAAATAAACAAAAAGTCGGTTAATGTATAGGGTTTGTATGGCTTTTCCGTTGTGCAGATCGCAGAAAATGGGTGTTTTTCAAGGTTTTTTATTATTTTAATTTAAGGACATATTCCCCCATTTTCACCCCAAAATGACTCGATATTACGGAACATTTTACCTTAAAAAGGTAAAAGATTTCCCTGCCTGCATCATCCAATGCTTCATAATTGCCCTGACCCTTGGATATGACCACGTCGGCTGTATCAAATATCTCTCGGAACTCGGCTGTTGCCTCATCCAAAACCGTACCCGGTGCGGTAGAACCGCTTGAGATTATACGGGCATATTTGCCTATACCCGAGCGCTCGGCGATCTCAACGGTGGCATCGTTAATAGAGGGACAGTCCCGAACTGCGTATGTGATATCCACATCTCCTAAAGCTGAAAGCAAAAGGGTATCAAAATATGTCTCTCCCGAATTGTCGGCTAAAACAAGAACCTTCTTTGCGGTTTTCAGCCTTTGACGGAGCAGCTCCATATCAGATATGCCGAAGGGTATATCAAGCTCAGCCTCCATACCCTCCTTAAAGGAAGCGCCGGGATTTGCGGCACTGTCAAGGGTATTGCCCGCAGCTGAAGCCTTGACCGACCAATAGAGCTTATCCTCCTTTGAGGATATATATTCTGCTACTATCGGCAGGTTTTCGGCGGCTGTTGCCATGTCCTTTTCCTTTATATTATAATAAGGGTCATCACAGCCACTCATTTCTCTTACACATCTGTGCATAGGTCCTGCAATATGAGGAGGAGAGGCGTACTCGTCATAATGAGAAAGAAATTCAATTTCTTTCATCATTATTTTATGTCTTGTTTCTTCATCTGCTCCCGTCATAAGAACTGCGTCAGTTACCTGACGCAGTAAACAGTGCAGACATTCTGTCTGTATTCTCATTTCAGCTTACCTACGTTCTTACGGCACTCTGCGATCTCCTCAAGAGTGGGGATGGAGGGAGCCGCACCCGTTTTGGTAGTGGTAAGAGAGCCTGAAGCATTGGCAAAATCAAGGATATCGTCAAGCTCGTCGGTAGAAAGCTCTGCTATCTCGGTAAGTGTTTTATCCTTTAATCTGTAAAGGATAGCACCGAGGAAGGCATCGCCTGCGCCTGTAGTGTCAACCGTTGCCACGTCATAGGTATACATAAATTTAGAACCGTTTTTGTTACAGTAATAAGAACCCTTTGCACCCATAGAAATGAACACGAGCTTTGCGCCGAACTCGAACAGCTTAGCTGCTCCCTTGTCAAGGTCGCTCTCACCTGTGAGAAGCTCCAGCTCCTCGTCGGAGACCTTGATGATATCGGCTATTTTTGCGCCCTCGGTCATACGCTCTACAGCTAACTCAACGCTGTCCCAGAGAAGGGGCCTGTAGTTAGGGTCATAGCTGATGATCGCCCCCTTTGATTTTGCATATTTTGCAGCCTCAATAGTTGCGGTATATGCAGGATCGTCGGTAAGAGAAACCGAGCCGAAGTGGAATATCTTTGTATCCTCAAGCTGAGCCTTGTCTATCTCGGAAAAATCGAGCATAACGTCAGCTCCCGGCTTACGGTAGAAGCTAAATGATCGGTCACCCTTTTCGTCAAGGGTTACGAAGGCAAGGGTGGTAGGGATCTTCTTATCAAACAAAAGTCCCTTGGTATCTATACCGTAGGAAACGAGGGTGTCCGAGAGAAAATGACCGAAGGAATCGTCTCCAACCTTACCGATAAAGGCGGTATTACCGCCGAAACGGTTAACTGCGGCAAGCACGTTTGCCACAGCACCGCCGGGATTGCACTCATAGAGTGCCATTCCCTTTTTTGAAGCTCCGTCGGGGGTGAAGTCTATAAGGACTTCGCCCACCGCTACAACGTCATATTTATTCATTATTACATACCAAGAGATGCCGCACCGATGATACCTGCATCGTTGCCAAGCTCTGCGATCTTGATTACGGTCTTGTCATCGTGAGCGTTGGTGCCGTACTGGTCACGGTCAACGATCTCCTTTAAGGGATTGAGAAGGTAGTCGCCCTCGCCGCAAACACCGCCGCCGATGGCAAATACCTGAGGCTGGAAGATGTTTACGATATTAACCATACCGTATGCAAGGTAGTTTATGTACATATCGACTACCTCTTTACCTGCCTTGTCGCCCTGCTTTGCAGCGTTGAAAGCGGTTCTGCCGCTGGTCTTTTCGATATCGCCCTCAACCATATCCCACATAATAGTGTCCTTGGTTTCCATAAGCTTTTCCTTTGTCATACGGATAAGACCGGTAGCAGAGGAATAAGCCTCCCAACAGCCCTTACGTCCGCAGGTACAGGGCTTGCCGTCATATTCGATAGCCATATGACCGATCTCGGCACCTGCATAGTTAAAGCCGGAATAAAGCTTGCCGCCGATAACCATACCGCCGCCAAGACCTGTTCCGAGAGTAATAAGAATAAGATCCTCACAGCCCTTGCCCGCTCCTGCCTTTGCCTCAGCCAAAGCTGCGGCGTTGGCATCGTTTTCAAGGTAAACCTTCTTTACGGGGATGTGAGACATAAGCTTCTCGGCGATGGGATAGTGGAACATCTTAATGTTGTTGCAGTATTTTACAACACCGTTTGCGGGGTCAACGGTACCGGGAGCAGCGATACCCACGTATGCGATATCGTCAAAGGAAATACCGGTACGCTCAACAAGGCTCTTTATAAGATCGGCCATATCCTTTATGATCTCGTCACTGGGTCTGCCTGCAAGGGTAGGAACCTTATCCTTTAATACAATGTTGAACTCCTCGTCAACAATACCTATGGCGATATTTGTACCGCCAAGGTCAACACCTACGTAATACATATATATAAACCTCCAAAGTTTTATTTCTATCGGTTATTATAACACTTTAGTTGTAAAAAGTAAATATTTTTGTGGGAAAAGTGTTGTTTTATTCTTACTTTGGTGATACAATTTTACTATATTTGACTTGATTTTTCGGTGTTATTTTCAGAAAGGAAGATATATGAGCAATACATATAAAATTCTTGTTGTAGATGATGATCTATCCATTGTTAATATTATTGAGACTGTTTTAAGGCAGGAAGGATATCAGGTTCTGACTGCCTATGATGGAGAGGAAGCCTGCCATATTGTAAGCACCAACCATCCTCATCTCATTATTATGGATGTAATGATGCCGAAATGTAACGGAGTCATCTCCACAATGCGTATTCGCCAAGACAATAATGTTCCCATATTGATGTTATCTGCAAAGGCGGAAGGTTCGGACAGGGTCATCGGACTTGAAGCCGGAGCCGATGATTATCTTGTAAAGCCCTTCTATCAGCAGGAACTGCTCGCCAGAGTAAAAGCGTTACTTCGCCGTTACGATACATTGGGCTCTATCAGGGAAACCAAAGCCGAAGATCAAATTCAGGTAGGGAACATAGTACTAAATATTGCTACAAAGCAACTGATAGTCCGAGGTGAGACGGTGCGGCTTACCGCGACCGAATTTAAGATACTTCAAGTGCTTATGGCTAATCCGGGACGGGTTTATTCGGCGGAAGAAATATACGAACGAGTATGGCAAAGCGATGCCTACGCTGTGGAGAACACCGTTATGATCCATATCAACCGCATTCGCAGTAAGCTTGAAATCAATCCGAGAAAACCCGAATATTTGAAAGTTGTATGGGGGATAGGTTATGTCTTTGAAACATCGTAACGGTATTGCATGGTTATTGCTCTTGATTGCTTCGGTAAGTTGGGTATTTGGCTATGCAATGTGTAATCAACCGGGCGATTTTGATATCCTTGAGCCTCCGGTTGTAACAGATACAACGTATTTTGTAACAGATACAACGTATTATTATAGTGTATCAACAACAGAAGTATCCCTCGACACCTTAAATGAAAATGAGTCAACAACGAAAGTGTCACCCAACGATTCCACACCGACTGATAATCACGCGAAAAGAACGATAGGTATCATTCTATGCGTAATATCTATCGCGGTATCTGCCATAGCGATGATCGTGTTTTGGCAGAAAACCGCTGTCGCAGGCCCGGACGGAGTCAGTTTGATAATAGGTATTTGCGGTATCATATATTATGCCTTCCGAAACAGCGAAGGAATCTTATGGACTGCGTTTGTCAGAGCTCTGACAATATGTGCAAGTATCCTGTTTTGTTTCGCGGTTCTGTTTTCGATCCGTGAGATGATCGGATGGATACGGGCGCGATTATCTCTTTCATGGTGCTTGATCCATCGCATCAACAGACATTGCACAAAGCCGCAAGTATCACTCCTGCTGTTTGCCGGATGGATCATATTGTCTATAATAGGACTCACCTATTGTTATGTCGATCATCTGAAGAACGGTGCAGTCAATGGAATAACTATCCCGTCATCAATTATTATGACCGTTTTGGGATTTCTCTGTCTGTGGAAATACGGAACCGACCTCGATCATTTCAAAACACAGCTGAATAACTATCAGCAAGGATTACAGGTAAATGTCGGAGACGGAGCGTTTGCCCAAACAGAGGCTCTGCTTCTTGACGTACAGGCACAGCATGAGGAAGCTGTGCGTACTGCTGTAACCAGCGAACGATTCAAGGTAGAGCTTATCTCAAATGTTTCGCATGATCTGCGTACACCTCTAACTGCCATATTAGGTTATAGTGAACTGCTGAAAAATGAAACACTTTCACCCGAGGGGCAGGAACAACTGCGACAGCTGAACATGAAAGCCGGTTATATGAATGATCTGGTAGAATCCTTGTTCGAAATGACAAAGGTATCAAGCGGGGCTGTTCCGAGCAAACAAGAGAAAGTCGATCTTGTTCGTCTGTTAGAACAAACGATCGGTCTGTTCGACGATCAGCTTGTCAGTTCCGGTCTTACCGTTCGGAGAAATTACGTTTCGGATAGGATCCCTATCATTACGGACGGTTCCAGAATGTATCAGGTATTTGCAAATCTTTTGGGAAACGCGATAAAATATGCTTTATCCGGTACACGTATATATTTTGAGGTCAAAAAATCGGAAAATTCTTATGTTATCCGCATAACGAATACGGCATCTTATGAAATGGATTTCAAACCGGATGAAATCATGCAGCGTTTTGCACGTGGCGATAGATCCCGTTCAACTAAAGGCAGCGGTTTAGGACTTGCAATAGCGCAAACATATACGGAATCGGTATGCGGAAACTTTTATGTTTCTATAGACGGAGATCAATTCAGTGCGGTTGTAGAGCTTCCCGAAACTGAAAGAAATTTGTAGGTTTTATATTGATTTTACGAAAGACACCCCCTGTACAATGAAAGCAACAGGGGGTGTTATTATGTCAAAACTTAAGTCCTTTTTAGAAAAATATGTCGATTTTCCAAGCCTTATACGCCATATCATACTTTCATGGCTGACAGCTGTTGCAATTGAATACTTCAAGCTTCCGATGAATTTACGTGATCTGTCACGATTAGACGGCTTGGCACAAATGTCCCTCGGACGGGTGATATTGTTTACCTTCTGTTTTACGGTTATACTTTTTGTTCTCTCCCTGTTTATAAAAACAGTAAAAATCGAACGCTGGGGGATAGCCGCAGTATTTGCTCTCATTGCCGCGGGTACTTTATGTGCATCTGTATCAAAGGCATATTTAACCGTTTGCGTATTGATCATGACAGCTCTTATTATCTTTGCTTGGTTCGGATGGAAAAATTCGGACGAGCTTATAAAAACAAAAAAGCCATGCTTGTGGATAACAATAGGTTTATCGGTTGCATTTTTTCTTTTCGTCAGCGCATGGACGGTTGGCAGAGTATACAGCTTTAGTTCACCGACATTTGATTTCGGCATTTTTTCTCAAATGTTTTACAATATGAAAGAAACAGGTCTGCCTATGACTACGGTTGAACGTGACGGAATGTTATCCCATTTTGCCGTTCACGTATCCCCCATCTATTATTTGATGCTGCCTTTCTATTGGCTCTTTCCCTCACCTGCCACATTGCAGGTGCTTCAGGCTTTGGTGATAACTTCGGCAATTATTCCGCTTTGGAAGATCGGAAAACATCATGACTTATCTGAAGTTCAAAGAATGCTGGTCTGTGTTCTGCTGCTTCTCTATCCGGCTTTTTCCGGAGCTACAAGCTATGATATTCATGAAAACTGTTTTCTCACCCCTCTGATACTTTGGACATTATACGGTATTGACAAAAAGAATTCGCTCATTACGGCTGTTACCGCTGGACTTACGTTGATGGTTAAAGAAGATGCCGCCGTCTACGTTGCGGTAATAGCCTTGTGGTTGATCGTTAAAACACTTCTGCGAATCAAAGAGTCGGATAAAAAGAATCTGTTTATCGGTGTCACAATACTTTTAGTTTCGATAAGCTGGTTCTTGTTAGTCACTGCATATTTGGCTGACAGCGGCGACGGGGTTATGACTTACAGATATGATAATTTCATATATGACGGCTCCTCATCATTGACTACAGTAATCAAGTCAATAATACTCAATCCTATGAAAGCCGTTTATGAGTGTGTGGATGCCGAAAAACTGAAGTTCATTGCAATGACACTTCTTCCTCTGCTTGGTCTTCCTTTTATCACACGACGGTACGAACGGTATATTTTGCTGATACCGTATATTTTGGTAAATCTGATGTCGGATTATCAGTATCAGCACGATATATTTTTTCAGTACACTTTTGGCTCTACTGCTTTTCTTATTTATCTGACGGTAATAAACTTAGCGGATCTCAAAATCAACCGAAAACGCGTTTCTGTTTTGGCTATGGCAACGGTTATCAGCGCCGCTTATTTTTACACGGTTGTTTTGCCCGTAGGTATACAGTACCCGATTCAAGCAATTCAATATCAGGAATATTATCAGAATATCCGTGACACGTTAGACACTATCCCGGATGATTCCTCGGTCACGGCCACTGCTTTTTATACCACGCATCTATCTCAACGAGAAATTCTCTATGATGTCAGATATTGTTCCAAAGAGCATCTGCTTGAAACAGAATACATTGTCTTAAAGGTGAATTCTGATAGTGAGTGCAGTAAATATGCAACGGACGGTAAAGACAACGGCTATGAAAATCTTGTGAAGCTGTTGAAAGATAACGGATACCGAAAATATGGGGCTATTAACAACGTATTGGTGATCTATCATAAATAAAACTAACAATTGAAAGTCAATCTATTTAAAAAAGTATCGTACAATGAAGATTATATAAAACCAAGATCAGCCTGTTACAAGCAGGCTGATTTTTATATTACAAAAAAGTTGTTTTTTTGTCGTAAATGGCTTGTTTTATTTTTCCTTTAAGGATGTGTAGCAAAAAGTGTGCAGGCTGTTTTATAACCTGCACACTTATTTTTACAATATAAATTTCTCTATTCGACAGTTACAATGTAATAATTGTAGGATTCATCGTTATATTGAACGCAGAAGGTATACGTACCCGGGCTGAGGATTACGGAGATCTTACCGTCAACTATCTTGTCACGTTTCAAGGCAACACTTCCCGCCGCACGTTTTATCTGAGCTGAAGCGGTGAATTCACCCTTGGCGTAACGTATAACATTGAGATCGTCAAGCTGTGTGAATATAACTGTATTTCCGTTTTGTACAACTATCGGGACTTTCTTCTTTACGTTATATTTATATATGGCCTCGTAACCGTTATTGTATACTACGGCAATAGTAACTACACCCTCGTTACGGTACTGTATCATATAACTGTCAGCATCTTTTATAACGTTTGCGGAGAACGACCTTGAGCCTGTTGCTCTTTTAATTTCACCGGGAGTATTATATTCACCGTATGCGGTTCTGATAACCCGGACTTTCGGAATATTTCCTATAGTTACCTGTAATCCGTTGGTTGAGAAAACAGGCTCGTCCACTACAATGGTTTCGTATAATATTGTCTGTGTGCCATCCTTGTAACGGATAAGTATAGTATGTATTCCGGGCTCCTTTACGACACATACATAGTCGTGTCTGTCACCTATTTTCACACCGGTTGCACTTAAAATATATCCGTTATTCTTTATCTCACGGTAGGTCTTATATTCTCCTTTGGCAACGAAGAAGTCTTTAACATTATAAAGATCGTGGATGGTAATATTAACGCCGTAACTGGAAACAGAAGGAACAAACTCGGTAACATCAACTGTCATAATATAATCGGTACCGTCAACCATTTTTATCCATAAGGTATACTGACCTCCGCTTGGCATTTCATAAACAAAATTACCGTCAATAGTGTTTTTTCTCACGGAAGCATTGGAAATTTGCGTACTATCTTCTGCATTCGATATTTCATCAACACTTGTATATATACCGCTAACATAATGAATGTCCTGTATCCAATACGCATCGGATATACAGATATCATAGTTATTTACAGTGAGCTTCGGTTCGTTTAATTTCCCGTTACCCGAAATATTAACGATTCTGAAGCCGTAATACCGGCCGTGCGCATTAGTTTTCAATCTTATTGAAAATGAGTCTCCGTCTACCCTTATTGTTTTATCAGCAAGGGCCTTACCGGTATATTTTCCGACCTCATTTCCGTTCATATCATAAACGTATATATAATCACGGTAATTGTCAACAAAGGTGTCTTCGGAAAATGTTATATCAAGGTATTCACTTTCATGCGGATGATTATAAATCCAGGTTTCGTCGCTATTATCGGGGTATAAATGGTCAGATTCGGGATAATCGATAACCGTGGGATCAACCGTTACGTCAAATACAGTTTTCGCATCACCAAAACTGACGGCTACGGATTTTGAACCTGCCGAAGAAAAATCATAATCTTCTATCTTAAATCCTTGAGCAATATTCTTTGTACTTCCGTCACTTAATTCCACTTTTAAAACCATCCCCTCGGAATCAAAGCTGCCGTTAACAGGGTATATAGTTTTTTCAGGCGGATTTTCTATGGAAATCGATTTGATATCTTCATAATACGAGGTTGAAATCGAATTATTCACCGCATAAACGTAAGGGTAAGAAAAGACAGAGCATTTTATCACCACAGATTCACTGTTTGTAAATGCTTTCGGCGCGATTTGTGTTATGCTATCGGGAATAACTATACTCTCGATATAGTCGCAGTTATAAAAAGCATAATCCTTTATCTTTTTCGTACCTTCGGGGATCACAGCCTCGCTTACACACTGTCCGTTTACCCATAAGCTTTTGGCACAGGATAACGGATTGGCCTTTCCGTTATAAAAATCAATATCACACCAATCGCAGAGACTATTGATATTTACCGTCTGTAAGTTATCGCACTTATCGAAGGCATTACATCCCATATAATTAACTGCAATCGGAATGTCTATCGACTCCAGCGAAGTACAATGAGAAAAAGAATATGATCCTATATAGCTCACTCCGTTGGGAATATTGATATTTCTGAGTGAACGGCATGAGAAAAAGCTAAGATCACCTATAGCATCCAAACCGTCCGGAAGGTTAATGCTCGACAGTGAATAACAATTATAAAAAGCAGCAACGTTTATCGTAGTCAACGTACTCGGTAATGATATACTACGGATGTTTGTACAACTGTTAAAAGCACTGCTTGCAAGTGTAGTTACACCTTCTTCGACGATCACGTTATTAATCGAAGAGCTGTGTGCGGTCCATCCTCCGGGTGCTATCATTTCTCCTGTTCCGGATATCACCAACATACCCGCACCGTCGATTTTCCAAGTGAGATTACCTACGGTTCCGGTTTTGGCGGATAAAGAGAACGAATTAAAAGAAAAGGAAATCAAGGTAATGAGAGCTAATACCAAAATCCCCGGCAATACTCGTTTTTTTAACTTCATAATATATCACCTCATAAACAAAATAGTCATAATTAATTATTGTCCGGTAACATATCTGTATTTGAATCTTCCGTTGGGGGCTGTATCTCCGTATGAATATAAATCGAGAATATCAGCCTCTCCTGATTCGTTTTCGGCTAAATTATCATCAGCCCACTTGAAGCTGATATCGATATCTTCACCCGATATTCCGAGCATCTTTACAGGAATCACTACCTGTAAACATTTACTGGATACATTCCATTCAACTCTGCCTGCCTCTTCCCAATTCCAACCGCCAAGGGAACGTTCGAGCATGCCTGCCTCACGTCTGTTCAGTATATATTCAAAACTCTCCCAACTGTTCTCGCTGTTACCCACGTCGATAAGCAGGCGCATCCATTCGGATTCACCGAGTCCGGAGATCTCGTTGTCACATTCAACGTAAAAATAAAGGTTCTCGTCGTCTCTTGCAACCTTTGATACAGCAATATCGTTACGGACAGATTCGGATGTATAATATGTACCCTGATATCCGCGGCTACTGCGGCCCTGTGTTGCGCCGATATAATCATAATATACGGGTCCGACCACGTTCCACTGTTCTGCAGAGGAATTAATGTTTATAGTAGTTTTATCGGTTGCTTCAGGTAAAGCTTCGGTTCCTTTAAATGCTCTGATATAAGATACCATCTGGTAGTAGTAATGGTCTTTAAGCTTTCCCTTGGACGGCTCTATATCACGGCTGGCAGTATCGTTATATTGGTCAGGAAACGCATTATCTACACATTGCCAGCTCTGTGCCCGTCCCGCAACCCACTCATTCCATCCTGTAATGAATATGAACTCAGGGTCTACTTTTATCGCGTATTCAAACTGCTGTGCAAAATTGGCACCGTACAGCTCAGCATTCTCCTGTGTATCATAACCCTCGGAGGTATAGGTACGGTCAAAAACGTTCTCACCGTTCATCGCAGTAAGACCGATTTCTTCCGAATGATTCTGTGCAACGCTTACGGTGATCTGTTCCGGTGTACCGTCCTCATTATAATAGACCTGCTGAGGATATATTGACATCCATCCCCACATATCCTGTGATGTCTGACCTGAGGTATATGATGACTGAGGTGCCCGGAAGGTAAAGAAATTCTTTATTGCGTGATGGGTGGCATTATGTGTTATCAGATCTTCGCCGTTTGCCATAATAAGCGGTTTACCCTCCCAATAAAACCAGAGATCGTTGTATTTGCCTTCCTTATAGATATCATTGTATAAAAACTCTAACTGGTAATTAGTATTTTCAGCCGACGCAAAAGGAAGCAGAAAAGCTATCTTAGGCGTATTAACACCGTCTTTTCTTGCCTGAGAAAACACTTCAAATACCCTTGTGTATGACTCTTGCCAGGTAAAAATTCCGTTACTGTTATCAAATATCATAACATCAACACCGGCATCAGCCAGCATTTCCGCATGCTTACGTAATACCCAATCATCTACCGTGGTATAGTAACCAAACAACGGTTCGTTCCAATGATGCATTACATTATATCCACCCCACGCAGGATGATTTGTATCTAATCTGGATTCGGGATAATTCTTCAGAATCTCAGATACGTTGTAAGGCGAACTGTTCTTAGAATGATAGTCGTGCCAAGTCCAATAGAATATTCCTACAAATTTATCCTCTCTGGTATCTCCGGTTTCATCGTTTGTTGGCAGAGTCCTGCCCAATCCGTCGGTTGCTGTCCAGGTGTCAGACATTACGTCTCTGGTATTGAGAATATGGTCCTCATAAAGATTCGGTTCGCTCGGAGGACGGATAGTGCTTTCGCATTCAATAAAGTTGCTTTCGGGTGTTTCGCAATAATGAATATTAGCTTGTAATTCCCTGTCATACTCTACTCCGTTCAAATACAAATAACTACCGCTGACATTACTGAAAAAGCTCCAAACACCGACAAGCTCCTCGGAATCGTGGAACAACACCATATATTCACCGGATAACATCTCATCAAAACCAATTTTAAGAACAGCGTTATCGGTAAAGTTAATATGTCTGACCGTTGCCAATGCCGGTTGAGAAAGCGTTGTGTCGAAATCTTTATTCCATTCGTATATAGAAAAGCTCATACTTCCGATATTGTTTCCCCAGCTCGGACAGCAAAACTCCAAGGCATCAAAGCTTGCAGTTGCGTGGAATCGAAAGCCTAATCTTTCTCCTGAATTTACGGGCAAGGCTTCTTTTTGAGCGTTTGGATCGAACATATCGACGATTATCGGGGTATTATTATACGTTTCATTTGACACAGCATGTACGGTCAAAACCGTTATTATTGATAACATCAATAAAACCGAAACAAATACCTTACATATTCCTTTACTCATAAATCCATCCCCCTGAAAATAAAAAATGCGGCTACCGAAGTAACCGCACAAAAACGCAAACTCCGATAGTCGCCAAACTATATCAATACGAAGAACGTTAAATTCACTCACACCGATGGAATCTGCATTTTATCAAATTCAGGGTATGAGCAAAAAGGGTATAATATCCCCTATACCACGTTCCTCTTTTTTCAATATTCGTATTAATATAATTTGGCAATATCAGTTTACCACAAAAAAACACATTTTACAAGCGTTTTATAAAAAAAAACCGAATAATATATATAAACAGTTCGGAAAGCGAACGATCTGTTGTAGGAAACCGGATTTATCCGTTCCGCTTCGTTTGGTTCGCTGAAATATTATTAGTGATAATCCAACGTTTTCGGAATGCATAAATGCATTCCCTACAGGTCAACTTAATTCAATCGAAAAAACTGAATTTTTTGTCGGAAATACCTTGTTTTATTTTTCCTTTAGTGATATAATTTTCTTGATTTTATTTATATGAGGGCAAGACTATGAAATGTATCAAAAACGGTAAGGTTATTCTTACCGACAGTATAGTTGACAAGGCTGTACTGTATGACGAAAAAATTATAGGACTGGTGGATGAATGCGACGTTCCCGCAGAGGCTGAGGTGATAGATGCCGAGGGCAGCTACGTAATGCCGGGCCTGGTGGACGTACATATCCACGGTTACTTAAACGAGGATGCCAGCGACGGCAAGCCCGAGGGTATCCGCAAGATGGCGCAGGGTGTGGTAAAGAACGGTGTTACCGCATTTCTCCCCACCACTATGACCGTTTCTATCCCCGAGATCGAAGCAGCGCTTGATATCGTACGTTCCATACAGGAGGAATCTAAGACCTGGAAGGGTGCTTACCTTGCAGGCGTTAACGCAGAGGGTCCCTTTATCAACGCAAACAAAAAGGGCGCTCAGGCAGAAGAGCATATCAAGAACCCCGACGCTGACTGGGTTATCAAGAACAGCGATATAATTAAGCTTGTAACCATAGCTCCCGAAACAGAAGGCGGCTATGATGCAATAAAGAAGATAAGAGAAAACTCTGACGTAAGAGTATCGGTAGGTCATACCGATGCTACCTACGAGCAGGCTATGAAGGCCTTTGAGTGCGGTGCGGATCACGTTACCCATCTCTTTAATGCTCAGACCGCCCTTCACCACCGTAAGCCCGGTGTGGTTGGTGCAGGTATGAGCGCCGACGTTTATGCAGAGCTTATCTGTGACACATTCCATATCCATACAGGTCTTTTTGAGCTTGTTGCAAAGTGCAAGGGTGACAAGTTCCTGCTTATCACCGACTGTACCCGTGCAGGAGGTATGCCCGACGGTGAATATTCGCTTGGCGGACAGCCTATATTTGTAAAGGGTATTCAGTGTCTTTTAGAGGACGGAACTATCGCAGGCTCCGTGCTTAAGCTCAACGAGGCTGTAAAGAACGTAGCTGAGCATACTTCCCTTCCCCTGTGGGAGGTGGTAGCTGCCGCATCTCTCAATCCCGCAAACTCCATCGGTATGGGAGACACAAAGGGCTCTATTACCGTAGGTAAGGATGCAGACCTTGTTATAGCAGACAAGGATTTTAATATCAAGAAAACAATTATCCAAGGAGATATCAGATATGAAGCTTAAGGTTGAAGCTATACTTGACAAAGAATTTACACCTATGATGCTGGTGTACCGTGAATTTACCAAGGGAGCAAAGGCCGCTGGCGGCTCTAAGCTCGTTATCGGTATCGAGCGTAACAAGGGTTACGTTTCCGCTTTTGAAACGGTTATCTATCCCGAGGGCACAGGTCACGACGATGAAAACTATGAGTTTATCGAAAGACTTGTAAAGTCCCTTCTCTGGGTTCGCGGCGGTCATAAGGTTATTATCGCAGGCTCAAAGCTTATCGCAGACAGACTCGCAGAGGCTTATTCCGCAGATGGTGCAAGAGCGTTTGACTTTGACTTTATGGCAGGTGTTTATGAAACACCCTTTACCGTGGAGTACAGAGATATTGAGAACGTCCCCGTAACAAGCGAATCCGCTACTCCCGTAGGACGTCACCTTGACGGCTGCCGTATCGGCTTTGACGCAGGCGGAAGCGACAGAAAGGTTTCCGCAGTTATCGACGGCAAGAGCGTATACAGCGAGGAGGTAGTTTGGTTCCCCAAGACAAACTTCGACCCCGACTATCACTACGACGGAATCCTCTCCGCTATGAAGACAGCGGCAGAGCATATGCCCAGAGTTGACGCTATCGGCGTTTCCTCTGCAGGCGTTTACGTTGACAACCGTATTATGGTTGCTTCCCTGTTCCTTAAAGTACCCAAGGATCAGTTTGACGCTAAGTGCAAGGATATGTATATCAACGTAGCAAAGGAATTCGGTGACGTGCCCCTTGAGGTTGCAAACGATGGTGACGTTACCGCTCTTGCAGGTGCTATGGATCTTAACGACAACAACGTTCTCGGTATCGCTATGGGTACGAGTGAGGCAGGCGGCTACGTTGACGGTCAGGGCAACATCACAGGCTGGCTCAACGAGCTTGCTTTCGTTCCCTGTGATTTCTCTAAGAACGCTATGGTTGACGAGTGGTCGGGCGATTACGGCTGCGGCGTTAAGTATTTCTCTCAGGATGCGGTAATCAAGCTTGCTCCCGCAGCAGGTATTGAGCTTGAAGAATCTCTTTCTCCCGCTGAAAAGCTTAAGGTAGTTCAGGGTCTTATGGCACAGGGTGATGAGAGAGCCGCAAAGATCTATGACACCATCGGTGCATATTTTGGCTACACCATCGCTTACTATTCCCTCTTCTATGATATAAAGCACGTTCTCATTATGGGTCGTGTTACCTCCGGTGAGGGCGGTGTGATCCTGCTTGACAGAGCTAAGGAAGTTTTAGCTAAGGAATTCCCCGAGCTAAATGAGAAGATCACACTTCACATTCCCGACGAGAACAGCCGCCGTGTAGGTCAGTCTGTTGCTGCGGCAAGCCTGCCCGAAATTAAATAATCACAGATTATTTAATTTCGGAGTGCAAAATTCAAAGTGCAAAGTGCAAAGTGAAGGAAGAAAACTGTTGCATAAATGCAACAGTTTTCAACCATAATTATTCATTATTCATCATTCATTATTCATTAAAGCGGCTCTCAGCCGCTTTTTTAAGGAGACTATAATTATGGAAGTTAATTTCAGAACAGAGTATCCCCGTCCTCAGTTTGTAAGAAAAGATTGGATCTGTCTTAACGGTGTATGGGATTTTACCATTGACGATGCTCACAACGGTGAGTACCTGGGTTATCAGGTAAAGACCTCTTATGACAAAAAGATAAATGTCCCCTACTGTCCTCAGTCAGAGCTTTCGGGTATCGGCATAAAAGAATTTATAAAAGGTGTGTGGTATACCCGTTCCTTCACTGTTCCCGCAGAGTGGCGGGAAGAGGGCAAAAGAACCGTTCTTCATATCGATGCCTGTGACTATTTTACCAAGGTTTTTGTAAACTCAAAGGAGGTCGGCACTCACAGAGGCGGTTATACACCTTTTGCATTTGATATTACCGATTTTCTTGTTGAAGGTGAGAACCGTATCACCGTTAACGCCACCGATGATGAGAAGGACAAGCGTATCGCCAGCGGTAAGCAGTCAACAGAGTTTTCCTCTTACGAGTGCTTCTATACCCGTACCACGGGAATATGGCAGAGCGTATGGCTTGAAAATACTCCCGCCGCTTTCATCAAGAACGTTAAGATGACTCCCAATGCAAAGAACGGCGAGCTTCGTCTTGAAGTAAGCACCAAGAACGCGGAGCTTATGACCTTTAAGGCTGAGGTAAGCTTTAAGGGTGAGCATATAATTTCTGCAGAGAGGGTTATCGACTGGGACAACGAGCAGTTCAGCATTATTATCCCCGAGGACAAGAGATATCTTTGGGATACAGAAAACCCCAATCTCTATGATATCAAGTTTACTCTCGGCGATGATATTGTTGAAAGCTACTTCGGTTTAAGAGATATAGCTCTGCGTCGTGGTGTTACCTACCTTAACGGCAAGGCTATATTCCAGCGTCTTGTTCTTGACCAGGGCTTCTATCCCGACGGACTTTATACCGCTCCCTCTGATGCGGAGCTGGAGGCTGACGTGCTTCGCGGTCTTGAAATGGGCTTTAACGGTGCCAGACTCCATATGAAGTTCTTTGAGCCCCGCTTCTTCTATCACGCAGACCGTCACGGCTATATGGTTTGGGGCGAATACCCCTGCTGGGGTCTTGACACCTGTAACCACGATATGATCTGTGCAAGTCTTCCTCAGGAGTGGTTTGAGATGATACTTCGTGACTATAACCACCCCGCTATTATCGGCTGGTGTCCTATGAACGAAACGGGATATCTGGTTGACCGTGAATGTACCAAGATGCTTTATGATATAACAAAGGCATATGACCCGAACCGTCTCTTTATAGGTGTTTCCGGATGGGGTCACGTTCCCGGTACATACGATATGTGCGACACCCACGACTATGAGCAGGACGTTGATACCTTCCGCGAAACCTATATGCCTTTGGCCGAGGGTAAGGCTATCAGTATTCCTGACGGATACACCCGTTGGAAAAAGATGATGCTTGAAACCAACGAGGTATGCTTCCTCTCCGAGTTTGGTGGTGCAAGCTGGGTTATTGACGAAGAGGAAAGAAAGGGCGATTGGGGCTACGGCAATGCCCCCAAGACCGAGGAAGAATTCATCGAGAGATACAGAGGTCTGTGTAACGCTCTCTTTGACAACAAGGCGATAGGTGCTTTCTGTTATACCCAGCTCTATGATATCGAGCAGGAGATAAACGGACTGTATACCTACGACCGCCGCCCCAAGTTTGATCCCAAGATCATCAGTGAGATAACCAAGATAAAATCCGTAGTTGAAGAATAATAAATAATCCCGATGGCTTTTGCCATCGGGATGTTTTGTTATTTCAGAAAATTCTCGATATACTCTATCTGAGCTTCAACCGATGCCACACAGGTTCCGCCCTTGGAGATACGCTTATTTACACAGGTCTCAAGATTTATCGCCTCGTAGACATCCTCCTCGAAAAGCTCGCTCATTTCCTTGTACTTTTCAAGGGGAAGCTCCTCAAGAGTGGTATGATTTTCGATACACATTGCAACGCTCTGACCTACTATCTTATATGCGGTACGGAAGGGCATTCCCTTCTTAACCAGATAGTCGGCACAGTCTGTAGCATTGATAAAACCGCCGCCTGCGGCACGGTACATATTCTCTTTATTAACCTTCATTGTTGCGAGCATAGGGGTAGCAATGGAAAGGCAAGCTGAAACGGTCTCTACCGCATCAAATATTCCCTCCTTGTCCTCCTGCATATCCTTGTTGTATGCAAGGGGAATACCCTTAAGCACGGTAAGTATACCCATAAGGTCGCCGTATACTCTGCCTGTTTTACCTCTGATAAGCTCTGCCATATCCGGATTCTTTTTCTGGGGCATAATAGACGAGCCTGTGGAATAGCTGTCATCAAGGTCAATAAACTTAAATTCCCAGCTTGACCACATTATTATCTCCTCGCAGAGACGGGAGAGATGCATCATAATGATTGAGAAGCACGCAGTAAGCTCAACACAGTAGTCACGGTCGGATACACCGTCAAGGCTGTTAAGCGCCACACCGTCAAATCCAAGCTCGGCGGCTACCATATCACGGTCTGTATCGTAGGTGGTGCCTGCAAGAGCACAGGAGCCAAGCGGTGATGTATTCATCAGAGCCTTTGCATTCTGTAGTCTCTTAATGTCACGGCTGAACATCATAGCATATGCCATCATATGATGACCGAGGGTCACAGGCTGTGCCCTCTGGAGATGAGTGTAGCCGGGCATAATAACTGCCTTATGCTCCTTTGCAAGGCTGAGAAGTGCCGACATAAGATTACGGATAAGCTCGATGACCTCGTCGGTACGGGTCTTCATATACATTTTTAAGTCAAGTGCAACCTGATCGTTACGGCTTCTTGCGGTATGAAGCTGCTTGCCTATATCACCTATACGCTTTGTAAGCTCTGCTTCGATAAACATATGTATATCCTCGGCATTCATATCGAACTCAAGCTTGCCTTCGTCTATATCGGCTAAGATATAACCGAGAGTTTCTATGATCTTTTCGCTTGATTCCTTGGGTATAATTCCCTTAGCACCCAGCATTGCCGCGTGTGCCATAGAGCCGGTGATATCCTCGCGGTACATCTTACTGTCAAATCTTATTGAAGAGTTAAAATCGTTTGCCGCTACGTCAAGCTCTTTTTGGAAGCGGCCTGCCCACATTTTTTCCATAATTATCTCCGTAAAATATAATTGAGATTACTATAACACATTTTTAAAAATAAATCAAGACATCTATTTGATCAAGACAGCAAAATAAACACGGTTATTTTGTCAAAATAATAATTGACTAAAATATTATTTATGATATTATATAATCAAATACTGTAAGCGAGGTTAAAAATGGGCAGAGCATCTGTTAAGAAAAACAAAAATTTATATCAGACAACACGAGAAAAACTCGGCTATACCCGTGAAAGAGCCGAAGAAATCTTAGGCTCGGTCTCGGCAGAGCGTATCGAGAAGATAGAGAATGAAAAAACTCTTGCTTATCCCGAAGAGATATTATGTATGTCAGAAGGCTACAATGAACCTAAGCTATGTAATTATTACTGCGCCAACCAATGTCCCATAGGTCAGAAATATGTTCCCGAGATCAAAAGCGAGGGCTTTGCTCAGATAGTATTAGAGCTGCTTGCCTGTCTTAATTCCATAGACAAGCACAAGGAACGCATAATTGAGATCGCCTCTGACGGAAGGGTCAGAAATGACGAGCTTGCCGATTATATACATATACAAAAGGAGCTGGAAAGAATATCGGTAACTGTAGAGTCTCTTCAGCTATGGACAGAAAAAATGATCTCCTTAGGCTTGATAGACCGTGACAGCTATGAGGCTCTTTCTGCCGAAAAAGCAAATAAAGAATAAAATGAAAAGAGTTTTAGCGCTAATATTATGTCTTGCATTGCTATTTATGGCAGCGTGCACTTCAAAGACATCCGATCCCATCAAGACTCCGCAAAACAAAGAAGGCGAGCAAACCGATGAGGTTATCGAAAAAGAACTCCTTACTCCCGAGACGGTCATAGAGGAACTTTGCAAGCTCAGCACCTTCGATCATACCCTCGGGACCCCCGGCTGTAATGAGGTATATAACGATCAGATCAACCCCTCAGAGCCCGTGGTCAAGTCATACCGCCTTTACGATAACTATACAGGGGAAAATGTTCAGATCATATGCTTTACCCGCGAGGAGGATGCAAAAGCGGCGAGCGAAACATATAACGGATTTGATCATACCAACCGTTTCGGTGCTATGTATTTGTTCGGAAGCTCCGCCTGTATCAATGCCCTTAGCCTTTCTGACTATGAATATCCCGACAGCTTCAAAGCAGAGGGTGAATCCGACCCCGATCCCGCAAGCGTTGAGGGGATAGTTAAGTCAATCGAGGATGCAACCGAGCTTTGCGGTGGGTATTACAATCCTCAGACTATAGCGCAGACCCGGGAAAAGATCGCTCAAGGAATTGCTCTTGAGGGGGATATACTTAATTTGGTACACCTCACCTATCATGACGGAAGCGTGCTGAGATTCGTCTATATCTATGAATTTGAGAGTGAAAATGATGCAGTGCTCTATGCAGAGAACCGAGCTCTTTTTGCTCAGAGCATCGAGGACGGACTCTGTGTAAGGATAGAAAATAAGGTCATTTACGGCAATCACGGTATCATTTCCGAGATAACGGGTTGACAAGCTATGCAAGGGGCGTCGCCCCGTCCCATAATCGAGACTGATTGAAATTAGATATTAGGAATTAGGGAAGAAAACCGCCAATTCGGGTTTTCAAACCTCAACTCCGCATTAAAAAAAGCCATCGTTTCCGATGGCTTTTAGATTACTTATTTCTCTGATTGCTCTGAGCCTTTACCTTGATGGGAAGACCGAAGAGGTTGATAAATCCTGCAGCGTCTGTCTGGTCGTAAACCTCATCCTCGTCAAAGGTTGCGATCTCCTCGCTGTAGAGAGTATAGGGAGAGGTAACACCTGCGTTTATCATATTGCCCTTGTAGAGCTTAAGGGTAACGTCACCTGTAACAGTCTCCTGTGTCTTGTCAACGAAAGCGGTGAGAGCCTCGCGCAGAGGTGTGAACCACTGACCGTTGTATACAAGGTCTGCAAACTTAACTGCAAGAACTTCCTTATAGTGCTGTGTATCACGGTCAAGAGTGATGGTCTCAAGAACCTGATGTGCTCTGTAAAGGATGGTACCACCGGGAGTTTCGTAAACGCCGCGGCTCTTCATACCAACGAGACGGTTTTCAACCAGATCGGCAAGACCGATACCGTTGGCACCGCCAAGCTCGTTGAGCTTCTTAACGAGGGATACGGAATCCATCTTAACGTCGTCAAGAGCTACGGGAACACCCTTCTCGAAGCTGATCTTAACGTAGGTGGGCTTGTCGGGAGCCATCTCGGGAGATACTCCCATTTCAAGGAAGCCGGGCTTGTTGTAGAGAGGCTCGTTTGCGGGATCCTCGAGATCAAGTCCTTCGTGGCTGAGATGCCAGAGGTTCTTGTCCTTGGAATAGTTGGTCTCACGGTTTATCTTAAGAGGAATGTTGTGTGCCTCGGCATACTCGATCTCCTCCTCACGGGACTTGATATCCCACTCACGCCAGGGAGCGATGATCGCCATATCGGGAGCGAAAGCCTTGATGGTAAGCTCAAAACGAACCTGGTCGTTACCCTTACCGGTACAGCCGTGACAGATAGCGTCAGCACCCTCTGCAAGAGCGATCTCTACGATACGCTTTGCAATACAGGGTCTTGCAAAGGAGGTACCGAGGAGGTAGTCCTTTTCGTAAACTGCGCCTGCCTGCATTGTGGGGAATATATAATCCTCAACGAATTCCTTTTCAAGGTTCTCGATGTAGAGCTTAGAAGCACCTGTAGCTAAAGCCTTTTCTTCAAGACCGTCAAGCTCTGTACCCTGTCCTACGTCGCCGGAAACTGCAACTACCTCACAGTTGTTGTAGTTTTCCTTAAGCCACGGAATGATTATAGAGGTATCAAGACCTCCGGAGTATGCTAATACTACTTTTTTGATGTCCTTCTTATCCATTGTATTTCCTCAACTTTCTGTTTGTTTATTCAATCATATACGGATAATTATACAAGCCTGCCCCATCTTTGTCAAGGGTTAAATGAAATATTTTCTATATATTTTTATATATATTGCAAAGCAACCCTGTTTGTGGTAAAATATAAATAACATTTCTTAGGAGAATTTGTATGAATATTGCAGAATTGGCTTCAAAACTCAAGCAAAACATAGGAAACGTCCTTATGGGCAAGACCGCAGAAACCGAGCTGGTACTGTGCGCTGTGCTTGCCGGAGGACATATACTTCTGGAGGACGTACCCGGTACGGGTAAGACTACTCTTGCAAGGGCTCTTGCTATATCCATCGGCGGAGACGTGAAACGTATACAGTTCACCCCCGACCTTCTGCCTGCGGATATCACGGGTATAGATTTCTTTAATATGAAAACACAGGAGTTTACCTTCCACCGCGGCCCCGTATTTGCCAATATAGTTATAGCCGACGAGATAAACCGCGCAACTCCCCGTACCCAATCAGCACTTCTTGAGGCAATGCAGGAAAAACAGGTAACGGTAGGAAATACCACCTATCCTCTTTCGTCCCCCTTCTTCGTTATAGCAACGCAGAACCCCGTGGAGACAAAGGGAACCTTCCCTCTGCCTGAGGCTCAGACGGACAGGTTTATAATAAAGATGACCTTAGGCTATCCCGAACCCGAAAACGAGCTTGAGATATTAAAGGGTCACGGCAGATCCGACCTTATATCCTCACTTAAGGCGGTATGTACGGCCGAGGATATAGCAGCAGCACAGAAGGCTGTTCCTGAGATAAAGGTAAGTGATTCTGTAGCAGGATATATCGTATCAATAGCCAATGCAACAAGAACGGATAAACGTATACGTCTCGGTGTCAGTCCCAGAGGCTCACTTGCCTTAATGAGACTGTCGCAGGCGTATGCGGCAATGCAGGGCAGAGATTACGTGCTGCCGGATGACGTCAAGGCTATGGTGCTTCCCTGTTTTACCCACCGTATAATATCAAACCAAGGCAGAAGCTTAAGTATGACCGAGTCAAACGATACCCTTATCGCTTCTATACTTGACACAATTCCCGCACCTATAGAATAATGCCGTTTATAGTTTTAGTGATAGTTGCCATAGCCATATTTGCTCTGAGAGCCACACAGTTCCGAAAAAGAGCTCTTAACAATACGGTCTACAAGGTACGTACAGAAGCAAGAGAGGTATCGGAGGGAGATGATTTCTTTCTCTACGAGACCATAGCAAATGCAAAGAATATCCCTCTGCCAAACGTGAGGGTAGACGTTACCCTGCCTACGGGACTTGATTTTTGCCTTTACGACAAGGAGGGAGAGAGACATAAGACCGCCCATATGCACAATATCGAGAGCGTATTTGTCTTAAAGCCCGGCTCTGCAGTTGAGCGCCGCTGGCGTATAAGGGCAAGCAGAAGGGGTATATACCATCTGGGAGAAGCACGTATGGTGGTAAGCGACATCTTTGGCACGACCAAGCTCTCCGCCTTCTTTGAAGCTCCCCGTGAAAAGGAAAACACGGTAACCGTTCTTCCCTCTCCCATCGACTTGGAAGAATATTTTATCCCCGTCACCGACCCTATGGGGGATAATACAACAGACTTTTCGCTTATACCCGATCCGCTTCTATATCTCGGTACCCGTGAGTACCGACCGGGAGACCCCGTCAGCCGTATAAACCAAAAGGCATCCGCCCGTATGCAGAAGCAGATGGTGGATATAGACGAGTATACCGAGCGTAACTCCTTTGACCTTGTGTTCAATCTCCAGTCAAGAGGCAGAGAGGATACGGGAACCACCCCTGAATCCGCCGAGCTTGTGGAGCTTGGTATCTCGGTATGTGCTTCCGTCTTTGACAGAGCGCTTTCCGAGGAGATACCCGTCAGGATGATATGTAACACCACTCACGAAAATGACGAAAGGGATTATTTCATCTCAGAGTATTTTTCGGGAAGATCGGATATAAAAGAAGCTCTGCGTATGCTTGCGGGAGTTGAAATGAAGCTCTCCTGCCGAATTGAAGATATGCTGGAGGAGCTGTTAATTGAAAATGAAAGCAATCCCACCTGCAAGAATCTTGTGCTTGTAACGTCCTATATTGATGAGGTCATAACAGATTTTGCCCTTAAGATGAAGGCACTGGGAATAGAGGTTATCATATTTGCAACCTCTACGCTTAAGAGTGTACCTGATTTACCCGCCGGAATACGAGTATTTTATAAAACGTACAGATAAAATGCCCACAGAAAGGAGAAAAGTAAATGAATACTAATATCAAATTTGCCAAGACCGCAAAGTTGCTTTCTGTTTTTGCTTTTACACTTATACTTTCTCCTTTTTTATATGCATTTATGGGTGCAGGGGAGAATGAGATATTTGATCTCCTGTTTGCCTTTGCCGGTCCTGTGCTGTTTGTATCTGTAGGATATCTTCTGCAAGCCCTTGCCGGCAGGATAACCCATTATAAACGTAAGGACATCCGCTTTGACGGCGGTATAAAATACATTGACGTAAGTGCTTGTATATTTCCTATCTTCATTTGTATTCTGACCGTGATACCTACGATAACCCTCTACAGAAGCTACCGTATATCTTTGGACGGATTTATTGACCCCTATGCTCTGTATCTCTATATCCCGCCGATCATCGCATCAGCTATGATGATACTTGGCGTAGTATTATGGTTCCTTCCCTATCACAAGCTTATATATACCGAATCGGCATATGGATACGGTGCACTGTATCTTATATGCTTCATCATTTCCATAATCTTCGGTGTTTCGCTTATGCCGGTAACACTTTCACTTGCTCTCTTTATAGGAATCTTCTTTACGGTAAGTAACCTCGGATGTATAGACGAGTCGCTTTCGGCATCCAAGTTCCGCGTACCCTCGAATAATTTCAGATCCTATAATCTTAAGCTGACCTTAAAGCATTATGCTCTAACACTGATTGCCGCAACACTTATCTTCTGTATGATAGTTTTGGCGTTAGGCATCATACATCCCGATATAACGCTCGACCCCCACGATGCCACACAGGAAGAGGACAGATTTATAACGGATGAAGCTATGCCCGCCGACGGCGTTACGATGGGCGAGTTTTGGGCAAAGCTCTTCTCGGTGAAAGATGCCGAGGGAATGTCGGGCATAATGAAGGTCTCGATGTTCGTGGTGGTAGGAGCCTTTCTTATCCTTGTGCTTTGGTGGATATACCGTAAGCATCTCTTAAAAAAATTCTTCTATCTTGTCAAGCTTCTCTTTACAAGTATAGGTGATTTTATTGAAGGCTTGCTGAGCCTCTTTGAGGGAAAGCAAAGCACCTCCCTGCCCGAAAGCTACGTGGATACCGACGTAGATATCGACTGCGTTATAGAGTACCGAGAATATAAAATCAAAGAAGAGCTGACCCGTCAAAGCTTTGATATAGCTCTGGCAAGTAAATCGACTCTTGAAGAAAAATATGCCTATGCATATTCGGTATATACCAGATTAATGAGGGGACACAAGTACGGCATTAAGGCATCGGATACACCGCGATCGCTGACCGCAAAGCTGTCTGCCGCACGAAGACCTGAGCTTGAAAAGGCAACCCCTGTTTTTGAGGACATCCGCTACCGTATTGTTCGTCCCGACAAAAACCTTTGTGAAGCGGAGCTTAAAAAGCTGGTGGATATGGTAAATCAGATTTTATAACTGCATTCTGCATTCAAAAAAGCCTTGCGACGCAAGGCTTTTATCTATATTTCAGCATCGCTATGCTTCTGACTATCTGCCGCGTATAGTCTGTCTCGTATATACCCTGGTCCCACATCTTCTTTGCGCCTGTCTCACCGTAGCGGTAACACATTGCTATCTTGTTGAAATCGGTATACCGGTTATAGTAATCCGAAAGCATATAAATACCACAGAGAACGTTCTGCTTATAATCAAGGAAATCACTGACTCCCAGCTCCTGCGAAAGCCTCTGATGGTTTATGCGATTTATCTGCATTATTCCGTAATCGCCGTCCTTTGATATCTGAACCTCGCTGTAGATGCTTTCTGCACCCATTATTGCAAATACCAGCTCGCAGGACACACCGTATTTCTCACACATATCAAATACGTAATCCTGCTTTTCGTCTGTCAGAGGAATATCATAATAACGCTTAACCACAGCAGGACTGCCTGCCTCTGTTTGCTTCGGCTCAGGAATATGCTGCAAACTGTCAGGCTGCTTGTCAGGATTATATGGTGCCACGGTAAAGCCGGTCTCCTTCTCCACAGGCTTTGGCAACTCGTCCTTTTCTGAAGCATATAAGAAGCTGCCCAGAAAATATGATACTAAAAAGAAAATCAAAAGTATACATCCAAGACTTATATTATATGCAGTATTGATATTCAAATTTTCATCTCCTAATATTTTCCAGTATTTTACCATATAACATATACACAATACTGTCGGAAAATGTAAGGAATAAAAAAACTTCCGTAAAACGGAAGTTTTTATCATTTTGTACTTCTTACAAGAGTATTAAGCCCCTCTTTCAATGCCTCGATCAACCTGTCGGCATCATCATAACCAAGCGAGGGGTCAAGACTGATCCGGATAGAGTGATCTGCCTCATTTTCGACAAGCCCAAAATCGGGAAGCACGTAGTTTGCGTGACCGGAATTTGAGGAGCAGGCCGAACCGCTGGAAACGTAAATTCCCTTTGCGGAAAGGAAGTGGAGCATAGTCTCGCTTCGTATATCGGGAAGAGTTATATTCAGTATATGGGGAGCGTATGCTGCCGGTATGTTCGGTCTTATCTCGGACGGGAGATTTTTAATGATATATTCACGAAGCTCTCCTACAGAGGTCGGATAGATCCCTGTCTTTACCGCCTCGGCAAAGCCAAGGATCGCGGGAAGATTTTCGGTTCCGCTGCGAAAGCCCTTTTCTTGACCGCCACCATAGGTATGAGGAGAAAGAATACGCTTCTTTATGCATTCCGCGGAAACGTACAATGCGCCGATACCCTTGGGTCCGTGGATCTTATGCCCGGAAAGTGTCATCATATCACATTTCATAGCTTCGGGGTTCAGCCGCAGCTTCATATACGCCTGTACCGCATCGGTGTGAGTAACTATGTCGGGAGAAACCGCCTTTGCCATACCAAAGAGTTTTTTTACGTCGTATACCGCTCCCGTTTCGTTGTTCACGGTCATAATGCTGACCATAACCGTATTCTTGTCTAGAGCCGACATATATTCGTTTATATCCACCTTGCCCCCGCGGCAGGAAAGATATACCACCTCAAACCCCTCTGCCTCAAGCTGTCTTGCAGGCTCAAGTATTGCGGGATGCTCACTTTTGGTGGTAATAAGCTTTTTTCCTTTATTTCTTGCCTTTGCACGCATAGTGCCGAGGATAGCCAAATTATCTGCCTCTGTTCCCCCCGAGGTAAAAAACAACTCAGAATGGCTGTCACGGACACCGAGTGAATCAAGCAGAGCCTTGCGTGCCTCATTAAGCTTTTTTTCCGCCTCATAACCCTTGGTATGCAGAGAGGAGGGATTTCCCCAATACTCCCTCATTGTCCGGGACATTACGTCTATCACGCTGTCATAGGGCTTTGTAGTGGCAGAATTGTCAAAGTATAATTCCATTACTTATTGAAGGAGAAGTTGTCAAGTATCTTCTCCACGTCCTCCAAATTAGCATCATAGCCCTCTGGAGTTGAGGTATATGTGATAACGTAAACAGTCATCTCGCGTATAACGACCACCTGCATAAACTTATACTGATTATCTCCCAGCTTTGCGGTATATACGTACTTATTTGCAGGCTCACCTGATAACGTGGTGGTAGTGGGGGCCTCACCCACATATTCAAACTCCTTGAAAGTGGAGTTGAAATTTTCCTCGTAGCGCTTCCAATACCCGTCAAGGGTCTTGGGGTCATCCTGTCCCAGCATCTGAGCTGTAATGACCACGCTTGAGGCATCAGCTGAGGAAACGTATGCACTGAGAGTTCCGGTGGACATATCAACCGTCCAGCTCACGGGAACAAATGCGGTATAGTCGGTATGCTCATTTGAAAAGAGCTTCATTCCATCGGGAGCCTCTATATCTGTACCGGATGCAGAACAGCCTGAAAATACTGTAAGTGTAAGAATTAAAACAGCAAATAAAGCTTTAAGCTTCATATTTATCACCTCTTTAAAGACAATTATATTACAATATACACAAGCTTGCAAGCAAACTTTTTATGAACTATTGATTTTGAATTAAATATATGTTAACATTATAATGAACATATGTAGCATAAAGTAAGGGGGAAATGCCATGCTTACAAAGAAAAGACCTGTTATACTTACTGTTAGCAGCGCCAACGTTGACCTGACCGCCAATATGCCTTATATCCCCTCGGCAGGACAAACATTGAAATCAAATTACGGGTACTCCATCACTCCCGGAGGTAAGGGAGCAAATTCCGCTTATGCGGTCAGCCGACTTGGAGGTGAGTCTGTTTTTTGCACCAAGCTGGGAAATGACGACTATGCCGATAAGCTTATGACTATGTACAGAAAAGCGGGTATCAATACCGACTATATCACAGAGGATCCCGAGGAGCGTACAGGTCTGGCTCTCGTTATGGTAGAAAAGAACGGCGTAAACCGTATAGTAACCTATCCCGGTGCAAATAAAAAGCTGACCTATGACGATACCGCATACGCTATGGAATGCTGCCCCGATGCCCTTCTCCTACAGCTGGAGATAGATGCAGACACCGTCTTAGATACTGCAAAATATGCCCGTAATACCGACGTCCCCATAATAGTTGACGCAGGACCGGCCTCAAAGGATTTCCCCTTAAGTGCCCTTGGGCCGGTGGAGATATTCTCTCCAAACGAAGCAGAAACCCAGATATATACGGATATCAATCCCACCGACAAGGAAAAATGCCTTAAGGCTTGTATGACACTTGCCAAACTCATTAAGGCAAAATATTACGTGCTTAAGCTGGGTGACAGAGGAGTTTTCCTCTATGACGGATTATATCACAACATCATCGCTCCCCACTATGTAAAGGCAGTGGACACCACGTCAGCCGGAGACGTATTTACGGCGGCTCTTGCGGTGGAATATCTGCGTTCGGGTGATATCAAGCGTGCCTGCGAATATGCCAATATTGCAGGTGCCATCACAGTCACAAGACCCGGCTCATACAATTCTGTTCCCTGTCACAATGATATAAAGGAATTTGCCGAACAAAGAGATTTAAAAATCAAGATAGAAGCATGAAAGAAAAAACAGGAACATTTTTATCCTCCAATGGGGAAAACAATATTACCTACCGAATCTGCCTGCCCGACTCCAATGCCAAGGGTATAATTCAGATATCCCACGGTATGTGCGAGTACTTTGACAGATATAAGGATACGATAAAATATTTTACGGATAACGGGTTTGTTGTCTGCGGCAACGACCATATGGGTCACGGAAAGGGTGTTGCCGTAGAGGATTTAGGCTATTTTGGCTCTGATACGTGGAGTTGCTTTGCAGATGACTTAAAGCAGTTGAATGAGATCGTGAGAAAAAGCTACCGCACCCTGCCCTACATATTGCTCGGACATTCTATGGGTTCATTTGTTGTCCGTGACTATATAACAAGATACGCCGACACCATCGACGGCTGTGTCATATGCGGAACATCCGGAACAAATAAGGCTATAGGTGCGGGTCTTATTCTCTGTTCGGTCATAGAAAAGCTTAAGGGTCCGAAATACAGAAGCCGATTTGTAAAAAATATGTCTTTTTCAGGCTACAACAAGCTCTTTAAAAGCGAAAAGGATCCCCTGTCCTGGCTTACCCGTGATGAGTCTGTAAGAAAAGCATATGACGAGGACCCCTATTGCGGCTTTACCTTTACGGTAAGTGCGTATAAAAATATGTTCAATCTGCTGAAATGCGTTTCAAGTGAGGAGTGGGCAAAGTCTGTCCCTCACTGGCTTCCCGTATATATCATAAGCGGCAGAGACGACCCTGTAGGCGGCTACGGCAAGGGTGTAGACGAGGTCTTTGACAGACTTAACGAGTGTGAGCTTAATTTCTTGAAATATAAATTATACGATGACTGCCGTCACGAGCTTTTTAACGAAAAAAACAAACTTGAAGTCTGCGATGACGTAAAAGAGTTCTGTGAGTCGGTAATAGAAGGAGTACTTGAGGCAAGAGGCTATGGCTTATATTAAAATTTTAGCGGTCGATTACGGAGACGTGCGTACGGGACTGGCAATTTCGGATGCCCTCGGAATGATGGCAAACGGAATAGGAACGGTCAAGGCAAAGGGTATGCACGAGCTCTGTGATATTGTAATTGAACACGCACAAAAAAACGGTGCGGGAAAAATAGTAATAGGTGACCCTGTAAATATGAACGGCACAAGGGGGCCGAGAAGCGAAAAGGCTCAGCTCTTTGCAAGCTTTTTAAGAGAAAAGACAGACCTGCCTGTAGAGTTATTTGATGAAAGATGCTCCACTATGGTGGCTCATACCTATCTCGATGCCACAGGCACCCACGGCAAGAAGCGTAAGGACGTGGTGGATACTTTGTCGGCACAGATAATATTGCAGGATTATCTTGACCGTAATCGGTGATCTCATTTCGTCAAATACAAAACATATCAACAATAACACCCCGAGCATTGCTCGGGGTGCTGTTTTATTTCAGTATCTGTATTCCGAAGAGAGTTTCAATATTGAAAGCCTCACACAGTGAGAAGATAAATATAAGAACAATAAAAACGGGAGCGATATACTTTATCATAACGGAAAACAGCTTTTTCTGATTGAACGTAGCTCCCTGAGCTTCGATCTCGTTTATCATTTGCTTGGGCCTTACGATATAGCCGATAAATATACAGGTAAGTATTGCTACGATGGGCATAACCACACTGTTACTGATGAAATCAAAGAAGGTCAGTATATCCATACCTAAAGGCTTGATGCCATCCCAAATACTGAAGCCCAAAGCTGACGGCAATCCGATAATCACAGAGCCTGCAAACACTATACCGCAGGCACTCTTTCTGCCTAATCCGGTCTTGTCGCGCACTATGGAGATTACCGTTTCCATAAGAGAAATGGAAGAGGTGAGTGCAGCAAAGAATACCATAATAAAGAACGCCACACCGATAATATGACCACCCTTGAAGGAATCAAAAACCTTGGGGAGAGTAACGAACATAAGACCGGGGCCCTTACCGAGGGACGCTTCTCCGCCTTCACCGAAGGCAAATACGGCAGGTATTACCATAAGACCGGCGAGAAATGCTATACCTGTGTCGAACACCTCGATCTGTCTGACAGATTTTTCTATGCTGATATCCTTCTTCATATATGAGCCATAGGTTATCATAATTCCCATAGCCAGAGACATGGAATAGAAGAGCTGTCCCATTGCCGCAACGACCGTAGCAATAGTAAAATTAGAAAAATCGGGCATAAGATAATACTTGACACCCTCATATGCTCCGGGAAGAAGCACGATATATACCGCAATACCTACAGTAAGGAGGATAAGTATGGGCATCATGATCTTCGAAACCTGTTCAACACCCTTACTTACGTCAAAGAGAAGCACCAGTGCTGTCAGTCCTATAAATATAAGGAACCATACGATAGGCTCACCGGTAGTTGCCGTGAAATCGGCAAAAAAGCCTTCTCCGGCCGCAGCGGTTCCGTTACCTGTAAGATATACCGAAATATACTTGGTGATCCAACCGCCTATTACGGAATAGTAAGGCAGTATAAGCACGGGAACCAAGGCTACCAGCCATCCCACAAAGGACCATTTTTTATTTAAATAGCCAAATGCTGCTATTGCGCTTTTACCCGTTCTTCTGCCTAAGGCGATCTCGGCACACATAAGTGCAAAGCCAAAGGTAACGGCGAGAATTATATATACCAAAAGGAATATACCTCCACCGTATTTTGCCGCAAGGTAAGGAAAACGCCATATATTGCCTAAGCCGACAGCCGAGCCCGCCGCTGCAAGAACAAAGCCTATCTTACCTGTAAAGCTGCTTCTTTTCTGTTTCATTGTCAATAAAATCTCCTAAAATACAAAACTGTCAAATATTATATCACTATTATTCCGAAAGGTCAAGTAAAAATAAGCACCCGAGGGTGCTTATTTTTACTTTATTATAAACTTCATTCCGTCCTGAAGATGCAATTTATCAAGAACACATAAGCCGTCATCCCACGTGATATCCTCGCCGTCAAAGTATATGCGGCGGTCTTTTTCACCCTTACCCTGTATTTCAAAGGTCAGCGTTTTGCCGTCTATCTTTATCTCAAGCTCGGCTTTCTCGCTGGGGAAATATTTAGGCGGCTTGATATAAAGCATGCCAAGCGTGGGCTGTATTCCGAAGCCGTATTTTACAAGCTCCTTTAAAAGCACCGTACCGCTGCCCGTATACCAGTCACCCATAGAAACTCCGTCTATGGAATACTCCTCGCTGTAGCAATAGGAGTTAGGCATAACGAAGGTAGTCATAGTAGGATTATCGTGAGTTATGACCATCGTCTTTTCAAGCTGTTCCCAGGCTTCCTTTGAACGTCCCATAATAAAGAGCGCCATAATACCGAAGGTGGATGCGTGGGCGTAAGCCGCGTTGTTCTCATAGGTGCCCGGAGTAATGGTGGAGATACGTCCCACTCTCGGATCTATCTCAGCAAAGGCTTGGTCAAAGGTGAGAAGTCCGTATTTTGAATCAAGGGACAGGATGTTTGCGATGATGTCCTTGCAAAGCTCGGGATATTCCTCGGTAAGTCCGGATATAGCCGCAAAGGCGTGGGCAGTAAGGCTTATACGGCTCTTTTCGTCGTAATCGTTGTAGCTTCCCACGTAGTATTCCTTCTTGTCACCCCAGCCGTGAAGCACGCGCTTGACACCGCTTTCCTCGGTGATAGCATTTTCGCGGTAGCCCTTTGCCAGCTTTTGTGCAATATCGGTATAGGTGAGAAGGGTCTCGGGCATTTTGCCGACTCTCTCAAGTATCTCAATCATCTTGTTAAGCGCAGAATAAAGCTGTTCCGTTGCCATCACACTGACACCCGAGCCAAATTCCTTACCCTCGTCCTTGGTATGACCGAGACCGTCAAGGGCATCGTTCCAGTCACCCCAGAGTGCTCTGAGACAGAAGGTCTCTGGATCTATCTTTGATACAAGATAATTGACGATATCGACCATATGGCAGAGGATAGAGCTCTTAATCTCGCTCAGCGAAAGGGGTCCGAAGGTCTCCTCTGCGTGATAATATGTACACTCCTCGTCAAGGATACTGTAGTCACCCGTAAAGGCAAGGTAAGAATATATAGTTTCGATTATCCAGGGTCCCTGGTCGATATAGGGACGAAGATCAAACTCGGGTATAGGCTTTTCCTGCGTGGGGAAGGATATCTGTCTGGGAGCGCGTCCGTCATCAAGGATATAGTTCATAACCTTGACTATCTGAGCTCTGGATGCCGCGGGATCCCACATAAGACTGGATTCAAGCTGCTGGAATACGTCACGGATACCAAGCATATTTCCCGCGTAGTTCTTACCCAAAGCACAGAGACTTACCTGACGCTTGACGTATTCGAGAAATCTGTTTATTACACCCGCGCCGATACGCTCCTCATCCCAGCCCTCAAAGCCGAGCTTGAGATTGTTATATATTTCGGGCTCTTTTGCCGCCATTTCTGCGAGTGCATTGTCCGAATCCTCAATATTTATCGCAGACATAGTGAACAGCTCTGCGTTAAGCTCCTTGTCGGTTACGAGCATCTCATAGTCAACTCTTGCGCTTTCGCCCTTTGCAAGATCAAAATAAAGCATATCCGATATAATGGGAAGCTCAGTGGTATTGGTGTTTGGAACACACTTTTCAAAGCAGCCGTTTTTAAGCGATTCTGCATTGGAAAGGCATCTGCCCTTATAGCCTATAAAATCGCCCTTGGAGGTGGTATGATACTCCTTTGTCACGGTACCCGTTACTTTGTAACGTACAGACAAACAGTCCATACACATATTAAGGCTCTTTACGATATAGCTTCCGTTGGGGAAACGCTTGCCGTACTTGGTCATACGGTTGAAAAATCCCTCTGCGGCGATATAACGAAGCATAGGCTCAAAGAAGGAGGTAAGATATATTTCGTTTTTATCTCCGTTGTTTATCGCACCCATAGTAAAGCGAAGGTGCTTGTCCGAGTCCACGTAGGCTCTGACAGCAAAGATAATATCCTCTGCCTCGGTTATGTAATAAACGGCAGTAGGAGTAAACACGGTATAACGGTTAAAGTTATCCCCGTATACCTGTGCCGCACCCGTAACGGATACGGGCATATAGATATCATCCTTTTTGATACCGCCGAAAAATCCGATAACGGTATCCTCGTTGTAGTGTGCCTGTCTGAATACGTTGAACATACCCTCGGTAACGTCAATATAGCCGTTGGTATGGGCAAAGAGAACAAGTCCGTCGGTCTGGTAGGGATAACGGCTGTCGCCGTATTTACGGGGATAGCAAAGCACGCTTCCGTCATCTAAAAAATACGAGTTGTCGGGAAGGGTGTTGTCCTTGGTTTTTCTTAAATCATTTACCTTTGATACTATTTCTTTTACTTTTTCTATAAACATAATAACTCCGAATATAAGCATAATGAAGGTTTTAAATTTAAAACCTTCATTATGCTTTTATTTAATAAAACTACTCTCCGATAAATTTTGCTATGATATCTACAGCCGTATCAATTCCGCAAAGGCTTGAGTCAAGGGACAGGTGATAGTTAAGCGCATCTCCCCACTTGGTATCCGAATGATAGTTGTAGTAGTTCATACGGCGCTTATCCTTCTTACGCACGTGCTCTCTTGCCTCTTTAGGATCAATAGAGTCGATCTTGATAGCTCGCTCGATACGGAAATCCATATCAGCGTGGATGAATATCTTGATAACGTTGTCATAGTCGGACAAAATGTAGTCTGCACAGCGGCCGATGATAACGCAGGGACCCTCGTCGGCTATCTTACGGATGATGTCCGACTGGGTGGTGTAAACCGTCTCCTCAAGGCTCCAAGGGGTTGCGTTACGGTACTGATACTGCATACCGCGTACTATAGAATAGAGGAAGGAGTTGGTTGCGTTCTTTTCGGGATCCTCGAAATACTTTTCGGAAAATCCGCTTTCCTTTGCTGCCATCTCTATAAGAGCGTGATCATAAAAAGGGACACCAAAGCGTTTAGCCAGCTTGTCTCCGATCTCTCTGCCTCCGCTGCCGTACTGACGGCTTATTGTGATAATTTTATTCATATACGAACCTCCCTTTTACAGATTATTCTCTACGTTATTATTTTACCATACTATTAACAGAAAATCAATAATTTTTTAAAAGAAACCACCAAAAAATCACAGTATTACAGGTTTATTTTTGAAAATATCAGCAGTTTTCTGACCTTTGGCAATTAAGAAGAGCTTGTCAGCTTTAGCCGAGAACTCAAACTGTTCTTTAACCTCGCTATGATCGGCGGGCTTGGTGATGACCGTAATGCTTCCCTGCTTTTTGATCTGCTTTATCGCCTTGCAGCCCTTTTCGTTTGCGGCAAGCAGTGTTGTATATACGGGTTTGGCTTCAAGATGATCCTTTTCCGTACTTAAAATTATATTCAAAATACATCTGCGTAATCTGGAATTGGTATATTTTTTCGCCGCCGCCTTTTCCATAAGCTCATCATAGCTTTCAGACTCAAGAGCAGAGGATATAAGCCGTGAAGCCATACCCAGATCCACGTCGGCATATCGGCAGAGCTCTTCCTTTGAAGCATTGCATAACCGCCAAAGAATTATATCTTCTATACAATCGTTTGATACGGGAATATTCCATTCATATAAACCGTAAGCCTCTGAGGGTACGGTGTTTTTAAGATCCTTCATCAAACCGTTTCGGTAAAACTCCCTTGCTGCGGTTGCTGATGACGGGAAGGTACGCTTGTAGGTTATGGGGGTAATATCCCCTATATTTTTAAGATACTCTATCGCCAGAGTATTATTTGCTCCGTCGGGGATCTCGGAGTTATAAAGCTCATTATATGCACTGCGGGACAGAGCGATATAGGGTATATTTTGCTCTTCTCTTGTCAGCTTGTCAAGAAGCTCGGTGTATTCCTTGCTTTTCATTCTGTCTGCACAGAGCTTAAGCTCCTCTATATCTCCCGATTCCGATCCGAAGCAGAGATAGTCCGCACCTATTCCCTTTGCTATATCCATAGCACCGCGGGCAAAATAACCCGCCGAGCCTCCGCACCAAGGGTATGGTAATTCCAGCACCGCATCAACACCGCACAGCACGGCAGAGTGCGCTCTCGTGTACTTATCAAGCACCGTAAGCTCACCTCGCTGGACCACGTTTCCGCTCATAATTGCAACTACGGCAGTATCGGGGAGAGTCTCTTTTATATATTCAATTTGCTTCAAGTGTCCGTTATGAAATGGGTTATATTCGGCAATTACGGCACAGATTTTCATTTTTTATCTCCAAAATGTACAAATTTCCTATAAATTTAGATTAAACAATTCGTGAACTTACTTGAATTTACATATTTTATATAGTATAATGCATTATATCAAATTTATAGATAAAATACAAGTATATAAATGTTGGAGGTTACAAAATGAATGTTTTGGTTGTAAACGCCGGAAGCTCTTCTCTTAAGTATCAGCTTTTTGATACTACATCCGGCAACGTAATGGCAAAGGGTATCTGTGAGCGTATAGGTATCGAGGGCGGTAAGATCGAGCACAAGCAGGCTGACGGTACTAAGACCGTTCGCGAGGTAGAGATGGAGAACCACTCCGTTGCTACAAGAATCGTTGTTGAGACACTTACAGACGCAAAGATCGGTTGTATCAAGGATATGAGCGAGATCGAGGCTGTAGGTCACCGTGTGGTACACGGCGGCGCTTACTTCTCCGAGAGTATGCTCCTCACCGATGACGTTATCGAAAAGCTCGGTCACTGTATCGACCTTGCTCCCCTTCACACCCCCGCACACCTTATGGGTATCAAGGGCTGTACCGAGGCTATGCCCGGTGTTCCCCAGGTTCTGGTATTTGACACAGCGTTCCACCAGACTATGCCCGAAAAGGCTTACTTCTATGCTATCCCCTACGAAATGTATGAAAAGTACGACATCCGCCGTTACGGTGCACACGGTACATCCCACCGCTACGTTGCAGGCGAGATGTGTAAGATCCTCGGCAAGACCGAAGGCACCAAGATCGTAACCTGCCACATCGGTAACGGTTCCTCTATCTCCGCAGTTAAGGACGGTAAGGTAGTTGATACCTCTATGGGCTTCACTCCCCTTGACGGTGTTGAGATGGGTACACGTTGCGGTTCTATCGACCCCGCTATCGTTACCTTCATTATGAACAAGGAAGGCTTTACTCCCGACGAGATGAGCGACTTTATGAACAAGAAGTGCGGCTTCCTCGGCGTATCCGGTATCTCCTCCGACAGCCGTGATATCGAGGCTGCTATCCTTGAGGGTAACCACCGCGCAGAGCTTGCTGCAAACATCCTTGCATACCAGATCCAGAAGTACATCGGTTCCTACACCGCTGCAATGAACGGTCTCGATGCTATCGTATTCACCGCAGGTATGGGTGAGAACAACACCGAGCTTCGTGAAAGAGTTTGCCGTAATATGGAATACTTCGGTATCGAGATGGATTACGAGGTTAACGCTAAGGCTCATCACCAGCCCAACGTAGTTAAGCTCTCCACCGACAACTCCAAGGTTGCAGTATACCTCATTCCCACAAACGAAGAGCTTGTTATCGCACAGGATACAGAGAACATCGTAAAAGCTCTCTGATTTTGCTTTGCAAAATAATGCAGAATGCAAAATGCAGAATGCAGAATTACGAATGATTTTTGTCCTTAAAGACAAAAATCATTCGTTTAATTACAACATTATAGTATAGTCATTTTACCCCATCGGCAAAATTGCGGCAGGTTGCCGCTGCCAAAATCGCATACCGTGTTGACTGTTCCTTTGTACAGCGCACGAAATAATGTTTTCTACTTCGGCAAAGTCTTTTTGAAAAGGCTTTGCCGATTTTACTCTAAAATTCAGGAGAACCCCTATGAAAAAGATCATTTCTATCATTCTTACAGCAGTTATGCTGCTTTCAGTATTCACCCTTACCGCCACTGCCAAGACCCAGCGTGAGCAGGCAATAACCGTAGGCAAGAGTGCGCCTACCGTTGACGGCAACATCGATATGACCGAGGGCTGGTCCGCTCCCATACATCTCAACACAATGTCTATGAGCAACTGCTGGTCCACAGCTCCCCAGACCACCGAGGGTGTAATGTATTTCTCTTATACCGAGCACGGTCTTTACTATGCCGCCGATATCGTTGAGGATATCCACGCAACCTTTATGGACGGCACGCCTACCGACGGACTTAACGGCTTCGTATATTCCACGGGTACGGACGATATCGACTACAGCTACGGCTACAACGGAGATATCTTCGTTCTTTCCTTTGACGTTGAGCGTATGTGGTATAACGCAGGCTATCAGGGACCCTCTAGTTATTCTCCTTGGTACTGTATCGGACTCTTTGAAGAAGAGGGTCCCAGAATGTACCGTCAGATCAGACGTAACGGTCTTGATATAACCGAAAAGGTAAAGATAGCAGCAGAGGCTACCGAAAAGGGCTGGAAGCTGGAGGCTTACATTCCCTGGGACGTTATCATAGAGGACGCGGCGCTTGGTGCTAACCGCAACCCCGTTGAATACAAAAAGGAAATGCTTGCGGCAGGCGATTACAAAATCTATGCCCATGCAGTTTATCACGACCGCTTCTATGATGCAGAGGCAGGCGAGGTAGACACCTGGAGCAGATATGCCACCGTTGCAGAGTACCTTCCCGACGGCAGACCCGGTGCAGGCTCCTCGGGTATCAATATTCCCTGTTACGGTCTTACACTTAATATGTCAAACCACAAGCTTGAGCACAAGGTGATCTCCGAGCCCTACATCTATGATGCAGGCAAGGTTGAGGTGTGGTGCAGCGATTGCGGCGAGCATATCGAGGACTATAACAAATCGGTAGAAAACAACGTAGGTGAGTTTGACGACGTAAAGGCAAAGCAGTGGTACTCCGAGTCTATCCGTTACTGCGCACAGCACTCCTATATGGACGGCACGGGCTACAGACTCTTTGATGCGGATGCTACCCTTACCCGTGAGATGTTCGTGAAGATCCTTTTCAATATTTCGGATGATACAGAATTTGAGTTCGGTGACGATATCCCCTACGAGGACGTAGTAAAGGATTCCTGGTATGAGGATGCGGTAGGCTGGGCGCATCTTACAGGTGTTACCAGCGGTATGAGTGATACCGAGTTCGGTGTAGGCAGAGCCATCACCCGTCAGGAGCTTGTTACAATGCTCTACAGCTACTCCAAGTACCGTGAGTACGACCTTGAGATCCGCGAGGATGCTCTTCCTCAGTTTGAAGACCTCGACGAGGTAGCAGATTGGGCGTACACCGCTTTATCCTGGGCAAACGACCGTGGTATCGTCTCCGGTACTTCCCCCGTTACCGTTTCTCCCCGTAAGACAGCTCAGCGTATGGAGGCTGCGGCTATAATCGAGAGATTCGCGGAAAAAGTAGTGGCAAAAGAGATCCAGACAATGGCATTATTCGCATGAATATAAAAACCGACAAGTAGAAACTTGTCGGTTTTTTCGTGGCTGGGATAGCAGGACTGCGACTCGCAACAAGTTGCTCCCTGCATAAGTTCTGCCATCCAATCACACTTCGCCGAAGCTCGTGTTCTTGGGGCATCACTTATCGAACCACGGCTCTCGTCCTGCAAGCCAACAAAAAAAGACGCTAAAGCGTCTTTTTTGTTGGCTGGGATAGCAGGACTCGAACCTACAAAGCAAGAGTCAAAGTCTTGTGTGTTGCCGTTACACCATATCCCAATATTGAATTAATTGCCATAAAATTATAACACATTACCGTACCTATGTCAATAATAATACTAAATAAAATTGCATACCTACATAATCAATATAAGCTCCTTATTATTCTGTTGAAAATAATTTTTCTATATGTTATAATATTTCCGTAATATTTATCTTGATCAGGAGAAATCTATGGAAAACAGGCCTTTTGTTTCGGGTATAATAGCCGCGGTAACACCTATACCTTGTTTTATCTTCTCAATACTTTGGTGTTGGATCCTGTCTTTCGGTATCGGCATGGGACTTTTGGGTTATGACACTATTCCAACATGGATACTGGTCTGTTCTCTATTCCCGTTGTTGATAAGTCCTGTATTAACTTTAATCGGTATAATCCACAGTCTTGTAAAGATCAAACAAAAGTTAGCGTGGCAGGGACTGATATTGTCCGTGTTAGGCTTAGTTCAAAACCTGGGCTTGCTTTTTATGATGATTTATTTGGGACAATTCTAATATATTTTCCGTAAAGGGAGGCGAATATTATGAAAGAAAAGAAACGCAGGGTCTATCTGCCGAAATGGATTCCCGTTTTAGGCATATGCGACTTTTTGCTTTTTGTAATTTTTTCGTTTATGTCTATGTCCTCGGACGAGCCTCTGTGGGTTCCGATATTATTTTTCCTGTTTTCGCTTATGGGGCTGAGCCTGGTAATAGGGTTTATAAACTGCAGAATATCATATGATGATAACGGCTTTACCTTTAAAAACTTTTTCGGGGTAAAACGGTATTTCTCATACGGACAGATAACAGCTATAAAAGAAAACGTCCACGATATACATATTTATATAGGTAAGAAGAAAGTATCCATCGATCTGTTTTCGGTAGGTAGTATAGATTTTATCTCATTTGCTCACAAAAAATACAGAACCTTATTCAGAGGTCATGATATTCCTCGAATCGAAAAGAACAAAAATGATATATTTAACGGCAACGTATTAGATACAACGGGATTTTTGATTGCATATATCGCTCTCGGCATTTTTATTATCGGTTTTGCAGTTCTTATGGCCTTTTACGTTTTTGCGCCATCCACTCCGGAAAATACGGTAAAGCAAGAGAAAGTTTTTACATCCTTTGAGTATGAAGGGGATATAAAACTTACATCATCCGACAATATAACCTACAGAACCGACTATTGGAACGAAAGCCACGCCCCCTTCGATATAACCTCGTTATGTGACGGAAAAACCAAAGTAACCGTATATTCCGTCGAGGCTACCGATAAAAACAACGATAGTTATCACAGAATCAAGGCATTATATCACAAGGGCGATCCTATTATAACCTTTGAAGAAACAAATAAATTATGGGTACGCACCCAATGGCCGATACTGCTTATACCCATAATAATGGGTATTCTTTGGGGCGGGTATATAGCCGCATCGATAGTAGTAGGACGAAATCCTCAAAAGTTTGGCAAAAAAGTGGTACGGCTGTTCTTCAAGGACGGATACGTTATGTATTGGGAATAACAAGTATCCGTTTTGTGTAAAACAGTCTTTTAACTGAATAGTTTAGAGTTATGAGTTCGGCTTTGCCGAACGTTATGAAAAAGCCTGCGGCTTTCGTTATGATACGGTTGCCATTATAACTTGCGAAGCAATCATAACACAGCATAGCTGTTCATAACTCATAACTTGCCGAGTCTTGGCGAAGGCAACCATAACCGATAATAAAAAATCATTCTTCTTACGAAGAATGATTTTTTATTATCACAGCCGCTTGAGCTCTTGTTGCATTGTTGCGAGGTAAAAGCTTGCCGTCACTGCCTGAAATAACACGGTTATATACCGCCCACGCCATAGCTTCTCTTGCCCAGGAGGAAATATTTGTGCTGTCAGAATAGTCTGACAGAAGTCTGTCACTGAATACCCCTTGGGTTCCCTTATACTTTTCGTAATTATAAAGCATTACGCAAAGCTGCTCACGGGTAATGTGGGCATTGGGCGAGAACTTATCGGCAGAGGTACCGGCAACGATCTTATTGTTATATGCCCATACAAGATATTTATAATAATAATGCTTTGACGAGGTATCCTTAAAGGGAAGACTTCCCTTAACGTCGGTCACACCGTGAAGTCTGCCCAGAAGTGTCACAAACTGTCCTCTGGTAACCGTTGCGTTGGGGGCAAAATGTGTTGCATCAACACCCGTCATTATATTTGCTTTATAGCAATACTCTATAGCACCGTAATACCATGCCTTTGAGGAAACATCGGCAAAGGGATTTATCCAAAGTCCGTCGTTATAGGTAAACTCTGCCTTAACGGTATGAGTACGGGTATCAAGCTCGATAATATATTCAGTTGTATCCCCCGCCAGTGCTACAGGTACAGCGTCCACCGCGATATATGAAATGCTGTTACCCTCGTTGGCTAATACTCTCAGTGTCACTGTATTTCCCGATACGTATCGCTGTATCCGTCCTCCCGCTCCTGCGTTAAGGGTAAGAGCAGAAACGGATTTTGACCATACCGCATACAGCGTTACCGATGCGTTTTTGTTATATACGTCTCCCGCAAATACGGTAGCCCATTTAACATTACCTGAGTACGCCCAGCCTTCAAAGGTATATCCTTCCCTTGTGGGAACCTTTGTTGTTATCTTGATTTCAGAGCCCTCGGAAAATTTATCGGCTGCAGGAGCGTTAGTACCGCCGTTGGCATTATAGGTTACCGTAAAGGTTGCCCTGTCCTTTTCCCATACTGCGTACAGAGTAACACTCTTATCAACGTTATATACAGAGGTATACTCTACAGAACCGTTCTTGACCGTGCTCCAACCCTTGAATTTATACCCTGCAAGGACAGGAGTAACACTGATGCCAAGGTTCTTTCCGTGCTCCTTTGTCAGGGTGGTAGTAGCAGGTGTACCGCCGTTACCGTCAAGCTTGACCGTATAGGTATTAAGCTTCCATACGGCATAAAGAACTATAGACTTGTCTTCTTTATATTTATCGCCGGACTTATATACCACAGCTCCGTCAGCAGACGTACTCCAGCCCATAAAGGTATAGCCGGTGCGTTCAGGCTTTGTGGAGGTGATAATAAGATCGGTTTCAGCGTTTTTTATCTGAGTTGCGGGAGCAGAGCCTCCGCCGTTGGTATTATACCTTACCGTATACCCCATAGTACAGTAATCAAGAGAAACCCATCCTGTCTTTCCGTTATACGTGGTCTTCCCCCAAATTTCGTTTGCTATTTCGGTGATCTCCACCTCTGTTCCGTAGGGTATCAGCAAAATCGACGTAGAAGACTTTGTAGGCTCCGAACGTAAATGAAGGGATGAAGCAGTGATGATATATCTGCCGGGCTCACGCTCTGCGGCGGAGCTACCGTATCTGGGAACACCGTAGCCCAGAACATATTTGATATTCTTCTTATAAGTCACGGTCTGCACCTTGTAGGAGCTGTTACCCTCAAGGACGTGGATACGCGTATCATCTACCATATATACGATTCCCACGTGAGTAGCATCGTAACCGTTGCCGCTGCTTTTGGGTGCTCCGAAATATACGATGTCCCCCCGCTTGGGATTATATGTACCGCCGTAATATGAACCGTATTGGAACTGTCCGCGGTTTACAAACCACTTCATACCCTCATCACAGCTTGAATGCTTTGGAATAACGGTGGTAGGTATAGCTGCCTGATTGGCACACCAGGACACGAACATAGCACACCAGGCGTGATAATTCAGTCCATACCATTCTCCGTATTTTGTACAGTCATTATACCCCTGAACGGTACCCTCAAGGCTGCCCTCCATATAGCCGAGCTGAGTAAGTGCCACAGCTATAATGTCTTCCGCACCGTTCCCTGTATTGATATGGGTGTTTTCAAAAGCGGCAAATACGCTGAGAGGCAGCATTGCCAGAATAAGAAATACAGCAAATATTCTTTTCATAATCATTACGGTCTGTCAATTACCATCTGCATATAATCAAGCTCTTCAAAGCCGTAGCTTCGGTAAAGCGCTATGGCTTTTTCGTTTGAACGTGTCGCCTCAAGACGGATACGTCGTGTTTCTCCCTCTACCAGAGATACACAATAATCAAGGAAGCGGTGGGCTATACCCTGTCCGCGATAGGGCTCGTCCACAAATATTTCCTCGATAAATATCGATTTTCCACCCACCTCGGGAGCAAAGGAAAATGAAAGCTCTGCATAGCCTACAGCTTTTCCATCCTTTTCAAATATGTACCCTTCAAGAAACGGGCTCTCGCTGAGCATCTCATCAAGAGTACGCTTTATAACCATAGGGTCTACCTGATGGAGCACACCGGGTCCCGAGTAAAACTCAGTTGCCATACGGAGAAATTCCCGGCTGTCCTTTTCTTCAAGCTTCCTTATTTTCATCATTTTTCTTTCCTTTCAACAACTTATATATTTCATACATACCCAGCACACCAAGGGGCTGAAGTATCATTATCACCCATTGTAACCAAGTCAACATACAAGTATCAAACGCTCCGGTAAAGACACAGAGAACCACAAATGCCGTCATAGTAAGAAAAGCAAAAAGACTTTTGGGACTAAAAAAGAATTTCTTTTTAAATACTGTATGATCGGTTATGCACTCTGCTGCATTTACAAGGCTCGAAAAAACAAATCCAAAGAACACCATAGTAGACATAGCATCGTTTGACACCGATACACCTGTAAGCTTCAGTATTATGGGAAATATAAGAGCTAAAGTTCCGAATGCGACTCCGAACAGCATACATCTTGAAATCTTATCCTTATCAAGCTTTTCAGTTATGCTTCCCTTAGGAGATTTGAAAGCATAGGCCACAACCACTGCCAGATCCAATACCAAACCTAAGAATAGGATCTGTACCGGCGTAAGGATATCTACTCCGCAGAAGGGTATTTGTTTTACGGGAATCATTGCAGAATAAAGAAAAACGAATAGTCTTGCACACTGAGATATAATAAGATATCTGACTGTTCGATAAAGAGAGCTAAGTGCTCTTCTTGAACGTTCAATTGAAGTAACTATGGCATTAAAACCGCCTGAGCTTTCCTCGGCAGGAGAAACAATAACGTCACAGGCCTGTTTCAGTGCCTCGCTTCCGCTTCCCTTCTCATCTTGGGAGCTTATATAGACAGGTACGTTTTCACCGTTAAGTGCCTGAACAGAACTTCCACGGTTCAGGGTGATACCTGACGAAAAGCCTACATCCGAGTCATTGAGAAGGGTTATATCATCAAAATTGTACCCAAAGAAACCAACCTTTTCGCCGCTGTCACGAAGATGCTTGATAAGCTGTCGCTTTTGAGCTGTATCAAGTCCCTCATACAGGGTATACTCGGTTATGTTGGTGCGGAAAAGACCGTCTCTCATCATACGCAGCTCCTGAGAGGTCATTATCTGAGAATCATCCTTTACAATACCCAGAGTACGGGCATAAGAGCGGTTACTACTATCCTCAGACAGCATTATGATCCTTATTCCTGCTTCAAGCAGACGTTCCACATTCTCTGCGACCCCTGTCAGCTGAGGACGGTTAAGTGCAAGAAATCCCTCAAAAACAAAGTCTGCGGATTCCGACATATCTGCAGTATCACGCGTAGCAACACATACACAGTAAAGCCCTTTTGCACTTAACTCTTTAACTATCGAGCTGACACGGCTCTTCTCCTGCCTTATGAGTTTTACACCCTCGCCTGTACGGTAACGTTTGCACATAGGAAGAATATCCTCGGCTTTACCCCTCACCACAAGAGTGTTTTTGCCGCTTACAGCCACCATACTTTTTACTACCTCATTTTCCACCTTGTGGTCTACAAGGATATGGGATGCCATATAGGCCGGTCCGTCAAATACCCCCGTCCGATGTGCCAAATTAAAGATGGCGCTTTCCTCTACAGAGGCATCTTTTGCCTTGAAGCGGTTATAGGTCTTTTCATAATCATTCTCGGGATATGAGGTAGAATCGAGGGCGGCAGATATAAGCTCTTTGCAGCTATGATGTAGATTCCTTTCGTCGGTCGCGTAAAGCACCGAATCGCAGTACAGCTTTTTCAACCCTACCTTTTCCGCGGTAAAGGCGCACTCTTTCGGAACTATAAGGGTAGTTATACCTGAAATTTTGTCCAGATCTCCCACCTTTTTTACTACAGCTCCTGTGGGATCTTTTTTTCCTCTGCCCGACATATCAAACATAGAGCAGCCTATGATGATATAGCCGAAAACGATATAGTATTCGCACATACCTGCCGTAGCAATGGAAAGTCCGGTAATAAAAATATTAAATATGCTTCTGCTCGCAAAACCTACGATAAAATCAAGCAGGGTAAGGCAAAACACCATTATCAGCATTATGAGGCTCCACACCGAGCAGAACTTTTTAAGCGAAAGCAATATATCCGGATCTTCTTTCTTTTCTTTCTCGGGCTTATTTTTTCCGAGAAGGAACATAAGGGTGTCCTCTCCTGTTTCGCAGGCAACGACTCTTGCCTGTCCCTCAGAAACAACAGAACCCGCAAAAACCATATCCGCCTGCTTTTCCGGAGGAAGGTTATTTGCAAAGATTATCTTTGCATCCTTGCGTTTTTTACCGACCTCACCCGTAAGCTCCGCCTCAAGCACGCGAAGTCCAACAGCCTCTATCAGACGGCAATCACAGGGGACTATATCCCCTTTTGTAAGTATTATAACATCTCCACGGCATATCCTGTCCTGTCTGATAAGATAATGCTTTCCTTCACGGATAACCGTAGCGACCGGAACACTTTGACCGTGAGCATCGGCAATAACCTTATGTGCCTTGATATATGCCCCGAGTATAAACAGCGCATTAAAGACGGTAAGTAATATTATCAAAGGTGCACCTACGTCCTTATTGAATATCCAAGCAAGAACTGCCGCCACAATAAGCATATATGCACAGGGGTCTCGAAGCACATCCCATATAAGGACGGATGCCCTGGGCCGCTCTACCCTGTAAACTGTATTTTCACCCTCGCGACGCAGACGTGCCGCAGCCTGTCGGCGGCTGAGACCGTTCGTAAGATCGGTCGACAGCCTTGCCTCTATCTGCTCGGGGGTAAGATTGTACCATTTTTCAGCCATTTGTTTATCTGCAAATTACACTAAGTCCTTCGGAATCCTCAGGCTTATCTATAAGCACCGAGGTTATATCTTCATTATAAGAGGAAATAATCCTGTCAGCAAGAACGTCCTCAATATTAGATTCTATAAATCTTCTCATATTACGGGCACCATACTTACGGGAGAAGGATTTCTCAGCCACAAAGCCCACAGCCGCATCGGTATAGGTGGTCTCTATCCCTTTATCGGAAAGAACTCCTGACAGGTCATCAAGCATAATACGGGCAATAGAAACAAAATCCTTTTCGTCAAGACTTCTGAAGGTGATCACCGCATCGACACGGTTGATGAATTCGGGACGCAAAAACTCGGAAAGAGCCTTGTGAGTCTTATCACTGTTAGTGTCCTCAAAGTTACCGGAAAATCCGGCTGCATTGGTGTTGAGATTACTTCCTGCATTGGTGGTCATAACCACAATCGCATTTTCAAAGCTTACCACCCTGCCCTGTGCATCGGTAATACGTCCGTCATCAAGTATTTGAAGGAGAACGTTCAGCACGTCGGGATGCGCCTTCTCTATCTCGTCAAAGAGAACTACGGAGTAGGGCTTACGTCTTATCTTTTCGGTAAGCTGTCCCGCCTCGTCGTAACCCACGTAGCCGGGAGGTGAGCCTATGATACGGGAAACGCTGTGCTTCTCCATAAACTCGGACATATCAAGACGGATAAGAGTTTCGGGAGAATCAAAGAGATCGTTTGCAAGAGTCTTAACAAGCTCGGTCTTACCTACACCTGTAGGTCCTGCAAAGATAAAGGATACGGGCTTACGTTTATAGGAGATACCTGCCCTTGAGCGTTTGACCGCACGGGCAACAGCCTCTACAGCCTCATCCTGACCTACGATACGTGCCTTAAGCCTGTCAGCCAATCTGTCGATACGTCCGTACTCGTGTTCGGTAACTGAGGAGGCGGGGATGCCCGTCCATACCTCGATGACGTGGGCAAGATCCTCGGTAGTCATAGTAACGCTTCTCGCCTCATCGGCTATAGAGTTCATTTCGTTCGTATCGCTTAATTCCTTTACACGCAGATCTGCGATCAGCTTATAGTTCTGCTCACGCTTCACATCGTCGGTAAGCTTCTCGGTCTCTGCCTCTAACTGTTCACGGCGCTTCTTGGCATTGTCAACAGATGCACACAGCTCCTCGTATCTTCCGATAACGGGATGCTTGAGAGCCACGTAAGCCGCAGCCTCGTCCAAAAGGTCGATCGCCTTGTCGGGAAGATATCTCTCTGTTATATACCTCTCGGAGAGATGAACGCTTCTGCGAACTATCTCATTGGTAATCTTGATACGGTGAAATTTTTCATAGTAGCTCTTGATACCCAAAAGGATCTGCACGGTATCGTCCTTTGAGGGTTCCTCAACTATGATGGGTTGGAAACGGCGTTCAAGAGCCGAATCCTTTTCTATATATTTGCGGTACTCGGCAAGAGTAGTGGCACCTATGACCTGTACCTCACCGCGTGAAAGAGCAGGCTTTAGTATATTTGCGGCATTCATAGAACCCTCAGAATCACCTGCGCCAACAATAGAATGTATCTCATCTATAACAAGGATTATATTGCCCAGAGTCTTCACCTCGTTTATAAGTCCCTTCATACGGGATTCGAACTGACCTCTGAACTGAGTTCCTGCAACAAGGGCGGTCATATCTACAAGATGAACCTCTTTTTCCTTCAACTTATAAGGAACCTGACCCGAAACGATCTTCTGCGCTAAAGCCTCGGCTATTGCAGTCTTACCTACACCCGGCTCACCTATAAGGCAGGGGTTATTCTTCTGACGACGGCAGAGTATCTGCGTAAGACGTGAAAGCTCGCGGTCTCTTCCTATTATGTTGTCAAGTTTACCCTGTCTTGCACGCTCGGTAAGATCCATACAGTACATACCGAGAAACTTCTTTTCGGGAGCCTTGGGCTTACCTTTATCTGTCTTCTTACCCGAAACACCCTTAGGAGGAATCGGTCCGCCATTGGGAACCCCTCCGGGAGGTATCATCCCACCGAAAATCTTTCTGAAATCTATAGGAGGAGTACGGCTGTCAGTGACGTCGGTGGATTCAGCGCCTTCCTCACCCTCACTCATCATATCCTCCATCTCCATTTCCATTCTTTCAAGCTCTTCCTCGCCGATACCCATCTTGCTGATTATATCGTTTACCGGAGCTATTCCCAGCTCCTTTGCACACTTGATGCAGATACCCTCGTTCACCTGCTTGCCGTCAACGATATGCGATATAAATACTACTGCCATTCTTTTATGGCATCTTGAACATAATTGCATAGATATTTCCTTTACTTTAAATTAAATAATGTCAGCGGATTGAAATTATACAGAAACCTGAACACCACCGAATTTTCCAGGATCTGATTATTGAACACCTCGGGATAAGCGGTACTGAGATGCGGAAGAACTCCTCCGGCAATCCATGAAAGCACCCATGCAAACACCAAACCGGTCAACGCACCGAGTATCGTACCCAGCAGCTTGTTGGCAGCATTAAGCACAGGAAGTCTACAAACCTTATCAATGATACTGCCTGCTATCCCCAGCACTATAAGTAATGCCAAAAACACCACAGCAAAGCCCAGTATATTTGAAATACCGCGTGCTATGGGAGATGCCATAAACTCACTTATATCGCTAATGCCGATATCTGTATTTGCATTATAGAAGCTCTCAACCTTATCCGACGTTGAGTACCTGTTGAGTATTTCAACAAAGAACTGAGGCTTTTTCTCGAAAAGCACGGAAAGACTCATTCCCGACTCCTCGGAGAGGATAGCCTCTTCTATCATAGAAGAAAGCTTAGGCAAAAATACCTTACTGTACAGCATATCCGCAGGTACGGTATAAAACAGAAACGCACCGACACCCGACAGAATAAAGCCTGCAAGCTTCATTATCATAGCAACAAAGCCCTTGACTTTGCCTGTAATGATACAGGCAACTATGATACATACTAAAATAACATCAACAGCTATATTCATTTACTTTCCCCCTGAGCAAACAGTTCTCCTATTTTGCAGGGCTTTGCCATATTTGAATAGCCTATTACTATGCTGTTTTTATCACAAACGTGAACCGAAGTAGCTCCGGTCTCAATATCACAAACCATCTGCTCGCCTGTTTTCATATCTATAGAGTTTACAACGCCGTTGGTTAGGACATAGAGATGCTCCATATAGGAAGCGGTATCAAGTATTTTATCCGATACCTTTGTATCCACAACGGTGTTTCCCTTGGTATCAAAAACGATGACGCGAGTATCTGTGCCGACGATATTTTCGTTATAGCAAAGCACCACGTTTTCATCAAGTATGAGACAGTTGGTGGGTACTACTCTGTTTAAGGAATAGTTTGAAACCATCTTGCTGTTTTTATCGTAAAACAGTATCGCACTGTCTGTCAGTACTCCGTAACCTCCGTCGGTGAAAAATCCGCAGCTTACGGCAAAGCTTCCCGGGAGAGCCTCCTTCGTTTCCTCCTTATCGGTATACGGCTCATATGTTATCACCTCAGATGAGAACATACCGTCCTTTGCCATAATAGAAGTACAAATAAGCTTTTTGCCCTCTGAATCTATTTTGATATCAGTGATATACTTATCCTTGTATATCTTTGAAATAAGGTTGAAATTATGATCGTAGAGATAAATAACCGACTGGTATTCCAGACTCTTGGTCACTACAGCGTGCATACCCTCACCAGAAACCGCAGCACAAGATATAGGATAATCATAAGTCTGGGAGGTGAGCTGAGAAAAGTTATTGAAAAGCTCAAAGTTATATCCGCCAAGATCGTAAACAAGCATATACTTTCCGCGGCTGACCACGGTAGGAGTAACCTGATTGATATCATAGCTTGCCACGTTACTGCCGTTCATATCATAAAGATCTATAGAATCGTTACGCAATGTCACAAAGTCTGAGTTAAACATATCAACACCCGCAATACCCGTGGTGTCATAATATATATTTGCAAAATCTCCCGAGTATACCGTATTGGCAGAGGAGAAAAAGCGAACAAGATACTTGAAGTTTTCAAGTGTGACGTCCTTTCTGAAAACGGATATCATAAACAGAACGAAAACCACCAATAAAAGAATGAGTATAAATTTTGCAGTTTTGAACTTATTTGCAATATCGATATAATATTCGTTTACCGGAACCTCGGGGTTTACTTCAAGTTCACGATGCGTATTAATACCTATATCACGTACCTCAGTTTTCTTCATTGTTCTTCTCCTTTCCGTAAAATACTTTGCACAGATAAAGTCCCTCGGGAGGTGCCGTCTGTCCCGAATTTTTTCTGTCCTTTGAGTCTATCGCTGCCCGCACCTCTTTTTTTGTACGCTTACCGTGACCGACCTCTGCAAGAGTGCCTGCGATTATACGTACCATATTGTAAAGAAATCCGTCAGCGGATATGTAGAGCTTTACCCTATCTCCCTCACGGCTTACACGGCAGTCGTATACGGTGCGTACCGTATCCTCTATCTTTGAGCCGCTTGCCATAAAGCATCTGAAATCCTGCTTGCCTATTATCTCTTTTGCCGCCTTATCCATAGCATCTGCATCAAGCCTTGGAAGAATATGTGCGACTCTGCCCTCTGAAAACGGATCGCGTATCGGATTGTCGTAAAAGATATATTCATAAGCCTTACCCAGACAGGAATATCGGGGATGAAAATCATCCTCGACCTCTTCCGCCTGCATTACCGCTATATCAACGGGAAGATATCTGTTCATCACAAGGGGGATACGCTCGCAGGGGATATTGTTTGCTTCATCACCAAGCTCGACCGTACAGATAAACGACCTTGCGTGAACTCCCGAATCGGTACGGCTGCAGCCTGTAAGAGGATATCTGTTGCCGAATGTTTTTTCAACTGCATCCTGTACTCTCTGCTGAACTGACACGGCGTTAGGCTGTACCTGCCATCCGCAGTATGCCGTGCCGATATAGGAAATATTCAGTTTTATCTTTTTCATACCGACACGACCTTTCTTAAATGTATAATGCAAGGAGGATTTTTGACCTTTGGGACAAAAATCTTCAATCAAATTATAAAAGTATTATTCCAACACCGTATGCTATAAATACTGAAAGTAATATCCAATCAAGGGGCTTGGTTTTGAGAACGGTCATTCTCGTTCTGCCCTCCCCTCCGTGATAACAGCGGCACTCCATAGCCGTTGCCAGCTCTCCCGCACGCATAAATGCGGAAACGAAAAGAGGAATGAGTATGGGGATAAGAGCCTTTGCTCTCTGAAGTAGGTTTCCTTCGGTAAAGTCCGCTCCTCTCGCCTTCTGTGCGTTCATTATCTTATCCGTTTCCTCAATAAGAGTGGGGATAAAACGCAAGGCTATAGTCATCATCATCGCAAACTCGTGAACGGGAAGCTTTATCACCTTTAGGGGAGAAAGCAGTCTTTCAAGACCGTCGGTGAGAGCTATGGGAGAGGTTGTATAAGAGATAAGCACACTCGTTCCCATCAAGAGACAGGCAAGACGAAGGACCATTTTCCCTGCGTGGATAAGTCCCTCGGCGTAGACGTTTATAATTCCGAAAGAGAAAAGCAGATTTTCACCTTTTGTCCAGAAGATATTTAATACTGCTGTGAAAATTATAATAAATAAAATAGTTTTAAATCCGCTTGTTACGGTCTTAAGCGGTATGCGGGACACTGCGATAAGCAGTATAGTTCCCGCCGTCATTATAAGATAAGACAGGAGACTGTCTGCCATAAATACCGCCACTATATAAAGCATAGTAAGAACTATCTTTACACGTGGGTCGGTTCGGTGGAATACCGAATTACCGGGAAAATACTGACCGAGAGTAATATCACGAAGCACCGCCGTCACCTCCCGTAAAATAGGGTAAGAGGGCGCGGTAAACGTCACCCACCGTATACAGCTTATCTCCGAGATCCACACCCTTTTCCTTTAACAAACGGACAAGGCGTGCTATCTGAGGAATATCCAGACCTATAGCTTCAAGCTCGTCGGCACGGCTGAAGATCTCATCACAGCTACCCTCTGCCCAGACCTGTCCCTTAGACATAACAAGCACGCGGTCACAGTATCTTGCAATATCCTCCATAGAGTGGCTGACTATGATAACCGTAGCCCCCGTCTTACGGCGGTACTCACATATTCCGCCGAAGATATCCGACCGACCCTGTGGGTCAAGACCTGCCGCAGGCTCGTCAAGTATAAGTACCTCAGGGGACATTGCCATAACTCCGGCTATAGCCACTCGTCTCTTCTGACCGCCTGAAAGCTCAAAGGGAGATTTTCCCATAAGCTCTTGCCCAAGACCGCAGAACTTTGCCGCATCCATAACACGGCGTTCCGCCTCATCAGAAGAAAGCCCCATATTTTTAGGTCCGAAGGCTATATCCTGCTTTACCGTTTCCTCAAAAAGCTGATATTCGGGATACTGGAACACCAGACCCACCTTAAAGCGCAGAGCTCTCATTTTTTTCGGCTTTTCCCATATATCCCGACCGTCAAGCAAAATCTGCCCCTCCGTGGGACGCAGAAGTCCGTTGAGAAGCTGAACAAGGGTGGATTTACCCGAGCCTGTATGTCCTATAATGCCTGTAATGCTTCCTTCTTCTATACAGGCATTTATGTTATTCAATGCTTTCTTTTCAAAGGGAGTTTTGCCCCCGTACAGGTAGCTTACTCCTTTAAGTTCGATTTTTGTCATTTAGTTTCTAACAAACGAGCCAATTTTTCGGCTCCCTCTTCCTCTGTAATTACGCTCTCGGGCAGATCTGCTCCAAGGCATCTTAACATATCAAAAAGCTCTGTGACCTGGGGTACGGCAAGACCTAACTCCCACAGCTCGTAAGGCTTGGCAAAGACATCCTTCGGAGTTCCCTGCTTAACTATGCGTCCACCGTCGATAACTACGATACGGTCGCCTCTTACCGCCTCCTCCATATTGTGAGTTATGGCGATGATGGTTATTCCCTTTTCACGGTTGAGCTTTTCTATGGTATCCATTACCTCCTGCCTGCCTTTGGGGTCAAGCATTGCGGTGGATTCGTCAAATATAATACATTCGGGCAGCATTGCGATAATGCCTGCAATAGCTATACGCTGCTTCTGTCCCCCCGATAACTGATGGGGGCTGTGTCTTGCAAACGCCTTCATTCCCACGGTGTCAAGTGCATCGTCAACACGCTGTCTGATCTCGGCGGACGGAATACCCAAATTTTCAGGGCCGAAGGCAATATCTTCCTCAACTATCGTAGCAACGAGCTGATTGTCGGGATTCTGGAATACCATACCCACACGGCGGCGTACCGCCATAAGCTCCTCGTCGGTAAGCTCGGCGGCAATATTCTTGCCGTCTATACGCAACTCTCCCGAATCAGGGGTAAGGATCATATTTATGACCTTTGCAAGGGTGGATTTTCCCGAACCGTTGCGTCCGAGAATCGTTACGAACTCGCCTTTATTAATATCAAGGTTGATATCGTGGAGAACAGGTACTCTTTCGCCCTCGTCACCTTCATAGGAGAAGTTTAGATTTTTTATTTCAATAAATTTTTTCATATTAGTTTAGAGTTCAGAACTATGAGTTATGAGTTGGCTTCCCAACGGGAAGCCGCTCCGCAGGGTAAAGCTCCGCCAGTCTGCGTAACGGGTAATCCTATCTCATCCGAATGAGTCTTGCCCTTGTGTGTATCGGCTAAAGCAAGGTCGACTACGTAACCCATAGTGCTTGCCGAAAGACCTGTGGTATAGGAATTAAGCAGGAAGAACAGGGCATCCGGAGCTAATACCTTTGCGGTAAGCTTCACTAAATCGTCTATAGATTCTTCAAGCTTCCATACCTCGCCGTTGGGACCTCTGCCGTAGCTGGGAGGATCCATAATTATACCGTCATAGAAGTTACCGCGGCGTATCTCACGCTCAACGAACTTCTTGCAGTCGTCAACAATATATCTGATGGGATGATCTTTAAGTCCTGACAGAGCCGCATTCTCTTTTGCCCAGGCAACCATACCCTTAGATGCATCCACGTGAACAACGCTTGCTCCCGCCTTTGCCGCAGCAACGGTGGCACCACCTGTGTATGCAAAGAGGTTAAGCACCTTGACAGGTCTTCCTGCATTTTTGATGATAGGGGTAAACCACTCCCAGTTGGCGGCCTGCTCCGGGAAAAGTCCGGTATGCTTGAAGCATGTGGGCTTTATCTTGAATTTAAGATCAAGAGATTTATATTCTATAGTCCATTCCTCGGGAAGTCTGTTTTCATTCCAAGCACCTCCCCCTTTACGGGAACGGCGGTAGGACGCGTCAGGCTTCTTCCAGCCGTTATGCTTCTTTTCACCCTTCCATATTACCTGAGGGTCGGGACGTACAAGTGTGTACTTGCCCCATCTCTCCAACTTTTCACCGTCAGAGCAATCGAGAAGCTCATAGTCATTCCATTTATCTGCGTATATCATTTATCGTCCTTTCAAACGGGACGTCGAAGGCGCCGTCCCCTACAAAATTTTCACTGTTCTTCCCCAAACATTCCTACCTGCTCGCTCTGTCCCTTGAAGGGTATCTTCAGATGCTCGTATGCAAGTCTCGTTACCATACGTCCTCTGGGTGTACGGGACAAAAATCCTATCTGCATAAGATAAGGCTCATAAACGTCCTCTATGGTTATAGCCTCCTCGCCTACAGTTGCGGCAAGGGTATCAAGTCCCACGGGACCACCGTTGTATATTTTGATAATAGTCTCAAGCATACGTCTGTCAACATTGTCAAGACCGAGGGGGTCTATCTCAAGACGGTCAAGGGCATAGCCTGCCGCCTCGCGGTCTATTTTGTCCTTACCCAAGAACTGGGCAAAATCGCGGACACGCTTTAAAAGTCGGTTTGCGATACGGGGAGTACCTCTTGAACGGGAGGCTATCTCAAGCGCACCCTCATCGTCGATAGGCATCTCAAGGATTCCTGCACTTCTCTTTACGATACTTGCCAGCTCCTCGTTTGAGTAAAGCTCCAGCTTGGATATTATACCAAATCTGTCGTGAAGAGGTGTAGAAAGTTGACCCGCTCGTGTCGTAGCACCCACCAGGGTGAATTTTGCAAGAGGCATACGAATGCTTCTTGCCGAAGGGCCCTTACCTACGATAAGGTCAAGAGAAAAGTCCTCCATAGCGGGATAAAGGATCTCCTCCACCGAACGGTTGAGACGGTGTATCTCATCTATAAAAAGAATATCGTTTTCACTTAAATTGGTAAGCAGTGCCGCAAGATCTCCTGCCTTCTCTATTGCAGGGCCGGAGGTAATGCGGAGGTTGACTCCAAGCTCATTTGCCATAATACAGGCAAGAGTGGTCTTACCCAGACCGGGAGGGCCGTAGAGCAGCACGTGGTCAAGGGCATCCTTACGCATCTTTGCCGCACCTATATAGACCTTGAGATTCTCCTTTGCCTTCTGCTGTCCCACATACTCGTCAAAGGACTGAGGACGCAGAGATACCTCGCTGTCCTTATCCTCCTCTGCAACAGACGAGGACATTATTCTGTTTTCATAATCGATATCCAAATCGAAATCTTTATTCTTTTCAATCATTTCTGTAATCCTTAATTATTTTGCCATTTTCTTAAGTGCCAGTCTGATGACCTCTTCAAGAGGAAGTGAGGGATCTACACCCTTAAGTGCCGCCACCGCCTCGCCACGCTTGTAGCCGAGAACGATAAGTGTGTCTATGGCATCCGACATAATGTCCCCGTTAGGCTCCTCGGAAATGACCTCGCCCGTATCGGTATCAACTGCAATCTGCTTTGCCATCTTATCCTTCAATTCAAGTATGATACGCTGTGCTATTTTAGGGCCTACACCCTGTGCCTTAGCTATCGCCTTGGCATCACCTGCTCCTATTGCCATAGCCAGCCTTGAGGGAGTCATAAGCGAAAGTATGGAAAGTGCAAACTTGGCACCCACACCCGAAACCGATATAAGCAGCTTAAAGGTCTCAAGCTCATCTTCATCCGCAAAGCCGTAAAGGTCCACCGCATCCTCACTGACCTTCATATATGTAAATAATTTAACCTTTTCTCCTACCTTGCCCGATATCTTGCCTAAGGTATTTCCCGATATCAGTAATTTATATCCAACTCCTCCGCAGTCGATAACTGCAACAGTCATATCGCAGAGGACTAATTCTCCGTTCAAATGATAAAACATAATTCTTCTCCAAATTCGTAATTAAAGGTAGATTTTTGTCCTTTGAAGGTCAAAAATCTTCCATAACTCCTAACTCATAACTCATAACTGATTTTTACAACCCTAAAGGTTGTAAAAATCTTTTAGTCTGCTTCCGCCTGTGTGTGCATTGCAGACTGCTATTGCCAAAGCATCTGCCGTATCGTCGGGTTTGGGTATCTTCGGCAAACCCAAAAGCGTTGTAACCATTGTCTGCACCTGCTGTTTTTCCGCCCTTCCGTAGCCCACCACCGACTGCTTGACCTGCAGAGGTGTGTATTCGTTTATACGGACGTTGTTGTTACGGGCGGCAAGCAGTATAACTCCTCTCGCCTCAGCGACCTGTATGGCGGTCTTTTGATTAGAGTTGAAGAACAGCTCCTCTATCGCCATCTCCTCGGGATGATAGGTCTTGATAAGCGTATTCATATCCGCATATATGGTCGATAACCTGTCCTCGGGGGGAGTGTGCGCGGGGGTGGTGATGGCTCCGTAATCGAGAACGTGAAACTTTCCCCTTGAATAGTCGATGATCCCGTAACCCACTATGGCTATGCCCGGGTCGATACCCAATATTATCACCGTTCCACCTCCTAAAGGATACAATTACCGCATTATATTAGTATATTATAACATAATATAGTAATCAAGTCAAACAAATGAGTATTTATTTTTTTATTTTTTTGTAAATAATCTTTATTAGTTCACAGTTAAGTGATATAATGGTTTTATATTATTACCTTAGGATGTAAAAAATGGATATAATAAAATTCTGTGTGGGAGATATCCTTGTAATGAAAAAAAAGCACCCCTGCGGCGGAGATCGCTTCAGGGTCCTCAGAACCGGTTCTGATATCAGAGTTGAGTGTACCCTGTGTAAAAGAGATATAACCCTCCCAAGAGAAAAATTAGAGAAAAATATAAAAGAGGTAAAGCATGAAGAAGTTTAAGTTAAAGGAAAACCTGGCCTTTTTGGCAGCGGCATTTTTTATTCCGCTCCTTCTTATGGCAGCGGTCCATGCCTGTATCGGTGTGTGGCCCTTTGGTGAAAGATCCATATTAGTGCTTGACCTGAACGGTCAGTATGTATACTATTTCGAAGCTCTGAAAAACAAGCTGCTGAACGGCGGAAGCCTGTTTTATACCTGGTCCAGAGCCCTGGGCGGCGAATTTATGGGTATTTTTGCATACTACGTGGCAAGCCCTTTTGCTCTTATACCCGCACTTTTCCCCGACGGCTTTATGACCGAGGGTCTTATGACCATGGTACTTCTGAAGGTCGGGCTGTCCGGAGCTACTATGGCGTTCTACCTCAACCGTACAGCAAAAGGAGACCGCATCAAATCCGTGATCATAGGTACTATGTATGCTATGTCCTCCTATGCGGTGGTACAGGCCCACAACACTATGTGGATCGATGCTCTCGTTTATCTGCCTCTTTTGACCTATGCGCTTGAACAGCTTATATGCAAGGGCCGCTTCAAGATGTTCGTCATTATACTGACCCTGACTCTTACAGCCAACTACTATATCGGATTTATGATATGCATATACGTTGTGCTGTACTCAATATACTACTATATTGCTCACAACGAAAATAACGAAAATAACTTCTACTATGAGGACAATCACCTGCCTAAGTCCATCCTTCGTGTAGGCGGTGCATCCATACTTGCCGCATCGATGTCAGCCTGGGTCCTTATGCCGGCATACTATTCTCTTACTTTTGGTAAGACTACCTTTACCGATCCCAACTTTTATCCCCATCTACAATTCGATCCCCTTGATATGGTGTCAAAATTCTTTATCGGATCATATGACACCGTTGAGCCCTCCGGCCTGCCCTTCATATACTGCGGAACGCTTATGCTCATCCTCCTGCCTCTCTATTTTTTCTCAAACCGCTTCAGCGCAAGAAAAAAGATATGTGCGGGACTTATCCTCACGGTATTCTGCGTTTCATTTTCCATAAGCACCCTTGACCTTGTATGGCACGGATTCCAGCATCCCAACTGGCTCAACTACCGTTACAGCTTTATATTCATCTTTCTATGTCTTATATTCTCTCACCGTGTTCTTTGCCAGCTTGACGGAATCAAATTCAAAAGTGTGGCAATAGTCACTCTTGTGGTGATCCTGATATCCTTCATAATTAAAAATTTCGGATACGTTCATTTCGATTCCGAGGCTGTGATAGGCACATTTGCTTGCTGTATTGCAATCCTGCTTGTCCTTCATACGGTAAAGTACGGATATCTCGAAAGAGGCGGAGTTCTTATTCTCTGTGTTATCGTTATGGTAGAGATGTTCTCAGCAGGACTTCTTAACACCAACGCCCTGGATGAAGATGTTTACATCAGCTCCAGAGCTTCCTATAATGACTTTATCGATCGTGTCACCCCTCTGACCAGATCCATCCAGGCACAGGATAAGGGTTTCTACCGTATGGAAAAAACAATCCACCGTAAGACAAATGACAACCTTACACTTGACATAAAAGGACTATCTAACTCCACCTCCACCCTCCATGAGGAACAGATTGAATTTCTCAACAGAATGGGATATTCTTCAAAATCCCACTGGTCAAAATATCTCGGCGGCACACCTGTTTCGGATTCTCTTTTGGGCTTGAAATATATCATTTCAGACAGAGAGCTTGACACAGATCTGTTTGAAGTTATGGAATTCGATGAAGAAAACAATCTTACAGCTTATTACAATCCCTACGCGTTACCTGTAGCTTACGGAGTTTCCACAGGTATAAAGGATGTAAAGCTCGACTCCTTTGAGACTCCCTTTGAACGTATGAACACTATGGTAACAGCAATGACGGGAGCCACAGAGGTAAAAGAGCTTTTCAAGGAGATACCCCTTGAGAATACAGAAACACACAACCTTACAAGCTCTTTTGTCAACAATCATATCAAGTATGTTCCCAAAAACTCATCAGACACAGCACGTATCACCTACAAGATAACCGCAGTAAATGATGATGTGATCTATATGTACATCCCTACTAACTATCCCGTTGAAGCAAACCTCACTGTAAACTCCTATTCAAAGGGAACTTATTTCGGAAACGAGACTATGCGTATCGTTGAGTTGGGAAGTTTTAAAGCCGGTACTACTCTTTTAGTCACCTTGACCCTGAACGAGGAAAACCTGTATATCAGAAACAACGCCACGCAGTACTTCTACTACCTTGATAAGGAGCTCTACCGTGAAACGATGACAGAGATAGCCGACAGCCCCTTCAATATAACAGAGCATTCGGATACTCTGCTCAAGGGTAATATCACCGTAAATGAAGGGGACGGTATTCTCTTTACAACCATTCCCTATGACGAGGGCTGGAATATCAAAATAGACGGTAAAAAGGCAGAGCTTATAAAAACTGCCGATGCTCTCATTGCGGTCAGCATTACTCCCGGTGAGCACACCGTTGAAATGAGATATCTGCCCAATAACTTCGTCTGCGGTATAGCATTGAGCATTGCCGGTCTCGTTACCTTTGCCGCAACCTGGGTGATATACGATAAAAAGAGAAAGAAAAGAGTGCAAAACTGGTAGCAATCGGTTGACATAAACGGCTGATTGATATATAATAGAGATTAACAATTTATCATCAATTTTTTAAGAAGGATCTTTTGAAAATGGCAAACGATAAGAAATTAGTTGAAGAAATAACCTCTATGGATGAGGACTTTGCCCAGTGGTATACCGATATCGTAAAGAAGGCTGACCTTATTGACTATTCCTCAGTTAAGGGCTGTATGATCATCCGTCCCTACGGATATGCTATCTGGGAAAACATCCAGCGTATCCTTGACACCCGCTTCAAGGAAACAGGCCACGAAAACGTGTGTATGCCTATGTTCATTCCCGAAAGCCTCCTCAACAAGGAGAAGGATCACGTTGCCGGCTTTGCTCCCGAGGTTGCGTGGGTAACCCACGGCGGCAGTGAAAAGCTCCAGGAAAGACTATGTGTAAGACCTACCTCCGAGACGCTTTTCTGCGAGCATTATGCAAACATCATCAAATCCTACAGAGATCTGCCCAAGCTCTACAATCAGTGGTGCAGCGTTGTAAGATGGGAAAAGACCACCCGTCCCTTCCTTCGCTCAAGAGAATTTCTCTGGCAGGAGGGTCACACAATGCACGCAACTGCAGAAGAAGCAGAGGCAGAAACCGTACAGATGCTTAACATCTATGCAGACTTTTTCGAGAAGGATCTCTGTATTCCCGTAATAAAGGGTCAGAAGACAGATAAAGAAAAGTTTGCAGGCGCAAAGGCCACCTACACCGTTGAGGCTCTTATGCATGACGGTAAGGCACTTCAGGGCGGCACCTCCCACAACTTCGGTTCCGGCTTCGCCGAAGCCTTCGGTATCCAGTATCTTGACAAAGATAATAAGCTTAAGCCCTGCTATCAGACCTCTTGGGGCGTTTCCACACGTATGATCGGTGCCATTATTATGGCTCACGGCGATAACAACGGTCTGGTGCTTCCTCCCTCTATCGCTCCCATTCAGGTAATGGTTATCCCCGTGCAGATGCACAAGGAGGGCGTTGTTGAAAAGGCTACCGAGATACAGGAAAGACTTAACAAGACCTTCAGATGCAAGATAGACGTAAGCGACAAGAGTCCCGGATGGAAGTTCTCCGAGTATGAGATGAAGGGTGTTCCCCTCCGTCTTGAAATCGGTCCCCGCGATATCGAGAGCAATCAGTGTGTTCTCGTACGCCGTGACAACCGTCAGAAGTACTTCGTATCCCTCGACGAGCTTGAAAGCAAGGTTGCAGAGCTTCTTGACGAGTTAGCAAAGGGTCTCTACGAGGATGCAATGGCACGCCGTGAGGCAATGACCGAAACTCCCGAGAATCTTGACGACTTCATCGAAAGCGCAAAGAACAAGCCCGGCTTTAAGAGAGCTATGTGGTGTGGCGACCCCGAGTGCGAACTGAAGCTCAAGGAGCTTGCCGACGTTTCCAGCCGTTGTATGCCCTTTGATGAGGAGCCCTGCGGCGACAAGTGTATCGTCTGCGGCAAGCCTGCACACAAGCTTGTATACTGGGGTAAGGCTTATTAAGAATCATAATCAATACAGATTTTTTGACAATCGGTTAAAAAATCTGTATTGATTGAATAACGTTCACATAAGTGAAAGGAGATAAAAAATGAAAAAGACAAGAATACTCATCGCATTGGTACTTTGTGTCCTTGCTGTATTTGCTCTGGCTTCCTGTAAGGGTGGCTCCAAGAACAGCTACAAGATGACCAAGGTAGATATGTCCCTCGAGGATGCCTGTGCCAAGGTAACCGAGGCAGGCTGCACTCCCGTTGTAGTTACTATCTATGACGAAAACAACGATGACGGTGCAGTTCTCTCTGTAGGCGAATTCACCGGTAAGGCTGATAACGGCTACGTAACCGTTGCGGTAAACGACCTTTCCATCAAGGAAAAGGTTCTCAGCCAGCCCGTTGCTCCCCGTATCCTTCCCAAGGAAAGCTACGAGAGCAAGATCTTTGAAAAGATCTCTGCCGACGAAAGTCTTAAAAAAACATTTGAGTCCTTCTACACCTTAAAGGATGCAGCTACCGCTTCCGAGAGAGAGGTAGATGTAATGAAGCGTGCATATCCCATTACCAACACCGAAGCTGTTTATGTTCTTGATACCGGTGTCAGTGCAAAGGAGCTTGCTACCATTGACGGCTACATCAAGGAAAAGACCGAATATACTGCTGAGGATATGTTCAATGACTACATTGCTGTAGGTATCGTTCCTACTCCCAACGAAAATCTCAAATCTGAGGTTCTTTCTGCTGACAACTGCGAATTTGAAGAGATCGAGGGCGGCGTTAAAGTTACCCTTTACAACGGTGAGGCTCAGAGCATCGTAGTTCCCGCTGAGATTGACGGCAAGCCTGTTGTTACTATAGCAGACGGTGCTATCCCTCAGTCTACACTCCACGCGTTCACAACTGTAAGCGGTCTTGAGGTGATCGAGGCTGAAGCTTGCTCCAATGCTTTCGGACTTCTGAACATTACGCTTTCCGATACCATTCTTGATCTCGGCAAGGACGCCTTTGAAAATGTTCTTTTTACCGAGACAGACGGTGATTTCGTGACCTTTGCTGACGAGATCCTTCTCTCCTATACAGGCTCTGCTGCTGAGGTAGCAGTTCCCGAAGGTATCAGATTCGTTGGTGCCGAGTCATTCCTTGAAAACGAGGCTCTTACCAAGATCACACTTCCCGAGGGAGTTCAGTCTATCGGCAATGCAGCTTTCAAGCTTTGTGAAAACGTAACCGAGTATAACATTCCTTCCACAACTCTTAAGATTTGTGACTCCGCTTTCCAGGGAATCAGACATATAACCGCACTCCACATTCCCGATTCCGTAATTGAGATCGGTAACTATGCATTCCACGAGAGCAATGACGTTGTTGAGTTCTCGCTCGGTCAGAATGTAAAAAAGATCGGCGATAATGCATTTGAATATCTCCACCTCATTACCTCTCTTGATATTCCCGATTCGGTTGAATATCTCGGTAACGGCGCATTCCTTAAGTGTAAGGAAATCGCAACCGTTACGGGCGGTGCAGGTTTAAAGTTTGTCGGTACCGATGCTTTCGGTGAAGTTAAGTGGCTTATCGATCTTGCTGAGGATTACAACTACCTTGCAGACGGCATTCTCATTAAGGTAGGTATAAACGAGCCCGAGATCATAGTTCCCGCAGAGGTTAAGTGTATCTCCGGTGCCTTCAACGGTAAGAAGAAGCTTACCAAAATAGTAATCAACGACGGTTGTACCGCTATCACAAAGAGTTCCTTTACTGACTGTGCTAAGCTTACCGATGTTACCATCCCCGCATCCGTTACCTACATTGATGCAGGTGCATTTGATATGGGAGCTTTCGCCAATATGACCTTCCATGTTGAGGCAGGCTCTGTGGCGGAGCAGTTTGCAAAGGACAATCATATCAAATTTGATAATAACATTTAATGATGAGTAAAACCTGTTGCTTTAGCAACAGGTTTTTCACTTGCTTTATATCTTGAATTCTGTATTAAATAAACGCCCTTTCGGGCGTTTTATTTAATGACAGCAGCGGTCAGAACCGTTATAGGTATTGTATCCGTTACCGCAACCGCAGCCGCTGTTGCAGAGTGCGGAGAGTACGAGAAGTATGATGATCCATACCCAGATGTTTCCGTCTTCAAAAATATTGCAAAGGCAGTTCATTATTTTATCCTCCAAGTTTTCGGCATCCCTTTCGGGGGTGCTCTGTTATTATCTTATGACAAGAGATAAAAAGTGTTCCACACTTCTCATTTTGCAACGCAAAACATATCGACATAACATTAATATTATGTACACTTTATTCTAACCGATTAGAATTTTTCTATTGACAAATTAATTCTAATGTGTTAGAATACAGTTGTACTAATCCGTTAGAATAAAGAGGTGAATAATATGAGCACTCCGAAAATCTTTGAAAGCGAATACCGCTTCTGTCTTATTCTCTGGGATAACGAGCCGGTGTCGTCAAGACGCTTATCCGAGCTGTGCAGTGAAAAATTAGGTTGGTCAAAGACCACCACCTACACGGTAATAAAGAGACTCTCCGAGCGCGGTGTACTGAAAAACGAAAAGACTATAGTTACCTCCCTTATATCAAAAGAGGAGGCGCAGATATCCGAAATAGACGAGCTTATCGAAAAGAAGTTTGAAGGCTCTCTGCCCGCTTTTGTTGCGGCGTTTGCCAAGCGAAAAAAGTTAAGCGATAAGGAGATCGAGGAGATCAGAAAGATCATAGAGGATCGATAATGGAAAACATCTTCTTACATTTTCTCAATATAAGTATTACCGCAGGATGGATAGTTTTGGCGGTGGTACTTTTAAGATTGTTATTAAAAAAAGCACCCAAGTGGATAAGCTGTCTTTTGTGGGCAGTGGTAGGGATAAGACTGATACTTCCCTTTTCTATTGAAAGTATATTCAGCCTTGTTCCTTCAACCAACACTGTTGACCCGGGTATAGTTTATCAGTCTCATCCAACTGTAAACACCGGTATAGATGCGGTTAATTCTGTGGTCAACCCCATCATTTCATCTACCTTTGCCCCCGACCCCGTAAGCTCCGCTAACCCTCTGCAGATCTGGACCTTTATTGCAGCCTGGGGGTGGATAATAGGTATCGGTATAATGCTTATCTATACCCTTATAAGCTATATTACCTTAAGAGTAAAGACCGGAACTGCCGTAAGACTTGAAGGCAATATCTATCAAAGTGAAAGAGTTTCTTCTCCCTTTATATTGGGGATTATAAAGCCTAAAATTTATCTGCCCTTTAAGATAGCAGATAAAGACATAAACCACGTTGTAGCTCACGAGCAGGCACATTTACGCCGCAAAGATCATCTTATAAAGCCGATAGCGTTTATACTGCTTTCGGTATATTGGTTCAATCCTCTTATGCGGGTAGCGTATATTCTTCTCTGCCGTGATATCGAGCTTGCCTGTGACGAAAAGGTCATTAAAGCTATGGCTGACGAGGACCGTAGAGAATATTCCAAGGCCCTGCTTGATTTAAGCGTAAGACGTATAAGCGTTGCCGCCTGTCCCCTTGCCTTCGGCGAGGTGGGAGTTAAGGCTCGGATCAAGAGTGTTATGAACTACAAAAAGCCTGCCTTCTGGATAATAATTGCGGCACTCATTATTTGTATCGTTGTAAGCGTATGCTTTTTGACAGACCCGATAAACGACAACAACCCCTACGGAGCAGAAGCAGAGTTGGCTGATCTAAGTGATATTGATAGATTTGAAAACGTAAGCCGTATAAAGCTTATATCTCCTGCCAACTACGTTACCGTTGTAGTTGAGGATGAGGTCGCATATATCAGGGAAAAGATATCTCAGCTTATCATATCCGACAAGGAGATATCGCAAAGCAGAGCCGAGGACAGACCCTCTGATTACTGTATAATGATATATTATGATATCAACAGCTACGTCACGTTAAACTTTAACGTAGGCTGCAGAGCGGTATGGTATAATAATTTCGTTAAGCCGAGCTTCAGCTACAAGGTAGAAAATCCCGAGGTGGCAAAGGAGATATTCAAGCATAGCTATACCGATCCTGCGGTAATTCAGTATGAAAACGTGGAAGATGCTATCCTTGAGCATAATAAAAACGCTTATCTCAAGGGAGATACGGGAGTCTGCGTATACAGAGAACTGCTTACCGAAGGAAAAGACGGCAAGATGTTTATATATCTTCAGGTTCTCTATGGCGAATATTCCTTAAACGATCAAAATGAAGTCGAACGGGTCAGCGGCGGTGCTTCTCCTGCAAGGCTGACCTTTGAAGAAACGGACGGAGTATGGAGCTGTACGGAATATTTTGAGCCAAGTCCCGGAGAGAGTTATCACAAGGATCTTAAGGATAATTTCCCGCCCGATGCGATAACCGCATTGACCGATCTTGAATCAGGCAAGGTAGACCTGCAATCCGAGCTTGACCAAAAGGCAGAGCAAATGCTGACGGGTATAGGCTACCATTATTCCGACAAAAACGCAATGAAGGGGGCCTCCCTCACTCTCTGGGGAAAGGATAATTTCCAGTTCACCTATTCTATGCTGTCAAGCAATCTGTGTATCGGAAAGTACACCAAAGAGGACGGAAAGCTTATCCTTCACGAGGATGGCAGCGATAAAGTGTACACATTTATAATCAATGATAAGGACACAGATTCCCTTATTTTTGATGCAAAGAATTCCTCGGAATTGCCTAAATACAAATACGGCACGTACGCCGAGCCTGAAGTATGCGTTCCCGACGGTGCAGTATTTTATGTTGTTGTTGAATTATACGAAAACGAAGAAAGGGAACTTAAACCCGAGCCTGAGCCTGAGCCTGAGCCTGTACCTGAACCCGAACCTGTGCCTGAGCCTGTACCCGAGCCCGAGCCTGTACCTGAACCCGAACCCGAGCCTGAGCCCGAGCCTGAGCCTGTACCTGAACCCGAACCTGTGCCTGAGGAACCTGACCCCTTTAGCTACAGACTGATAGTAGCCGGCAAGGACATTACGGACGGCAATTATATCGAGGTGATAGGGGAAACTCCTTCCGCAAAGATCTATTTTGCCTTTACCGCTGTTTTAAAGGCGTTGGGTGCAACTGTAGAATGGCAAAACTCCAATCTTGCTACGGTAACATATAACGGCGAAACACATATTCTTGACTGCAATGCTAAGACCTTTGGTGAAGAAGGAGAACTTATATTCCCTGCTCCGGGAAACAGTATGCGCTTTGAAGCTGTGGGTTATGAAGTAATTATTGACTTTGTAACTTTTCAATGTCTATGCCGAGATTATATGGGTATAACTAATATTCAAATCAGTACAGACCCCACGGCAGTTTATATAACAAAATAAAATGATATCCGTGCATCCGCACGGATATATACCTTAATTCTGCATTCTGCATTGCGACAGTTTGCGTTCCGCAAACTCCTTGCATAATTCCACCAACCGTATCAAAGATACGGGGTGTCATGGATCTGCACTCTGTATTAAAATAAACAAGGAACTGCCAACGCAGTTCCTTATTTATTTTCAATAAACCTTTTAAGGCACTCAACCGTTTCGGATGAAATATAGTGTTCAATTCGGCAGGCATCTTCCTCAGCGGTCTCACGCGAGACTCCTAAAAGGATAAGCGCTCTGGTCAGTATTCCGTGACGGGCATAAACGTCCTCGGCTATCCTGAGTCCCTCGTCGGTAAGACGGATATATCCGTCGCCGTCTATATCAATCATTCCGCCGTTCTTCAGTATTCCCATAGCGCGGCTGACGCTGGGCTTAGAGTAGCCTGTATGATTAGCCACGTCTATGGCACGGACGTTTGCCTTTTCACGGGTCAGCACCAAGATAGTCTCAAGGTACATCTGCCCCGATTCCTGTATATTCATCATCTGAACTCCTCGGGTAAAAATTCTGTATCTATCACATCACGCACAATATCCGAAAGGGACTGCTTGTTTGCGTTAATACCGTAGACCTTGGCAAAAGTGGATGCAAGCTCGTCTGTAAAGTCAGAAAGGTAATACAGCTTCCCATTATAATAGCTGGGGCCGAAATGGTGTACAACGGGATTGAACACCACGTTTTCTATTGTTACCTCATCACCTGTTTTTACGATATCAAAGGTACAAAGTCCGCCGAGCATATTTGATGCCTTCATCATAACAGCCACAAGGTCACCTAAAGAATATATACAAAGGGTCTTGTTGCCGTCACTTGAGGTAAGCCATTCTACAGGCTGGATAACGTGAGGATGTGTACCGATAATGACGTCAACACCCTCGTCACACATCATCTGTGCAAGCTCTCTCTGCTCAGCTGTAGGCTCAAACTGGTTTTCGTTACCCCAATGCACGGAAACGATAAGGGTATCACCGGCATCCTTTACACGACGGATATCCTCTTTTATCTGATCCTCGTCAATAAAGGGAACTACTACGTCATAGTTTGCCGAAGGCTGGAAACCGTTAGCGGAATAGGTATAAGAAAGAAATACCATAGATATTCCGTTTTTCTCAACTACTATAGGAGTGTTATATACCTCCTCGTTTTCATAGCCGCCAAGAAGAGTAACATTCTTTGTACGCCAGAATTCTATTGTATCAAGAAGTCCCTTGGTGGTCATATCAAGCATATGGTTGTTGGCGATATTGACAATATCAAAACCCATTTCCTCTAACTGATGTCCCAGATGCTGAGGACAGTTGAACTGGGGATAGTCGCTGTAACCGTATTCAGCACCCGACATAAGCGTTTCCTGATTTATATAGGCAAGATCGGCTGCCTGGATCTCAGGAAGGATATTTTCATATATGGGAGTGAAATTATACTCGGGATACTGATCATTTGCGCGGTTACGTGCATCGGTGAAGCCTGCCTGATAGATAATGTTGTCACCAACTGCTGCAAAGGAAACCTTTGATACTGTAGGCTCCTCAGGCTCGGTCTCCTTATCGGTGGGCTTGGTTTCAACAGGAGTGGCATCATCAAAACCGGATACGTAAAAACCGGTATCATTACCCTTTGTGTTTTTGCTTGCAGAGGTATCGTCAGGTGCGGGAACGGGAGTCTTTGCACATGCGCAAAGACAGAAAACAAGAGTAAATATAAGGCATATTATCTTCTTAGTCATCAGAGTAATCTCCTTTTTTAATCATTCTGTCACTATAAGTCTTCTGATTATAGGTTCAAGAATATCCGCAAATCTGACAAAGGTTTCATCATGAGGATGAAGTCCGTCTGCGGTCATCTCGGGGATGGGCTTATTGTACATCCAGGCACCGTCAAGAAAATATACGTTTTTGTCCCCCTCACGCTGAGCATTGGAGTAGGTACGGTATATTACGTCACGGCGAAGGGAATTATTCACGTGATCGTTAAAAAGATCAGGCTTTGACAGGATAAGCACGGGAAGCTCGGGATGATACTTACGTACCGTCTTAAAGAATCTCTCATGTCTTTCTTCCAGCTCCTCCACGTTTAATGCGTTATGGTCGTAGCCTATAAGGAGCATGGACATATCGTGATTTTCGCAGATATACTCGGCAAATCTTACCTCACCTCTGCAAGAGCCTGCCATGCCGTAGTTATAATAATCACAGTCAAGACGGCGGGAAAGAATTGCGGGATAGGTGTTGCCGGGACGGCTTGCCGCAATGCCGTTGGTGATAGAAGAACCGTAGAAGACTACAGGCTTCTTTATAGTATAGTCCTTTGCGGGACGGATATCGTCGCACTCTACCTTGGTATCAAGCACCTGTGCGGCAATAGGCAGATTTATCTGTATCTGTTCACCTGTATTCTTAAAGCTGAACTCATATTCGGCAACACCAAAATCAGAGGGGCCAAAAGCTCCGATAAACTCTCCGTCTATATATACGTCGCAGCCTGCCGCACCTATGACAGTCATAGGGCCAAGAGGATTGCAACTGCCCAGAGTTATCTTTACTTTGATCACGGGGGAGCTTGATGCAAAACGAAGTCTGCCTCCTGCCGCGTAGGTACAGCTGGTCAGACCCACGTGACTGAGCGTTTCGATAACGTAATCGTTCACACGGCTGTAATCAGGGCGAAGTCCGTATAACATTATATTTTTTCTCCCAGGATATTAATATACTTTTTATAGAATGATTCGTAATATCCTCCGTCAAGAGCGTCTCTTATCTTCTGCATAAGCTCGTTGTAGAAATAGAGGTTATGAAGCACGCAAAGACGAGGTCCCAACACCTCTCTTGCCTTAAAGAGGTGGCGAATATAAGCCTTGGTGTAATGACGGCAGGCGGGACACTGACAGTCGGGGTCGATGGGAGTATCGTCAAGAAGATACTTTTCGTTCATTACGTTGATCTTACCCTTCCAGGTGAAGAGATTACCGTGACGGGCGTTACGGCTGGGCATAACGCAGTCAAAGAAATCTACGCCTCTGTAAACCGCTTCAAGTATATTACAGGGTGTACCTACACCCATAAGATATCTGGGCTTATCTTTAGGCATATGAGGCTCTACCGCATCAATAATACGGTACATTTCCCCTGCCTCCTCACCAACCGCAAGACCGCCTATTGCGTAACCGTCAAGGTCAAGCTCTGCTATCTCCTGCATATGAGCGATACGAAGATCCTCGTAGGTACCGCCCTGATTGATACCGAAGAGCATCTGCTCCTTGTTGATAGTTCCGGGAAGTGAGTTGAGTCTTGCCATCTCGTCCTTACAGCGCTTGAGCCAACGGGTGGTACGGCGTGTCGAATCTCTGACATAATTATAGGGTGCGGGATTCTCGATACATTCGTCAAACGCCATCGCTATAGTGGAAGCGAGATTTGACTGTATCTGCATACTTTCCTCAGGACCCATAAATATCTTCTTACCGTCCATATGGGAGGCAAAGTAAACACCCTCCTCCTTGATACGGCGCAATTTTGCAAGAGAATATACCTGAAATCCGCCGCTGTCGGTAAGTACGGGCTTGTCCCAGTTAAAGAACTTGTGGATGCCGCCGAGATCTCTGATGAGTCCGTCACCGGGACGGATATGAAGGTGGTAAGTGTTAGAAAGCTCTACCTGACAGTTTATCTCTCTCAGATCCATAGTAGAAACACCGCCCTTGATAGCGGCAGACGTACCTACGTTCATAAAGACAGGAGTCTGTATAGTGCCGTGAGGGGTCTCAAACTGACCTCTTCTTGCCCTGCCTTCCTGTGCTAAAAGTGTGAATTTTCCCATAATCTATGTCCTCTTAAATGATCTTTCCATTTCTTTTTTGGTAAGCTCTATAGCCACGGGACGACCGTGGGGACAGAACTTGATATCGGGAAGAGCCAGCAGATTATCGCATATCCATTTGATATGACCGCTATCCTCTATTCTTCCCGCCTTTATTGCCGCCTTGCAGGATGCCTGATAAAGAGCGCGCTCCATAAAGGAGTTGCGTGTCACCTCAGTCTTGCCTATACCGAGGGATAACTGTCTTGCAAGAACCTCTAAAAGCTCCTTTGCCGCTTCTTCGGTAAGGTCGGAGGGTATGCCTGCAACAGACAAAACATATCCGTCGGCAGTGTATTCGTAGCCTATGGCTCTTATCTCATTTTCGTGTTCAACTACCGCCGCGTATTCTTCGGGAGTAAGAATAACGTTTATCGGAAACATAAGCATCTGCTGAGAGCTTTCTCCCTTTTGCATATTGCGCTTCATATTTTCAAATATTATGCGCTCGTGCGCCGCGTGCTTATCTATCATAAGCATCTTATCCTCAAGCTCCACCATAACGTAGGAGTTGAACGCCTCTCCTATTATCTTGTAATAGGGGATCTTTGTTTCCTCTATAGTACGGTGTACGGGAGTTTCGGTATGCTTTATTTCTATTTCAGGCTCGGGTTCGGGTTCCGGCTCTGTCATTATGAAAGGAACGTCCTCTTCCTTTTCTTCGGTTACAGGCTCAGGCTCAGACTCTACTATCTGTATTTTTGTAGGAGGTGTGGGTTCCTTTTCTCCTTCCTCTTCAAAAAATATCTTCTGCTCAGGCTTTTGTGAAAGTACCGTTTCCGCGTGGTCATATATCGGCACAAAGGCATTTTTTAATTTGATATCGTCATAGCTTACGGAAGAAGGCTCTATCTTCATCTGAGGTCTTCTGACCGAGTTTTCAAGAGCGTTTCTCACAGCACAGTATACCGCGTCAAATATCTTCTTATCGTCCGAGAACTTTACCTCTAACTTTGTAGGATGAACGTTTACGTCCACAAAGGCAGGGTGAATACTGATATTAAGCACACAGCAGGGGAACTTTTCGCCCGGTATAAAGGACTCGTATGCCTGCTCGGTGGCTGACATACAGGTGCGGCTCTTTACGTATCTTCCGTTGATAAAATAGTTCTGGAAGTTACGGTTTGCTCGCACGTTATCGGGCTGACCGATAAATCCGTATACCGTGATGCCCTCCATAAGACTCTCCACACGGATAAGCTTGGAGGCAAACTCACGTCCCAGCACCGCGTATATGGTGGCATAGAGGTCGCCCTTGCCATCGGTCATATAACGCATCTGTCCGTCGGTTATAAGCCTGAAGGATATCTCGGGGTGAGAAAGGGCTATCTTCTCTACCACGGCACAGCACGCCATACCCTCGCTTACGTCCCTTTTAAGAAATTTTCGTCTTGCGGGTACGTTGGCAAACAGCTCTTCTATAATTACCGTCGTTCCGACCTGACAGCCTGCTCGGGTGACGGTGACGTTTTCACCGCCCTCGGACTCAAGTATAGTTCCCATCTCCTCATCGTGAGGTCTGGTCATAATACGAAGGCGGGATACCGAGGCTATAGCCGCCAGTGCCTCTCCTCGGAAACCGAGAGTAGCAATGCCGTCCAGATCTGTTGCATATTTGATTTTACTGGTTGCGTGACGCTTGATGCAGACAGGCACGTCCTCCTCTCTCATACCGCAGCCGTCGTCGGTGACTCGAATAAAGGAAACTCCGCCGCGTTTCAGTTCAACGGTGACGTTTTTTGCTCCTGCATCAATAGCGTTTTCAAGCAGCTCCTTCACCGCAGAGGCGGGTCTGTCAACAACCTCGCCTGCGGCAATAAGGTTTGCCACCTTGAAATCAAGCGTATTGATTATTCCCATATTTTATTTATCCTAATATTTTCTTCAGATCTGCAATCAGATTAAGTGCCTCGAGGGGAGTTAAAAGATTTAGATCAGTATTTTTAAGCTTAGTTATCGCTTCATCCCTTGCAAAATCCTCGAAGGTAAGGTTATCTCCCTCGTTTTCTTCCTTTGCAATGGGGATACGTTTGTTTTCTGTCTCTATATTGACAAGCACTTCCTTCGCTCTCTTGATAACAGGAGAAGGAACACCCGCCAGCTTTGCTACCTCGATACCGTAGCTTTCGTCTGTAGCTCCGCGGACTATCTTACGAAGGAAGGTGATATCGTCCCCCTTCTTCTTTGCGGCGATATTGTAGTTACGAACACCCTCTACCTCACCCTCAAGGGCGGTAAGCTCGTGATAGTGGGTTGCAAAAAGGGTCTTTGCCATTATCTTCTTTGAAGCGGTGTACTCAACTACTGCTCTTGCGATACTCATACCGTCATAGGTAGATGTACCCCTGCCTATCTCGTCATAGATGATAAGGCTTCGCTTGGTGGCATTCTTTAAGATATAGGCAACCTCGTTCATCTCAAGCATAAAGGTGGAGTTACCGCTGGCAAGATCGTCGCTTGCGCCCACACGGGTGAATATCTTGTCACAGACACCTATACGGGCATCCGCAGCAGGAACAAAGGAGCCTATCTGTGCCATAAGGGTAATAAGGGCAACCTGTCGCATAAAGGTGGATTTACCTGCCATATTCGGTCCCGTAATAAGTATCATACGGTTGTGAGCAGTATCAAGAAGAGTGTCGTTGGGAACGAAATATCCGTCACGGGTAAAGCGCTCAACTACGGGGTGTCTGCCCTCTTTTATGGTAATAACGTCGCTGTAGTCCACCTCAGGACGTATGTAGTTGTTCTGGGCTGCAACTATGGCAAGGCTCAGATATACGTCAAGGGTGGCAAGAGCTGTTGCCGTTGTCTGTATACGCTTGACGTTCTCGGTTTTCTGAATATACTGGCATACCTCGGTGAAAAGCTGATATTCAAGGGCAGCCAGCTTATCCGATGCTCCGAGGATAGAGCTTTCAAGCTCCTTTAACTCCTCTGTAATATATCTCTCGCAGTTGGTGAGGGTCTGCTTACGCATATAGGTCTCGGGAGCCTGGGACACGTAGGACTTTGATATCTCTATATAGTATCCGAAAACTCTGTTATAGCCTATCTTGAGCTTCGGGATTCCGGTTTCATCTCTTTCCCTCTGCTCTATTTCTTTGATATAGTTACTGCCGTTGTTCTTTATGGAATTAAGCCTGTCTACCTCGGCATTGTAGCCCTCTTTTATCATTCCGCCTTCACGGACGGTAAAGGGAGGCTCGTCAACTATCGCACGCTCGATAAGTCCGTATATATCGGCAAGCTCATCAAGCTGATCGTATATATTGTTAATTTCGTCGCTTTTAGCACCCGACAAAAGCTCCTTGATTTTTGGGATAGCCGACACGGTTGCAGCTATAGCGCGAAGATCACGTCCGTTAGCCGAGCCGTAAACTATCTTTGACATAAGTCTTTCAAGGTCAAGTATGCCGCGTAATAACTCACCCAGCTCGTCACGGAGCATCATATCAGAGTAAAGCTCCTCAACGGCTGACTGACGCATTACTATCTGGTTGGTATTTACAAGGGGAAGCTCCACCCATTTACGAAGAAGTCTTGCACCGGGAGAGGTATGGGTCTTGTCAAGAACACCCAGCAGACTTCCCCTCTTTTCCTTTGAGCGCATGGTCTCGGTAAGCTCAAGGTTACGGCGGGTATTGGCATCCATTTCAAGATACTGTCCGCTCTGATAAATGTTTATATCCTTGATATACGATACATCCGTCTTTTGTGTCTCGCAGATATAGTCTACAAGCGCGCCGACAGAAGCACAAAGCAAAGCATCCGAACGAAGAGCTTCAAGATCCGCATCCTTAAAGCAACGATCCACAATACCTCTTACTCTGGTTATCTCAAAGCGGTCAGAGGCCTGATCTGTAACAAAGGCATTGAGTCTTTGGTCAAGGAAGACGGAAAGCTCGGGAATATCGTATCTCTTTATATTGATAAGCGCCTCGGAGGGAGCGTATGTAGCAATCTCGTTTATAAGGCGGGTAACGCAGTCAGCACCCGAAAACTTGGTCACCGCCATATCGCCCGTAGAAACATCGGCAAAGGCAACGCCTATCTCTCCGTGGAGGACACAGATAGAACAAAGGTAGTTGTTCTTTGTCTCACTCGGGATATTCTGACCGATGACGGTACCGGGGGTAACTATTCGGGTGACCTCACGGCGTACAAGTCCCTTTGCGGTTGCAGGATCCTCGGTCTGCTCGCAGACTACTACCTTGTAGCCCTTTGCCACCAATCTGCCTATATAGTTCTCTGCCGCGTGATAGGGTACACCGCACATAGGAGCGCGCTCCGCCTCACCGCAATCACGTCCGGTAAGGGTAAGCTCAAGCTCACGGGAAACCGTCTTTGCATCCTCGAAGAACATCTCGTAGAAGTCTCCCAGACGGTACATAAGTATAGCATCCTTATATCCCTCTTTTACAGCAAGGTACTGCTGCATCATAGGTGTCATAAATTTAACCCTCCATAAGCTCGCCAAATAAGGCGTAGGTTTCTGCTTTTGTTATCATAACGTTAGCAAACTGTCCGATAAGGCTGTCAGGACCTTCAAAGTGGACAAGTCTGTTCTTTTCGTTTCTGCCTGTGAGTTTTGATTCGTCGGTCTTGCTTCTGCCCTCTACAAGAACTCTTGTAGGCTTGCCCTCGTAGTCACGGTTACGGTTGACCGATATCTCGCTCTGTAATTCCAGCATACGGGTAAAGCGTGCCGACTGTACTTCATAGGGAATATGTCCCTCCATAGAGTATGCAGGTGTTCCCTTTCGTGCCGAATAGATAAATGAATATATATTATCGAACCCTACACGGGAAAGAACGTCAAGAGTATCTTCAAATTCTTCCTCTGTTTCGGTAGGGAAGCCTACGATAATATCGGTGGTAAGTCCGATATCAGGCATCTTTTCTCTCATATAGTCAACAAGACTGAGATATCTTGCCTTGTCATAGTGACGGTTCATCTTTTTAAGAACGCGGTCGTTGCCCGCCTGCAAGGGAAGATGAAAGTGCTTTGCTATTTTCGGCTCACGTGCCATCGTGTCGATAAGCTTGTGGGTCGCGTCCTTTGGGTGGCTGGTCATAAATCTTACAATAAAGTCGCCCTCGATCTTGCAGATGTCTGTAAGAAGATCGGCAAAATCGTATTCTTCATCCAAGTCCTTACCGTAGGAGTTTACGTTCTGACCTAAAAGGGTTATCTCTTTATAGCCTGCATCTGCAAGCTCCTTTACCTCTTTTAAGATATCCTCTTTTTTGCGGCTTCTCTCTCTACCACGTACATAAGGTACGATACAGTAGGTACAGAAGTTGTTACAGCCGTACATGATGCTGACCCAGGCTTTAAAAGAGCTTTCACGGTGTACGGGAAGTCCCTCTGCTATATGACCCTCACAGCCTGTATCAAGCATAAACTGACGCTTGGCTCCCGAAAGTCTTGCAAGCAGTATCTCGGGAAAACGGTATACCATAGAGGTGTCAAAAACTATATCAACGTAAGGATAGCTGTGCTTTATCGCCTCTGCTCTATGCTCCTGTGTGACCATACATCCGCACATAGCAATTACAAGAGAAGGGTTCTTGGTTTTTAAGTGCTTACACTGACCTGTGATGGACAGAGCCTTTTTTTCTGCGTGCTCACGGATGGCGCAGGTGTTTATAACTATAAGGTCAGCTTCTTCTATCTCGTGGGTTATGCCGTAACCCATCTCCTCTGCCATACCGCCAAACCTTTCGCTGTCCGCCTCGTTCTGCTGACAGCCGAAGGTGAGTATATACGCCTTCTTACCCTCGCCGATAATACTCTTTATCTGTGACATACAGACGTACTGTCTATCTATTTCGTGAGCGTCAATTCTCATAGGTGAACATTTCCTCCATACCCTTTGTCATAAGTATATCGTCATCGGTGATAAAAAGGGCTTCAAAATCGTATATTCCGCTATTGTAAAATTCCATTGCCTTATCGTATCCCATTACAAACAGGGCTGTGGACAAAGCATCTCCGAGCACCGCATCCTCGGTATATACCGCAACGCTGTGCAGACCGTTGTTAACGGGGTAGCCCGTTTCAGGATCAAAAATATGATGGTATCTCTTACCCTCATATTCAAAATATCTTTCATAGTCCCCCGACACCGAGACAAATCCTCCGTCGGTTATTATCTTACCGACTATCCCCTCGGTATCAAAGGGATCTTTAATTCCTATCTCCCAGGCACCGCCTTCAGGCTTTTCACCGAATACTCCTATGTTGCCGCCGAAGGAGACCATGCCGTAAGGTATATTCTCGGAAAGAGTATCGACCACCTTACCTAACGCGTAGCCCTTGGCTATACCGCCGAGATCCACACAGACGGCAGTTGACTTGTTTATCATATTCCCCTCAACACTGAGAGCGGTATGATCAACATTTGAACACGCCATAGCCACCTCGGTCTCGGTGGGAAGATATCCGCCTTCGGTAATATTCCAGAGCTTTGTAAGAGGAAGGACCGTGGGATCATAAGCACCCTCAGTCGCCTGTGCTATATCTATCGCATATTTCATAACATCAAGAAATTCACTGTCAGCATTATAGGGCTCTGAGGTCGAATTGAATTTACTGACAAAGCTTTCGGTATTATTAGCTGAAAACTTTGACTCAAGCTCATAAATATAATATATGGTATCGTTACAGATACCCTCTATGTTTCTCACGTTGGGTGAAACGTTGATATCTATTACCGTGTTCATACAGTATACCTCACGAGTATAGTATCCGTCCTGTTTTTTTACACAAGATGTGAAGAACGCAAGAATGCAAAGCATTAAAATAATTATTCTACGCATTTTTAAATAACCTCATGATCGGAGTAATTACAGCCCCTGTGACAAGTCCGAAAGCTACGGCAAATATAAGCAAAAGGGGCAGATATGAAAATATGGAAAAACTAAAAAGAAGAACTGATCCCGCAAGACACTGACCGATATTATGCAGCGCCGCGCACAGCACCGATATGCCGTAATAACTGACCTTATCCCCGAAGAATTTACAGAGCCACATTCCGGCATATGCAAAAAAACCTCCAAAGAGCGAAAATATAAAGGAGCTTACATTCCCAAACAAAAGAGACGTAAGAGTAATTCTCATCAGGCTGACTATACCCGCATCAAGGGGGGATACCGCATAAAAGCACAATGTGACCACCACGTTGCAAAGTCCAAGCTTCGCTCCCGGTATGGGGATAACAAGGGACAGCGGTAACACAGCTTCAAGATAGGAGAGCATCATTGCAACGCCGAGAAGCATTGCATCAAGAGTAAGACGCTTAACCCGCGACGAAGTCATAGCCGTCCTCCTCTCCTATGATACGAAGGGTAATACCTGACGGAACACAGGCTATAAGCTTTCCCGGCCTGTCTATCCTGCCTGTATGTACGCAAGTCTTATCGGGACAGTCTGAGCTTGCTACGTAAGCAGATCCATCCTCTATACATACCCTCAATGTATATCCTTTCGACTCAAGGACGATTTCCCTGTTCTCACTTACGGTATATACCATTTTTTCGTTATTACAGCTTATCTCAAGTACGGCGGCAGTATCGGAAAGGGACGGAATAAGAAAAAGCAAAAATACGGTAACAGCAAGTAAAATCACACCGGCAATTATTACAATATCTCCTGCTTTTATTCTGTCCTTCATACTGTTTTCCACCATACAAACATAGTTAAATATATTCTATCAAAAAAACCGAAAAATTACAATAGAAAAAAGAAGATTTTCACTCAGAAAATCTTCTTTTACAGTATGTTTATATATTTTTCGCATGTGTCAATGCCGAGGTAATATCAGGCATAAAATTCTGTGCACCTATACGCTTGTAAAAGCCTGATTTTTTCATAGCCTTGAGAGGCTGTGAATTCACGTGGGAGAGGATGATCTTAACACCCTTTTCATCGCAGCGGTCGGCTAAATGCTCAAGGCTGTTCAAAGCCGTTGCATCAATAGCCGTCATTGAACGCATACGGAGAATGAGCACGGTGGTGTATTCTTTAAGATTAACGTCAAGAAGCTTATCTGCCGCTCCGAAGAACATAGGCCCGTTTACCTCAAACACACGAACGTTATCCGGAACCAAAAGCATGTCGCTATCATCCTCTACGTCGTATTTCCAGGAGGCAACACCGCTTTCGTCACTGACACGCTTCATAAGAAGCACCGCCGCCAGCACCATACCTACGGCAATTGCTACCACAAGGTCAAATATAACTGTAAGAAGGAAGGTCACTACAAGCACCAATATATCACTCTTGGGCGCAGTCTTTACGGTATGCACAAACTTTTTCCATTCGCTCATATTATAGGCCACCATAAAGAGTATAGCAGCAATAGTAGGCATGGGAATGAGACCCGCAAGAGGCATAAGGAAAAGAAGCACTATAAGCAGTACAACTGCGTGTACCATACCCGCAACGGGAGTTCTTCCGCCGTTCTTGGCATTGGCTGCAGTTCTTGCTATTGCGCCTGTGGCAGGTATACCTCCGAAAAGCACAGATGCGATATTTCCCGCACCCTGAGCCACAAGCTCTGCATTGGGATTATGCTTTGAGTTCACCATACCGTCGGCAACCACACAGGACAAAAGTGACTCTATCGCCGCCAGTATCGCTATGGTAAAGGCATCGGGAACCACGGCAGTTATCTTTGAAAAGCTTATATCCATACCTGCAAGCGCAAATTTCGGCAGACCTGAGGGTATTGTATAAAGCTCCCCGATAGTAAATACCCCTTCATCCAGTCCGGGAATGAATTTTACCATCAATACACCTGCGATAACGGCAATAAGTGACGGAGGGACTCTCTTTTCAAGCTTAGGATAAATAATAAGTATAGCAAGACAGACTAATCCTACAAGAAGCGCCTGCCAGCTAAAGCTACCCATAGCGTGGATGTTAGCTTCGATCTTTTCAACGGTTTCGACAGGCTTTACTCCATCTGCATACTGCAGTCCGAGAAAATCCTTGACCTGTCCTATAAGGATAGTCACGGCGATTCCTGAGGTAAAGCCGGTGGTTATGGTGTAAGGTATGTACTTTATAAGCCCACCCAGCTTAAAAACACCCATAAGCACAAGAATGATACCCGCAAGAATAGTGGCAATAACAAGACCGTCCATGCCCTGGGTGGCAACTATACCTGCAACTATAGACGCAAATGCAGCGGTAGGACCTGCGATCTGCACACGGCTTCCGCCGAGGAAAGATACTATAAAACCGGCAAAAATTGCAGTATAAACACCGCAGGCAGGCTCAACGCCCGAGGCAAGGGCCAAAGCTATAGACAAGGGCAGAGCGATGATAGCAACTATCACACCGGCTATGATATCCTTGGTCAACTGCGGGCCGGAGTAATTCTTCATAACCGAGAACAACTTGGGTTTAAGATAAAACGACTTCAAAACAATCCATCTCCTTTTATTCATTTAAACAACGCAAGATATCGTAGCACACTTATTTACCATTGTCAATAAATCTTTTATAAAAAACTTTAATTTTTCTTCGAAAAAGACTTGACAAATGCATTTTATCGTGTTATACTAATACCCGCACCGCAAGGGTGCAACTAAATATGCGAGAGTGGCGGAACTGGCAGACGCGCACGTTTGAGGGGCGTGTGGTTCACACCGTACGGGTTCAAGTCCCGTTTCTCGCACCACAGGGATTCTCCATTGGAGAGTCCCTGATTTGTTTTTTCGCAAGTTAACTCAAAGCCAAACGCCTATAGCTCCCACAAGGAGTTATAGGCGTTCAGGCTATTGACAGGCAGGATGTCCTGCCTGTTTTTATTCGTTTATCTGATACTCCAACTTTCCATCCGCCTTCAGCGCACGTGCAAGCACTACAAGAGTACGCATCGTACCGTAGGACAGATCAAGATCTCCGGGATTATTGCCGAAGAAATACTTCTTGTCGTAGAGTGCCTTAATGGGATCGTACGCCCACTCGGGAAGCTCATCCCAATAATGATAAATCTTTTCTTTTTCGGGAATGCTGTTCTTTAATGATTCAACCTCTTTCTTCAAATTATCAAAAGCTGCCTTTTCTGCTGCTGTCATTTCTTCTTCCTCCTTTTCCTCATTAGTGTTATTCATAATATCCGCAACGTCACGGCGGACATCTTCCATTGATTTTTCGTATCTGTTAAACCAATGGTATACGTCGCTGTGATTTCCTCCAAGACCAAGCTTGTAGCTGTCCTGGTGACACAGTATTACGGGAACGTTTATTCCCGCGTAAGAGACGGTTCCTGTGGGATCAAGTCCGTAAAGCTTGCAGAGATATGCTGTAAGCTCGCAGGCCTCCTTATAGACCGCATCAAAGTATTCCCTGTCATCAAGAGAATCCTCACAGATCTCAAACTGAATCCAACCGTTGTTGCAGCTGCCTCTGAAGCCGCTGCCACATCCCCACGGTGCATAATCCCAGGGCATACTCTGAACAGTGGCTATACTTCCGTCCGCCAGCTTGCCTATCCAGGCATTAAGTCCGGCAGTACGGTAAATATGGTTCCAGTCATTTCCGTTTCTGTTTACTCCTAAAAGCTCAAGCATTTCGGCACGGTCAGAAGCATTATCGCTGGGCTGAACGTAACGGCTCAGCCTCGGATTATTCGCTCCTGTGGAGTGCCACAGGATACCGCGCACCTTCATTTTGCTTGTACCCTTGTAGCAAGTACTCTGTGTCTGCATACAGACAAGAGGCTTGCTGTTCTGATTATATTTCATATCATCCCTCCTTTTTCTCGTGCTGTGTGCCAAAGTAGAATGCTATTACCGAGGATGTGATTATCATTACGTTATCCGGGGAAATCTCTCCCTTCAGTCCGAGGACAGCAAAGACCAAAAGTACCACGAAGGTCACTATTGTCTTTACCTTAATCAAATTTGCAAGGTTTTTAAGCATTTTTACCTCCTTATGTGACTATCTCCCAGGATTGTACCTCACTGTATATTTTATCTATAAAGGAGTTACCCTTGAGAGTTTTATACGCTTCGTAAAGAAGCACAAAATTTTCGTATTCATACTGCCGTATCTCTTCTTTTTCACGGTTATGATAGTAAATACGCAGCATCTCACTTCTTAACTGGCAAAGCTGCCCCCTTTTTATTTTATGATTGTTCACCCACACAGGTGCCATCATACCAAGCAGGGCAAGGATCTCCGCCACGAAGAAGGAAAGTGTTGTTTTATCCATTTTCCCTCCGTTCGTCAGGCAAAGTTTATCTTTCTTGCCAGCTCTTTACCAAGCGCTATATGACATGCTTCATTTGGATGTGTGTTATCATAAAGTACGCTTGTAAGATTATATTTGTTTATTACCGAGCTGTGTGTCATATCAATGACCTCAACGCCGTAATCTTTGCAAGCAGAAATTTGCCCCGCTACGAAGTCCTCAAGAGTTATTCCGTTCTGCTCATATCCCAAAGCCCAGTTAGTTTCCTTTGTGCCTCTGTTCTTATTAAAGGGAGTGATAAAGAATATTTTGCAATAGGGATTTTCGGACAGAATTTTATCAAAACAAGCTATCATCGCAGTTTTGACATCATCTATTGAGCAGTTATTTTGCCAGTCATTAATACCTACGGCAACTGTAACAAGATCCACCGCAGAGAAATTATTATTTTCTATAATGTCTTGTATCACATTTCCATCGGTAGGATCTTCTCTTACGAATCCGATACCGGCAACTCCGAGGTTCTTTGATTCTTCCGAATAGCCATTATATTTCATAACGTGAGCCACCCATGTTTTAGAAGGTCCGCCTATCAGATATCCGCTTGTTATACTATCACCTATCGCATACCATACTGTATCCGATTGAGTAATAGTGGTATTATTACCCGAGGAATTGTAAAGCTCTCCTGTGTTTACAAATTCAATCCGTGTTGTGCCTTCAGTGGTTTCGTTATAAACATCAAAAGTAATTACCGCATCCTTAATATCATCCCAGCCTATTTCTGCTGTCGCTATTTGATATTGTAGTTTTACATGAGTTACTCTATTCCACTCTGTAGGCAACATCGAAGAACTATCACCTTTTACTACTAAATCACTAACAGCTTCACCATTAGCTACTGTAGTATTGGTAGTAGTTAAAATATTTGCGCCAGCGCGCTGCAAAGCCCCTGTGTCCGCACTTGTATAAAAGAACACTACTTTACTCTGTGTGCCTAATATCGCTGTGCCATTAAATCTGATTTTAAATGTAGAAACAACATTTCCATTTTCGTCAACAAACAAGCTTTTGCCATTATCATCGACTACCGATATATGGTCAGTTATAAAAGAACCATTAGAAGAAGATTCCGATCCGCTGCTTCCCGACAATCTCTTATTTAAATAGGTTGATGCTGTTGCCTCTGTAGGATTAAATAAGTCGGGTGATGTTGTTTCACCTTCCGTTACTACTGTCCGTGCCTCATAGATATATCCGTTTAATACATATTTCTTTTCGGTATCTGTCATTTCATCAATAGAAGAGACAATAGTATAACCATCATCTACTACAGGCGCTGATAATTCAGCCTTGATATCAGCTATTTCCTTGGGAGTGAAATAATCAACACCCTTTACAGGTGTATAGCCGTCTTCGCCGTCAAACTCACCGCTCTCCTTCGCTTCGGCAAGAGCTGTGTTGATGGCGTCTGTAAGTCCTGACATATCCAGCTTGTCTGCCTTAAGCTCACTAACAGACCGACGGATATCCGAATGTGAGGTCTCGCCGGTGTTGTGTACTGCAATCAACATTGCAGCTTTGGTTTCTGATACACCGCCCAGTTTAGCCAAAGTAGGGATATCCGTAAGCTTAGCATAGCCTGTAAGATTTACCTCCTGAGCACCGAGACATTCCCATAAACCGTTTACATATATATATTCGATATACAGATTCTGAGAGCTTTCACCATCTCTCAAAAGATATATCGTTTCCGTGCTTATATCCTCGGTGGGAAGAGAATCAACAGGTTGTATGGCAAACTTTGGTATGGATGTTATCAGTGCCTTTACCTCATCGCGTGTATAGGTATCACTCTTGAGATAATAATTGACCAGATCATTAACAGATCTGTCAATAAACCTTCGTTCTGTTTCAAGATAGCTGTCAACTGCAGTCCTGACAGTATTATCATCAAGTCTGCCTGCTAAAAGGATGGCCTCAGATATACCCGTGAGTGTCCCTTTGTCACTGTTGATACCAAATTCAGCATCATAAACACCGTATTTTCTTAACTGTGCCGACATACTGTCATAATTATAAACAGTATCCTCACCCGCCCAGATAAATCGTACCGTTGTCGCGTTAGTTCCCGTGATATATGAGTTTAGCTGATCCGTGTCTGAGAACACCTCAAAGGAAGCTCCGTCAGCTCCGTCCATACCGTTGAATACACCGTTTGAAGCATCCTTCCTGATGTTTTCTGCGATATCAAGAGTATGACCTGCCATAGCTTTCAGCTGTTCGATTTCAGTTGCGGTGGGTACAGAGGCATTATCCGCCTCAAGCACAGGTCCCGGGCACACCGATACCTTTACCTGCTCTGTAGTAATACGCACAGACGAATCGCTTTTTTTCGTACCTATAAGAGACACAAAAAATTCGCCTGCACCTAACACCTCATAGGGTACAGTACAACAACCGTTACCCTCAAGAACAACGTGATAGGTACTTACTTTTTTGCAAAAGCAAGCCGTTATTATATAATTCTCCCATACAGGATCTGTTTTAAACTCAGCTTTCAGGTACTTCTGTCCGTTTGCCGCTATTTTAAAGTCGTCGCAGCGTATCAACGACTGACCATTGGTTCTGAATTTTATATTCATTTCATACCTCCTTTTTTCTATATCATACCATACCTGTTTTCACGGCGGTAGGGTACCACCCCCCACTTTTTTCATATATGATATTGAAAAATACAGAAAAAAGATATATAATCATATCAATGAATTAAGGAGATGTTATATGAAAATCGCTTTTGTCGGAGATCTTCAGTACTGGAAGGCCGAAATAGAAAATCTCGAATACAAAATGAAGCAGATAGCCGAGCATAATCCGGATCTTGCAATAGTTATGGGGGATTTCGGTGGTTCTAAAATGAGAAGCGTTGAGGGTCTCGAGGAAACTAAGCATCACGTTGACCTGATAGGATGTCCCTGGCAGGCAATAATGGGAAACCACGACGTTGAATACAACGAAGAATATATGATAAACTACGACCCCGTTGCCACCTTCAGGGAGGTTTTTGGCAAGGAGCCGTATTCTGCCACCGTCATCGACGGAGTGCTTATTCTCTGTGTAACAATAGAGCGTCAGCCTCTTGATACTCTGCGTACCATACACGCGGTATACGTAAGCGACGAGCAGTATAAATGGGCAAGAGAACAGTTAAAAAAACACGAGGGTATGCCGACAATACTTGTTACCCATGCTCATATGGTCGGTTCGGGACTTCGATGTGACAGACCGCTTCATACCTCTGCCACCGATACATATCTGGAGCAAACCTTCAAACCCAAACGATGGCAGACTCTTTTAAAAGAATTCCCCCAGATAAAGGCATGGTGCTCGGCACATCTGCATATGGGACATAATTATGATTCTGCCATAACCTACCGTGACGGTGTAATGCATATCTCCTGCGGAGTAATGACCTGTTGCACAAGAGACGAGAGCTGTAATACACGATTTATCGATATAAATGACGGCAGGCTGTTCGTGCTTACACTGGATCATAATAATGACGAAAATCTTGTGCTTGACGCTTGTCTTGACCTGAACTCAAATAATCCGCCCAAGGGCAGATATTATATTCCCCAAAAAGGTGAGATACTTGTCGGTGCGGAGGATATCCCTACAGCGGTATACAAGCATCCATATCTTGACAGATATTACGTCTCTACAGAAAAGGATCTGCTGTGGGAATATGACGCAGAGCTGTGGGATTTTACCGGAACTATAGCCTACGAGCGAAAAATAAAAAATCTGTCGGCAGATACCGACAGACTGTATATAGAGTTTGTGGATGGTGAAATAGTCTCAATAGACCTTAATTCTCGAAAAAGATGGCAGTACACCGACCATATAAATCGGGATGCTGTATCCGAAAAAGGACTCAAGGGAGAAATACTTGAGTCCATCCCCTTCACTACCTTCACCAAAAAAGAAGGGGTATACGTTAAGTTTATATAATAAAATCGAAAGCAGCGGATATCCGCTGCTTTCTTCCTTGATTTTGCATTTATTTAGTTGCTTCTATATATCCGAGCTCAACAAGCTTTTTGTAAACCTGCTGGCCGAGGAGGGTGTTATAGATGTGGTTGCCGTGCTCGTAGTCGGAGAGCATGGAGTAAGGGATCTCGCCCTTAGCGATGTTCTCATCGTCCTTCTGTTTAGTTTCCTCATCTCTTGCACCAAGGTCGATAAGACCCTGTGCGTGAGCATCCTCAAGACCGTGCTCAATGGCATAGGTTCTGAAATCAAGGAAATGCTCGCCCCAATACTCCGCAAGATCAGCATTAAACTCCCAGATCTGAGGCATATAATAAAGGCTGGTAAGACTGATGATGATATAGTTGTCCGTACCGATATCGTCAACCATTCTCTGTTGTGTAGCTATAAGCTTGTCGGCCTCATCGTAATTGTATTCGTTACTGGGACCTGTAAAGATAACGTGGAAATCGTCAGAATCGGGCATGATCATACCGTTGGTAACAACGCGGGTAAGGCGGTCTACATATACTTCCTCAAATGATCCTGTACCCTGACGTGTAAAGAAATACATGTCGTTGTCGTCTTCGTCATACTGGTGGGATATCTGACCCTTCTGACCTGCGATGGTAACGGGAGAAAGACCCTTGGTGCCGAGATCGGCAAGAGACTCTACCAGCTCGTAGTTTTCGTCATAGAGATATATTCTTACGGGAGTCTTGTCTGCGGGGATCTTAAAGGGAGCAACGTACATAGGCATAGCACCCTGCTTCATTGCAACGTGCTCTGCGGTATCCCCTCCCGCACCGTAGTTATAAACCTTGAATTCTCTGGTGCCGTAGCCCTGTGCAAAGGCGTAGTCACGCAGCTCCTCGGGATAACCGCCTGCGGTCATACTGTCACCCCAGCAGAAGATCTGTATAGCATCTGATTCTTTGATCTCGATAGCATCAAAATCCTTAGTGTCGGGAGGAAGAACAGAGTCTGTCTTCATAAAGTGGAGAGTATAGAAAAGCTGAGCTGCCTGTGCACGGGTAGCGGTACCTCTGGGATCAAGCATTTCGTTACCTACACCGGTAATAACTCCGTTATATATAGCCCATTCTACGTCTTCCACAGCCCATGAACCGACCTTGGTACCGTCATTGAAGCTGTAAACACTGAGAGGACCTGCGGGGAATTTGTTAGTTATATTATACTTTACCGCAAACTGATGTATCATACGGGCAAGCTGCTCACGGGTAACGCTGGAGTTGGGATTGAACTTACCGTCCATACCCACAACTATCCCTTTATCTACTGCCCAGGCAACTGCCGTTTCAAACCAAGCACCGTCGGGTACGTCGGGAAAATCGGTATCGGTATAACCGGACAGATCATCGCCCGATAGCTGAGAAAGCACCTGCACGGTCATAGCACGGGTAAATTTTACATTAGGGTTAAAAACACCTTCACCCGTTCCTACCATAAGGCCCTTTTCGGCAACGTATGTAACCGCTTTATAGAACCAATGGGTGGTCTTGACGTCGATAAAAGAGGTTGCTTCTTTTGCGGCAAAAGGCACTATAGCCGAGCTCATCATAAGCACAGCCAAAGCCAATACCGCAAGCTTGCGAATAATGTTTTTCATTTTCTTTTCCTCCGTGGAAATAAGTATATGATAATTATATCAACACATATTGAATTTGTCAACAAATTTACTGATATGAAAAACTACGGATACGGACAGAAAAGCCACGGAAAATCCGTGGTTTTTCTCAAGACTCCGGCGTGATATATCCGAGCTCTGTAAGCTTTTTATAAAGCTGCTCGGCAAGAAGCTGATCAAACAGGCTGTTTCCGTGAACCGAATCGGAACGGAAGGACTCCGGCAGTCTGCCGTCGGCAATATTTTGAAGATCCTCCTCTGTAGGCTCAATGCCTGCATCCTTGAAGCCGTCGCTCAGAAGATAGCTACTGAAATCTAGGAAATGTTCTCCGTAATGATCCTCAAGGGATTTGTTGAAGGTAACAAGAGCCTCCTTGCTACGGTGTCCCGCAAAACCTATGATGATGTATTTATCGGTATCAGCATACTCAAGCATGCTACTCTGTGTCTTGATAAGCTCGGAGGCATCTCCTGTTTTGTATGCATTGTTTGCGCCGCTGTATATGATGTGTATATCTTCTGATCTCTGATCGCACATAGCAGAGGAAACTACTCTTGTAAGGCGGTCTACCCTGACCTCCTCGCCTGCCTCTTCACGTTCGAAATAATATTGATCGCCGTCTCTGTAGTAGAGAGCACCCTTGATACCTGCAATATAAGCAGGCGTAAGTCCGATACCGCCGAGATCTGCCATAGATATAACGGGCTGATAGTTGTAATCAAGCAGAGGAACCAACACTGCAGTTTTTTCGGCAGGTATGGTAAAAGGCGCTGCATAGAGAGCAAGACCGCCCTGCTTCATAGCGATATGCTCTGCGGTATCTCCGCCCGCGCTGTAACTGCGCACCGAAACACCTGATGCTATAGCTCTCAGCTTTTTAGGATATCCCTGGCTCATACTGTCACCCCAACAAAGTACACGAGGCTTGTCGGACTCGGTAACCGTAAGAGCATCAAAATCCTTGGTATCGGGAGGAAGCATCTCCTCGTACTTCATATAATGAACGCTGTAGAATAACTGTGCCGCCTGTGCTCTTGTGGCAGTGCCTCCGGGATCAAGCCTATTATTGCCTACACCCGAGATAACACCGTTGTATACAGCCCACTCAACATCGTCTTTAGCCCAAGTGCCTATTCTGTTCGCATCCGCAAAATCATCTGTACTATACTCTGCCGGGAACAAATTGTATATACCGTATTTCTCTGCAAACTGATGTATCATACGGGCGAGCTGTTCACGGGTAACGGAATCGTTAGGCTTAAACTTACCGTCAACGCCTACGACTATCTCCTTATCCGCAGCCCACGAAACCGCAGTTTCAAACCAAGCTCCTTCGGGTACGTCGGGGAAATCGGTGTCGGTATAAGCGGACAGATCATCCCCTGAAAGCTGTGAAAGAACCTGCACCGTCATAGCACGGGTAAACTTTACGTTAGGTGAGAACACCCCTTCATCCGTTCCTACCATAAGTCCCTTTTCGGCTACATAGGTAACTGCTTTACAGAACCAGTGGTTAGACTTAACGTCTGTAAAGGATGTTGCCTCCTTTGCTGCGAAAGGTACCGCTGCAGAGCTCATCATAAGGAGTGCCAGCGCCAGCACCAGCATTCTGCTAATAATCTTTTTCATTATCTTTTCTCCTTGGAAACCTGTATATGATAATTTCGATAAAATGGTTATTAATTGTCAATAAAGACAGTTATAATTCCGGCTTAAAGCAGGGCATAAATTCAAGCTTGAAGAGATTCGCCTTATGCTTACGGTCAATAAGCTCTTTGGTTTCGGCATCCTCTATCTCGCCGGTTCTGATATATCTGTCAAGCTCGGCATAGGTAAAGCCGAGGTTTTCTTCGTCAGTCTTTCCGCAAAGACCGTCGATAGGTACCTTATCCACCAGCTCACCGGGAAGCCCAAGCAAGCGGCCTATCTCCTTGACCTCGCTCACGGTAATAAAGGACATGGGAGAAAAATCTCCTACAGAGTCACCGTATCTGGTAGAATAGCCGACCCAGTCCTCGGAGAGGTTACAGGTATTGCACACTCTGCCGTTAACGCTCTGGGATACGGCATAAAGGGTAGACATTCTTATTCTCGGTGGTATGTTCTGTACGGTCTGAGGGGTTACGTCTATATCATCGGGAAGATTCTTCAATATTCCGTCCACTGCATCCTTGATGTTAACAACATAATGCTTTATTCCCAAATGGTTTACCAGCTGATAAGCCTTGTCAATGTCGTGCTGTTCACCCTGAGGCATAAGGACACCTATAACTCTGTCCTTACCAAGTGCTTCGACACATAGTGCCGCCGCAACAGACGAATCCTTACCGCCGGATATACCTATCACCGCATTACATCCGGGTCCGTTCTTTTCAAAGAAATCGCGTATCCACGCCACACATTCGTTTTTTACCTTTTCCGCATTAAACATTTTATATATCCTCCGTTATTCTCCTGTTATATTGATCTGGCACATCTTCATAGTTATAAGTGCCGCCCTGTGGCTGTCGGGAGTTACTCCCGCACAGCAGCTTGCGTCTACACTTACAGTAGTTTCAAGGAAATTAGCCTTTATCAAAAGTGCATTGGATACAACACATATATCGGTACAAAGACCGATCAATTCTATTGTAATATCATTCTCATCATAATTTTCTTTGATATATTCAACAAGCTCGGTAGATCCGAAGGTAGGCTTCTCGATAGCCTTGTACTGATTTTTATCAAGAGCAGCCTGAACCTTTTTGTCTAACTGCCAGCCGTCAGTATCCTTGATACAGTGGGGTACGGGAAGGTTCTTGCCCTCCTGAGTTTCCATATAGTTTTCGGCGTGGGTATCGTAGGTAACGATAATGTCCCCTTCAAAGCTATCTATCTTATTTACCACATTGTCAACTATATTAACCGCCTCGGCTGTACCCAGCGCTCCGTCGACAAAATCCTTCTGCATATCTACAACTATCAGTATCTTCTTCATAGCGTTGCTCCCTTCTGTTTTCGTTATTATACCACATTGTCACATAAAAAACAATACGTTACGCAAGAGAGTTGTACCTACCGTATTATAAGCAAAAAAGAGGACAGAGCATCGCCCCATCCTCTTAATTATTAACTTAACCCATCATTTCCTTTGAAATGACGTCAAGCACTTTCTGATAGCAGCCGCCGCAGCCTGTGGAGCAGTTGGTGATCTTCTGTACACCCTCAAATGCTCCGAGAACGTCGTCAAAGCTCTTCATTGAATGAAGCGCCACGACGATATCGTTATAGGATACCTGCTTGCAGTTGCAGATTATAGTGTTTTCCATCTTATTTGAAATATCTGTTGAGAAGTCCCTGGAAAGCCTTGCCGTGACGAGCTTCGTCGCGTGCCATCTCGTGAACGGTATCATGGATAGCGTCGAGGTTATTCATCTTTGCCATCTTAGCAAGCTCAAACTTACCCTCGGTTGCACCGCACTCAGCTTCAACTCTCATCTCAAGATTCTTCTTGGTGGAGGTAGTAACTACCTCGCCGAGGAGCTCTGCAAACTTAGCTGCGTGCTCTGCTTCCTCGTAAGCTGCCTTTTCCCAGTAAAGACCGATCTCGGGATAGCCCTCGCGGTGTGCAACTCTTGCCATAGCAAGGTACATACCAACCTCGGTGCACTCGCCCTCAAAGTTAGCTCTGAGACCGTCGATGATCTCCTGAGGAACGCCCTCTGCCTTACCTACGCCAACCTCGTGCTCGCAAGCCCAAACCATTTCGCCGTTATCTACAAGCTCTACAAACTTTTCTGCAGGCTGCTTACAAAGGGGGCACTGCTCGGGTGCGTGATCTCCTTCAACTATCTGTCCGCAAACTGTACATTTCCACTTTTTCATAATTAAGTACTCCTTTTTATGTAAAAAATATTGTCTTTTATTTTGACAAGATTATTCTATCATATAAAGTTAAAAAAATCAACTATTTTTCTTTGACAATTTTGCCTTTATCCACCTGTATGTATACACCCAATTACAGCTGTTGCAGGCTGATTTGTAGGGTATTCCCGTTGCGATAAAACAGAGGGGTTTTACCGTGGCAACCGTCTTTAAAACAATGAAGCAGATAACGAAATTCGCCGCCGTTATCCAGATGGGATCAATAAAGCTGTTGACGCTTATGCCGGCGGTATACATCATACTTAAAAGAATATTATGCATAAAATACACCGAAAGAGACAGGGGAACTATGGGAACTACCTTTAAAAGCTTGCTTTCTTTATTTAAGCATTGCTTGAAGATGAGGAATATTGCCGCCGCTAAAAGTATCTCAAACCCCTTGCTTTGTGTCTGGAAGGTCTGGGTATATACGCCCTTATCCAGAGTGATGAAATAGGTTCCTGCCGTTATGATTCCCCACGTTATTAAAGCAACGCCGAAGAGCAGAAGGTTCGGTATCTTCTTTTTAAGTGAACCGAGATAATATCCCAGTATAAACGTAGACAGATGCCCTGAAAATACGGTGAGCTTGTTAATGATATCTATCTGCATATACTTATCAATGCTGTCCGGCAAGACAGCGGTAATCATAGCGTGCAGGGATATGACCGATGCCAAAGTAAACAGATATATATGACCTTTTCGGTCAAGGCTCTTTATCGCACCTCTGAGAAAAGGGGAGATCATATACAGAGCTATAAGTGTATACATATACCAGAAGTGCACCGCCGCAGGGCTGTTGAGCGAAGAGACAAGCTTTTGGGCAAAAAGCTTTATATCAAAGCCGAAAAGGATCTGCCATATCACCGCAACCAAAGTCCAGCCTACAAGAGGAACGGCAAGTCTGGGTAAGCGCTTCTTTATAAGCACGGATATATCAAGAGTCTTGTCGCTTGAGAGAAGCAGATACCCCGACATCATAAAGAAGAATGGTACTGCGGTAAACATAAGACTTGTTATGGTGTTTGTTATATGCCAACCCGCGTTTATCTCACCACGAAGAAGTGAGGACGCCGCGTGCATATATATTACACCGAACATCGCAAAAACTCTCAAATAATCAAAATAATGTATATGCTTTTTTTCTTCCATAAATACTCCGTATATCAAAAGGGCGAAATATTCGCCCTTTTGTTATTTTATTACTTACCTGAAAGACTTATTCCTTATCCGTCTTCTGGCCGTAGCCGTATGCACCGTACTGACCGTAGCCGTACTTCTTGCCATAGCCGTATTTCTTACCGTAGCCGTACTTGGAATAGTAATAGCCCTTGTTTTTTGAACTGGTGTTATTACGTACAACACCCAGAATCTTACAGTTACTCATCTTGAGCTGAGCAACTACCTCCTTTGCCTGCTTGGAACGCACACGGTTGCCGCCCATAAGAAGAACTGTACCGTCGGCGATAGCTGCAATAACCGCCGCATCAATAACTCGGCCGAGAGGAGGAGTATCTATGATAACGTAGTCATAAACAGCTCTTGCCTCCTCGATAAGCCTGTTAAAATGCTTACCGCTGACAAGCTCAACGGGGTTAGGGGGATACTGTCCCGAGAAAAGGATATTGAGCTTGGAATACTGGGTGTCGTAAAGACACTCCTCAAGCTTATTCATACCTGTAAGAACCTCACTTAAGCCCTTGGTATTCTTGGCGGTGGTATTACGTCCCGCCATAACCGATTTACGCATATCAGCGTCAACCAAAAGCACTTTTTTGCCCAGCTCGGCAAAGCTCTTTGCAAGATGAAGCGCAACGGTGGTCTTACCCTCGTTCTCGTTACAGCTTGTGATGGCGATAACCTTGATATCCGAACCGCAGAACTGTATGTTGGTACGGAGGACCTTGTATGCTTCCTGTGTGAAAAAGTCATTTGCGCCCGGAAGCTTCAATGAAATGTTTTCCATTATTTATTATCCTCCTTCTTGTTCTTATTCTTATTCTTTGTTTTCTTTTCTTTTACAGGCTTGCGGATGGTCTGTGTGCCGTCCATAGCGATCTCCTCAATAGGCTCCTCGGGACCTTGACCATAGCCGTAGGCTCCGTACTTGCCGTAGCCGTATCTACCGTACTTTCCGTAACCGTAACGGGAATATCTGCGATAACCGTACTTCTTACCGTACTTGTAGTAGCCGTACTTGTGATTCTTATGCTCGTCGGCATTGGGTATATCACCTATAACGGTAAGCTCAAGTGCGCGCTCGATCTCCTCATCGGTCTTTAGTCTGTCATCAAACAGATAGGTAAGGAAGAATATTATATATACCGCAGCCATCGCCGCAACGCCTAAAATCATGTAGGACATAGGGGAGGTGGTGTTGCTGGGAGAGGTGTTGAGAATACCGTATTCATAGAGGTTGACCTGCTTAAAGCCCATTGCCTCGGTGATCTTGGCAACACCCACATCACACACACAGTCAACTATCCTCTTTGCAAGTTCGGGAGTTGCCGCCCTTACCGTAACCTCAAGGATTCGTGTTTCCTCGGGATTGGAAGTGGATATACTACCACGGAGAGCACCGTAGGACATCTCAAGACCCAGATCCTCAATAACCGTATCAAGAACGCTGTGGCTCTTAAGAAGCTGGTTACAGTCATTTACGACCTTAAGCGCCAGTGTAAAGTCCTCGTAGTCCTGACTGTAGTACTGATTCTGGTTCGTCTCGTTGGTCTGTTTAAGAATATAAAGCGTAGCGGTAGAGCTATACTCGGGAACGTAGGTGAGCTTGTCATAAGCTATATAGCTTCCCATAACGATGACCATAGCGAGTATCATTATCCACAGCCTGTGGAGAAATATCCGCCACAAATCGCTTAAGGTTATCTCTCTGATAAATGAAGATTTGTTTTCCATTTTATTTTATTCCTTTCCTAACTGTCTGTTTTCTAATATTGCATAGGGATTATGAACACAGACGGTCTCGGCATATTTTTTTCCGAAGTGTTTTTCTATATATTTATAGCTCTCGGTAATTGACGGCGGCCGCAGTATCGAACCGTGGGCATCGGTGGCAACAACATCCACAAGATGATGCATAAACATCCTCTTGCAGCAACGCTTTGAGCCGAAGCCGAAAACCCCCAAAATGCTCTGCGCATCTACCTGTATTATAACGCCGTTTTCGCGAAGCTCACGGATAAAATCCATATCGCTTGATATCTTGCGATATCTTTCCACATGGGCAAGCACCGGAATAAACCCTGCACTCAGAATACTGTTTGTGCCCTTGACTATAACGTCCCCGTCCTCGTTGTGAGAGAAGTCTATAAGAACGTAGTTTGTGTCATTGATAGAATGGCATTTGCCTTCCTTCACCCATTCAACGCACCCTCTGTTATACCGAAGCTCGTTGCCGCGATAAAGCTTAAGATCGGGATACTTTTCGGATACATATTCAGAAAGCTTTGCAAAGGATCTGTCTGCCCTCTGCGAGTTCTCTCCGAAATACCCCGGATGATAGTGGGGGGTAAGACACAGATGCCTTATGTTATCCTTGTATATAGCATCTACAAGGCTCTGCATATCCTTTTCGCTTTTCGGCCCGTCATCACAGGCATAGAGGGCGTGGTTATGAAGATCGGTGAACTTCATTACTTGTCCTTCCTCCATACCATACGGTCTACTATGTCGGTATAGCTCTGTATGATCTTTACCACCTTGGTGCTGACGTTTGTATCAATATAATCGGGAACGGGTATTCCGTAATCTCCCGTATCATTCATTGTAATCGCCGTATGCACAGCCTGTACAAGGCTCTTTTCATTGATACCGGCAAGCACGAAGCACGCCTTGTCAAGAGCCTCGGGTCTCTCGGTAGAGGTACGTATACATACTGCGGGGAAGGGTTTTCCGATGGAGGTAAAATAGGAGCTTTCCTCGGGAAGGGTTCCGCTGTCCGAGATGACCGCGTAGGCGTTCATCTGTAAGCAGTTGTAATCGTGGAAGCCTAAAGGCTGCTGACGGATAACACGGGGATCCAGCTCAAATCCGCTTGCCTCAAGCCGCTTGGCGCTTCTCGGATGGCAGGAATAGAGGATAGGCATATCATATTTCCGTGCTATGGCATTTATTGCGTTGAAAAGACTTAAGAAATTCTTTTCGGTGTCTATGTTCTCCTCACGGTGAGCCGAAAGAAGTATGTATTTTCCCTTTTCAAGACCCAGCCTTTCGTGAACGTCGCTTGCCTCGATCTTATCAAGATTGTCGGACAGCACCTCCGCCATAGGAGAGCCTGTAACGTAGGTACGTTCCTTTGGCAGACCGCAATCGGCAAGATAACGTCTTGCGTGCTCGGAGTAAGCCAAATTGACATCAGAAATGATGTCAACTATACGGCGGTTCGTCTCCTCGGGCAGACATTCATCCTTACAGCGGTTTCCTGCCTCCATATGAAATATGGGAATATGTAATCTCTTTGCGGCTATTGCCGACAGGCAGGAATTTGTATCTCCCAATATCAGCATAGCATCAGGCTTGATCTGTACCATCAGCTTGTATGAGCAATTAATGATATTGCCTACGGTTGCACCAAGATCGTCTCCCACCGCATCCATATACACCTCGGGATCGTCTAACCCAAGATCGCGGAAGAAGATTCCGTTCAGGTTGTAATCATAATTCTGTCCCGTGTGGGCAAGTATACAGTCAAAATATTTTCTGCATTTCTGTATTACCGCACCTAATCTTATTATCTCGGGTCGGGTACCCACGATGATAAGCAGCTTTAATCTGCCGTCATCCTTAAATTTTATATCAGAATAATCAGTTCTTATTTCCATTATTCCACCGCCTCAAAAAATGTGTCAGGCTTTGCGGGATCAAAGGCTTCGTTTGCCCACATCACCGTTACAAGGTCATCGGTATCGCTTAAATTGATTATGTTATGGGTATATCCGGGAAGCATATGAACCGCTTCGATCTTATCTCCGGAAACCTCAAAGTTAAGTACCTCGTCGGTATCTATTTTTCTCTGCTGTATCAAAGCCTTGCCTGATACGACTATAAAGAACTCCCACTTGGTGTTATGCCAATGCTGTCCTTTGGTGATGCCGGGCTTTGAAATGTTTACGCTTACCTGACCTCCCGATACCGTACGAAGAAGCTCAGTAAAGCTGCCTCTGTCATCACGGTTCATCTTCAAGGGAAAAGCGGTCTTTTCCTTGGGCAGATAAGAAAGATAGGTCGAATAAAGCTTCTTTGCAAAAGATCCTTTCCGGATCTCGGGAATAATAAGTGTCTCGGGCTGAGCCTTAAAGGACTCAAGAAGCTCCACTATTTCACCCAAGGTAACCTTATGTGTGGTAGGAACGTAACAGAATTTTTCACCGCGGTGTTCTTTTCCTTCAAGCGCCGCTATCATCTCATCACAGAGGTCGTCTATATAGAGAAGCTCAAGCTCAACTTTAGGATCGTTTACCGTAATGGGCAGATCATTTGCAATATTGTTGCAGAAGGTAGCAACGGCGGAATTGTAGTTAGGTCTGCACCACTTACCGAAAAGATTGGGAAATCTGTATACAAGCACCTTTATATCATTTTCGGCAGCATAGCCGAAAACGTATTCCTCGCCTGCAAGCTTTGACCTTCCGTACTCGGTGTCATATCTGCCCTCAAGGGTAGCCTGCACCGAGCTCGATATCATAAGGGGTGCTTTGTTGTTATACCTCTTAAGGGTATTACAAAGCTTTTCGATAAAGCTACAATTACCCTGCATAAACTCAGAAGGGTCCTTCGGTCTGTTGACACCGGCAAGGTTAAAAACGAAATCCGCTTTTTTGCAATACTCGTTCAGCTCTTCTTCGCTCGAATTAATATCGTACTGATATATTTCATCTATTTTAAGCTCGGGATGGGTACGGTCCTTTTGGTCACGGATATTTGCAAGGGCGTGGCAGAGATTTCTGCCCACAAAGCCTCCTGCTCCGGTAACTAAAATATTCATCTGTTCTCCCAGGCCTCTATCTCGTCACGGATATACTGAAGGCTCAGGAGCTTTTTCTTGACACCTTCAACATCAAGAAGATCTGTATTATTGGAATTGAACTCAGTGAGAGGATTACGCTCGGTATCCCCGTCCTTGAAATATTTATCGTAGTTAAGATCGCGCTTGTCACAGGGAACACGGTAGAAGTCTCCAAGATCAAGAGCGTTGGCGCATTCCTCGTTGGTTAAGAGCGTTTCGTACATCTTTTCACCGTGGCGGATACCGATGACCTTGATCTCGGTCTTAGGCTCAAAGAGCTCGCATACGGCCTTTGCTAAGGTCTCTATAGTGCAAGCCGGCGCCTTCTGAACGAGGATATCACCGCTGACACCGTTTTCAAATGCAAAAAGCACAAGGTCAACGGCCTCGTCGAGAGACATAATAAATCTCGTCATATTCGGCTCTGTTATGGTAATAGGCTGACCTGCCTTTATCTGCTCTATCCAGAGAGGGATAACGGAGCCGCGGCTGCACATTACGTTACCGTATCTGGTACAGCATATTTTGGTCTTGTCGGGGGATACCGTTCTCGCCTTGGCAACCACTACCTTCTCCATCATAGCCTTAGAGGTACCCATTGCATTTACGGGATAAGCCGCCTTGTCGGTGGAGAGGCATATTACAGAGCCCACTCCCTCGGAGATAGCCGCATTAAGCACGTTCTCGGTACCGAGGACGTTGGTCTTTACAGCCTCGATAGGGAAAAACTCGCAGGAAGGAACCTGCTTCAACGCTGCCGCGTGAAAGATATAGTCTACGCCGTACATAGCGTTCTTTACGCTGTTATAATCACGTACGTCACCTATAAAGAATTTTATCTTACCGGCAACCTCGGGCATCTTAGCCTGAAACTCGTGACGCATATCGTCCTGCTTCTTTTCGTCTCTTGAAAATATTCTTATTTCGGCAATATCGGTCTGTAAAAATCTGTTCAGAACCGCATTACCAAAGGAGCCTGTACCTCCGGTTATAAGTAATACCTTGTCCTTAAAAAGACTCATTTTCCCGTCTCCTTCAAATAGTTATAATCAATCAGTTTATTATATCACACTTTTTTACAAAAATCAACACCAAGATATGGGAAAACCCCGCGAAAAACGCGGGGTAGTATTATTTTAATTAAATTCGCGAAGAAGCTCGTTTGATATGCGCTTGCCTATACGGGTATTGCCCTTGGAATTAAGGTGTGTTCCGTCGCCTTCAAGATAATAATACTTGAAGTTATAAGCGTTAAATCCGAGAGTTCTGTAAAGATCGATATAGGGAAGCTTATACTCCTCGGCTACAGAAATGATCGCATCAATATACTGCTCGTAGGTACTGCCGTTATAGAGTATTTCGTCGCAGCCCACGTTGGAATTATACATATACCTGTAGGTGGGGGTAAGCACCATTATCTTGAGGTGAGGATATTTGGTAAGAAGTGTCTCAATAGAGTAACGGAGTGCTCCTTTTACCGTGGTTATATCCTTTGCGTTCTCGGCATTCTCGATAACGTAACCGTCGTTTATGTCGTTTAAGCCCATCCCCAGAGTCACAACGCTTACCTTAGACCAGTCTACCTCCTTGAGAGCGGCAAGACGGGCAGCGGAGTTAGGGAGAGGAAGCTCCGCAACTCTTGCATCCTGAAGGGTCCAGTCTCCGTTCACCACGGCGTTGACAAGGCGGCAAAGCGAAAATGCGTCATACGCTTCATTGGGATTCTTGGCAATGCTTGCAGCGCCGAAGCCGGCATTTACCGTAGTAAGCCCTGTTTCAGCCGCTATAACCGAGGCATAATCCTCTCCGGACTCGGGAAGACCTAAAAGCGAATCTCCAAAGCATACGCATATCTCGCCCTCAGCAAACTTGCCTGCAGTACCGTTTTCAAGAGCGTCGATAGCATATTCCTGCTCCATAACACTCTGATAGAGTCTGTCATAGGAGTCCTTGTAATCGTAGCTCTTCTCGCCGCCGGAAATGTTACAGCCGGTCAGAACGGAAAGCAACACTATAACTGAAAGTAATAATGATATTGTCCTTTTCATTATACTACCTCACTTATTAAAATCCAAGAAGTTCCGTACCTGCATTTTCAAGACGGCAAAGCAGCTTTTCAGCAGATTCTTTATCTACGCCTACGGCGCTCAAATACATCTTTATCTTAGGCTCGGTGCCGGAAGGACGAACTATTACGGAACTGCCGTCCGAGAGGTGGAAGCCGATAACGTTAGAGGAAGGAAGCTCGATTACGGTCTTTACTCCGCTTTCAATATCGGTAGAAACGCTCTCACCGTAGTCCTTCATACAAGCTATCTTCATACCGTCGATCTCGGTATATCCGCCCGTACGCAGCCTTGTCATAATATCCTTTATATGCTGCATACCGCTCTGACCCTCACAGGTAAAGCTCTTCTGTGAGCAAACGTAGCAGCCGTGTTTCTTATAAAGCTCAAGCAGTACATCCATAAGGGTAAGACCAAGAGTTTTATAATATGCGGTCATCTCGCAGATGAGCATAGATGCAACAACGGCATCCTTATCTCTTACGTAGCTGCCGGCAAGATATCCGTAGCTTTCCTCAAAGCCGAAGATATAACGGTCTTCTTCGCCCTTTTCCTCTAAAAGACCTATCTGCTCACCGATAAACTTAAAGCCTGTAAGAACGTCGATAAGCTGTACGCCGTATTCATCTGCTATCTTCTTTGTAAGATCCGAGGTAACTATAGTCTTAACAGCAACGGGAGCTTCGGGAAGTGTCCCCTTCTCTGTTCTTCTCTTGAGGATATAATCAAGCAGAAGTGTTCCTACCTCGTTACCGGTAAAGAGTCTGAACTCACCGTCAAGATTTACTGCAATACCCACACGGTCACAGTCGGGGTCGGTGGCAAGAAGGATATCAGGCTTTACCTCATCCGCAAGCTTAAGAGCGCATTCAAACGCCTGTCTTATCTCGGGATTGGGATAGGATGCTGTGGGGAAGTTACCGTCCGGCTTTTCCTGCTCGGGAACTACGGTAACACCGCTTATACCTATACGGTCAAGGATGGCACGGACAGGCTTATTGCCCGAGCCGTGAAGAGGTGTATATATAACCTTAAGTCCGGACATATCTACCTCTTCCGAAACTCTCTGCTTTGCAACTTCACACAAATACGCGTTTATAACGTCCTCGGTGATATATTCAATTTTGCCTTCGGCTAAAGCAGTATCGAAATCACAGGTCTTAACACCGTCAAACTCGTCAACCTTGTTCATTATGGACAGAACGTATTCCGCCGCCTCAAGGCAGAGCTGACAGCCGTCGGGACCGTAAGCTTTATAACCGTTATACTTTGCGGGATTATGGCTTGCGGTAAGCACGATACCCGCATCGCACTTATAATATCTTACCGCAAAGGAAAGCATAGGTGTGGGCATAAGCTCGGGATATATATAGACCTTAATGCCGTTTGCCGCAAGGATAGCGGCACTGTGACGTGCAAAAACGTCCGACTTTATACGGCTGTCATAAGCGATAGCTACACTGCCCTTATCTGTTACCGAATTCACGTAAGCGGCAAGACCTTGGGTCGCCTTACCTACGGTATATATATTAAGTCTGTTGGTGCCCGCTCCTATAACTCCGCGAAGACCGCCCGTACCGAACTCAAGATCCTGATAAAAGGCCTCGGAGATCGCCTCCTCGTTACCCTCCATCTCCTTTAATTCACGGATGAGATCTTCGTCTCCCGTAGCCCGTTCGCACCAGCGCTGATATCTTTCTTTTATCATTGATTTTTCTCCTGAAATATTCTCTTTATATGGTACTACATTTTCAGCACAATGTCAATGTCTGACCGCTTTTTACCTCGAAAAGTTTACCGTCAAAATCAAACCATACATCAATAAGAGTGGGGTTGTATACCATATTGCCCTCTGCGTTCCACACAAGGGATTCGTATGCCTTGCTATACTCGTAGATCTCCATATTCGTGGCATACCATACGTCCTTTTCACCCGCCAGACGTCCGCAGATATATTCTATGCGGCTCCAGCTATCGTCATGCGAAAACTCGGCAGAGTGACCCCATACGTAGAAAACAAGGGGAACCGCATCCGAGGCGGGATGTCCCTTTGGAGAACGGTCGATGGCAAGAAAAGCATCTATATAATTATCAATTTTTTCACTGCCGTGATGTGCCGTGGGATGCCAGTCGTACCAGTCGTCGGGCAGAGAAATATTGAAATTTCCTTCGTCAAGACTTCTGGCATAGGCAATATCAAGACCGCGGAGATAGCCGTAGACCTCCTCCTTTGTTGCACCGTTACAGAAGCCGCTGATACCTCCGTCGGGATAAGCATAGCCGCGGATGATACGTCCGTAGCGCTTTTCAAGCTCACGGCGACAGTCAAGGATCTCCTTGATGCCCTCGACTGAACGCAGAGTTCCGGGCGCACGGTGTTCAAGACCGTGGATAGCTATTTCGTGACCCGCATCCAAAATAGCCTTTGCCTCCTCGGTACTCATACAGTAGTCCCAATCTGCACGCAAAGCCTCACCGTTAAGGTTAAACGTACACTTTAAATTATGTTTATTGAAAATTTCAGCTAATCTCACATCGTGCTTAGACCCGTCGTCATAGCTGAAGGTCACTGCCTTCCCCTTTCCTTCGGGAAATCTCATAAAACGGTATCTCATATATTACCTCGCAAAAGTATAATTAAACATCTTTTCAAGTATATGATATCACAACCCGCTGTAACATTCAACATATTCGTTAAAGTTATTTTTAAAATATTCAGAACTTTCACAAATATATTAAATCTAAAATTACGGCAAAAGTATACTTGCTTATAATGATACAAAAAACAGCACCCTGAGTACAAATGAACCGGGTACTGTTATTTTATCAATTCTATTATTTCATTTATATCACAGCTAAGGGCAAGGCATATACGCTCCAAAACAAAGCCATCGTATCTTTTCACCCTGTTTTTAAAGTAATTGTCTATTATCTGATATTGTATCCCCGTACGCTTTGCGAGTTCGTAACGGCTGATACCGTATTTGTCAAGAGCCTTATCTAAGCATATTCTTATCATAACCTCACCTCACTCAACTATATTTTAGTAAATATATACTCTCTTGACAATTTACTTAATTAAGTATATACTTATATAAATATATAATGTATGAGAGGTGAGTATTATGGCACGCTGTCCATATTTAGAGTATGAATCAAGAGGAGCCTTTTTTTCACAGGGAGACTATTACTGTGATCTCTGCAAGAAAAAGCTGTCCGAGGCGGAAATCAAAAACAAATGTAACGTTGATTACGGAGAAAGCTACACGGATTGTCCCGTGTATAAGAACAGGTAGGTGTAAGGTATGGGATTTTTAAGTGTATTGGCAACTATAGGTAAGATATTGTTGGGAATCGTTATATTTATTGTCACGGTCACAATAATTATCCTTATCATCGCTTTAATAAAAAACAAAAAGGACGAAGAAAACGAAAGACTGGTGCGCGAAAGTGACGAGGGCGATATGATCTCCTCAAAGCTTTTGGAGCATATGCTTAAAGACGGCAGGATAACAAAAGAAAAGATAAACGATTACAGAGAAAGTATAAGACGTAAAAAAATAAGGCAATACAAAAGTACTGTAGAAAGAGCAGACTCAGGTGACAAATACGCCGCCAATGAACTCGTTGAATGCTTTAAAACCAACAAATTAACACCTGCTTTCGTTAAGGAAATAAGAAAGGAAATAGCCAAAGAAAAAGAAGAAAAAAGAAAACAAGAGGCAGAGAAAAAGAGAAGGATAGAGGAAGAAATAAAGAAATCCCTACAGTATAGATTTTCTAACAATCGTATCGTTAAAAATGCAATTGAAGAAATATCTAACGATATGCTCGAGGATATTAAAAAATCATATCCGTATCATATCGAGAAAATCAATATAGAACGTTGTCTTTTTGTATATTCTAATCAACTCAATTACGGTTATGGTAGAACTGTTGATTTTAATAGAGAAAGACTTTACGATTTGAATTCTTCAGGCGAGAGGAGACTTGTTGCGGAAATAATCTCCGAAGGTATCAAAAAACAAATTTTGGTTAAATACCCTCAAGATCCTGCGGGTAATATTCCGCAAATAGCAATATCTTATGATAATTGCAGTACATCTCGTTATCGCTACGGTAAAGATGATGAAATAATATATTTCGTTAAGGCAACAATAAATTATACGTGTAAAAATCATAACTACAGAGAAAAAGAACCCTGGTGAACACTGTACAATAAATACGAAAGATATAGAAGTATATATGTTTGGATACGTAAAGTCCTACAAGCCCGAATTAAAAATCAAGGAAATGTCTTTTTATAAAAGTGCCTATTGCGCGCTCTGCGATCAGTTAAAAAGAGATTATGGGTTTATCGGAAGATTTGTATTGAGTTATGACATTACATTCTTATTACTCTGCTTGAATCATTTCGAATATGATGATAAGGAAAAAAGAAAAATACGTTGTCCTTATTCTCCCACGAGAGTTAAAAAAGTCACTTTATCAAAAGAAGCGTTACAGTATTCGGCATTTATAAATTACTGGCTTGTTATTCAAAAATTATTTGATGATTACATAGATGAAAGAAATATTATCAAATCGTTTTTTAGAAAAATCCTTATATCCAAAAAGCGGTATAAAGATATACGAATATGTTATGGGGATCATATCAACAGGCTTGAAGACTCGCTTCACGTGGTATATATGAACGAAAGTGATATCAAGGATTCCTTTGATTTTGACAGAATCACAAATGCCTTTGGCTATTTCTTTGCCGAAATATTCACCGTAATAAAAGCTGGTGAAGAGGACAAGGTGTTATTGAATAAACTGTTTTTTCAAATCGGAAAATGGATATACATTATTGATGCTTACGACGATTTTGAGAAGGACAGACAAAAGAATAAGTTTAATCTACTACTTTCTCTGAAAAATGAGGCTGATATGAGTAAAGAAACAGTTTTTGAAAAGACGTTATCACTTCATTTTCAGTTAAAGCAAAAAATAGATATCCTACTTGACCAGTTGAAAAGTAAGCTTGACGAACCGTGTGTAATAAACATTTTATCTTACGGTTTGGATAATGTGTTTTATGAGATAACAAACAAAAAATACAAAGAATTTGTGGAAAGGTTGACCGAATATGGAAGCAACAGCTTGGGATATATGGATAAACAGAATAAATAACAGTTCTGTTGACGATATAGACACCGAAATATTATGTTTGGAAAAAACAAATATGCCTTATGTTGAAAAGAATTTGAAATTAGGCTATCTTTATTACAGTAAGGATTTTCTCGGTACCGCCACCAACATTTTCAAAAGTCTGTCTAAAAAGATTTCTTCTGAAAGAACAAATTTTGAATTTATTAAAGAAAATGAACAGGGACTCAATATTTTATATATGGGTTTTAGGCTTGAACCTGACGGATGCGGTGGGTTTGAAATCATCGAAACCGGGTGTGGAGCAGATTGCTGCGGTCCGGTTTGCGGTTGTATAGGAATCGCTGCGGTAATGGCTTGTTGCGGTATAAATTCAGATGATATTACAACATGTGATACGGAAGATGGTCAGGGTTGTTTGGATAACGGTATAAATAGTTGTTGTAATTGTGGCGAATATTGGTGCGGAGATGGAAATCCCAATTCAATTTGTTGACTTTAAACACTTTTACCTTTAATGAATTTTTTAACATAAAAGACGATGCACTCGCATCGTCTTTTTGGTTTATTATTTCGCTGCCCACTTTGCGGTGAGGACTATATCCTCGGTATAGGTGTTTGCCGCAAGAGCAGTTACCTTTTTGCCGTTAAGATACCAGCCCTTGAAGGTATAGCCTGCAAGAGTAGGATTCTTAAGTGTGGTCTTGGCTGAATAGGTATATACGGTAGGTGCGCCTGCGGGAAGAACATAACCCTCATCGTCGGCATAGGTATCTACATATATGATCTTATATGTGTTTACCTCCCACTTTGCATATACCGTGATAGCAGCGGTGATATCCTGTCCGCCGATAACCTCGATAGCCTTGGTACAAGCCTTATCGGTATACCAGCCGAGGAAGGTATAACCTGTCTTTGTAGGTGTGGGGAGTGTGGTATCAACATCATATGTATGCTTTGCAGGATAGCCTGTAGGCAGCTTACCCGAGAAGGACTTATTGTTTTGATCCTTATAGGTTATCTTATAGCTGTTAGCCGTCCACTTTGCATAGAGGTCGATGTCCTCCGTGTACTTACCCTTTGCAAGGCTCGTCACCTTGGTACCGTTACTGAGATACCAGCCGCCGAAGGTGTAGCCTGTCTTTGTAGGATTGAGGAGTGTGGTAGCCTTGCTGTAATCGTATACGGTAGGAGCTTCTTTAGCAAACGTACCTGTAAATACGGTGGAATCCATATCATAGTAACGGATAGCACAGGGATTTACCTCCCACTTGGCGTATACCGTTATATTTGCGGTAATACTGTAAGCCTCGATGGTCTCTATAGGCTTGGTACAAGCCTTATCACTGTACCAGCCGAGGAAGGTATAACCGCTTCTTGTAGGTGTGGGAAGGGTCGTGTCTGCATCATAGGTGTGCTTTGTGGGATAGCCCGCAGGATTCTTTCCTGTAAAAGCCTTGTTGTTTTGATCCTTATAGGTTACAGTATAGGTATTTGCCGTCCATTTTGCAAACAGACGAACAGTATCCGTATATGTCTTTGCCGCAAGAGCGGTAACCTTGGTTCCTGCCTCGGTGTACCAGCCGCCGAAGGTGTAAGCGGTCTTTGTGGGATTTACAAGTGTAGTCTTTGCTGTATACGTATATGTTACGGGAGTATTCTTGCCGTAGGTACCGCTGAACTCATATCCGCCCATATCATAATACTCGATATCATAGCCCTTTACCTCCCACTTTGCATAGAGGGTAAACGCTGCGGTATAAGCGTCTGCCGCGATCTCCGTTACAAGCTTGGTACAAGCCTTGTCTGTGTGCCAGCCGAGGAAGGTGTAGCCCTTCTTTACTGCGGGAACAAGCTCGGTCACAGAGCCGTAGCTGTGATTAACAGGTGCCCCCTCTCCGAGAGTACCTGAGAAGGTCTTGTTGTTATAATCCTTGTATGTTATCTTGTAGCTGTTTGCCGTCCACTTGGCGTAAAGAGTAATATCATCGGTATAGGTAGTTGCAGCAAGAGAAGTTACCTTCTTACCGGCATCATTATACCAGCCGTCGAAGGTATAGCCTACTCTTGTAGGAGCAACCAGCTTTGTTTCAGTACCGAATGTATGTGTAACAGGAGTATTTTTGCCGAACTCACCGTCGCCCATATTCATATAGATGATGGTGTACTCGTTGTTTCTTGTTTCGGTAGCGCCGCAGTCAACGCACGCTCTTGTGCTGTGACCCTTTCCGTCGTTCTTCCATTCACCGTAAGCGTGGGGGAGTGCCATAAGACCCTCAACGTAGGAAAATCCGCACTGAACACAGGTATGGTATGCAACACCCTCGCTTGTACAGGTGGGTGCAGGGTCGTAAACGGTATTATATGTATGCTTACCCATCTCCTCCCATACCGCATAAAGGGTAACCCCCTTGTTGGCTGTGTATACTGAGCCCGCAAGGTAGGTGGGAGTCTCTGCTGTCTTGCTCTCTGACCATCCCTCAAAGATATAGCCTGTTCTCTTGGGAATAACGGTGGTAAGCTTAAGATCTACGTCCTCGGTCTTGGTCTGAGCAGCAGGTGTGGGAGTACCGCCGTTGGCATCATACTTCACCGCATACTTCTCTATTACGTCAACGTAAACCTTGTCTGTCCACTGTGCATAGAGGGTAACGGGATCGGAGTTGCCTCTGTTACCGCCTATATTCTTACCGATGGCATAGGATTTACCGCTGCCGTCAGGCTCGGTGTTCCAGCCTGTAAAGGTAGCACCGTCCTTGGTAAAGGAATTGCTTCTTACCTTATAGCTGAGATACATATGGAGACCGTCCCAGTCCCACTCGATATACTCAACGATATCCTTACCTACGCCGCCGTTAGCCTTGTAGGTTACCGAAGGCTCCCAGATAGCATAAAACTCTACCGCTGTATCACCGTACTCACAGGTCGTGGTATGGAATACGCTCCAGGGAAGCTTGCCGCCCGTGGGGGGAATGGTGAGGTTCTGCTGTGCAGTCTCTGTGGTAAAGAAGGTCATATCATCGTACAGAAGTCCGTAGAATACTCTGCCGTCTGACATTGTGTAAAGCCTGCAGCCTGTCTTGACAGGCTTATTTGAACCTTCGGGAAGGTCAAAGTTGCCGTAAAGAGTTTTGGGATTCTGATAGTTGTTGTCATCGCAGTCGCAAACGTACTTTAAGAATATATCGTTTCCTGTCTTGGGGAAGGTACCGCCGTCAGCGTTATACTGGATACGGTAGCCCCAGATAGCGTAGAGAGTAGTATTTGCATTTGCGGTATATACATCACGGTAGGTAGTGCCCGTACCCTTGGAGGTGGTAGAACTCTGCTTGGTATTCCACTCGATAAACACACGCTGGTCGCTGTTCTTGGGATACATACCGTAGCTTGACTTTATCTTGGACTTAGACGTCAAAAGCTCAAGGTCAGCGCCGGGGAACTTATAAAGTGTTTTTGTAACAGTTCCTGCGCCCTCAGCACCTCTGTTAAGGGTAACCGTATACGCCCATACAGCATAAAGCACGGTATCGGATGTAACGGTGATCTTGGATGCACCGCCCAACTTTGCGCCGTAGCTGTATGCAATAATACCCTTAGCCGCGTTCTCCGCATTAGTTGCCCATCCGCGGAAAACCATTTGGTCCTTTGCGGGAACGCCGGAAGGTATTGTCAAAGTCCCCGTTGTGCTTACTGCACCGGGACCGCCGACGCCTGTATTGGCATTAAAAATAACGGTATATCCACCGTCTGCCATAGAGGTTATTGCCAAAGCAGGTACAAGCATAGCCAGCACCATAACAAGGGCAATTATCCTTTTTGTCATATTCATAAAATACTCCTTTTGTATTTACATTCATTCAATCCTAAATTCTACCAAATTTTCATTGAACTGTCAACAAATGTCAATGTTTGTTTATAAATACCACCATGAAAATTAATAAAAGGGGCAAGCTGCCCCTTTTATTAATTGTCAATAATAACGTTTATTCTACCGTAACTGTAAAATAGTTAAATGACTCGTCGGTATACTGAACACAGAAGGTATATATGCCGGGCTCAAGCTTGACGGTAATGTAACCGTCAACTATGCTTGAGGACTTAAGAGCCACGGAGCCCTCTGCTGCCTTGATCTGCGATGAGGTGGTATACTCACCCATAGCATATCTGATATTATACAGGCCGTCGAGATCACCGAAGGTAACTGTATTGCCGTTCTGAACCATAGAGGGGATTCTCTTGGCTACCTCATATAAGAAGATCTCCTCATATCCGTCCTCGTATACGACGGCTACAGTAACGGTACCGTTCTCACGGTACTGTATGGTATAGCTGTCCTGTCCCTTGATATCGTTCTGTGTAAACGCTCTGTGAGTTTCAGCCCTCTTGACAGCTCCTGCAGTGGTATATTCGCCGTAAGCGGTACGGATGACTCTGACACCCTCAAGGTTGCCGATAGTAAGCTGAAGTCCGTTGGTCATAACCTCAGGCTCGTTACCTGTAACGTCTAACTTCAGTACAAGGAAGCTGCCGTCATTGTATCTGATATATACTGTATGTCTGCCGTGATTCTTGACGGTATAGGTATATTCGGTTGCCGTTCCTATCTTAGCAGAGGTTATCTGTACAAGCAGGTTGTCCTTGACCTCTCGATAGGTGTCATAATCGCCCTCGGCAATGAAGAGATCCCTAACGTCATAGAGCTTGTGTGCGGTAAGCTTAACACCCTCGGAGCTAAGATATGCACCCTCAGGTTCAATAAGCATATCAAGCTCGTTTCTCTCGACAAGACCGCAGTTGCCGCAAGCTCTTGTTTCTTCACCCTTGGAGGTATACGTAGGCTTGACGGTAACGCTCCATTCGCTGAAGCTGTGACCCGTAGCCGTAACGGTTTCGGTGTAGCTGTTGCCGCAATGAATACAGGTGTAGACCGTAACACCGTCGGCGGTACAGCTGACAGGTGTGGTCGAAGCTATGTAATAGCTATGTCCCTCTGCCTTGATAACTACCGTATAGCTGTCACCGCAGGCACAGGTATAAACCTTTTTACCGTCCTCGGTACAGGTAACCTCCGTGATCACAACTTTATAGCTGTGTCCCTTAGCGGTAAGCACCTCGGTATAGCTGTCACCGCATTCGCAGGTATAAACAGCCCATCCGTCCTCTGTGCAGGTAGCGGGATGAGAATCTACCGTATAATCGTGACCCTTGGCGGGAATGACCACCTGAGGCATAAATACTATGTCACACGCAGAGCATTTAAGTCCCGAGGACATACCGTTCTCGGTACAGGTAGCTGATACGGAGGGGAGGCTTATGGGCGAGTGACCCGCTGCCGCCACACTCTCCGAATAGCTGTTTGAACATACCGTACAGGTGATCACTTTTTCTCCTGCGGCGGTACAGGTAGGCTGCTTGGTAATAACGCCGCCGTCATAGCTGTGTCCCTTTGCCGAGCCTGTGTCTGCTATTGTGTTCTTTGTGCCGCAACCGTTATTACAGCTTGCGGTCTTTGTGCCGTCTGCGGTACAGGTAGCATTATTATTGCTTACATAGTTAGTGTAGCTGTGACCCTTCTTTGTTCCCGTATCGGTCACGGTGTTGGTGGTACCGCAGCCGTTGTTACATCTTGCGGTCTTGGTACCGTCTGCGGTACAGGTAGCATTATTATTGCTTACGTAGTTGGTATAGCTGTGACCCTTGGCTGCTATCGCTTCGGTATAGCTTGTGCCGCAGTAACAGGTATAGGTACGTACACCTGCAGACGTACATCCGGGCTGTGTGGTAACAGCCGAGTTGTAGGTGTGTGAAGTATGGTCGGCTGCCTTTTCCCACTTAGCATATACGTAGATAGTCGTACCGCTGTCGGGATAATCGTACGCACCGAGAGAGGTCACGGGGCTTGTGGTACAAGCCTTGTCAAGATACCAGCCGAGGAAATAATAATTACTTCTTACAGGCTTAAGACCAGAAAGGTCAAATTCTGTTCCATAGCTATAGGCTCTTGAAGGAAGTCCGTTGGGCCAGTATGACGCGTTGGTACTGATACCCGTGGTACCGCCGCCGTTACGGTAGGTGATGGTAGCCGTATTATGTACCCACTTGCAGTAGAGCTTGATATCCTTAGGATATGTATTCTTGGCAAGGGCAGTACCTATCTTGACGGTACAAGCGGGATCGGTATACCAGCCGTCAAAGGTATAGCCTGACTTTGTAGCCGCCTTAAGAGTGTAAGCGGTATCATACTTGAATTCGGTTATCTGACCCGACTTATGTGTGCCGGAGAATGCCGCACCGCCCTGATCGTAATATGTGATCTTATAAGTATTTACATTAAACTTTGTATAGAGCTTAAGCGTATCGCCGTCAGAGGCGGTATCCGGATAAGCATCTGCCGCTATAGACATAAATCCGCCGGCAGGAGTGGTACAGGCAGCGTTTGTATACCACGCACCGAGCCAGGTCCAGCCGGGACGGTTGGGAGTGGGCAGAGTAGTCGTTGCATCATACTGATGAGATGCCGCATAGCCTGCAGGGAACCAGCTTGTGTCCATAGAATTGTTGGTGGTGCTTGTATTGTTTCTATAGCTGTAGCTGAGCTTAAGTGTAACGGGAGTCCAGAGCGCATATAGGTCTATATCCTGTGTATAGCCCTTTGCCGCCAAGGAGGTCACCTTTGTACCCGAACAGTCCCCTGCTACAAACCAACCACCGAAAACATATCCTGTTCTGGTAGGGTTCTTAAGAGTGGTTGCCGTACCGTAGGTATGTGTCGCAGGTGAGCCGCTTGCAAGCGAACCTGTCAGGTCCTCACCGTAGGGATCATAATAATTGATGGTATAGGTGTTTGCCTGCCACTTTGCATATACCGTGATATTGGCATCGTAAGTATTTGCCGCAAGCACGCTTACGGGAGATGCGGTACAAGCCTTGTCAAGATACCAGCCGAGGAAGGTATAGCCTACCTTAGAGGGTGCAAGAAGTCTTGTTTCATACTCATAATAGTGAAATGTGGGATATTCAGGATCGTGGGTACCTGAGAATGTAGCCGCATTATAGTCCTTATAGGTTATGGTATAAGCATTAAGTTCCCACTTGGCATAAAGCTTGATAGTAGCAAGATAGCTCTTTGCTGCAAGAGAAGTAACCTTCGTACCCGAGCAATCTGCGGTAGTATACCAGCCCTTGAAGGTATAGCCTGCCTTGGTGGGATTCTTCAAGGTCACGGAGGAACTGTATGTATAGGTGGTGGGATAGCCTGACGCGTGTGTACCCGAGAAGGTCTCGCCGCCCTGGTCGTAATACTTGATACGGTACTTGTTAGCCGTCCATACCGCCTCAAAGGTTCCGTTTGCTTTAAGTGCATAATAATTATTGCCCCAAGTGTCGGTAAACTGTGTACCGGAAGCAGAATGGAGCCAGCCCTCAAAGGAATAACCCGTTCTGGTAGGAATGGGGAATCCGCCTATAACAGAGGCATAGGTCTGACCGTACTTGAATTTATAGGTAGTACTGTAGCCTGAAGGCATAGTTCCGCTGTTCAGGTCAAAGGTCAGAGTATAGGTATCGGTAGTGGAGCCGCTTGTGCTTCCCTGCTTCCACACAGCCTTGAAGGTGGCATTCTCTGCTATTGCAAAATACTCGGTGGAGGCAAGAGAGAGGGTATAACCGTACTTTTCGTTATACCAGCTGTCAAGAGTGTAACCGCTCTTAGTCGCCTTAGGCATAGAGCCGAAGATATCAACGTACTTGTCGCCTGTGTTGATACCGTATTTGGTGGGTCCCACCATAGTACCGCCGTTGGGATCAAAGGTTATGGTGTATTTCTTTGAAAGATCGGGGGTATTGGTATCGTTTTCCGGAGTATCGTTATCGTCGGGTGCGGGAGATGTGACCTCCTCGTTTTTCGTCCACTGTGCCTTCAGGGTGATATTTTCCGAAACATTGAAGAACTCAGATTCTGCTAATGAAAGAGTATATCCGTACTTTTCGTTATACCAGCTCTTCAAGGTATAACCGCTTCTGGTAGCTCGGGGCAATGAGGTAAACACCTCATAGTAATACTGACCCTTCTGTATCTTATATGTGGTGGAGCCTACTACAGTACCGCCGTTACCGTCGAGAGTGATAGTCCAGGTCGGCTCGGTGTCCTCGGGAGTGGTGTCGGGAGAGTTCGCTACCCATACAGCCTTGAAGGTTGCGTTTTCTGTTATTGCAAAATAATCGTTTACATTGAGGGTATAGGAATACTTTTCGTTATACCAGCCTGCAAAGGTATATCCGCTTCTGGTAGCGGTGGGGCCGTTTCCCATTACGTCCTTATAGTACTGTCCTGTCTTTATCTTGTAGCTGGATGTGCCTGACACACTGCCGCCGTTGCCGTTGAAGGTTACTGTGTAAGTGGTATCGGTAACGGTACCGGAAAGGAAGTAGTCTGCCTCGCCTGTTCGTCTTGCCGTAAGCCCGGGAAGCACCTGTCCTCCCGCCTTGTTGAACTCACAGAACGCCGCCTTTACCTGAGACGCCGAATAGTTTGATACTCCGTTGATAAGATATGTCTTTAGGGTAAAGCTGTCTCCCCATACGTTACCTAAATTATAGGTAAAGCTGCAGAGTGCGTCATACTGATTCTGATTTAATTTGATATTATTGTCAGCTAAGAAATCGTTGACATAAAGCTCGTATTTTACAAGTGCCTGTTTAAGCAGGGTTTCAGCCTGAGCTTGGGTTATACCGTTGGGGTATTCGTTCTGTCCGCAGGCAGTTCCGTAGCCTATAGACCACTGGGAAACGTCCCAGTACGCGTATTGGCTGTAGCCTTCAAAGCCCTTGATAAGATCAACACCTGCAGAGCTTATCGAATACTTAACGTTAGCCGCACTGATAAGATAGCTCATAGAGCACCAACCGTATTTGCCGTTATAGTTACAGTAAGCCCAGCTGCCTGAAAATCCGTGAACCGTTACTGCCGCAAGCTGAGGAAGTGTTGCAACTATGGTAGCCGAGGAGGATGCGCTAGCTCTCATATTGAGAGTAGATGCCAATACGTAATATGTACCGTAGTTTGCCTGTGAGCCGCTGTTGGAATATGCAGGCAGACCGTAGCCAAAGATATAATCGTCGGTAAGAGAATAGGAATATGTCTTTGAAACGTTGCTCTTGTTACCCTCAACGGTATATACCTTGGAGGAATCAACGCCCGTTACGATAGCAACGTGTGTTGAGTCGTTAAGGTTAGAGGGATTGTTACCGAAATAGATGATATCTCCGCGCTTGGGGGTATAGCTGCCGCCGAAAGCTCGGCTGTACTGCCAGCGTCCGTTATTTTTGAACCAAGCCATACCCACGTCACAGCTTGCGTGCTTAGGTATAACGGACGTGGAAATACCTGCCTGGTTAGCACACCAGGACACGAACATAGCACACCAGGCACCGGGGTTGATACCGTACCATTTGCCGTACTTGGTGTAGTTACCGCTGCCGGCAACGGTACCGCTCAACTGCGAGGAAGAATTTCCTTCCTTGTAGCCAACCTGTGTCATTGCCACGCCGATGATGTCCTCGATCTGATTGCCTGTATTGACGTGAGTGTTCTCATATGCAGCCGAGCTGTACACGGCAAACATCGGAACGAGCATTACACATACAAGCAATACCGATACTATTCTTTTCATAGTATTTCTCCGTAACGTTTTTATTTATGACATATATTATACATATTTTGGGAATATTTTCAAGCATTTCGTACATTTTTCAGCTTTTTCAACGAAATCGCTCCTGTTTTTTTGTATTATTAACTTATAACGAGAAATATAAAAATGGCATAAACCTGAGGCTTATGCCATTACTGTAAAATATAAGATCAACGGTTCTGCTTGTATTTTACTACCTGTCGTTTACGTGCAAGATACCTAGCCTTGAATATCACGTATATTATGACAAGCAGAATAAATAGTGCAAACACCGTCAGCACAAGAGGATTGGTAACAAATCCAAGAATAACATCCAATACAAGAAGTCCGTTGGAGCGGTCAACATTGTTTCTGGCGATAAGATTTACCGTTCCTGCCTTTTCACCGTGAATATAGACGTTCATCTCTCCCACAACCTGTCCCTGACTGATAGGAGCCTTCAGGGTCTTGCTTTTAAGCGTATATTCCTTTGTTACCACCGATTCTATATCGGTATCGATGGGAAGAAAGGAAACAAGCTTTTCCTCGGGAAGAAGAACCACGTGATCAACCTTATTTGAAAGCTTTACAGGTACGTCACAGACCATAGTGGAGGTATCCACCAAGGTAAAGTAACCAAAATTATTATACGCCCAATCAAGCAGCATCAGAGCATCCTCATAACCGCTGACAAAGAACTTATCCTCGTTTTCTATTTCCTCTCCGTTTTCGTCAAGCTCAGGCTCAGGATCACGTCCTCCCAAAACCACAACAACATAGGTCAGTCCCGAATTACTGCGTCCTATGGCAGTAACGCACCAGCCTGCTTTATAGCTGTATCCTGCGTTAAGACCCATAACCGAGGGGGTCAGGTATTTGGTATTGTAATAATTGGAAACAAAATAGTTTCTGTTATAAAGATTTCGTCCGTTATTCTTATTGGTCGCCTCCATTGCCACAGAAGGAGCATCGGATATCTCTATATATTTTGAAAGGGTATATGCATAACAAGAAAGCTTGACCACGTCGGCAGCAGTTGTATACGCTCCCTCCTCGTCGGTTCCTGCGGGATTGACGTACCGGGTATTCTCCATACCCATTTCCTTTGCCTTTTCGTTCATCATTGCGACAAACGTCTCCTCTGAGCCTGCTATAGCATGGGCAAGGACATAGGCTGCATCATTACCATTTCCTATAATAAGGGCAGAAATGACCTTTTCTGCGGTAATGTTCTCTCCTATCATAAAACCGGCAGTGAGACCTGTCACCTCGGTCAGCCAGCTCTGACCTACCGTAATGACAGCGTCAAAATTATTTTCATAATGTTCTATTGCCAATATCGCCGTCATGATCTTGGTGGTACCCGCAGGGGCAATACGGTCATCGGGATAATATTCGTAACAGGTTTTTTGATTCTCTATATTATATACCATACAGCTCGACGAATAAAGAGGCGCGGGAGCATCCTTAGCAAAGCCGTACAGAGGAAGGCTCAGCATCAGCATAACCGATACCAGCAGTATAATTATAACTTTTTTAGTCATTTGAAATATTCCTTTGTCTTTTCAACGTCAAGGGCTATCTGACAGGATAGCTCCTCAAAGCTTGAAAACTTCTTTTCGGGACGTATCATAAGGTGAAAATCCACCATTATGTCCTCATCATACAAATCTCCATCGTAATCAAGTATAAAGGTCTCAAAAAAAGCTTCGTTCTTATCTGTAACCGTTGGCCTTACTCCGAAGTTTGTAACGGCGGGATGTCCCATACAACTGCATATATAAACTCCGAAAGGTAGCTTTACTCTGCTTTCATCATACGACTGATTGATAGTGGGAAAACCAAGAGATCTTCCTATACCATTTCCCCGAGAAACGTGATAATCAACAGAATATGGCCTGCCCAACATCATATTTGCCGATTTGATATCCCCTATACTCAAGGCATCGCGTATACGTGAGGAACTTACCGCTTCACCACCGAAGTTAACCGGATCGCAAACAATCACTCTTTTGCCAATTGCTTCCATACGTTCTCTCAGCATTATGCTGTCCCCGATGGCTCCCTTGCCAAATCTGAAATTGAATCCGCATACAGCACATACACAGTTAAGCTTTCCGATTAGTATATCCGAAATAAAGTTTTCTGCAGACATATCCTTAATTTGCGAAAAATCAAAAACACAGGCATAGTCTACACCCATAGCTGATAAAAGCTCCAGCTTTTTTTCCGTGCCGATAATACGCGGAGATGAAAAGGGATTATCTCTGAAAGTAAAAACGCAGCATTTCATAGCGCTGCATTTTGCCTGCCGTATAAGTTCACAGTGCCCAATATGCAATCCGTCAAAATTGCCGAGCGCGACTGATACAGGAAGGTCGATCTTTTCGATCTCGCTTCCCGCCTTTAAATCGTATACGGTCATATTTTACTTAAGTCCGAGATAATTTTTAACCAGATTGTTCATCAGTTCGTCTCTGTCGATACGGCAGATAAGTGAACGGGCATTCTTGTGGTTGGTGATGTAGGTGGGATCCTCGGACAGGATGTAGCCCACTATCTGATTGAGAGGATTATAGCCCTTCTCCACCAATGCCTGATAAACGGTCAAAAGTATGCTCTTTGCCTCAAGCTCCTTGGTATCCTTAAGTGAAAAGGTTATGGTTTTTTCTTTCTCGTTGTTTGTCATCTATATCACCTCATTATAATTGTACACTACAATTTAAAAATTTGCAAGTAGTTTTATAATATTTAAGAGAAAACCGTTATGGCGGTTTTCAACAATAATTCTGCACTCTGCATTCTTCATTCTGCATTCAAAAAGGCGGTGTTATCACAACACCGCCTTAAAAATGCAAAATTACTTAACGATCTCACCCATTACCGCACCGAATGCACAAGCTGCATTGGACTCGTCGGTGTCGATGTGCATTGCAAGAGCAAAGTTAGGATTAACTCTTACAACAACGTCACCGAAGATAACGGGTCTGTCGGTATCAAGCTTAACGCCTACTATCTCCTTATCGGAAACGCCAAGCTTCTCTGCATCAGCAGGTGTCATATGTATGTGGCGCTTAGCTGCGATAACGCCGCAGTCAAGCTCAACCTCACCGCAAGGACCAACCAGCTTGCAGCCGGGAGTACCTGCGATATCGCCGCTCTCACGAACGGGAGGAACAACGCCGAGGGTTCTTGCGTCGGTAAGAGAAACCTCTACCTGGCTTGCGGGTCTTGCAGGACCGAGAACGATAACGTTTGCGATCTCCTTCTTGGGACCTACGACGGTAACTCTCTCCTCGCAAGCAAACTGACCGGGCTGGCTGAGGTCCTTCTTGTGGGTAAGCTCGTGACCACGACCAAAGAGGATCTCGATGTGCTCTGCAGCCAGATGCACGTGGCGGGCAGATGTTTCTACAATAAATTTGTTATCCATAATATATCTCCTTTAGTATAAATATCAATTTATTTCATTATACTATGATTAACCAAAAAAGTAAAGAAAAAAGTGAGATAAAATAATGAACAATTCGCAAAAAAATGAAAATATTGAAGATAACGGCAGTATTACCACTAAAAGAGACGGAATTTCCATCGAAACGATAACCGTTATAGGTCAGGTGGAGGGGCACTACCTCCTGCCCGAAAATCAGAAATCCACAAAATACGAGCATCTTATCCCCCTTATCGTAGAAGCAGAGCAAAACGAGGAGATCACAGGTGTGCTTGTCATCTTAAACACAGTAGGAGGAGACGTGGAGGCAGGACTTGCCCTTGCTGAGATGATCGCGGGAATGAGTAAACCCACCGTTTCTCTCGTCGTAGGCGGAGGACACTCTATAGGAGTCCCCCTTGCCGTATCCGCAAAGCGTTCTTTTATCGTTCCCTCTGCCACTATGACGGTACACCCCGTCCGTATCACGGGACTGGTGGTGGGCGCACCCCAGACCTATACCTATTTTGAAAAAATGCAGGAAAGGATCACGGATTTTATCACAAACCACTCAAACTGCCAAAAAGAAAAATTCGACTCTCTTCTTAAGGGAAGCTTCGATATGGCAACGGACCAAGGAACTATCCTTGACGGTAAACAAGCGGTGGATATCGGTCTTATAGACGAGGTCGGGGGACTAAACGAAGCTTTGCGTTGTCTTAATGAAATGATAGAACAAGACAAATAGAAAAAGCCCGCGGACAAAAGCCGCGGGCATTGTCTTTATTATTAACCGAGGGCAACCATACTGAATACGAGTGCAAAGAGCGCAACCGTTTCGCAAAGACCGACAACGGTAATGTACTGTGAAAAGCCCTTGCCTGTCTCAGCCAGAGCATCTGCGCCTGCCGCGCCTGCCTTACCCTGGAATACTGCGGAAAACGCCATAGCCACAGCCGAAGCTATACCGAGACCCAAAAGGAATGCAGGGTCAGCGGAGGAACCCTTCATCTGCTGCATAAGAAGGAAGCCGTAAATAGTCTGGGTAAGAGGAGCACCCGCAAAAACGGTAAGAATAAAGGGTGCTGCCTTATTGGTCATATAACACTTTTTCCAAGCTCCTATAGACGCCTGACCTGCAATACCGATACCGATAGCAGAGCCTATTGCCGCAATGCCCATTGCCAATGCTGTTGCTAAAGATCCTAAATTCATAATATTTCTCCTTAAAATCAATTAAATATATAGAAAATTTCTTCAAATCGGGTACTGAAAAATCAGTTTTAATTCAATAAAAGTCCCGATTATCCGGGCGGTCCGATGACCGCTTTATTCTTCAAAGGGTTTAAATTTGCGTCCGCTCCAGGACATATCCAGGTGCGAAGAAAATTCAAGTGTATTAAGTCTGATTCCGTGTACGATAACAGACAGAATATTCAGTACCATATTGAGTCCGTGACCGAACACCAGAAGAATGATAGCAAGTATCATAAACATAAAGTTGCCCAAGAGCGGTCCCGCAAGCTCGTTTACGGTCGCGGAAATTGCCGCACCTGCAAGGCCAACCGCCCAGAGTCGTATATAAGAAACGATATCCGAGAACAGGTTCACTACGCCCAGCAGCACCGATACTATGTTGGTGAGGCTTGAAAGTATAGCCTTAACGATACTTCCCTCGTAATTTGAAAATACGAAGCTTGTAACAAAGCCGACGGCTATAAGGATTATTGCCACCGTGCCCACGGGCACACCGCCGAGCACCAGACCGAAGCTGAATACTTCTGCGTTCACAACAAGACTGAGTACCAAATAATAAATACCCAAAAGCTGTAATACCGAGCCTATATCACCAAGCATTTTAAGTGATCTTCTGTTCCGCACTGCCCCCATAACGTGTGCTACGTTTAGCTGTATAAGAGCCAGAGTGAAGCAGAATATCTGCAGATTCTGCGCGGTGGTAAGACCTACACCCTCGGGTGTCCAAGGCAGCTGCCAGAGCTTATCTCCGTATACGTTTGATATCACGGGTACCGACAGGGACTTGAGCCATTCGGGAAGCACCTCGGGAGAAAGACCGAACCAGGTACAGGTGAGAGTTCCCCAGAGTATTGTTGACAATCCGAAGAGACCCACCAGCAAAAATGCCGCATTGACCTGCTTTTTGCTTATAACGGCCTTCAGTATCGGTACGGCGGCAACCGCACAGATAAATAGTCCGTATCCTCCGTCACCGAAGATTATTCCGAAGAATATGAGTATAAATGCCAGAAACCAGCCTGAAATATCATACTCAAAATAACCCGGTACCGTTCCTAAGAAATCCGTCAGCGGATATATAAGGCTTACAAACTTATTGTTTTTAAGCTTGGTGGGAACGTTATCCTCCTCGGTGGGATCCTCAACAATAAGTCCCCAGGAGTTTTCCCTTGCAGCCTGCTTCAGGGCATCGACCTCGGAGGCTTCTGCATAGCCCTTGAAATAAGCAACCGATACACCCTCAGAGGACAGCTCCTCGTTCTCCATACCCGTAGCGTAGGTCTCAAACTCGATCTCCTTTTCAAGAGTCCTTACAGCACCCTGTATGCCTTCGATATAGCAACCGTAGGATGAAATTTTCTCATCCGTCGCCGCGATACGTCCCTGCAATTCAGAGATCCTTTTCTTCATTTCCGAAGTAGACAATTCAGGCAATTCTACCCTGTAGCCGGAAAGGGATGCTATAAAATCCTCTCCCTTATCCCTATCGTATCCGATGAGTATAAACTTCACCGAGCTTCTTTCCGAAGCTACCTTTACCGTCTTCACATAGTCGGGCAGCGACTTATACTCGCCCTTTGGCATTTCGTATAAGGAAAGCTCCACACCCTTTGATACAAGAGCCTTTATACCCTCCGGGTCTATCTCGCCCCAGGAGCTTAGTCTTTCAAGCTCTGTCTCAAGGGATACCATCTCGGTACGGCAAGCCTTAGCCTCATCGTCGAGAGAAGCGATCTGTGATGCAATTTCAAGAGCCTCGGAAAGTTCTATCTCTTTTTGCTCTGTTTGCTTGATCTTTCCTACGGTATATACCGCATTTTCAAGCAAGGTTATCTGTTCACCCAGCTCGTTCAGTCTGGGGCCTGAGCCCTCGGATATTTCTATTTGAACCAGACCCAGTTTACGGAGCTTTTTAAGTGTTTGGGATTTTTTATCTCCCATAGTTATGAGGGAGATCTTTTTCATTGGCAGGATCATAACGAATACACCTGCCCTTCATTGCCCTCGCTGTCACGTTGGGCTATCTTGCGCTTGGATATTTTAGAGCGCACGACGGCACTGACCTGCTGGTCTGCCATATATATTGATATTTTTTTGATATTTGCCTGAGTTTCGGGTATCTTGACCTTCTCAAAGAGATTGACTCTCTGTGAGGTGGCAAGCAGCTCCTTTTCAAGAAGTCTGACCTGCTCATCCAACACCTGCGCTTCAAGGTCAAGGGATATAGCCTTCTCCAGACGACCCGCGGCAATATCCACCCAAAGGGGAGTCGTATACAGATCGTAGTCGCCTCTGGTGAAATCCGCACCCTCGAAGGTAGGAATATCAACGCCCGCAATATTCCCCTTTCCTCTGCGGATATTGCTGACGCTTACTGCACCTTCGGGAAAGGCTTCCTTCTCGCTGAAAACGGCGATCCAATCCCTGAAGCCCTGCTCAAGCTCTTCTCTTTGTTTTCTCACAGCTCTTGCTCTTTCCTCGATACCGCGTATCTCGGTCTGGAGCTGCTGCTTTTTCAGTGTCAGAGTAGGCAAATATCTGCGGTACATTTTAAGGGCATCCTTTTGTACCTTCAACTCGTTTTTAGTAAGCTTGATTTTTGCCAAGTCTAATTATCCTCCTTAGCTCTCAGGCCAGAATTCATCTGTAAGCTCTGACTTGATTCCCGTCTCATCCTTTTCAAAGCACTCCGCAAGGATGCTCCAGCCGGTATCAAGAGCCTGTTCAAGGCTCATATTTACAGACAGAGCCATAAGTCTTGCCTCAAAAAGCTCGCCGTAGCGAAGAAGCTTTTTATCCCATCGGCTCATAGAAAAGCCCATATTCTTCTTCTCAAGAGTTTCCTTGTAGGAAGAATAGAGACGGATCATTGCATCCATAAGCGCACGGTGGTCTCGACGGGTCTTGCCGTTTACGTTCTGCTTGAGTCGGGAAAGCGAGCCGAAGGGCTCTATACGTCCTCCCTTGAGATAATACTGACCCTCTGTGATATAGCCCGTGTTATCGGGAACGGGATGAGTTACGTCATCACCCGGCATAGTAGTCACCGCAAGAACGGTGACAGAGCCCGAATCAGCAAAGTCTACGGCCTTTTCGTAACGGGCTGCAAGCTGAGAATAGAGGTCACCGGGGTAGCCTCGGTTGGAAGGCACCTGTTCCTGAGTGATAGCGATCTCCTTCATAGCATCGGCGTAGTTCGTCATATCGGTGAGAAGCACCAAAACGTCTTTATCCTGAAGAGCAAACTGCTCTGCAACGGCCAGAGCCATATCGGGAATCATCATACACTCAACGGTGGGGTCGGAGGCGGTATGGATAAACATTACCGTCTTGCTCAGCGCCCCGCCTTTTGAAAGTTCTTCCTTGAAATAGAGAAAATCGTCATATTTAAGACCCATACCGCCAAGCACGATAACGTCAGCCTCAGCCTGCATCGCAATACGGGCAAGAAGCTGATTGTAAGGCTCGCCCGATATGGAGAATATAGGAAGCTTCTGGGAAACCACAAGCGTATTGAACATATCTATCATAGGAATATTGGTACGCAGCATACGGTTAGCCAGAATACGCTTTGTAGGATTGACGGAAGGACCGCCGATAGGCTTCATATTCTCGGTAAGGCAAGGACCCTTGTCTCGGGGATCACCTGATCCGTTGAAGATACGGCCAAGCAGATCCTCACCAAAGGAAACACGCATTTCGTGACCTAAAAACCTTACCTCGTCACCTGTGGAAATACCCTGACCTCCTGCAAAGACCTGCAGAGATACGATATCTGAGTCAAGCTTGTTGACCTGGGCAAGGGACTTGCCGAAGCGGGTGTTGATCTGTGCCAGCTCTTTATATTTAACTCCCGTCGCTCTGACGGTGATAACGTTTCCGACAATAGATTCTATACGGTTATAAACTTTATTCATTCTCAGTTACCGTCCTTTAACAAGCTTTCGGCAGAACCGCTCAGTCTGCCGTTACCCTCACCGTAGAGAGTGTCGATAGCCGCCTCTGCCTTGACAAAGGCATCACTTTCAAAGGCAGTATAATTCCAGTCGATGAATCTCTGACGCATACGGTTGAAGAAGCCGCGGGCATCATCCTTACTCTTGATTTCATAATCGCTGCCCAGTATCTTTACGAGCTTATCGGTCACGTATTTCTGTCTGTTAGAGCCGCAATCCGCATCAATAAGATCAAAGGAGTTCTGCTGCAGATATACCGAATCAAGCATTTCGGATTTCAGATAGGTTATATAGTCCTCAAGGGTAGTACCCTCCTCACCTATAACCTTCATCATAGAACCTATCTCAACGCCCTTATGAAGAATGTCCTTGCAGTAATCCGACTTTTCGGGGTCGATTACGGTCTTATATTTTGACCAGGAGATAAGGGGGTCGATAGCAGGATATTTTCTTGCATCCGAGCGTTCACGGGAAAGACCGTGAAAAGCACCCACGACCTTAAGGGTAGCCTGTGTAACAGGCTCCTCAAAGTTACCGCCTGCAGGAGAAACGGTACCGCCTATGGTGACCGAGCCTGTACTGCCGTCAGGCAAACGCACGTAACCCGCTCTTTCATAGAAGGCTGCAATATAGGATTCAAGATAAGCGGGGAAAGCCTCTTCGCCCGGGATCTCCTCAAGTCTGCCCGACATCTCACGTAAAGCCTGAGCCCAACGGGAGGTGGAGTCGGCAAGCAGAAGAACGTTGAGACCCATCTGACGGTAATACTCGGCAAGAGTTACCGAGGTATATACCGAAGCCTCACGGGAGGCAACCGGCATAGAGGACGTGTTACAAATGATTATGGTACGCTCCATAAGCGACCTGCCCGTTTTGGGGTCGGTCAGCTCAGGGAATTCCGTTATTGTTTCAACCACCTCGCCCGCACGTTCACCGCAGGCTGCGATTATAACGATATCAACGTCAGCATATTTTGAAGTGGTATGCTGCAACACTGTCTTACCTGCACCGAAGGGACCGGGTGTACAGTAGGTACCGCCCTTGGCTACAGGGAAAAAGGAGTCAACGAGACGAACCTTGGTCTCCATAGTTTCCACGGGAGCCAGTCTTTCGCTGTAGCATCTTACCGCCCTCTTTACAGGCCACTTGAAGGACATAGCCAAGGGTATATCTCTGCCGCGCTCGTCGGTTATGACCGCAACAGTATCCTTGACCGTATATTCTCCCTTTTCTGCTATAGATTTAAGGGTATAATTACCCTGCAGATTAAAGGGTACAAGTATCTTATGTGTAAAGGGTCCCTCGGGAACCGTTCCGATATATTCACCTGCACGAAGGACGTCTCCGACCTTTGCTGTGGGAGTAAACTCCCATTTTTTCCCGTGGTCAAGTCCGTCGGCATAGATACCGCGCTCCAAAAACCAACCTGCACGCTGTGCAAGCTCGGGAAGAGGGTTCTGCAATCCGTCATACACCTGACCGAGAAGACCGGGACCAAGCTCCGCGGAAAGCATATCACCCGTAAATTCAACCTCGTCTCCGCATTTTATGCCATCGGTCATTTCGTATACCTGTATCTGCGCAATATCGCCTTTTATACGGATGACCTCGCTTTTTAACTCGGTATCATCCACACGGACAAAGCATATCTCGTTCATAGAAACGTTTCCGTCGAATTTTACCGACAGAAGGTTTCCGTTTATACTTACGACCTTTCCTTTATTTTGGGTCATTTTGCAACCTCCAGACTATCTGCCATCAAAACAGAGTTATAAATATTTTTGTATGCAGCCTCTCCCGCCTCTGTATCAAATCCTCTTAAACGGCTTATCAGCTTCAGCTTGATGCCGTAATAAAAAACGTAATCAACAGAGAAGCCGTCCATAGGTCTCTGAGCCTCTAAAAGCTCCAGACGGTAGCTGCAAAGAAGCTTTTCTGCCTCGAGAGGATCCTTGCTCTGCATTGCCGCCTCCGCCGCCTTTTGATAGTGCAGAGGGATCAGAGTGTTACCCGTATCAAAGGACTTATTAAGCCTTTGCGCTCTGACCTTGGCAAGAGCAAGGCGGAGTCTGCGCTCACTGTCAAGCCAGTTGTCTATAAAGTCGGAACCGCAGTTCTCTGATTCTCTTTCGGGAAGCAGAGTTATCCTCTTCATTTCCTCAAGCGTCTTTTTTCCCAACAGCTGATTACACAGCTCGGAAAAACGCTCCTCGGTAATAGGCAGCGGCATATTATCACTTATCCCGTCCAGAGACGGAAGCTGTGATATAAGATAATATTCAGCCATACTATTCAGCCTCTTTCAGAAGTGCGGTCACTCTGGGGCTGAGATAATTTGAAAGCATATCCACCACAGCCTCGCAGGAATAATCATAATAAACGCTGCCGTTATCAACGGCAATACGGAAGCCCCCGTCAAAGTTATCGTTAGCTCTGAGGGTAACCCCGCTCTTCAGTCTGTCGTTAAGAGCCGCCATCAGATTCTCCTCAAGCTTTTCAAGATCCTTTGTATTCATAACAACAGCCAGATCATCCGCATCAGGCTTCTGCGTCCAGGACTCAACGACCTTTACGACAAGCTGTGCAAGCTGCTCCGAAGAATAAACCGATGAAACAGCCTGTCCTACAATAGCATTCAGCTCCCTGTTTACGCTTTCTCTGAAAGAAATAAGCAGATTGCGTCCCGCCTGTCTGACGGCATCCTCGCCGGTTCTCACAGTCTTTTCCTTTTCAGCCTCGGCATCGGCCACTATCTTATCCGCCTGCGCTCTTGCATCTGCGATGATCCTGTCTGCCTGCGACCTTGCATCCTCAAGTATAGCCGCAGCCTCGTTCTCGGCAGCCTCTACGCCGTCTTTTTTGATCTGGTCGATAAGTTCTCGGAGTTGTATTTCCATAATTATCTCCTTTTTTTCATATCCTTTGTTTTTCGGTGAAATAGCAAAAAGGAACCAACATCCTCTGCAGTCAGCTGGTTCCATTAAGTTTAATATTATTTTAGTTATTATAACACACAATGTTTACAAAGTCAAGAGTTTTTATATGCAAAAAGGTCAGCCGAAGCCAACCGTATCTGTATTATTCAAAAAGCGAATCTATACTGACATTCAACGCTTTTGCTATTGCATACAGCTCTCTGTCATTTATCTTTCTTATCTGACCTTCTAATTTAGAATAACTGCTGTCATCTATATTAACACCAAGCACCTGTATTCTTGCAACGAAGTCCTTTTGATCTATACCGAGAGATTTTCTGAGTGCTTCTATCTTTTTGCCTACGATATTCTTGTCGCCGTATCCGTTCTTTCTTGTTTTCATCCGATGTACCACCTTATGTAAACTACATAAATTATAATTCACATAACACTTGACAAAATTCCAAAACAGAATTATAATAAAATTCCATTTCAGAATTAACGGAGAATTACAATGATTTATAACGTTCTATACAAAAAAACTTACAAGCATATGACATATAAAGATTATCAAGAACTTTTTACCTCTATCACACCGGAAGATAAAGAAAATACAAAAAAACTAATAACTAAATATAAAGAATACGACGAAAACCTAATATACGTTAAAATTCCCGAAAAGGATGCTTTGATGAGACCTTTCGTTCAGGGTGCGATAAATTTTTCAAACGATCTTAGCGTTGATGTGGAGATCTCACAGAAGGATGATAGAATAACCGTCTGCTTTTCATTTGAGGACGTGGAGGTGTTTACAGGCTTAAAGGATGTTATAAATCTTTCAGACGAAATTGTTATAAGTCAAAATAAAAACAAACTTGTGTTTGAGTTAGACTTTATAACTCATATATCAACATCAAATAACGGCTGACCTTTTGCGGTCAGCCGTTTCGTTATTTATTTATGCCTTAAGATTGATATTCTTTGCTGCAAGCTTTGCGATGATATCGTCAACTGTGGGCTGGATATCACCTCTTGCAAGGGTCTTATCGTTGGAGGAGAAGTAAAGACGTACACTTATACTCTTTACACTTCCGTCATCGTAGGTGTCAACAACGCTTGCACCTGTCAGATAGTCATAGCCTGCGCCCTCCCAGGCAGAAGCGATATCGCTGTATCTTGTTCCCTCTGCAATAACGAAGGAAAGGTCGATATCCATAGAGGGGTATTTGCTGGGTTCAACGTAGTTAAGCTTGTCCTTTGCGGATTCCGCAAAGTCGTCCATATCTATCTCACCGAAGACCATAGCACACTTCTTTGCGGTCTTGGCTGCAACGGTGGGATGAGCCGCCGCCATTTCACCTATCTTCTTGCCGTCAAGAAGGATGGCAACGGTGTTCTTGGGATGCTGCCAGTTGTGAGCGGGAGTGATATTCTCAAACGTGAAGCTCTTGTGCTTGATATCGCTTGCAAGGTGCATAAAGATATCACGGAGCTTGAAGAAGAGATCCTTTTCGCTCTCTGTCTGTGAGAACAGAAGTATACCGAGAGTTTTTCTCTCGTTTGCTTCGCCGTTTTCGCGCTTGCCCTTGACAACTCTGCCTATCTCAAAGAGACCGTAGGTGGGAGCATAGCCGCGGTTTTCGTGAGCCATACATACAAGGGTGGGAACCATAGAGTTACGAAGTACGGTATGCTCTACCGTCATTGCGTTGATAACTCTTACGTTGTCCTCGACCTCCATACCCAGGTTTTCAAACTTCTTGGAGTCGCACCAGATATAGGAGTGAACCTCGTGGAGCTTAAACTTCTTAACGAGAATATCCTTTGCCTGATTGTCGTTGTTACGTCCGGCAGATTCCTGTACGGGATAAAGCGCCGCATTGGTGGTCTCGATCTTGAAGTTATCGTAGCCGTAGATACGGGTGATCTCCTCAATAATATCGGCAGGAATGGTAACGTCCTTTGTAGCTCTCCAGCTGGGAACGATAACGGAGAAGTTATCACCGTCCTGTGTAACGTCAAAGCCGAGAGAGTCAAGGGTCTTTACTATTCTTTCATTTGAAATATCAATACCTGTATAACGGTCAACGTATCTCTTGTCAAAGTCAAGCTTTATGGTCTCATACTTTGTGGGATACTTATCGGAAAGACGGGATACTACCTTTGCTTCGGGATCCACCGAGAACAACAGCTGTAAGAATCTCTCGATTGCAACAACGGTGATTTCGGGGTCAAGCATCTTCTCGTATCTTGCACTTGCATCGGTACGAAGACCTAACTTTGTAGAGGTCTTACGGATAGATACGCCGTTGAAGGTCGCAGACTCAAGAAGCAGAGTCTCGGTATCGTCAAAGATAGAGGAATCAAGACCGCCCATAACACCTGCGATAGCCACAGGCTTGTCGCCCGATGTGATCATAAGCATAGAGGGGTCGATATTTCTCTCCACCTCGTCAAGGGTGGTGAACTTGAACTCCTCGGGGAAACGCTGAACCTCGATCTTATCTACTCTGCGCTTGTCAAAGGCGTGCATGGGCTGACCTAACTCAAGCATAATGTAGTTTGTAAGATCGGCTAAGAAATTGATGGCACGGCTTCCGCAGTAGAAGAGACGAATACGCATCTGCATAGGACTGCGGTTTACCTTGATATTCTCTACCTTAATGGAGGAATATCTGTATGCATTTTCCGTATCCTTTATATCAATAGAAACCTCTTCAAGGTTATCGTACTGCTTGGTATCGTGAAGAACGTGGGGCTTTAAGGGTCTGTCAGCCAGAGCCGCAAACTCTCTTGCGATACCGTAATGACCCCAGAGGTCGGGACGGTTGGTAAGTGACTTGTTATCTACCTCAAAGATTACGTCGTCTATAGGATAAAGCTCCTTGATGTCAGTACCGAGAGCTACGTCCTCGGTGATATCCATAATTCCGGAGTGGTCGGCAGAGATACCAAGCTCGACCTCGGAGCAGCACATACCGTAGGACATATAGCCGCCTACCTTACGTGCCTCCATCTTCATTCCGCCTGCCATACCGCCTTCTTTAGCGAAAGCGGTGAGCATTCCCTCTCTTACATTGGGAGCGCCGCAAACAACGTCCCAGATCTTATCGCCTGTATCAACCTTGAGAAGATGAAGCTTCTTGGAATCGGGGTGATTTTCTACCGAAACTATCTTAGCCACAACAACGCCTTCAATGTCAGCACCCTTGTGGATGATGTCCTCAACCTCGGCGGTAGAGAGGGTAAAACGGTGGATAAGCTCTTCGAGGTCAAGACCGTCGAGATCTACGAAATCTTTTATCCAATTCATTGAAAGTAACATATTTCTCTACCTCCTTATATATTCTTAAACTGGTCAAGGACCTTGAGATTACCGCTGTTAAGATCACGGATATCCTTGACGCCGTAGCGCATCATAGCAAGTCTGGTGAGACCCAGACCAAACGCAAAGCCTGTGTATTTATCGGTATCTATACCGCCTGCTTTCAGCACGTTGGGATGTATCATACCGCAGGGGCAAAGCTCAAGCCAGCCCGAGTTCTTACAGGAGGGACAGCCCTCGCCGCCGCAGATAAGACAGCTTATATCAAGCTCAAAACCGGGCTCCACGAAGGGGAAAAAGCCGGGACGGAGTCTTACCTTGATATCCTGCTTGAATACCTCGGAGAGCATAGTCTTCATAAAGTAGATAAGGTTGGAGATAGAGATATTCTCGTCTATCATCATACCCTCCATCTGGAAGAAGGTGTTTTCGTGGCAGGCGTCGGTGTTTTCGTTACGGAAGCAGCGTCCGGGGAACACTGCACGCAGGGGTGCGCCGTATTTACGCATAATTGCGTTCTGGGCAGCCGATGTATGGGTCTTTAAGAGCTGACCGTTGTCAAGATAATAGGTATCCTGCATATCTCTTGCGGGATGGTGCTTGGGAATATTGAGAGCCTCAAAGCACTTGTAATCGTCAACTATCTCAAGATAGTCCTCAATGGTAAAGCCCATAGAAGCAAATACCTCCTCGACCTCACGCTGAACGAGGGTGATGGGGTGATAAGAGCCCTCATCCGAAAAATCGGTGGGCATGGTGATATCGTACTGCTCGGCAGAATTGATAAGAGCCTCCTCTGCCGCCTTTGCAATAGCAGCGATGGCATCCTTTATCTTGTCCTCTGCTTCCTTTTTGATGACGTTGATCTTCTGACCGAATTCCTTCTTTTGATCATTAGGTACGTCCTTTAATTCTTTCATAAGGTCTGTTATAAGACCCTTTTTGCCGAGATACTGAACTCTTATAGCCTCGATAGTCTGGGGATCCTTTGCCGCAGCTATATCAGCGTCAAGCTGTGCGCGTATGTCAGCAATCTTCTGTTCTAACATAATTTCCTCCGTATATATTTTAAGTTAAATTTATAATCTATTGCTTTGTGCAAAATGAATTGATATCTTCGATATCATGAATTGCCTTCGGCATGAATTGGTTTCACCGTGAATTGAAACCTATGGTTTCATTAAGGTAACTTTTCTCCTTTAAAGGAGAAAAGTATTTTAATTAAAATCGTTTTTCGGCACTAAAGCTGAAAAACTTCCTTAATGTACTCAGCGAGCACAATTCATGAAGCTGACGGCTTCAATTCATGACGGCTTGACCGTCAATTCATGCATCCTGCGGATGCAATTCATCAAAAACAAAAAACGCCCATGCCAAAGCATGGGACGAAATAATCGCGGTACCACCCAAATTGCAAACAAGCACGCTTGTTTGCCTCTCTTTAGTCCTTAATGCGGACACACATCCCGTCATTTCCTACGGGCAACTCGGGTATGCGAAATTCGGTGTCATAACAGTGTCGGGCGAGCTTTCAGCCTGTGGCTCCCCTCTCTTTGCGAATACTATACTCCTACTGAAAATACCGTCATAGCTTTTACAATATTTAATTTAGTCTAACACAAATATATGAGTTTGTCAAGGTTGATGTCAAATAATATAGAGCAGAGAAATTTCGGGCTTTCTCTGCTCAAAATAATATTATTCCACAATTACCGCATCAACGATGTCTCCATCTGAATATATCTTTCCGGAAACTGTCATTTCTGTCTCCTCGGAAGGAAGAGTAGTTACATCAACAGAGTCTGCAAATGTAATAGTATACCAGACATTGCTATCACCCACACTGTAATTGATCTCATCCATAAGTTCATATAAAGAGGGGTTATAGTGTAAAACAATTTCCTTCTCTGTTGTAGCTGACACAAAGTATGCATTTTCCATAGAGTACATTCTATGTTCAAACTCATATCCTGCCGCCATAGACGTTTCAGTTGATATGTCGTCGCTGGTTTGACCTACACAAGTTATCTTTAATCCGTCTTCCATAATCGGGTCGATTAATTCTTCGATAGGCAGATACACCTTTACTTTTACACTTGTTGTTGTACTCAACACAACATGATCCTCATTGATCTCGGATATAAATCCAGAAAGCAACAAGGTTTTACCACAATAAAGCTGCTTTGCACGTGCTATATTATCCAGAGTATCATTGTTGATATCCTTGATATCTACAGCTTCTGCAACCTTAAGCATCTCTTCCTTGGTCATTAAAACCTCTTCAGGCTCTTCAACCTTTTCAACTGTGTCGCTTTCGGCTGCGGCTGAATCCTTTTGCTCCTCTTTAACCTCGTTATTTCCGCAGGCGAACAGAGAAACGCACATTATAACCGCTATCAATAGAGCTAATAATTTTTTCATAAAAACCTCCAAACAAATTATATCTTTATATAAGTATATACTTAATTAAGTAAATTGTCAAGTGGGTATATATTTATTAGAATATATTTGAGGTGAGTTGATTTGATTCGTATTTGTATAGATAAGACCTTGGAAAAGCTCAACATCAGCAGATATGAGCTTTCAAAACGGACAGGAATACAATATCAGATTATTGATAATTATTACAAAAACAGAGTTAAAAGATACGATAGCTTTGTGTTGGAACGAATTTGTATAGCATTAGACTGTGATATATATGACGTAATAGAAATTGTAAAAGAATAGCACCCGATCCGTTCGTATCAGGTGCTGTTTTCATATGCTTTTCAATTTGTCAACACCCTTTTGAGGGTGTTGATTTTTGTTTCCGAATACTATATAATAAATTATAGTGAAGCTTTTGCCTCGCAAAAGCCACCATAATTTTGCATTTTGAATTTTGCATTTTGCATTCTTACGAGGTACTTATGTCAACCATCTATCGAAATGAATACCCCCGCCCCCAATTTGTCCGTAAAGATTGGCTCTGTCTCAACGGCGAATGGGATTTCAGAATAGACAATTCACGCTCGGGACTTGAGCGCGAATTTTTCAAGGAAGATTCCTTTGAAATGAAGATCAACGTACCCTTCTGTCCCCAGTCTAAGCTGTCTGGAATAGAGCATACCGATTTTCTCTACGGGGTTTGGTACACAAGAGAATTTGACCTGCCCTGCGGCTGGCTTGACAACGGCAACAAGACCTTTATAAATATCGGTGCCTGCGATTATTATACCATGGTATATATTAACGGTGAGAAGGCAGGATTCCACCGTGGCGGTATGGTGTCCTTTTCTATTGATATAACTGCGTATATTAAGGAAGGCAAAAACAGAGTTACCGTAGCCGCCTTTGACGATGAAAGAAGCGACGATACTCCCAGCGGTAAGCAGTCAATGGACTTTTTCCCTTCGGGCACTATGTATACCCGTACCACAGGTATATGGCAGACGGTATGGCTGGAGAACACCCCCTCTGCATATATCAAAAGTATCAAAATGACCCCCAATGCCGCCGATGGTGAAATAAATATTGAGGTAAAGACCGAAAACGCAGAAGAACTGGATCTTTATGTAAAAGCATGCTTCAAGGGCAAGAGTGTAGCCGAGGCAAAGAAGCATATCGCCTGGGATCATATCAGCTTTACCCTGCCACTTTCAGAAAAGCACCTTTGGGACACCGAAAACCCCAATCTCTACGATATAGAATTTACCTTAGGCGAGGACAGAGTTACAAGCTATTTCGGACTTCGGGATATAGCACTAAAAAAGGGTGTAACCTATCTCAACGGCAAGCCCACCTTCCAGCGACTTGTACTTGACCAGGGCTTTTATCCCGAGGGAGTTTACACCGCTCCCACAGATGAAGACCTCTACAGAGATATTGTCAACGCCAAGGCTTTAGGCTTTAACGGTGCAAGACTGCATATGAAGGTCTTTGAGGAAAGGTTCCTTTATCATTGTGACCGACTGGGCTATCTTGTCTGGGGCGAATACCCCAACTGGGGACTTGGCACCGGCAACGGTGCAATATCCTATCAGAATATGGCATCCGAATGGTTCAACGAGGTACTGCGTGACTACAACCACCCTGCAATAATCGGCTGGTGTCCCATGAACGAAACAGGACACAACGTGGACGTTGAGCTTGTGCGCCATCTCTATGAGATAACCAAGGCTTACGACCCCACAAGGCTCTTTATCGGAGTTTCGGGATTCCATCACGTTGAGGGCTGTTACGATATGCTTGACTGTCACGATTACAATCAGGATCCCGTCTCCTTTAAGGAAAGATACGCACCCTTAAACGAGGGCAAGCCTTGCGACTACATCCACGAGACCCTCTATAAGCAGCCTGTATGGGAGCGTAGCAACAAGCTCTGTTTCCTGTCCGAGTATGGCGGTGCAAGATGGGTGTTTGATGCCGACAAAACAGGCGAGGGTGACTGGGGCTACGGCAACGCACCGAAAACCGAGGAGGAGTTCTACGAAAGATATAAACTGCTCACCGATGCATTACTTGATAATAAGGGCATCTCTGCCTTCTGCTACACCCAGCTCTATGATATAGAAACCGAAATGAACGGACTTTTTACATACGACAGAAAACCTAAATTTGACGTTGAGAGGATATATAAGATAACCTCACGCAAGGCAGCAGTAGAGGAATAAGCAGACAAAACAAGGAATTTTACTATGATTGAATTGTTTTTAATACTGTACCTAATATTAATCTTATTGGATATAAATGCAATAGTTGATATGAGAGGATTACTTTTTGACTTTCTGATAGTAGGTAAGAACAGAAAGGGAGCGGTAAAAATCTATAAGCAACAAGCATTATCCGACCGAATTACGTTATCCTACATCAAGCCAAGAGTAAAATACTATAAGCCACAGTTCAAGTTCAATCATTTCATATATCTTTTTGTGTTGTACAGTATAATTCCTCAATATACAATATCGATCGCGTGCAATATAATATTAAGTGAAACAAGTATGTATGTTATTATAGGCTTTGCCGCCCTAAAATTACTTATATGTATAATAGCACGGCTTCAGGTTGATTCAAACAGAGTTTCGATATACAGACAAAAAAAATAATCCCGAAGGAAAACTCCTTCGGGATTATTTTTAATACTTCCTTCTCACCACAAAATAGCATATCCAGTATATCGCTATAAGCGAGAACACGCCCACGCCTATCCAGCTTGCGATATCCTGAAGGGATAAAAGGGAAAGAACTATCACCGCAAGGCATCCTAATATCACGTAAAAGCTGAACGCCCAGCTTCTTGCCTTGTGAACGATGGCTATGTTTCTCTCATCATTTTCGACTATCTCACGTCTTTTAAGCTTTTCTTCGCTTGTGATGATATTTTTCTTAATAAGCGCCAGTCCCACTACGGTCAGGGTAAGACCAAAGGAGGAAACGAACTCATTGTCCGTTTTGGTTATAAATCCCGCAGCTATCATAGCTACGCCCAGTACGATATATATGATGTTGGTCCAAAGCCTTATCTTCATTCTTTTCTTAAAATCCATCTTAATTCTCCTCCTCAAAAATAAATACTTCTTCAATGCTCATACCAAAATACTTTGAGATCTTATAAGCAAGCTGCAGGGACGCGTTGTACCTGCCGTTTTCAAGAGATATCACCGTCTGCCGCGTTACTCCCACAGCCAATGCCAACTCATCCTGAGTTATACTTTTCTCTTTTCTTAATTCTTTTATTTTATTGTCCAAAATACCACCTCCGTATGTAAAGTATACTTTACATTTATAATATAACACATTATTTTCAAAATGTCAAGTAGGCTTTACATTTTTGCTTAAAAATAACGACCGTTAGCACGAACGGTCGCTTTTTTAACAATTATTCCTTTGCGTATTCTCTTAACTTCTCGGCGATCTCGTTAAATTTCGGATCGGTTCTGTACTCCGACATCTCATTCGACTCTATCATCCAATCAAGGATCACCTTTGAATGATTACCGCCCTTTTCGGGGATCCACCCTCCGTCCGAATAGCCTTTCAGTATAAGCGAGGTGTGTGCAGCTTCAGCATCATAGGTATCTGCGTGTATAGCAAAATCAGCTCCCTTTTCAAGCCAATACCACAGCCCTTCCGTATCCTTATCCAAAAGACAGCCCGAAACCAAACGACTGCACGCTCCTACACCATATTCAGCCTCATACTGATAGTCGCCGTCGGGAAAGATAAGCTCTATAATATCTATTTCCAGCTTACGCATTGCTTTTCTTTCTTCATATGAGTATATAAGCTCCCCGTTGTCATCTTGGTGATCGGCGGCATTGCCTATCATCGACAAAAGGTCAACTATCAGTGAACGCATATAATGATGTCTTTCATAAAAACCTTCATTACCGTCCCACCTGTATACCATATAATTTTCATAGGTGTAATTATGGTGTGACAGTTTCCGCGCAGTTTCGTTTTCTTTTTCCCTATCCCCGGCATAACCGTATGCAGAGGCAAGCAGCTGAAGCGTTTTACAACGTATGATATCCTCGGTACATTCCGAAAGTATACGGTTGCACAGATCATATACCTCGCTATAATCTTTTATACCTTTACGGGAATATTCGCCCACTATTGCCGAAGCAAGCTTACGCATCAAATTGTAATTGCCCGGATAATTTTTGTTTGCTTCTCTTAAAATTTCGGTGTGCTTTTCAAATTCACCTATTTTCAGAACTTCTTTTGCTCTGTAAAGATACTTCTCTATTTCCGCTTCGTTTCTTTCAATATCAATTCCGAGAAGCGTATCCGAACTGACCCCGAAAAAATGACAAAGCGAAGGTATTTGCGAAATATCCGGCATAGTCCTTTCGCACTCCCATTGAGAGACCGCACGGGAGGATATTCCGAGATACTCAGCCAACTGCTCCTGCGTAATATCCTTTTCACGGCGCAAACGCCTTATGTTTGATCCTATAGACATAAATCTACCTCCGTAGTAAAATCAAAAGCGCTTTTGTAAGTTAATTATACCTCGCAGGTGAAGATTATTCAATGATGTATTTTAAGACATATTATATAGCAATGCTTTGATTTAATGATTTAATAATCAACCATTTGACGATTTTTATAACAACAGGTATATATATAATCTCAAAATAATGCCTTTAATTTATTACCATATTATGATAGAATAAACACAGAAAAACAGAAACGAGGTTCTTATATGAACAACACCTATTCAATATCAAAAAATATAGCGTTATTCAGAAAAAGAAAGGGATACACACAAGAGCAGCTTGGAGAAATCCTCGGCGTTACAAACCGCGCGGTATCAAAGTGGGAATCGGGCATTTCCATGCCGGATATTATGTTGCTGCCGAAGATATCACAAGCCCTTGATATAACACTTGAAGAGCTTTACGGTATCAAAACAAAAGAAGAAAAAGTCAGAGCCGACGATTTTCCTGCTTATATTAACAAAAAAATGACCGAACTTTTTCACGAACACGCCCAAGGGGATAAATATTTCGACGATCTGTCGAACGATAAAAGTCTGAAACACACATTTGATTCTATAAACAGAGGTTGGGAGATGACCTGTCTTTCGGATACGAAAGGTGCAGTATACATATCTAAAAATTTTTCCTTTGCCGAGCTTGATTATAAAACACCGGAAAGTGAGAGCATCTTTGAATCAAGGGAAATTTCATCAACAATGCAAAAACTGTCCTCGGCAAACGTGAGAAAGCTACTCGGATATATGTATAAAAAAACCTTTGCCGATAACGAAACCGCAAACAAAGAATTTTTGCTTGCTGATATAGAAAAGAACTGTGGACTAAACGAAGAAGAAGCCCTTGAAGCTGTTGAAAAGCTCAGAGCCATAGGGGTAATTGAATCCTACGTGCACGAAAACACCACCGAATACGTATTCTTAAAATCCCGTGCCGTTTTTGCGTTGATCGCATTCAAGGCAGTAAAGCTGATCTCAAAGGATCCTATGTGGCATATCGTCAGAGATACGTCAATAATAACCGATTATGCTTTTGAAAAGTTATGGTAAACTATTAAGACAACAAGACCTCGGTTGCAACCGAGGTCTTGTCCTTTAATTACGCATTGTTTCTGATGTATTCCTTAATTATCATCGCAGAGTTTTCTGCTGCCTTCTTTGCAAAGACCGCATAATCTCCGCCCTCCTCGTCACTTATGGCACGAAGCACGGCAAAGTCAACTCCGTTTATGTAACAGATCTGGGCAACCGAGCCTCCCTCCATTTCACAGGCAACGGCATCAAAGGTGTCACGGATCCAATTTTTCTTTTCGCGTTCTGCAATAAACTGATCGCCCGAGGCGATAGTTCCCTCTTTATAGTTGAGACCGCTTGATTTAAGGCACTCGATCAGAGCCTTGTTGATACGCTCACAGGCAGGCAGCTTGACCTTCTTGATACCAGATAACAGTCCGATAGGATCACCGATAGACGTTGTGTCCATATCGTGCTGACAAAGATCGCGAGCAACAGCCACGTCAAAAACCTTAAGATCAGCCACAAGAGAGCCTGCAACGCCCACGTTTATAATTTCGGTGGGAGCAAACTTAAGTATCATTGTCTGAGTGCAGGCAGCGGCAAATACCTTTCCCACACCGCACACTGCAACAACTACGTCTTTTCCGTAGAGCTTGCCTACGGTATATTCGATACCGCTTATTACGGTAACCTCTTTATTTTCCATCTCCGAGATTATACCCTCGGCTTCTATCGTCATAGCACAGATTATTCCTGTCATTTCTTTTCTCCTTTTTTACGTTCCCCGAAGGGGAACATATCGCTCCCGATAGGGAATATCGCTTTTACCGTGTAAAAATATCTCGTCCGAAGGGCATATCGCTTTGCCGAAGGCAAACAAGAAACTGTCTCCTCATCCACCGCAAGCGGTCCCCCTTCCCCGCTGGGGAAGGCTTTTACGGATAAATAAAATCATTTTCTTTTGAGTTTAAGACATCAAGATATCTCTTTGCCTCGGATTTGGCAAGGTCGATATCAAGATTTTCATAATGTCCGCATTCAATGGCTGACTTGCCGAAAACGTCACCCTTGTGGTCAACTATCTTTTCAAGCACACCCTTGACGGTATCAAGAACTACAGAGTTATCCGCATTTCTCACCAGCAGATAAAATCCCGTCTGACAGCCCATGGGACCGTAGTATATGATATCGTCCGAAATTTCCGAATTTCTCACATAGGTAGCAAACATATGCTCAAGAGAATGCATAGTTGCATTGTCAATATAGTCACCGAGATTAGGTCTGCGGTGGCGCATATCGTAGGTAGTGATATCCCCATCAACACGGGAAACGTAAATACCGCATTCTAATTTGTTGTGATCTATCTTGAAGCTTTCTATCTTTTCCATATTTACCTCACAAAAAGTTGTTGTGCATAGCCTGCAGCTATACCAAGGACTGCCGACAAGCATATCAGCAGGATGGGATGTATCTTCTTGATACAAAGAATAAGGGTCAGCATAATTCCGAATATAATTACAGATGTTATAAACTCATAATTTACAACAAAGCCCGCGGGGAAAAATACCGCCAGAGCCATAGAGACCACGGCACTCATAATAAGCGCTATCGCCGCAGGACGAAGTCCCGTCATTGCACCTGCGATATACTTATTGGTCTTGAACTTAAGATAAAATTTTGCAACTATGAGTATTATAATAAACGAAGGAAGTACAACGCCGAGAGTAGCACAGGCAGAGCCTAAGATCCCGCCCAATTCCGAGCCTACGTAGGTAGCAATGTTTATTGCAAAGGGACCGGGAGTAGATTCGGACACGGCGATAAAGTTGATAAGCTCGTTTTCAAGCAGCCACTCTTTACCCAGAACCTCAGACTGAATAAGAGGGATCATTGCATATCCGCCGCCGAAGGTGAAGAGTCCTATCTTAAAGAAGGTAATAAATAACTCTAAAAATATCATTTCTTACCCTCCTTTCTTGCAAAAAGAACGGTACCGATACCGATAAGTCCTGCGCAAATTATGATAATGATAACATTTACACCCAGCACCGCCGCTATAAACGCAAGACCTATTATAATATAGGATATAAGATTCTTGGGACAACTCTTGTAGAGCTTGATAAGAGCCTTGATGACAAGGGCGATAACGCCTGCACGGATACCTGCAAAGGCATACTGTACAGCCTGAATCTCCTGGAATTGTCTTAAAAAGGTGGAGATGATGAGTATTATAATAAACGAAGGCAGCACCACACCGAGTGTCGCCGCAGCCGAACCCAACACCCCTGCCTTCTGATAGCCTATAAAGGTTGCGGTGTTTACTGCTATAGGTCCGGGAGTCGACTCGGAGATAGCTAATATCTCAAGAATATCCTTTTCCTCTATCCAGCCGTGCTTTTCCACGGTTTCCTTCTGTATAAAGGGTATCATAGCCATACCCCCGCCAAAGGTAAAAAGCCCTATCTTGAAGAAGGAGGAAAATAATTGCCAAAGAAGCTTCAACTTGTTGTTTTTCATATCTATTTCCTTTTTATTCGTTTTATTCGATTATTGTATCATATAATTATGAAATAATCTATATCACCGACGAAATATTTTATTTACATATTCACTATTGACAAACCCACTTCCTTATGGTATACTCTGTAAAGCAATTCACTTTACAGGCGGTCACAGACCGCAGCGACAAGTGGATCTCGTTCCCCGTAGACCTTTTATGGCTCACACGATGGAATGCGAGTAGAAATCGAACAAGGAGCAAGGTTATGGACTACAACAAAAACGTCAACACTTCCCTCCTTATCGACTTTTACGGTGATATGCTGTCCGAAAAGCAGCGCGAGGCGATGGAGCTTTATTATAACGAAGATCTTTCCCTTGCCGAGGTTGCGGACATCACGGGCTTGACAAGACCCGGCGTTCGTGACAGACTGATGAAGTCCGAGGCGATCCTTCGTAACCTTGAAGAAAAGCTCGGATTACTCAAACGCTTTGAGGAGATGACAAGTGAGATCGAGCTTATAACAAAAGAGCTTGAAGCCCACAAAAACGGAAAGACCGTTGATTTAGACGATATTATAGACAGATTAAAAAAATTATCGTGAGGTAAAGAGATGGCCTTATTTGGAAATCTGTCGGATAAGCTGGCAAATGCCTTTAAGAGTTTCAGAAGCAAGGGCAAGCTTACCGAGGCGGATGTCCGTGCGGGAATGCGAGAGGTTAAGCTTGCACTTCTTGAGGCGGACGTCAACTTTAAAGTAGTTAAAGAATTTATTAAAAAAGTAACCGAGCGTGCCGTAGGCTCAGACGTACTTGAAAGTCTGGTGCCGGGGCAGATGATAATAAAGATCGTAAACGAAGAGCTGACCGCACTTATGGGCGGCACACAGGCAAAGCTGACCATAGCCTCCGCTCCTCCCACCGTCATAATGATGGTCGGTCTTCAGGGCTCGGGTAAGACCACACATTCCGCAAAGCTTGCGGGAATGTACAAAAAGCAGGGCAAAAAACCTCTCTTGGTAGCCTGTGACGTTTACCGTCCCGCGGCTATCCAGCAATTAAAGGTCGTAGGCTCACAGCTTGATATCCCTGTATTTGAGATGGGTGATAAGGCAAACCCCGTTGACATCTCAAAGGCGGCAATAGAATACGCCAAGAAAAACGGTAACGATATGGTGTTCATAGATACTGCAGGCCGTCTCCACGTAGACGAGGAGATGATGCAGGAATTAAAGAACATCAAGGATACGGTAGATCCCACCGAGATACTTCTGGTAATAGACGCGATGTTAGGTCAGGATGCGGTAAACGTAGCGGAGAGCTTCAACGATCTGCTTGACGTTACGGGCGTTATCCTTACCAAGCTTGACGGTGACACCCGAGGCGGTGCGGCACTGTCTGTACGCCACGTTACAGGCAAGCCCATCAAGTTCGTGGGTACCGGTGAAAAGCTCGATATGATCGAGCCCTTCTACCCCGACCGTATGGCATCGAGGATCCTTGGTATGGGCGATATGCTCTCTCTTATCGAAAAGGCGGAGCAGGCTTTTGATGAAAAGAAGGCAGCCGAGCTTGAAAAGAAGATGAGAGAAAACTCCTTCACACTTGAGGATTATCTCGATCAATTCAGGCAGATAAAGAATATGGGCAGTATGGAGCAGCTTCTCGGTATGATGCCGGGAATCAAGCCCGGAGCCTTAAAGGACGCCAAGATAGACGAAAAGGCTATCGACCGCGTAGAGGCAATAATCCTCTCTATGACCCCAAAGGAGCGAAACCACCCCGACATTATCGACTTCAAGCGCAAAAGAAGAATTGCGGCAGGAAGCGGTAACACCGTCGAGGAGGTAAACAAGCTGCTCAAGCAGTTTGAACAGACCCGCAAGATGATGAAACAGTTCTCAAGCGGTAAATTCGGCAAAAAGGGTAAATTCAAACTTCCCTTTTAAATAAATAAAATAAAAAATTAAAACATATTTTGGAGGAAATCAAAATGGCAGTTAAAATCAGACTTAAGAGAATGGGCGCAAAGAAGAACCCCTTTTACCGTGTAGTTGTTGCTGACTCTCGTTCTCCCCGTGACGGCAGATTCATCGAGGAGATCGGTTACTACAACCCCATGACCAACCCTGCAGAGGTTAAGATCGACGCAGAGAAGGCAAACAAGTGGATCGCTGACGGCGCACAGCCCACCGAGACCGTTAAGGCTCTTCTTAAGAAGGCTGACATCGTAAAGTAAGAGGTCATAATGGCAGAGTTGAAAACAATTCTTGCCGATATGGTCAAACCCATCGTTGTCTACCCCGACCAGGTGGTTATAACCGAGGAGGTAAAGGGCGACACCGTCACCCTCACCCTTAACGTTGAAGCATCTGATATGGGCAAAGTGATCGGCAAGCACGGCAAGATCGCCAGAAGCCTTCGTCTCATAATGAAGGCAGCCGCTACCCAGTGCGGCAAAAAGGTTAACGTAGAAATACGCGACTGAAAAAGTCATTACAACGAAAGCTCCCCTTTGTATATATCAAAGGGGAGCTTTTTATTAAAAACGACGGGGTTCACTTGACAGAAAACAATTTATATCCTATTTTAATCTTCGTCCTCATCAATTTCTTCTACCACAATTTGGTATCGGCGATCTTCATCCACCGTAACATCGAAAAGCAAGAACATTGTTTTACAGGCTAAGTCCCATGCCACATCATCCATATCATAAATCCCTTCGCCTACAAGCTCATCTACGAACGCGCCAACCTCTTTCTTCTTAATATATTTGTTCTTTTTCTGGGAATCAAAAAACAACTTATTTTCAAAATAAATATAGAACTTATACATACACATATTCTCCCTTCGGTATACTGTTGATTCTTTCCGGTATGACACAGATTCGACCTAATTATACACATACTAACAACTATTGTCAATAGGTAACACAAAATACCAACCGTCAATCCACTCCTTACTCTTTCCGGTAATCTGATTATATATAATTCTCGTAGCTTCCTTATATATATCCCGTCAGACATAAAAAAGTCACAGTATATGCTGTGACTTTTTTATTTAAAAATATTTTATCCGTACAAAAGCTTCTTCAAAGCAATATCATAATCAAGCTCCTTATGATAGTTGTCATAATCAAGCTTGGCTAAGGCAAGCTCCAAGTCTCTGTCGCTGTAATAATCGCTGTTTTCAAGCTTGGCAACCGAGAGTATGTAATCGGTCAAAGCCTTATACACGTCAAAATCATAATCGTTATCATACTCATATACCTTGCGGTAATAATCCATTGCGTCCTTATTATCCTGAACGGTATCACGATAGCTTTTATACTCCTTTGTATCAAGAGCGTCAAGCATATCTGCTTTTTCCCGCAGGCTTTTTTCAGTGTCGGTATATCGGTCATACGCCCTGCCCTCAAGCTTGGGTACGATCTCATTAAGCTTATCAAGATAGCCCTGATACGCCTGAGAGCCTGCGGTAACTCCGTAGGAGGAGCCGTAACCTCCCGTTTTCGATGCAGCCTGAGCCACCGTATCCCTCATAGCCGCCTCACCCTGCTTTTTATACATATCCGCATACTGACTGTAAAGCTTGTCGGTATTGATATTATATTCAAAGGGCTCACGCTCAAGATATTCTCTGAGCAGCTTATCACGCTCTTTGGAATACTCACTTTTCGTTTTCAGTGGCATCATCACATCGGTATGAGAGCCCCTCTGCACAGGCTTCAAAAGTCCGTACAGCTTGTCAGCGGTTATGTTTGAAAGTCCTTTGATCGCCATTTTTTCCTCCTTTTCTGTTATAGGAATCGGTCATATTCTCCTCATCCAGATTTTCAAGTATATAATTAAGTCTGTCTGTAAGGTAATTGAGATACTCACATATCTCCGCACCCGAGGCATCCTTTTTTATACGTTTAATATTACTGTCAGCCATTTTCCCTTACCTCCTCTGTTTCCTTGGTCAGCGCATACAGGGTCATAGCACCGCTGCCCTCCATCCTTAATCTGAAATAATCGCATCTTCTTGGGAAGACGGTTATTCTGTTACTGCCTCTGATATGGGGTCCGAAGCGGCCTATCTCTGTAAAATCCTCACCGTCATAGGATATATACAGTCTGCTGTCCTCATCGCAGCTTGTATCAAGGGAAAGCTTGCGGAGATACTTTTTGTCGGTGGAATAGGATATATCTCCCGTTTCCCAGCTCCAGTCGCGGGTAAGCTCCCGTGCTCCGATAAGCTCATATTTGTAGGGTATGCCTTTATCAAGGGTAATGAGACTCGCGATCCTCCCGTCAAAGGATACTGCAAGTGTAGCGTCGGGGTAGCTTACACAGCCGATTATCCTGTCGGTTTCGGCTCTGTGCCAGATATGGCGTTTAATGTCATAGATATACTGTACAGGCTTATCCTCCACTAATCCGGATACGTACAGTATTTCCCCCTCACCGAAGAGAACAGCCGAGCGAATACCCCTTATGTCATCTCCCAAATCGTGGGATATACACACAGCGGAGGCACCGTTGTAGGCATATACACCGTCGCTTGATATGTAATAGAGAACGTCTCCGGTAACACAAAGACCGTCGGGACTGTGAGCGGGAACTCCCCTTACTGAATAGCTGTTAAGGGTAAAGGCGGCAGGTCTTGAGCCACTTATCACTATCATCTCACTCTCCTTGAAAAACACAGGCGAGCCAAGATAATTACAGCAGGCGGTAAAGTCCCCGGGTGAGCCCACACTCACCGCATAGCTGTCTCCGGACAGTCCCTCAAAAACACTGAAATTCCGCGCATTACCCAGCTCGCTTGCATATATCTCACGGTTACTGTTGGAGCAACCCCACACACGGTTAGCTCCCGTACAGATAAGATCAAGAGGGGGCATACAAGCAGATACGCTTCCCTCGATAAGGGGCTGCAGATTCCCCGGATTATCTATTTTTATATCACTGTAGCCTATATCGTTTGTGGGATAGCTCATTGCGGCAAGTATCTTGTCCATATCGTCAAAAACAGGTATTTCCTCGGTGATATAACGGCCCTCCTCATCTCTTTTCTCTATACGGACAAATCTGTCAAGAGCTTCAAAATGCCTTACCGACCAGTTCCAGTATTTCAGATCCTTTAAGCGTACATAGTCTCCCTCTCTGAAATATCGGTAGCCGTCACCCACCTCAAGCCTGAGTCTGACAGAGGTAACGCTCTGCCATATATTCTTTTTAGGATCGGTATCCTTGTGTATAAGTCGGTAATATTCAAGATATTTTGCAAATATCGCTCCTTCCTCGGCATCGTTGGGGAACTCTGTGTCTTCCGATCCCGTGTAAAAGCTTGAAGGCTCGATCATATCACCGTATATAACCGAAAGAGCTGCTGTTCTCTGATTATAGTCCGGGTTTATACGTGCGGGCTCTATCTCAAGGGTTCTTCCCATAGGGGCAAGCCCTGCCATAGGAGAAGGATTCATCGGATCAAATTCAAAGGCCTTGTCCTTTTTTATCAAAAGGGTCTTTGAATTGAAGTTTACGATATTTTCCTTTGAGATATCCTCATAAAAATCAAAGTTAAGAAGCCATTGGTCCCCCTTATACAAAGAATGCAGTGTAGGGGCATCCTCTCTCATAGGGGCTATATGAAAGATATCTCTGTTCAGAAAAAATCTTGGTATTCCCACCGTGGGACGCAGATAGCTGTCAAGCTCATAACGTACAGGCATTGCCGAAAGGGTGGGATATGCCCGTGCGCTGAGATTACAGGTATCAGAAAGCTCCCCTTCATCCACTGTCTTACCGCGGTTAATACCCTTAAAGCAATCGACCCTTTTTCTTTTTATGCTTCTTTTGTTTATCTCGGGAAGATACATCAACGCCACCTAACCCTTCCCTTTTGCTTCGGCATATGGCTTCTTGTATAATACCGTGAAAATTCGCTCATCAGGTTATTATAGAGTATCATATTGTTGGTATAGCCGGATATTTCCGCATTTGCCAAGTCAATCTGGGCAAGAAGATAGAAGCTGTAGAGATCAGAATACATATCCGGAACAAAAAGCAAGTCCTCCTCGGTAGTACGGTGAATGAACTCACCTCCGTCGCAATGAGAAGAGATTATATTATTATAAATATCCTGCTCCAATATATCCAGTCTGTGTATATATTCATCAGAGGATACCGAATAACCGGGTCTAAGCTTTTCCACCCTTTTTATAACGTCTGATATAGTCATATTTCTCCTTTCATTAAAAGGGGAGGCACGCCTCCCCTCTGATTAACGTATAGTTTCCATATAGCTTACCGCTCTATCCTCCGCAAGCTCTGAGTTGCGAAGCACGTCGTAGGCGCACAGAGGGATGGTAACCTCACATCCGCGCTTTATACGCCAGGAACGTTCACCTACAGATACGTACACCGCATCACTGCTTCCGCTTATACGGGGAAGTCTGACGGTAACACTTCTTTCCTTTGCGCTCTTTCTCATAACGGCTCCTTAGTTTGCAACGTCGGTGCCGCTGTAGGAGGAGCCGCACTCAAAGCGTACAAGTCTTTCATCATAGAGGATGGCCGCAGCGTGAGCAGCCTTCCAGCCCACTGTAGAACGCTGATTAAGAGGATCGGCAGTACCTGCAGAGCCCTTACTCTTAACGATCATCTCCATAGCTCCGCCGGAAAGCTCTACTCTGCCGTAAGCATCACGGCCGAAGAAGATACAGCCGTATACCGCACAGCCCTCCTTACCGCCCTCGCCGGGATAGATGGTGGTACCCGCCTCAACAATGATCGCCTCGTCAAGAGTGATCTTGTTGGAGCCGGAGATACCCTCGATCTTATACTTCTCACCGTTGATGAGAATGTACCTGCCTACAAGGCTTTCATCAGCGGAGCCTACATCAACGTTATTGAGCTTACTTGAATTTGCCGTCTTTACTGTAAGGGTTCTCTGTTCACCTGCGAGGTTCTCACCGCAGAATATGGGAGCCTCGTTGGACTCGATAAAACGAACACCGTGGAGCTCACCTATCTCACCATTGAAAATCTCGGTAACCGATGCATACTTGTGTGCCTCGATCCAGCCATCGGATTCACGAAGATCCTCGGATACGGAAGGATGGATGATACAGATATACTTACCGTTTATCTTTGGGGTCTTATTCTTCTTAAGCTTGGTCACAACCTTATTCACCGCACTTGCAGTAAGCTTGGCATCAGAATCAAGTTCGTATCTAAATGAATATCCCTCGGGGAAGGATACGTTCTTACCCTTACAGAGCTCGTTACGGGTAAGGGTATCAAGGGTAAGACCGGCCTGAGCACCGTGTTCCTCCGTACAGGAGAGGATAACATCGTCAACAGCGGTCATATCCAACATATCGGAAACGGTGGTATAATCACCGTACTGCTCCACTTCAGCCTCCACGGTCTTCATGGTAAGAGTGTTACCGTCGGGAGTCACACCCTCCTCCAGAGGAGCGGTAGCCTTACCGAAGGTGTCAAACTTACGCCACTGGACCTTCTTGCCGTTACCCTCGGGAAGGGTCTGAACCTTACCGAACTGGTTAAAGAACAGCTCCTCCTTGGCGTTTTCAAGAAGCTCGGTATTATAATACTGCTGCATACCCTCTGTAAGGGTAGCAGTCTCGGTGGTCTGTGTATTGGCATCCGCAAATGCCTGAATATCAAATTCTCTTGTGTTAATCATATTTACCTCCTATAATTGGTTTATATATAAACTTAATTCATATCGGGAGCTCCAAAAAGCTTGAATTCAGTAGCTCACGATACAGTGGGTCTTGTCGCTACCAGAGAATCTTTTCTCCCCGGCGGACTCTCTTTTTTATTTCAGAACGCTGGGCTCTGGTCAGATTTTTGGGGTCCTGTGTTATCATTACGGTGGAACCACCGCTGACTGCATTTTCGGCAGGACGGCTTACCCTTGATGCCATTGATACAGCCAGACGCTCCTCGGCTGTAGCGGCTGCATACTGCATAGCCTCGGTAACAATGCGGTCGTGATATTTCATCTCATATGCACGGCGGGGATCCCCCTCTGCCGCCGCCATAAGCTTTACAAATACAGGGTCACGAAGCTCGGACAGGATATCAAACCCGGGATAAAGCTCTTTTGTCTGTTCCACTCTTGCAGCAAGCTCTTTTACACCCTCGACAACATGAGGAGGGAAGCCGGAAGTGCCCTCTGCCGCATTTTCCTTCTGTGAGAAAGCCTCACCTGCTTCAGCTTCGGCTGCACTCTTCTTTCCCTCAAGCTCTTCAATTATCTCAGAGGGCTCGTTTGCTTCTATGCCCATCCTCTGTGCCAAACCGTTAAGCGCATCGGTGATCTCTGTCAGTCTGCGCTTGTCCTCTGCGTGATTTTTGAGCCTTTGCTTTACAATAGACTCAACCTTTTCCTTGTATTCGTCACGGTAATCTCCCTCAATAAGCTCATCAAAGCTTATCTTTTCTGTCTTCTCCCCGGCGTCGGGAGTTTGTACGCTCTGTACCTCGCCCGTTATATTTTCAGCTTCCAACATATATGTTTTCCTTTCTTTTTCTGTAGAGCATCTCCACGGGGCTTATGAGACACTTTTTACTACGATGTCTGTATTATATCACACACAAACATCCGTTCGGTAGGGTACCACCCTGAGGTTTTTTGGAAATTTTTCAGAAATCATGAAAAGTCCCTGTAAAACAGCATCGTATAACCGTCTGTCATCCTTTACTCTTACAGTCTCCCCGGATATTTCACATCTACAGGCGTTTATGAGGGTATAGACCAGTGTAGATACTCCTGCACAGACAATATCCTGACCGTAAGGGGCGTAATCTGCGTGACCCATAAGGGTAAGACTAAGGTTATCGCTGTCATAAAATGCCTCTATCACGGCATCACACTTTCTGCGGCAGTCGGCATAGACAGACTTACCTTACCGCCTGTAGGAGGATCAGATACAGCTATACTGCCCGCCCTTTCGGATATACGCTGCATCACAGATTCCTTTCTTGAAAAATCCATCATTTCAAGACACCCAAGAGCTGCATCCGCCCTTGCGGGCTCAAAAAATCCGAGATTGTAGAACTGAAGCGCCAGCTCGTTCTGAGACATCTTGGAATAGGGATTGGCACGCTGAGCGGAAACATCTATATCAAAGACAGGAGTACGCATACCCATATCAATACCGAAGTAATCTCCCTGAGTGCGGGGACACAGACCCTTGTTTGAATATGAGGTAAAGGATATCCTGCCCATATCACCGATAATACGAAATTGTCTGGGAATGGTGTAGAACTGACGGATAAGCTCGATGCATTGAAGTATCATCTGCTTATATGCCATGTACGAGCCACGGTTAGAATCTCTTGACATCTTTCCCCCTGCCTCCTGCATTGCGGCAATGGCAGATGCAGCCGTAACCCCGGAGGAGGTACCGCCGTTGGTGGCATCACGGTTACCCGAGGTCTCCTTCAACTCGTCTATTTTGTTATTGAGTATGGAAACATATATGGGATTAACGGGATTAACGTCTATCTGGAGTATAGAATCTCTGCCGAGATTTCCGTTGGTATGTACAAAATCCTTTGTCCAGTCGGCAAATTCCTCCTCGTTTACAGCACCGTCACCGCGTATAAAGTATCTGGGCTTTGCGGCAAGCATTGCATTGTTGATAATAGAATGATTAAGAAGGTCTATCTGGGTCTGGGCATCCTTGCCTATATCGATATATCCGTAGCCGCAGGGAGTACCCTCTATAGAGAAAAGGTTGTCAAACACAAAGGGGTAAAGCCCGTGCTCATACCAACCGTAAGGGTAGCTTGCAGGGTCGTTTTCGGTAGAAAAAAGCAGGGTATTGCCTGTAAATTTACAGAAATGAAGCAGACCTCCCTTGCGGTAATACCAATCCACCACCATAGCCTTGTCGGTAGTATCAACGTTATCGTCATAGCGGTATTTGGTAATATCGATATCCGTAGAGCCTATCTCTTCATCGCTCAGTCCGTACTCGTTTTTCAACTCCTCGCGATCACGCAATGTAACGTAGAAAAGGTTCTTTGAGTCCTGAATATCGTTTATACCGCTCTCCCAGAAAAGGGACAGCACGTCCACCTTGCGGATACTGATATCCCCCAGTCCCTGATTCTTTGTCTGATCCCAGAATATTCCGTATACTCCGGTACCCTGCTTGAGCTTGTACCACTGAAGCTCGGAATATACCCTTTCAAACTCATTCTGCTCAAGAACCACCGGAATAATGGAGGACAGCTTTTTTGCTTCCTCAACATCGTCCTCGCTTCTGGGGAGAAGATTGGGCTCGGGAAAGGCATCCATAGCATCCGCATGCTTGGATACGACAACGTTCCAAAGCCAGGCTGAGGCGGGCTTATATTCGTTTTTATCAGAACGTAGCTGCTCCCAATGTCTCAGCTTCCACCAGTCCTCATTGGCAACAAGCTTTTTTTCAAGATTGGCCTTATCGCTCTTATACCGCATAAGAGTCTGTCTGGCTCTTATGATTTCGTCCTTGCCGATGGGAACAAGGACCTCCTTTTTATTTTTCATATATCTACTCTCCTTATATTTGAATATTTGATTTTAGGATTCATATTCAGGGGATCATCGGCAGGAAGGGATACGGTTTCGGACAGCTTAGGAGTAATAGGCCTGGTCATGCAGAAATATCTTGCCTCATCTGCCACGTGATCCTCGAGAGATGTATCAAGATCCTCGGGATCATTCTGACTGAAGGTAAGCTGCGGTATGGTACGGATAAATGCCTTACAATTATCAAAAACATACATCATAGGGTATCCGTTCTCGTCAAAGCTCAGTCTGTAATGCAGCTGCATCCAGCCGGGGATACGCTTGTTGTCTCCCGGGGTGAACCATATTCCCATTTTCGCTCCCGCATCGGCGATACTGTCTCCGCGGGAGGTATCCCATATAGAGGGGTCGGCAACACCCTGAATGCTTCTGCCCTTAAGCTGGGGATGCTCTCTTTCTATCCTTGCCATCTCGGAAAACTGTCTTTCAGGAGTCCAGCGAACACCCTCGTTGGGATTAGCGGTACAGCCGTACAGCTCGAGGATACGGTATATAACACCGTCATAGTCCACCGCCCACCAGCCCACTGAAAAGGGCTTGTTATACCCGAAGTCATAGGAACGGTAAATGCTCCATCCCCTTGGAATATCAAAGGAAGGTATAACGTGGGTAAAGCGTCTGTCGGAATATCCTTCAGGATTGTCAATGAAGTCCTCAAAAAACTGCCCCTCAAAGATATTCCAGTTACCGTACCGCCAGGCGTCCCTTAATTTCGGCGGCAAGGATTCAAGCTGTCGTATATATTCGGGGTCTGCCTCCATAAGAGCAGTATTATCGGTAACAAGGGACTGAATAAAGGCATAATCGGCGGGGTTCTCTCCCTCGTTATATCTGCGGTCTATAAACAACCTTTTGATATAGGAATGTCCCTTTCCTCCGGGGTTACAGGTATAGTAGACCCTCTTGGGATAATCATTCACCGCACGCACACAGGCAACAATAGCTCGCATCTGATATTCCGAGAGCTGCGTTGCCTCGTCGAGAAATATCACATCATATTCCACACCCTGAAGCCTGTCAAGGTCCTTATCCGAGGCACAGTAGGAGAAGCTTACCGTAGATCCGTTAGGAAAGCTCATTATCTTTTCTTTATCACTGTATCTGACTATTCCGAAAAGCTCGCGGCGCAGGATATTTATATGGTTGTTATACAGCTCTGGATAGGTACGTCGGACTATAAGTATTCGTATACCGGGATACCTCATACACATAAGCTTTGCTTTTGCCCTCACAGCCCAGCTCTTTCCACCGCCACGGGCACCGCCGAAGGCTATATGACGGTTATGCTGTTTCATAAACAAAAGCTGCTTTTCGTTGGGAGTTCCTATTATCATCTCTCTCATTCGGCAAGCTCCTTTATCTCTTCGGACAGAACCACCGTGATCCCCTCGTCCTCAGCCTCCCCGTCATTTTCCCGCAGCTCCTTTATGACTGCTGCAATGACCTTTAATGAGGAAGTATCCACTCTGCCTTTCACTATACTTATCTCCTGCGTCTCAACCACCCTCTCACTCACAGGTTTTTTACCCTCGTCATCATATTCCACGTTTTTTTCCTTGATATGAGTGGTAGCAGTATAGCTGTCAAGCTCGTCTATTGCTCTGTCTATTTTCTCTATCAGCTTAAGTGTCAAAGCCTCGATCTTTTCCTCCATTCGATCACCTCCGTATATATCATAACAGAACATATGTACGGATTTAAAGGGTACCACCCCCGGAAATTTTCAATTTTCCTGACTTTTTTCAGCTGAATTTGTCAAAGCGCACTTTCAAACTTGACATTGCATTTTTATTATGTTATAATATTACCCGCTAACATCGAGACGGGGAGACCCCGTGGGCAAACTGCGTAGTTTAGCGTAGACGTTTATTCGTCACATTATATAAAGTATTTCTTATTTTCGAGGTGTAGCGGCGGGGAGCCCCCGCAGGCAAACTATTTTGTTTATTGAAACTTGAAGTTTGTTGTCCTACCTTTAATTCAATAAAATATCGAGGTGTAGCGCAGTTGGGGACGATCCCGAGCGCCGACAGTGTCGGATTCAGCGAGGGTGAGGAGTGGCAGCAACACAGCGATTGCAGAGCAAACAACGGCTTGCGATAGCAGAGCTGATGTTGCAACAGGGAGCGCGCCAGTTTCGGCGGCTACCACAAAACAAATAACAAAAAATCGAGGTGTAGCGCAGTTGGTAGCGCGCCAGTTTCGGGTACTGGAGGCCTGGAGTTCGAATCTCCACACTTCGACCAAAAAATCCTGAGCTACAGCTCAGGATTTTTTATTTTATGTTGACTACACAGAAAAAAAGTGATAAAATAATTATAACTTTATTAATATCAGGAGAACGATTATGGCAAAGAGCATTCAGGACATACTCAATATTATCAAAGAAAAAGACATCAAGATGGTAGACTTCAAGATGGTTGACATCAACGGTCAGTACCGTCACGTTACTATCCCCGCAGAGAATTTCTCCGAGGACACCATGAAATCGGGTATTGGCTTTGACGCATCCAACTACGGATACGCCGTTGTTGAAAAGAGCGATATGGTATTTATCCCCGACCCCGACACCGCAGTTATCGACCCCTTCTGCTCTATCCCCACCCTGTCGATGACAGGTAATGCGATGGTTATTGCTTCCCCCGAAAACAAGCCTCTGGCTCAGTATCCCCGTAACATCATCCGTGCTGCCGTTGACTATATGAAGAAGTCGGGTGTTGCAGATGAAATGAAGATCCTTCCCGAGTTTGAGTTCTACCTCTTTGACGACGTTGCCTGGGAGGTAAGCGGCAGACAGATCGCAGCTTCGGTTGACGCAGTTCAGTCCTACTGGAACAGCGCAGTTGAGGGTAAGGGCGTCGTAGTTCCCAAGCAGAAGAACTATCATATTGCAAAGCCCTTTGATATCTCCTACGAGTGCCGCTCCGAGATGTGTATGCTTATGAAGGATATGGGCATTGAGATAAACTACCATCATCCCGAGGTTGCAGCCTCCGGTCAGTTTGAGATAGAGCCTCAGCTGGGCGAGGTAGTTCATATGGCAGATGCCACGATGATGATAAAATATATCATCCACAACACCGCTCTCAAATACGGCAAGTCCGCAACCTTTATGCCCAAGCCCATCTACGGCGAAGCAGGCAGCGGTATGCACGTTCATATGATCCTCTTTAAGGACGGACAGCCCGTATTCTCTGATGATAACGGTTACTCTAACTTAAGCGAAACTGCTCACTACTTTATGGGCGGTCTTCTCAAGCATATCGGTTCTCTCTGCGCTCTGACCAACCCCAGCACCAACTCCTTCAAGAGATTGGTTCCCGGCTTCGAGGCTCCCGTAACAGTTGGTTACGCTACCTCCAACAGAAGTGCAGTTATCCGTATTCCCGCTTATGCAAAGTCTCCCGACAAGCGCCGCTTTGAGCTCCGCAACCCCGATGCTACCTGTAACCCCTATTTCTGTTATGCGGCTATCCTTATGGCAGGTCTTGACGGTGTTAAGAACAAGATAGATCCTCACGCAAACGGCTGGGGTCCGTATGATATGAACCTCTATCACTTAAGTGACGAGGAAAAGGCTAAGCTCAGCCATCTTCCCACCTCTCTTGACGAGGCTCTCAACTGCCTTGAGGCTGACCACGATTACCTCACAGAGGGCGGTGTATTCCCTGAAGAATTACTCAAGAATTTCATCGCTGCAAAGAGAGCAGAATGTGCAGAGCTTGCCAAGATCCCTAATCCCGCTGAGTTCGATAAATATTACAACCTGTAATGAATATAAGATTTCTGGGCACCGGTTTCGGTGCCCCTTATAAAAACAGGCATCAACAAAGCATACTCATAGAGGTAGGAGATTATTCCTACCTCTTTGATGCAGGTGCGCCCGTTTGTGACATTCTTTCCTTTGCGGAGTATGATATGTCCCGCATTAAGACCGTCTTTATAAGCCACCTCCACGGCGACCATATGAACGGACTTAACGATATGATAAATTTAGCAGAGTTTTTTAACATCAGGTGTGACGTTTACCTCTCTGAAGAAAGAGGGATCAAGGCTTTTCGCGATTACACCTATATGCAGTTGGGACGTGACAGCGACCGTGTTGATTTCAAGCTTATAAGCGAAGGGCTTTTTTATGACGACGGTATAATAAAAGTCACCGCTTATCAGAACGGCCATATGAAGGGTCTTCCCTCCTACAGCTTTCTTATAGAAGCCGAGGGTAAGCGTATCTATATCACAAACGATCTTTCGCCCGAGCTTTGCGACCTTCCCGATATTTCGCCCGATATGCTGATTATCGAAGCTGCTCACTTTGAAGCAGAAACCGTAATTTCAAAGTGCAATCAGTTAAAGGTTGATAAGGTGGCATTCGTACACGTTATGCCCCCCGAAAAGTATGACGACTTAAAAAAATGCAATACCAATTTTATTCCCTTATATCCCAATGACGGAGAGGAATATGTAATATGAAAATTAAATTTTTGGGCACCGGAGCTGCCGACTGGGCTCCCGACCGCCGTGACCACGGAGACGAATACAGAGGCAACGCCTCTGCACTTATAAACGACAGTATTCTCATTGATCCCGGTCCTACCGTTCCTGCGGCTCTTGAAAAATTCGGTATCAGGCCCGAGAGCATAAAGTACATACTTAACACCCATCGGCACAAGGATCATTACAACAAGGATACCCTTAATTTTCTTATGGAAAAAGGGGCTGAATTTTTAGAGTTCAGAGGTAAGGAGCTTGTTGACGGCTTGGAGATAACTGCTGTTCAGGGTCACCACCGAGTTCCCACAAACCATTTTCTCTTTGACGACGGAAAGCATAAGATATATTATGCTCTCGATTCTGCCTGGCTTCTCTATGACGAGGTCAAGCTGCTTATAGATTCTGCCCCCGTTGACCTTATCGTGCTTGACTGTACGGTAGGACATCAGGAAGGAGATTACCGTATTTTTGAGCATAACAACATCAATATGGTCATTGAGATGAAAAAAACTCTGTCAGAGCATATCAACAGATTTATCATAAGCCATATGTCCTGTGGACTTCATAACGACCACGACGTTATATGCCGTGACCTTGAGCCATATGGTATTGAGGTTGCATATGACGGTCTTGAAATAAATTTATAACACAAAAGGTGTCCGGAAGGACACCTTTATTGTTTTTATCTACCCGAAAAGATACCTGAAATAATCTGTATCAAGAACCCCTCGGCAGTACTGAAGCTTGTTTCTTACAACAGCCGAAACAGCCGCTACATAACCATCGGGAAGCTCAATACTGTCATCTGCGGGAGTAAAAGTACCCGAAAGATATGTACCGTACTCAGTCTTCCAGTTATATCCCAGGTCAAATACAAGTGCAGATGCCTCGGAAAACACGTCTCTGCCGGGCATAAGACGGCTGTCAAATTCGGTGCCGAAGAGATTTGAAAGTGTGGGCAGGATATCAAGGGATGATGTGGGTGTATCTATCACTATCGGATCATCATCCTCAAGCATACCGCACCACAGGATCAGTCTGTTATGATCACGCTCAAATGCATCATCTACATTGTAACCGAAAAGCTCGGAAAGATAGGGCATATTGCCGAGAGCCGCATCATCGTCAAGTCCATAAGGAAAATGGTCAGCAGAGATACATATAACGGTATCGTCCTCGATGCCTGCCGCTTCCAGCTGTTCAAGCAGATACGCCATAGAATTTTCCAGCTCTATCTGTGCAGCGAGATATCCCATGACCGGTTCGGAATATGGCAGATCCTCAACCTTTTCCCAATTTTTTCTTGACATTGAATTGCTGTTATAGGTATATCCGGAATGTCCGCTGACGCTCATATAGTATACGTTAAAGGGCTGATGCTCCATATACAGGGGCAGCGTACCCTGTATCATCTCCAGATCACTTTGAGGCCACTGCGAAGTGACGTATTCCTCTATACCGTTACCGTAACCCATAAAGCCTTCCGAATATCCTAAATTGATATGGGTCCTGTGACGGTCATAATATGTATAATCGTTATTATGGAAGGCCATTCCGAAATATCCCAGACGGTTTAGCTGGTTACCCATTGTGAAATAGTTAAGGTGATCAGCTGTGTTTTTAAAGGACATACCGCCTCTCATGGGAAGCATTCCGAATATATTCTGATATTCACCCCCTGTTGTACCCGCTCCATTCTGCTGATAGAAATCGGTAAACTGAATGCCCTTTGTAGCCATACGGTACAGGGTAGGAGTAAGCTCGGGGTCTATTGCCTCGGCTGTAAATGCCTCTGCAGTTATAAATATGAGGTTCTTCCCTTCAAACATGCCGGTGTACTGATTCTTCATCGTGGGAGTCAAACTTGAAACATAAGCGTTAAGCTCGGCTATGGTACCGCTTGCCAGCTTGGATGCGAAGTCTATATTCATAACGTTGGGAGTATACACGATCTCCTCCACGGGAGCCTCGGTTTCATCAGATTCTCCAACCTCTGAGGTATCGTCAGACTCGGTTACAGCCTGGGTAACGGGGGCAACGATAGGCATCTCCACCACAGGCTCAAACTCCTCGCTTGTACCGAAGAGCGCTTCTCTTATATCAAGACGAACACCCGTTACAAGACCGAAGTTGCTCACCGCTGCCTGATATGAATACTCCTTGCCGTAAATAAGGTCGCATCTTGTGGAGCATTTAATACCGACAAAGCAGCCTAAAAACAAAACTATACCCGCCACAAGTGCAATGATACGCTTTTTGGCATCAGACACGGTCTGAGGGAAGGATTTCTTTAAAAATACCAGGTAAAGTATTCCGGGAAGCAGATACAAAAATACGGTAATCAGACCTATGGGACTGAACAGCATCCTCCATATCTCATGGGAATATCCGCCAACCGCATCCGCAGCACCGCCGAATACTGTATTAAGGTCATAAAATATCTTAAACTGGCGGTAAACAAAGTATTCTATCAGATAGCATATCGGCAGTAAAAACAAAAGAACAGACGTAACTATGCCGTTTACCTTATCCTTTTTGAAGGCAGTGGAGATAAGATATCCCACACAACCGTACGCCAAGGAGAACAGAACCATATAGGGGGTTCCTACAAGCGTAAGATCCTTTACCGTAACAAGACGGAAAAGTATCTCATAAAAAACTATGCACAGAGGAAAAAGAAATATTGTTTTCCAGGGTGCCTTTCCGATATTTTTCTTTCGCTTTCTCATTATTTACCACCTTTGTAACATAATAATTTATTATACAACGGTTTTTTTCTTTTTTCAACATATTTTTTAAAAAAATAAGGGTGATTTTAATCACCCTTATTCACCTTTAATCGTATTTGCTCATTAAAGCCTTGCACAACACGCAAGCCCCATAGTCCTTGCGGCAATAACGGTTTTGGTGTCTGGCCTTTAGCAGGGTGTTTCCGAAAACCGTTGAGGTACTGGTGCCCTCTGTGATTCCCTCGCATATAAGCCGGGTAGTCGCCTCCTTGAGATAAAATGGGCAGATCGCGTAGATATCCTCGGTATACTTAATCATTTTTATCACCTATACTGAATACACGATTCGCCCTTATCTCGACTCTGCCACGGGCAGCATCACCGATATGATGGAGCGTTCCCTCCACCATAATACGCCGTTGGGGTATGATATCCTTATATACCTTTTCGGCAAGCTCGCCCCATACTGTCACGTCAATATACTCCCTTGACTTGACACCCTCATTTACCAAAATAAAATTAATTACCTCTGTCCCTGTTGTGGTCAGCTTTAATTCAGGTTTCTGCTTAGGATACCCTGTTATAATAACCTTATTAAAATCTCTGTCAATCACTTATTAATCCTCACTTTCTTCATTTTCATCGTTACAGAACCCACAGGCATCACACTCATAGGGTCCCCTTCTGCACATATAAGCCAAGCTTTCTCCTTTCTGTCCCATAATTCGGACATATATTGTATTAAACTGAAAATGTAGTGGAAAATGACCAAAAATTATTTCAAGAAATCTTAAAGTTTCACTTGACAATATTTCGGAAATCTGATACAATAATTTCGGAAACATTAAAATCTTAGCCCCGTTTAGTTAAGATTTCTTAAACTCTGTTGTTTATTATATATCGGTTTTCCGAAATTGTCAACAAGTTTATATAAGTTTTCTTAAATAATTTTCGGTTTTGTAGGAGTGTCCAAAAAATGTATGAGATTTTTGTTGAATTATTACAAAAGAATAATGTAACAGCATATCAGGTATGTAAAGCGACGGGAATCGCCCCTGCTACGATCAGCGATTGGAAGAATAACAAATCCACCCCCAAAAATGACAAACTAAAGAAGATAGCGGACTATTTTGGCGTTTCCCTTGATTATCTTACCACAGGTAAGCAGGTGGACAGGGCTCGTGTCACCGATGAGGACGTTAAACTTGCCCTTTTCGGTGGAGACGGTGACGTCACAGATGCTATGTGGGAGGAGGCAATGTTTGCCATAGAGCTGATAAAAAAACGACACGAAAAAAGGAGTAATTAAATGAAAACAAGCACGCAGTGTGCAGCTTTTTGTGATGAAAACAATATTGCCCTCGACTACTGCAGATTGCCCCTTAACGGGTCGCTCTCCTTCGAGGACAGAGATAATAAATATATAATTATGGACGAGGGAGATATGACCGAAGCACAGCGCAAGGTGCATCTTGCCCACGAGATAGGTCACTGTATGACGGGAGCGTTCTACCATCCCTACTCTCCCCTTGAGACCAGAAGCCGCTGTGAGTATAAGGCAAATATGTGGATGATAGAAATGCTTATACCAAAAAAAGACCTCCTGCAAGCCTTTGAAAACGGCATCACTGAGGTCTGGGAGCTGGCAGAGCATTTTGACGTCCCCGAAGATACGGTCCGCTTTGCCTGCTACGAATATTTTGATAAAAGATAAAAGTCGGTTCGAAAAACGAACCGACTTTTTACATTAACTTTGCACTTTGCATTTTGCACTTTGCACTTTTAAGGTCTGAGTCCCATACCGCCCTCAAGAGTAAGTGTCTCACCGGACATATACTTAAAGTCGGGGGATGCAAGCTGAACGCAAACTCTGCCTATCTCAAGCTCTGAGTTGCCGTAATGACCCATAGGAGGCATATGAACATTAGCCTTGAACGCCTCGGGGTTATACTCTGCCCACTTTTCAAGCTGGCTTGTCCAGGCAAGAGGACAAACAACGTTTACGTTGATACCGTCCTTACCCCACTCGGTTGCCGCAACACGGGTAAGTCCGCGGATACCCTCCTTTGCAGCCGCATATGCAGACTGACCGTAGTTGCCGAAAAGACCGGCACCGGATGCAAAATTGATAACAGAGCCCTTAGTCTCCTTGAGATAAGGATAGCACGCCTTCATATAATAGAAAGCAGAATAAAGTCCGGAATACATTGCCAAATCAAACTGCTCTGTGGTATGATCGGCAAGAGTTACACCTGAAGCCGAAGCCTGTGCATTATTTATAAGCACGTCTATACGGCCGAAGGCACCTATAGCTGCATCAACAACGTTCTTAACGGTTGCTTCATTATCGTTAGCCCGGCTGATATCCGCCTGACATACAAGAACCTTTATTCCGTACAGTCTTTCAAGCTCTTCCTTAGCTTCGACAAGCTTGGGCACGTTTCTGCCTGTAAGAACAAGGTTTGCACCCTCCTTAGCGTATGCGATAGCAATACCGTAGCCGATAGAGCCGGCGGAGCCGTCCTTTAATGCAGGAGCCTTACCGCCACCTGTGATTATCGCTGTCTTTCCTTCCAAAAATCCCATAATATTACACCTCATTATGCTCATTGATTAAATTACCTTATTTTAGCACAATTATTGTAAATATGCAACAGTTTTGATCCCGGAAATTTTATTTTTGGCAGCTTTTAACATGTGTTTATGGAAAATCAACATTTTCAACAATATAAGTTTACAGTTGTGTGTTGATATTCCGATTGACAATTAAATATATTTAATGTAAAATTAATGGAGAAGTTATCGTTTTAAAAAATACAATCTCACATAGAGAAAATTAGATTATCGCTGTTTGATTGGTTATTATGTTTTTTCACAATATAAAAACAACCGGATACGTGATAAACGAAACCGTTATTTCAACGGTAAACACATATAACATATCTACCGAAATAACATTAACAAAGTAAGGTGGTTGATTAAGATGAAAAAAGTATATATTAATCCCGAACTTGAATTAATTGACCTTTCAGCCAAGGAATTACTTATGAACGGAGACTCTCCCGAACCAATACTTGATGATCCATTCAACTTGGGTATAGGCGGTTGGGATACCGACGTGTCCCTTCCCGAAGGCTGGATGTAAGCAGCAAGTTTCTATAGTAATACTACGCACTTTAGCGTAATGGTGCCAATCATACGGAATGCAGCTTTCAAAAATTGTACGAAAATGTGTTGTATCCGGAATCGTATGTAGTTAACTGTAGGCCCATAATTGTTACATAAAAATGAGGTTAATTTATTTAATAAAAAACACAGATCACATGATGATCTGTGTTTTTTGTTATTCTATTTACCTTCAAAATAATTAAACTTTATCGAATCCCAACAGGCATCAAGTCTTTCTTCTATCTCTTCACTGCGTTTCCTTGAAAACTCGTTGGGCTTGTCCTTCTTGATATTGAAGTAAGTCTCACCGTCATACCAGGACATATCCCGGAAAATAACGTATCCTCCCTCAGAAGAGAAGGCATCGTTTCCCAGATAGTATCGTCCATCGCAATCAAGGTCAAAGAGATTGACCAGAGTAGGAAGTATATCGTATGTAGATATAACTTTGTCAACCTTCTGTGGTTCGATTCCCTTTGTATACATAAAACAGGGAACGTTACCCATAAGATTTGTGTCATCCGTGCCCTTACATTCCTCGAGAAGCCCCTCAGTGGTAACGTAATGGTCATAGTGGTCGGTATAGAAGAAAAGCACCGTATTCTCAAGTCTTCCCTCTGCCTCAAGACTTTCGTACAGGTTTTTGACAAAGAGATCTGTTTCGTATGCGTGACAAAGCGCCCACACGTACTCGTCCTCTTGCTTATCTTTAAACTTTGACCTGATATATTCCTCATGCTTTATTACAGGCTTACCCTCAGCGGTATATGGACCATGACCTGTATATGTTATAATAAAAGAAAGGTAGGGACTATCCGGCGTAATCATTTCGTAAGCCTCGATAATAGTGGAATCCATATCACCATCCGAAAGTGCCATATCACCGCTGGAGTTATACTTTTCATAGCCCCAAGCCTCGTGAATCTCACCTCTGTTATACATATCACGGTTACTTCGGTGATAGCTGTTAGCACTGTATCCCGCCTCACGGAAGAGCTTTGGTAAAGAATCCGGATATGACGTCTCGGTGAAATAAGCCATCTTTGAGGAATTCATAGGAGTTATCATACCTGTATTCACTGCATTCTCCGAAGAGAAGGTAGCCGCCCACAGATACTTTGGAGCATAAAATCCTGTAAAATCTACAGACTCCTCTCTCAATGCCGAGAGAGTGGGCATCGCCACGTCATTAACCATCCAGCTGTCAATTGATTCAAGCTGAATAAGTATAAGATCCTTGCCCTTGAACACACCCGTCATTTCATTGTCCGGATCGATAACTCTTGAGGAATAAAACTCGTTCAGCTCGTTGATCCGGGATCGGTTTGTCATGCGGTCCACCGTATCTTTCAGACCTGTACTGATATAGGCATCACGAAAGGTATAGTGATAGAGCCCGCACATATGCATACAGAGCCTGTAATCCGAAAAATCGTCATAATAATCCGCATGACTCTTTGCACTGTTCCAGACTATTCCGCCAAAATCATTTTTAAAGGTCTCGTTAACTGTAATAACCGTACCGCTTACACCAAGGGCAACGGCTACAAATCCACAGATAAGCGGGGTTCGATTGTGTTTATTGTACCTTGGAATAAGTATGGCTGCACCTATACTTGAAACAAGACAAATACACAGCACAACTATAAGTGAAGACTTCACATCAAAATACGACCACTCAAAATAACCTGCACCGTCATCGGCAAACATCACCGAAGAAAATGACATATACTGTCCGAAAAAGCTGTCCATGACTGCATGTACCAAGGCAAGCACCGAAAAGATCAGCGTTATGCCTATAGTATATATCATGCGGATAACACGAGGCATAGCAACGGATATCCCCACTAACAGAAGACACCAGAAAAATGAAGCCCAAAAGGCGGCTGATGAAGGCAGAAGTCCTGCGTTGTTCTCTTCGTATATAATACGGAAGGAAACGTCAATTGACAGAAGAGAAGCAAAAAACAGTATATCCGCAAATATCTCCCGCAAAAGCACCCTGACGTTTTTCTTCATATTTTCCCCCCTTGTTTCGGTATGTTAATACATTATACACCATTTAAATCAATTTTGCAAGATAAGGCTCAACACCAAGTCTCTGACAGACCCTGTCATACTCCTTACGCTTCTGTGCCTTCCTTTCCTCGGACATCTTGTCATTCAGAATTCCTTTGATAAGCACGTTCTTCGGTGTTTCCTCGGGGTCTATAAGCTCAAGAGCAGTAACGTCATATCCCTTACTTTCAAGCATAAGGCAGCGAAGAGAATCTGTTGCCGCATCACAAAGCTTCTGCATTAGTATGGAGTGAGAGAGCATAAAATCACAGTCAGAGCCTGTGGACTTAAGCTGATGCATCATCTCGTGGTGACAGCAGGGAGTGGACATAATAACACGGCTTCCCGACTTTACCGCCTTAGCCAGCACGATATCTGTTGCGATATCACAGGCGTGGAGCGAAACCGTCAGATCCGGAGCTTGTTCAGGCTCGAAATCATTTATGTCTCCTGCAATAAAATGAAGTCCGGTATACCCTAATTTTGCGGCTACGGAATTACAATACTCTATAACGTCCTCTTTTAAGTCCACACAGTCCATACGGACAGAAATTCCCTCGATAACGGTGAAATAATAATACACCGCAAAGCTGAGATAGCTTTTACCGCAGCAGAGATCAAGTATATAAAGCTCTCGGTCACGGGGAAATTTATACGCCTCGGAGAGAAGCTCAAGAAAGCGGTTTATCTGTCTGAATTTAGAACGCTTTTTGTCAAAAACTCTGCCGTCACGATCCTTGACACCCAGCTCAAAAAGAAAATCAACAGGCTCGGTGGAGGAGATGATATGCTGCTTCTTTCGGTCGTGCCCCTGTACCGCTACCTTCTCTCCCTTGTCCTTTATACGGTCAAGGACCGTTATCTTACCCTTGCCCGAGACCTTTATCTGCGCCTCGCCTGCGGTCGTAATAACATTTACCTGCTTATACTCGTAACCTATCATCAGTACAAGAGCTTCCGGTGCATCGGAGGCCTTTATATTACGGTGAGTAGCCTTGCCGTCGGCTGTAAAAGTCTCCATCTGGAGATATAGCTCATCCTTTATCTTTATAAGAACGGCAACACTCTTTAATATTTTTTTGTCTGTGGGCTTACTTAAAACTATCTTTTTCAGTATTCCCTTTTCGATAACAGATTTAAAAAGCTCTAACATCTTTTTTTCCTTTACTTGACAAAGTTTTTGATTAGAAATATAATATAATTATCTTATATGAAATCAGGAGCGGTATGGAAGGCATAATTATAAAAGGTCTGGGCGGTCTCTATGATGTTCTTTGCGGCGACGAAATAATTCAGTGCCGTGCAAGAGGAGTTTTCCGCCACGAAAACATAACTCCCTACGTGGGTGACAGAGCCGTTATAGAGGATGACTGTATCGTCGATATTATCGACCGACGCAACACACTTATCCGTCCCCCTATGGCAAACCTCGACATCCTGTTTATCGTAGCGGCGGCAAAGAAGCCTATGCCTGTGACGGCTACCCTTGACAAAATGATATCTATTGCCGACCACAAGGGTATAGAGCCTGTAGTCATTATAACAAAAAATGACCTTGACCCCGAAAGAGCAAATGAATTGAAGGAGATATATTCCTCCATCGGCGTGGACGTTTTCGTCACCGATCCCGACTCTGACAAGGCAGAGCTGCTTGAATTCTTCAAGGAAAAATGCCGCGGCAGGATATCCGCCTTTTCCGGTGCTTCGGGTGTAGGTAAGTCTACACTTCTCAATGCGCTTTTCCCCGCCCTCGGGCTTGCAACGGGAGACGTGAGCCGTAAGATACAGCGCGGCAGGCATACCACACGTCACGTTGAGCTTTATCCCTTAAAGGATCTTTTCGACGATGAGGGCTACGACGGTTTTATCGCCGACACCCCCGGATTTTCTATGCTTGATCCCACGATATACGATGATTACACCGTGGATGAGCTACCCTATACCTTCCGTGAATTCAGACCCTATCTTGGCCAGTGCAAGTATACAAAATGTACTCATACAAAAGAGGAAGGCTGTGCCGTGCTCGAGGCAATAAGCGAAGGTAAGATACCTCACAGCCGCCACGAAAGCTTCCTTGAGCTTCACGGCATCCTTAAAAACATCCACGCTTGGGACAAGCGGTGAGTCACCGCGGCCAAGCTGCGCTCTGAGATCTAAAGACCGGCCTCTGCCCTATCACACTGAATTTCGATATGATTTAATCACCAACTGTCTCTTCCGTCATATTCTGTTATTAGAGAACGACGGAAGGGATTTTTGTTATGCGTGCAGTAAGATGTATTTGCCGTTCAGCCGGATATATCGCCCTCGCTTTCGGTGCGGGCATCCTGCTGACCTACTTTTTACCCTGCTCTGTGCTGGTGGTCATAGAATCTCTTATAATAATCAGCGCAGGTGCAGTTTATTTCACAAATATATAAGGAGCTTAGTATGAAAATAGTAGTTGTAAAGTCACCGCGTATTCTTGCACCAATACTTGCAAGAATTTTCAAAATACATAAATAATTTTAGAAAACAGTTGCCGAGGCAACTGTTTTCTAAATTTTAACCTTAATTTTGATTCGGCGCTTCACCTGACTGCTGGTTTTCCTGACCGGAGCTTATCACCAGACCTATCTCGGTCTTTTCGGGTACTTTTTCGTTTGCCTCACGGCTCTGGGAAATAACCGTTCCTTTGGGCAAGGAGGACTGCTCATAGGTTACCTCGCCAAGTGTAAGGTTATACTCGGAAAGCCTTGCCTTTGCCTGTTCCTCGGTAAGACCCACAAAGCCGGGAACCTGAATATACTTAACGTCGGTACCCTTACTGATATACAGGGTAACGGTCTCACCTGCATTGACCTTGTCACCTGCCATAGGCATAGTACGGATAACATAGCTTACAGGGATGTTTTCGTTCTCCTCAAAAACTTCCGTGTATTTAAGACCCATATCGCTGAGCTTTATCTCAACCTCACGATAATCCTTAACGGTAAGGTCAGGAAGTATCTTGGCGTCCTTGCCTCGGCTGAGGGTAAGAGTAATGTCGCAGTACTGCTGACCGGGAATTATCTTACGCTGAGCTCCCGCCTCGGGAGATTGAGCAAGAACAGTACGCACGGGAATATCGGGCTGGCTGTCGTCATAGCTGAAGGTCAGCTTAAAGCCCTGAGCCACAAGCTCCTTGTTTATATCCTCTGTTATGACCTGACCCATAAGATCCGGCACTACTACCGTCTGTGTGTCGGTGATCTCCTGAGAAGTATTGAACATCTTGATCACGTGCAGTACCGACACACTTGCCACCAGAAGAAGTGCCAGGGTAACGCCGAGAATAACCGGAAACATAGGTCTTGATATCTTACCCACCGGCTTCTTTACGGGTTTGTCCTTTTCAACGTCCTCAATGGCTATCTTGCCGTCACGGCTCTTAGTCTTGAAAACATAGGTGGGATTATTCTTTATCTGCAAAAGGTGACGGAGCATCTGAGCCGCATTCTGAAAACGACGATCGGGCTGCTTTTCCATTGCCAGCATAATAATCTGCTCCAGGCCCATAGGGATGTTGGACATTATCTCACGGGGAGGCTTAGCCTTGGCATTGACCTGCATAAGGGCAACAGAAACCGGGCTCTCCGCATTGAAGGGAAGTTTTCCTGTAACCATCTCATACATAAGCACACCCAGAGAATAAAGATCACTACGCTGATCTATAGGCTTACCGCTTGCCTGCTCGGGGCTGATATAGAACACCGTGCCGATAGCCTTATCTGTCATAGTAACAGTCTCGGCATTGGGGAGCTTGGCAATACCAAAGTCAGTGACCTTAATTCTGCCGTTTTTGAGAAGCATAATGTTCTGAGGTTTGATGTCACGGTGTATTATCCCCTTGAAGTGTGCATGTTCAAGAGCACGCAGTATCTGCTCGGTATAGCTCAGTGTCTCGGAAAGGGAAAGAACACCCTTCTGAGTCATATAGCTCTTTAAGGTAATACCGTCCACACGTTCCATAACGATATACTTAAGATTGTCCTTAACCGACACGTCATATATGCTCACAATGTTGGGATGTGCAAGCATAGATACCGCCTTTGATTCGTTTATAAAACGCTTCACAGACTGAGAATCGTTTGCGATCTCGTCCTTGAGCATCTTAAGGGCAACTATGCGGTTAAGCTTGGTGTCAAATGCTTCGAACACCACTGCCATACCGCCTACACCCAGTATCTTGGTTATCTTATATCTTCCGTCAAATACCTGACCTACATATTTTTCAAATGCGTTCATTATTATTTCCTCATACGTTCTTGATAAGAATAATGGTGATATTATCGCCTCCGCCGTTGGCGTTGGCACAGTCGACGAGCAATTCTGTTTTAAAGGTCAGCTCTGCGTCATAATCGTCGTCGTCATATTCCTTATAGCTCTTTCGTACTATGTTTATAAACTCTTTTTCGGATATAAAGTTGTAAAGTCCGTCAGAGCAAAGCATATAATAGGATTCCTCAGAAGGCATCTCTACAGTCATAACGTCCGCGTCTACCGTAGGCTCGGTTCCCACAGCACGGGTAAGAATATTACGTCTGGGATTGGTTGCTGCCTCCTCCTTGGTCAGCTGCCCCATATCCACCAACATCTGCACGTAGGAATGATCGTGAGTGAGCTGAGTCAGCTCCTTGCCCTGAAGAAGATACATACGGCTGTCTCCTACGTTGGCGATATGGATCTCATTGTTCACCGCAAGGGCGGCAACGATAGTAGTACCCATATTGGTAAGCTCGGAATTCTCTCTCGCCCTCATATAAACCGCCTTGTTCGCGGCAGATACGCCGTCGCTGAGCAGGAGAGGAAAGTTTACCGTCGCAGAATCACACAGCCCATCAGAGTCGATAAAGGGCTCAAGGGACTGCTCTATAAAGTCCGCAAAGGTACGCGTAGCGAGACTGGATGCAATATTTCCGCCGTTAGTACCGCCCATTCCGTCACACAGGACAAAAAGGGTTACATTGTCGCACATACGCATAGTCAGAAAATTATCCTGATTTGTCTGTCTCTGCTTGCCTATATCTGTTTTTCCGTGAAAATACACTGTCTCACCTCCGTTAACCGTTTTTTGTATTATTATGCCTGAGCTGTCCGCAGGAGGCATCTATATCTGAGCCTAACTTACGGCGCCTTGTGGCATTAACGCCCGATCTTTCAAGGACATCTATGAATCTTTTTATGCTCGACTCGTCTCCCGCCGTAAAGCCACTCTCGGTAACGTTGTTTACCGGGATAATGTTCACATGAAAAGGAGACTTATCAAAATATCTCAGCAACAGTCCTGCAAGATGCTTTGCATGAGCAGGGCTATCATTTTTACCGTGTATCAGAGTATACTCAAAGGAGATACGCCTACCCGTCTTGTCAAAATAAGCACGACAGGCGCTCAGCAGCTCGTCTATACCCCATTTTTTGTTTATGGGCATTATCTCGCTGCGCTCACTGTCTGAGGTTGCGTGGAGCGAGATAGAAAGAGTTATGGGATAGCTCTCCTCGGCAAGGCGATATATTTTGTCCACCAAACCACAGGTGGAAAGAGAAATATGTCTGTAACCTATATTAAGCCCGCCCTTGGCACCAACAAGATCAAGAAATCGTATAACGTTGTCATAGTTGTCAAGAGGCTCGCCTATACCCATCATAACCACGTTGTCGATACGCTCACCGATATCCTTCTGTGCTACGATTATCTGGGAAAGCATTTCACCCGCCGAGAGGTCTCTGGCTTTTCCGCCGAGGGTAGAAGCACAGAACTTGCAACCCATACGGCAACCTGCCTGACTGGATATACAGATAGAATTACCGTGCTTGTAGCGCATAACGACGCTCTCAATAAGCTGTCCGTCATACATAGAAAACAGATACTTGACCGTACCGTCAAGACCCGAGACCTGCTTTTGTACTATAGAAGGATAAACCAACGTGGTACTTTCCTCCAGAAGGGCTCTTGTTTTCTTTGAGATATCACTCATTTCATCAAAGCCAGCGCCACGATGAAGCCAGGCAAATATTTGCTTTGCCTTATACGCCTTCTCACCAAAACCGAGAAGCAATTCCTCAAGCTCAGAGGGCATCATACAGAGAATTTCTTTCTTCATAATACAGTAGTATAACACAATAATATGAAAAATGCAACTTTTAATATAATTATTATGATATTTTTTAAAAAATTGAATCAAAAACCTGTTTACATCCGATAATATTTGTGTTATAATACAGAAAAGAATTACAGAAAGGATGTTGTATATATGGAAAATAAGAACAGTAACTCCCTTATCAAATTTATCGTGATTCTCGGTTCTCTTGCGGCTATCTTTCTCGCTGCAGCCTTGATCTACAGAAAATACAACAAAAAGCGTCTTGCTAAGGATTCTGATCCTTTCAACTTTGACGATGACTTTTTCTTTGATGACTGCGAAGGCTGTTATGACGATGACAGTTTATTCGGTGAAGCAGCTGAGGACTCTTCTGAGAACTCCGACATTGGTGAAGATCTTGCATTTTAATTAAAATCCGAGCACCTGCTCGGATTTTTTGCAAACAAGTGTTTGCATCCATAATAGGGCGAGGTTCAGCTTTATCTGTTGATCATCACACGAGGGTGAAGCCTTCAAAGAAATAACAGTAAGTATGCGTTTGCCCCCTTTTAAAACACAACAACCGACCGGAGAATCATATGTCAAAGTTTATAGTATTTGAGGGCATAGACGGAAGCGGAAAGACAACACAGATACAGCTCCTTCATAAAGCCCTTACAGAAAGAAATATCCCCGTACATATAACAAAAGAGCCTACAGACGATCCTATGGGCAAACAGCTGCGTAAATACCTCGGAGGTAAGGAAAAGACCGATCTTCGAGCCATAGCAGCACTCTTTGCCGCGGACAGACTTCATCATATCACCGCCGAAAACGGAATACTTGACAATCTGGCAAAGGGCAGAACCGTCCTCTGTGACAGATACTATCTGTCCTCCTATGCCTATCAGTCGGTAGACTGTGACCTCGACTGGATAATGGCGCTTAACCGCGAGGCCGCAAGTATTGCAAGACCCGATCTTCACATCTTTCTTGATGTTCCCCCAGAACAGTCAATGCAAAGAGTAGAAAACCGAGGCGAAACCGAAGAGATATTTGAAAAGTTAGACCGACAGCAGCAGATAAGAAAAAACTTCTTTGACCTCTTTGAAATGCTTAAGGATAAGGAAAACATACTTATAGTTGACGGCACAAGAACGCCGGAGACTATAGCCGAGGAAATATTCAACAAAGTAAAAGAAATATTATAAAAGGACTTGCCACGCAAGTCCTTTTATCTTACCATTCCGCGGAAATCGTCAAAGTCTTTTATATAAACGTCCGAAAGCTTTTTTATCTCTTCTTCGTCGGGAAACGACATTTCATCCTTTACACCAATGACCTTGTATCCCGCCGCCTTTGCGGTACGGATACAATTCACAGAGTCCTCGAAAATATATGTAGTTTCTCTGTCCGTTCCTAAGATATCAAAGGCGCGGTCGTATATCATCGGATCTGATTTTGAAGTCTTAAGATCGTAGCAAGAGAGTATCACAGAAAAATAATGGTCTATATTAAGTCTTTTCAGTACAGACTCCGCCCATTCACGGGGGCTGGCAGTAGCGATACACATTCTTACCCCCTTACAGCGAAGGGCAAAGAGAAAGGGCTTCACATCGTGCTTTATGGGTATGGTGTTAGCATAAGCATCTGCCGCAGTATCTGTCATATCCTTGACTATCTCTTCGGGGGTCTTGTCGATATTATAATGATTATATATATACTCAGAGGACTCCTCAAATGACATATCCTTGGCATTATTTTTGAGGTAGTAGTCGGGTTCAAGATCGTATTTTGCCAGATACACTCCCACAAAGTTATGCCACATAGGCATAGAATCTATAAGAGTTCCGTCAAGATCAAATATTGCTCCTGTTATTATCATAAACGCTTCCCTCTCCTTCCTTAAAATCCTCGTACCAAAGCATATATAAAGCCCCCTTGTCCACACGCACAAGGGCTTTTTCGCCTATAAATTCGTTACTGACCGCAAGAGCCCTGTCAGAAAAAAGCTCCGCGTTGTCAAGGGTATATTTCAAGCCTTTGAGATATACTCCCGATACCGCACCGTCGGCGGGAAAAAGCGAAAGATATCCGCTTTCCTTACCGCTGAATTCAAAAGAACCGTTTTCGACAACAGATATTATCTTGCCCTCTCCTATAAGATACGCTTCTGCACCCATACGTGAGAGCCCTAAAAGTGTCTGCATATTGGCAAGGGTATGGTCAAGTCTGCCGCCGATACCGCCGAAAATAAGAAATTTTCTGTACCCCTTTTCATACCCGTACTCAACGGCAAGACGTGTGTCTGTATCATCCTTTTCGCAGGGGTGGACGGTTACGTTTTTGTGATCAGGTGTGTAACCGAGAGAATCAAAATCCCCCATTACACAGTCCACTTTTATTCCTTTTTTTATAAGAGCCTCGTAGCCGCCGTCAGCAGCTATAACGAGATCATCTGCCTGGGGTCTTATATCCTCGCGGAATCCACAGGCACCTATAATATAACATTTAGCCATAAATATCAAATCCTACGGGTGTATAGAATATTTTCTTGTATTCATTTTTGTCAAAGTTACCCAGCATCCACATAAGCTTGGTATAAAGCGCGGCGTTTGCCATATCATGGGCTTCGAGATACTCAAACTTATCCCCGATATATCTGCCAACCTCATAAACACCTGTATTGCTTCCCTCATATGCCACCTGAGTGGTCATAACTATAAGACAGCTCTGCCGCTCAAGAGCAGAAGCCATACGGTCAGCTATTTCCTTGGGGAGTCCTCCCATACCGTAGCACTCCACCACAAGACAGTCGTAATCACGAACAAGGGTATCTATGATATCAAGGGGCATACCCGGTGTGGGCTTAAGCACGAAGATGCCGGCATCCATTTTATCGTAGAAGCATACCTCACCCTTTGTCTGTTTTATATAATAAATAACCTGATCACCCTTGATATATCCGAGATATGGAAAGTTCACGCTGGCAAAGGCGTCAAAGGAATAAGTTTTTTCCTTTACGGCGCGTGTACCTGCAATTATCTTGCCGTCAAAAACGATATTCACACCTGCGCTGTCAGGATGCAACGCACAGAGCAGACTATCGTGAAGATTTCTTTTGGCATCGGTGATATCAAATGAAATAGGCTTCTGGCTGCCTGTAAGGATAATAGGCTTGGGGCTGCACTGTATAAGATAGCTCAGCGCCGCCGCGGAATAAGCCATAGTGTCCGTTCCGTGACATATTACAAATGCATCGTAAAGATCATAATTATCCTCTATAGCCTTTGCCATACCCAACCAATGCTCAGGGGTCATCTCGGAGCTGTCTATAGAATAAAGGCTCAAAGCATAGGGCTCACAAAGCTCTGTTATCTCGGGCAGAGCTGCAATGAGATCATCAGTATTCAGACTGGGTGCTAAACCCATAGCAGTTCCCGCGGAGCTTATCGTTCCGCCGGTACCTATAAATAAGATTTTTTTCATATTCTTTGATTAAAGGTGGAAAACAGTTGCCAGGGCAACTGTTTTCTTCCTTTTCTTTTCTCTTTTCTCTCTTATCTCTTCTCTGAGAAGCTTACTCTTCCCAGTTATGATAGATCTCGGAAATATCGTCGTCCTCTTCGAGATGCTCGATAAGAAGGTTCATCTTCTTGATGTCCTCCTCGTCGGTGAGGGTAACGTAGTTAGAGGGGATCTTGTCCTTCTCGGCAGAAGCTATAACGTAGCCCTTTGCCTCAAGGTCTTCCTTTACTGCCATAAGGTCAGCGGGAACGGTGTAGATCTCAAATACCTCTTCGTCAGCTACAAAGTCCTCTGCACCTGCCTCAAGAGAGTCCTCCATCAGCTTGTCTTCATCGGCGCCGCTTTCTCTCTCGATAATGATAACGCCCTTATCCTCAAACATAAAGGACACGCAGCCGCTCTGACCAAGGTTTCCGCCGTACTTGTCAAAGAAGTGTCTTACGTTACCGCCTGTACGGTTACGGTTGTCGGTGGTAGCCTCAACGATAACCGCAACACCGCTGGGACCGTAGCCCTCGTATACTACCTCCTCGTAGTCAACGGCATCGGCGCCGCTACTCTTCTTGATGATACGGTCGATGTTGTCGTTAGGCACGTTTAAGGACTTAGCCTTTGCGATAAGCTCCTTGAGCTTGGAATTGGAAACAGGGTCGGGACCGCCTGCCTTAACTGCAACTGCGATCTCCTTGCCTACCTTGGTAAATATTTTCGCCTTGGCAGCGTCACTCTTTTCTTTCTTGTGCTTAATGTTACTCCATTTGGAATGTCCGGACATATTATAGTTCTCCTTAATTTTTATTTATCTCATTAAATTTTATTTTATAAAACTCAAGTGCAAAGTGCAAAATGCAAAGTGCAAAGTTATGGAGGATTTCCGACCCGAAAGGTCAGAAATCTTCATTAAAATTATATTTTTTCTGTTTTCTTCATACAGATGAGACCGAATGCGGAACCGAGTACGGTATGAACTGCATTGGTAAGTGCTACGCGGCGTTCTCTTACCTTCTCGTCCTCACAGGACAGGATCTGGCACTCGTGATAGAAACGGTTGAACGCCGTTGCCACATCAAGGATGTATCGGGTTATCATCATAGGCTCGCTTGAGTCAAGAGCAGACTCAACAGATTCGGGGAATCTTGAAAGTGTCTTTGTAAGCTGATATTCCTCCTCGGTTATATCGGTGTAATCGCAGGGCTCTGCAACACTTCCTGCCTTACTGAGAATAGAAGCACAGCGTGCATAGGTGTACTGACAGTAAGGACCGGTGTTACCGTCGAACTTAAGAACGTCATCAAGCTTGAAGTTGATATCCTTGATACGGTTGTTGGAGAGATAGTGGAATACTATCGCGCCCACACCTACCGCCTCGGCAACAGCTTCCTTATCGGGAAGCTCAGGGTTCTTTTCGTTCATAATGCCGAGAACCTTGTCGGTAGCCTGAGCAAACAGGTCCTTTAAAAGCACGACGTTACCCGTACGGGTAGCAAGCTTTGCACCGTCTATACTTACGGTACCGTAGGGAACGTGGATAAGTCTGTCCGCCCAGTCGTAGCCCATCATCTCAACCACCTTGAACCACTGGGCAAAGTGGAGACTCTGACCGGCAGACGTTACGTAGATACACTTGTCAAAGTCATACGTCTCCTTACGGTAGAGAGCTGCCGCGATATCACGGGTAGCGTAGATGGTAGAGCCGTCACGCTTAAGTATAAGACAGGGAGGCATATTATATTCGGACAGGTCAACTATCGTTGCGCCGTCGTCGACCTTTGTAATAGCCGCATCCTTTAATTTTTCAATTACGGGAGCGCACTTGTCATAGTAAAAGCTCTCTCCTGCATAGCTGTCAAACTCGATACCTAACTGTGCATAGGTCTTTTTATATTCTTCAATGGAAATTTCGATGAACCATTTCCAGAGCTTAAGGTTTTCTTCATCGCCGTTTTCGAGAGCAGTAAACTCTGCTCTTGCCTGATCCTCAAGGGTCTCATCCTTTTCGGCTTCCTCGTGGAACTTGACGTATATGGCAACGAGGGCATCTATACCGCCTGCCTCTATCTCTTCTTTATTACCCCACTTGCGGTAAGCAACGATAAGCTTGCCGAACTGTGTTCCCCAGTCGCCTAAGTGGTTGACGCCAACGCACTTATATCCTGCAAACTCGTGAAGCATCTTAAGGGAATGACCGATAACGGTGGTTCCCAAGTGTCCTATATGGAAGGGCTTAGCTACGTTTGGGGAGGAGTAGTCGAGAACAACAGTCTTTCCCTCACCTACCGTAAGTCTTCCGTAAGCCTCACCCTTAGAGTTGACTTCTGCCACTATATCGCGGGCGAAGGACTCTCTTTCTATAAATATATTCAGATAACCGCCTGCTACCTGCACCTCGGCTACCCCTTCGGCACCTTCAAGAGATGCTGAAAGCTCGTTTGCTATCATAGGGGGAGCTTTACGAAGAGTCTTTGCAAACTTAAAGCAAGGCAGAGCCAAGTCGCCCAGCTTATCGTCCGGAGGATACTCAAACATATCGGCTATTTCTGCAACGCTCAGTCCTGCCTCGGGATTGATGGAATCAATACCCTTTTTAAGACAAGCCGCCAAGCTGAGCCTCATATCGATAATACTCATTATCATTTCTCCTATTTAAACATAATCATACAGATAACATTGTATCACAAATTTTATTTATAATCAATAGGAGAAAACAAAAAAAGACGGTCTGAAGACCGTCTTTTTGTCAAATCTCATTTTTACGCTTATTTTTCTGCACACGACGAATATTGATATATAACGCAACGCCTATACATACCACCAGAAAAACGGGGGTAAGCCAAGGTATAGAGCCTGTATTGCTCATAATGTCGGTCCAGAGGGAGTCGATGGTTTTGGTTGCCGTTTTCGGAAGCGCATTGAAAGCCTCCGCACGGGAAAGCTCCTCGTCGGTGGGATAGAATACCGGATTGTTCCTTATCTCATCGGGCAGAAGCTCAAGAGCTGCGGTATGAGGTGTGGAATAACAGATATATTCTATATTCTTAAGCGCAACCTCAGTTTCGCACATAAAGTTGATGAACATCTCAGCAGCTTCCTTGTGGGTAGCTCCCGTAGGGATACACATAGCATCAATAAAGTAGTTAAAGCCCTCGCGGGGGACTGCAAAACCGAGGTCGGGGTTGTCCTCCATCATTGTCACCGCGTCACCTGCATAGTAGGGCGCAAGCGCCGCCTCGCCGCCGCCCATCTTGTCAAAGATCTCGTCCATTACGTAGGACTGAACAAGGGGCTTCTGCTCACGCAGAGTTTCCGCCGCTGTCTCCAACTCCTTATCGTCAGCGGAATTTACCGAAAAGCCGTTCTTGAACTGGGCTATAGCAAAGGCGTCTCGGGAATTGTTGAACATAAGAATATTCTTGGCGTACTTTTCATTCCATAGGATATCCCAGGTATTCACGTCATCCTCGGGATCGACTAAAGTCTTGTTATAGATTATACCAACATAGCCCCAGGTATAGGGTACGGTATACTCGTTCTCGGGGTCAAAGGCAGAGCCTAAAAACTTTTCATCTATCCAGCTTATATTCGGAATATTGTCAAAATTCAGCTTCTGTACCATTCCCTCGTTTATAAGGCGGCCTGCCATATAGTCGGAGGGGATGATAACGTCATAGGTAAATCCACCGCTTTTAAGCTTGGCATAAAGCTCCTCATTGGAAGCAAAAGTGGTATAGTTTACGTTGATACCCGTAAGCTTTTCAAACTCGGCTATAGTATCAAAGTCGCCATCTTCTCCCTCGTCTACCGAGATGTATTCGCCCCAGTTGTAGACGTTTATCTCTACACCCTGATCGCGGAACTTGTTCCAGTCAACAGAGTCGGAATAAGGGCTGTCTGCGGATATACCGAACGCGAGACAGGGGATAAGACAGAGAACTGTCATAGCAAGGGCTGCCGCCTTTTTGCCCTTTGCCTTTTTCTTTGGCTTCTTGGGGGAGTTTTTCTTTACATCGGCAACATTTACGATGATAAGAATGATAAGCACCACTACAAAAATAAGGGTCGAAAGAGCATTTACCTTCGGGCTGACCTTACGGCGGGTCATAGAATAAATGGTAATGGAAAGGGTCTGCGCCTTTGAGCCGTGGGTAAAGTAGCTGATTACAAAGTCGTCCACCGAGTAGGTTATACTCATAAGGAAGCCCGTTACTATACCCGGCATTATCTCGGGTACGGTAACCTTCCAGAATGCCTGCCAACGGTCACATCCGAGGTCCAGAGCCGCCTCTACCAGATGCTTGTCCATCTGCCTCAGCTTCGGCAGCACATTAAGTATAACGTACGGCACACAGAAGGAAACGTGAGCCAGTATCAGGGTCAGGTATCCGAAGCTCAGCTTCATTGATACAAAGAGAAGCATAAGGGATACACCCGTTACTATCTCGGGGTTCATAATGGGCAGATAAGAAATGTTAAGAATGGCAGAACGCCAGTTCTTCTTCATATTGAAGATTCCTATAGCCGCAGCAGTACCGAGAATAGTGGAAATAACGGATGCGATAAGCGCTACCACAAGGGTGGTAACAAGGGATTTTAAAATGGTCTCGTCCATCAACAGCTTTCTATACCAGTCAAAGGTAAATCCGCCCCATACAGAACGGCTTTTTGAAGCGTTGAAGGAGTTTACTATAAGCACCGCGATAGGTGCGTACAGAAACAGGAAAACAAGGGCAATGTATATTCTTCTTCCTAAGTTCTTCATTTACAGGATAACCTCCAATCCGTGTGATTTGTTCGCACGCAGTTGTGTGCGCTTATGCCTGCGGGTGCGACCCGCTCATATCATCTTGCCCTCCATTTCTTCATCGCCGTTGTCCAGCTGGTTTGTGATGGACATACAGAGGATGATGAATACCATAAGCACAAGGGATATAGCTGCACCCAGATTGGGGTTGTATGCGTTGCCAAGGAACTGAAGGTCAATCAAGTCACCGATAAGCATATTGGTGCCGCCGCCCAGCATACGTGAAATGATAAACGTGGATACCGCAGGCACGAAAACCATAGTGATACCCGATGCGATACCCGGCATACTGAGAGGAATAACGACCTTTGTGAAAACACGGATAGAGCCTGCGCCAAGATCCTGCGCCGCCTCGATGGTGGTGTTCTCTATCTTAAGCATTACCGAATAGAGGGGCAGTATCATAAAAGGCAGGTAGTTATATATCATACCTAAAACCACGGCACCCTGCGTATTTATCATATTGAAGGGTCCTATATTAAACAGACCGAGAAAACGGTTTATCCAGCCGTTCTTTTCCAACAAAGTCATCCAGGCGTAGGTGCGAAGCAGGAAGTTCATCCACATAGGAAGCATAATAAGCATCTGGATGACCCTCTGCCATTCTTTTCTGAATCTGGACATAAAATATGCCATAGGATAACCGATAATAAGACAGATGGCCGTTGCTATAAGCGCAAGCCAGGCGGATTTTAAAAGAACGGGAAGGTATTCGCTGACCTCAAAGAGGTGGTTTAAGGTGAATACCGTTTTATTGACCACCGCGTCCTCGCCCTCTGTCTCGATAAGAAGCGTTGCCTCTTCATCGGTAAGACGGTTACCCTCAAGGTCAAAGGGAGCTTCGGTGGTGAAGGCAAATACACCGATAAGTATAAGGGGAACGATAACGAACACTACCATCCAAAGAAGGTAGGGACCCGCCGCCCATTTAGCGTTTTTGTTCATCCTTATGCCTCCTCACTGCGACCTACGGTGTAGCGGGTAATCTTAGGCATCTCGCTCTTTTTCATAATATGGATATCTTCGGGAGTAAAGGACAGACCCACTACCTCACCGACGTTTGCTGACTTGGTGGAATGAACTATCCAGTAATCCGAATAGGCATTTACTACTATCTCGTAATGAACACCCTTAAAGGTCACGGTCTCAACAACACCGTTAAGCACTTCATCCGAGGCAGGAACTATAGTGATATCCTCGGGACGGATAACCACATCAACGGGCTCCATCTCCTCAAAACCGCCGTCAACACAGTCAAAGTTATTGCCCGCAAACTCAACGAGATAATCACGGTGCATAATGCCGGGGAGAATGTTACTCTCACCGATGAAGTTAGCAACGAAAGCATTAACAGGCTCGTTATAGATATCCTGAGGTGTGCCTATCTGCTGTATCTCACCCTTGTTCATAACGACCACGGTATCGCTCATTGTAAGAGCCTCCTCCTGATCGTGGGTAACGTATACGAAGGTGATGGACATACGCTGCTGTATCTTCTTGAGCTCTATCTGCATCTCCTTGCGAAGCTTTAAGTCAAGAGCGCCTAAAGGCTCGTCAAGAAGCAGTATCTTAGGGTTGTTTACAAGGGCGCGTGCAATAGCTATACGCTGCTGCTGACCGCCAGACATCTGATCTATGGTTCTCTTTTCAAAGCCGGCCAGATCCACGATCTCCAGCATCTCCGCAACTCTCTGCTTGATCTCCTTTTCGGGCACCTTTGAAATACGAAGCCCGAAAGCAACGTTATCATAAACGTTTAAATGAGGGAAAAGGGCGTACTTCTGGAACACGGTGTTTACCTGTCTTTTGTAAGGCGGCACGTCGTTGATACGCTTGCCGTTGAAAAGCAGGTCTCCCTTGTCGGGCGTGGCAAAACCGCCGATAATACGAAGGGTAGTGGTCTTACCGCAGCCCGAAGGCCCCAAGAGGGTAACGAACTCGTTGTCGTGAATGTCAAGCGATATGTTGTTCAAAACAGGGGTATCGCTGTCACGGAAGGTCATTGAAACGTTTTTTAATTCAATGATTTTGTTTTTGGAATTACTCATTTGCTTTTTGATCTCCTTAAAATAAATAATTGGTTGTGTATTATTTATTTTCGTTTCCTTTGCATACAAAAAAGCATCTACACGAAAAAAACACCCCGAAAGAGGCGGGAACCTCACCAGAGTGACAAACAAATCATGCAGTAAGAGCCGTAAAGCCCTCAAAAATATATGCAAAATCCGTTTCTGTAAAATACAAGATAATAATATCAAAAACTGTATATAAATGCAATAGTTTTTGTAAAATTATTTCATAATTGTTGATGTAAACAGAAATACCGACAAAGCAAAAACGCTTATATTTCCGTTAAGCACAAGGAGAATATATATTCCCGCAAGCCAAAGAAGAAAAAGAAATACGTAGGATATTATCCCGGCTATTTTCTCTGCCCTGTCGGGGTCCACAAAGCAAAGCAATATCGCCTCAAGGGCATTTCCGCCGTCAAGACCTTTTACAGGCATTAAATTTATCAGGGCATACAGAAAATTTGTACAGGCAAAAAAGCCGTGTCCGCAAAGTAGCAAAAACACGGCAATATTTACTGCAATTCCTGCAAGGGACAGTAGTATCTCTCTTGGATAGGAAATGTATTTCTGTTCTCTTTTTATATCTATTCCCACAGGCAGAAGAACAACCGATTCCACACCGATACCAAAAAGCACCATAACAAGGAGATGGCCCGCCTCATGGAGGAGAACAGCCAAAAATATCAGCCCGAGATATACGGTCGGCTCGATGAATATAAGACCTGCAAGGCAAATTACCGTTATTGAGGGAATTTTAATCTTCAACAAAGCTACTCCAAATCAAATGAAATTTTTGTTGTATTACTGCAACAAAAATCTTCTGAATTCAGCACCCCGACTTTATGGCTATCGCCATTCCGCTGGATAATCACACCAACCGTATCAAAGATAGGGGGGTCATGGATCTGCACTCTGCATTCTGTATTCAGTATAATTCTTCGGTTTCCTCTGCCGGAGTCTCCCCCGAGATCTCCGCCATAGCTGCTACATCTTCCATAGTTTCAGAGGGGTTATAAATGACCTTGACCGCTACCATCGTTGCTACCAGGCAGGTCATAAAAATTATGGTCTTAAGGGATGCCGGATTATTCTTCTGCCTGTTCATGGGCTTGTTTGTGTAAGTAATTTTCATATGCCTTCACCTTCCTCGGTACATTATATTCGGTAAAGGCGAGGAGTATGAAAAAAGGAGGGTGATCTTCACTCTCCTTTTTGATTATTATGCGATATCCTGCATTGCAGACAGGTCAAGAACCTTCCAGCCGCCTCCGGTCTTTACAACCAGAAGGGTCATAGAGGTTTCATTGGTATCCTTGTCTCCGTCTTCCTTGACGGTGATCTCAATATCAAGCTCTACGGTATATGCCTTCTTGATCTTCTTGGTTTTTACGTAGTCATCTATATCAAGACCCATACTGTCAAAGGCACTTTCGTAATACTCAAGCTTATCTTCGATGTCATCCTCGTCAAGCTTGTCGGTATCATCGATCTCAACCTTGAACTTCATACTGTCATACTCATCCTTGACTTCTTTCTTCATCTTCTTGAAGAGTGCAGGCATTATATCAGAGGACTTCTTTATCTTTACGTCCATCTCGTCCTCTAACTCATCAAAGAAGTCATCTTCATCGACATCTTCATCGTCACAGTATTCCTTAACGTAGTCCTTCATTACCTTGTCATAATTGACAGCGGAGTTCTTGTTGACACCCTTATAGTTAAAGCTGAGCATACTCTCAGCGTACTTCTTTGCCACTTTCTCGTAGCCTTTACCGCCGCAAGCGGAGAGGATAATGATAAGAACCACAATAACTGCGACAGCAGCAAGCACCACCTTGAGATTGGAACGTACAAAAGACACAATCTTATCTACAGGACTCTGCTGCTTGGGCGCAGGATCGGGTGCAGAATTGGGGTTAGGATTGGGATTAGGATTGGCAGAGTTATCAAAGTTAGCTCCGCAATTTCCGCAAAAAGCGGATCCGTCAGGGAGCTGTGCTCCGCAGCTGGGACAAAACATTGTGTGTTCCTCCTGAAAATGTTAATTTTTCTTTACGAAAATATTATAACAGGTGAAAACGGCTTTGTCAATATAATTACTGCTTTATTTGTTAATCTTTATGTATAGCTTGACAAATAAGATAATATTTCATATAATAACTATAATTTGATTATTATATATTATATTTTGTAAGAGGAGAAATTCCGAAATGTTAAAGGTAGTAAAGTTCGGCGGCAGTTCCCTTGCCGACGCAAAGCAATTCAAAAAGGTTGCAGATATCGTACTGGCAGAAAACTGCCGGCACTACGTTGTCCCCTCCGCTCCCGGAAAGAGATTTTCCGAGGATGACAAGGTCACGGATCTCTTGTATGCCTGCTATGAGAAGGCGTCCAAGGGTGAAAGCATAGATGACGTATTCACCCGTATAACCGACCGTTACGACGGTATTATAAAGGACCTGGGTCTTGAGGACTTCAGTCTTGAAGAGGATTATTACTTTATCCGTCACTCGGTGCTCCATAAGGCAGGCAGAGACTTTGTTGCCAGCCGTGGTGAGTACCTCAACGGTAAGATACTTGCAAAGTATCTCAATTTTGATTTTATAGATGCGGCAGAAGTTATCTTCTTCAAGGATGACGGCACCTTTGACGCAGAGAGAACAAACGACGCCATGTCCCAGAGACTGGCAAAGCACGAGTATGCCGTTATCCCCGGCTTCTATGGTGCAATGCCCAATGACACCATAAAGACCTTCTCAAGAGGAGGCTCAGATATCACAGGCTCTATCGTTGCCCGTGCAGCTCAGGCAGATATCTATGAGAACTGGACCGATGTTTCCGGTTTCCTTATGGCAGACCCCAGGATCATCGAAAATCCTCAGGTTATCGATACCATCACCTACCGTGAGCTCCGTGAGCTTTCCTATATGGGTGCTACCGTACTTCATGAGGATGCAATATTCCCTGTACGTATTGCAGGTATTCCCATAAATATCAAGAACACCAATAACCCCGAGGACAGAGGAACAATGATCGTTCCCGTAGCCGAGGATACCAGTAAGGTCATTACAGGTATCGCAGGCAAGAAGGGCTTTAGTGTTATTACCGTTGAGAAGGATATGATGAACTCCGAGCTCGGATTTGGCAGAAGAGTTCTTGAGGTTCTTGAGAACGAGGGCATCTCCTTTGAGCATCTCCCCTCGGGCATTGATACTATGAGTGTTATCGTTAACACCGCTTCTCTTGAGGATAAGCGTACCCGCATCATTCCCCAGATCTGCAAGGCAACAGACCCCGACACCATCGCTATCCACGACGACCTTGCTCTTATCGCGGTGGTTGGTAGAGGAATGGTTGCCTCCAAGGGTGTTGCTGCAAAGCTGCTTACCTCTATAGCAAAGGCGGATATCAATGTGCGTATGATAGATCAAGGCTCCTGTGAGCTTAATATCATAATCGCAGTTGATGCAGAGGATTTTGAAAAGGCCCTGCGCGCGATATACGCTGAATTTGTTGCCTGATGGACATCTGGAAATATCTGAGTGCTTCGGATAAACCAAAAGTAATATATGGTATGGGAAACGGAGCGGATAAGATCCTCTCCGTTTTCGCAGATTACGGTATAGAATGCTCGGGGGTCTTTGCTTCAGATGATTTCTACCGACCGGGAAAAAGCTTTCACGGTATGCCTGTGGAAAGATATTCGGATCTCTGTCGAAAATACAGAGATTTTATTGTCCTTGTCTCCTTTGCCACATCCCTTCCTGAGGTAAGGAAAAACATCCTTGCCATTGCCTCTGAGCGCGAGCTTTACGCACCCTGTGTTCCTGTATACGGCGACACGCTTTTTACCGATGAGTATTACAAGGAGCACAGCTCCGAGATCGCATCGGCAAGACAGCTTCTCTGTGATGAACGCTCAAGTGAGATATTTGATAATATAATCTCATACCGACTCTCAGGCAGGCTTGAATTTCTTTTCAAGGCTGAGGATGATCCGGACGAGGTGTGGAAGGAAATATTGAGGCCCGGGGATTATCGTATCATTGCAGACTGCGGAGCTTATACAGGAGATACCGCCTCACAGTTTATTGAAAAATGCCCCAACCTTAAAAGGATCCTTGCTCTCGAGCCGGATCCGCGGAATTTCAGACGGCTCCGTACACTTGAAGATGACCGCGTAATACCGATAAACAAGGGAGCTTGGGATAAGGCAGAGCAAGTAGAATTCAATATGGGAGCAGGCAGAGGTGCCGCCCAGGGAAAGCAGGGCAAAACTGTTCTGCTTGACTTTGACACTCTTGACTCGGTGACTGACGGTGAAAGGATAGACTATATCAAATACGACGTAGAGGGTGCTGAGGATAAGGCTCTTTCGGGCAGCATAAAAACGATTGAACGCTGCGCTCCCGATCTTCTGGTGTCACTCTATCACCGTACCGAGGATATTTTTAAGCTTATAGAAAAGGTACATACTCTATGTCCTGCCCACAAGCTTTATTTAAGAAGATTCAGCTATATCCCCGACTGGGATATAAATCTATACGCAATAAAGAGGACGTAAAAATGTTAAAAAGAATTTCTGCATTGGTAATTGTGTTTTTAATGGTCTTATCAGCCCTGCCGGTCAATGCTGCCATAGTGACGGACGAGGGTTTGCTTCCATTCACCGACGTACGCTCAGGCTGGTATCTTCCCGCAGTGGAGTTTTGTTACGTCAACCGAATCATGTCGGGTAAATCCGAGACCTGCTTTGATCCCAAGGGTCTTACCACCCGTGAGCAGATGATGACTGTGCTCTGTATGCTCAGCCCTGACGATACCGTTTATCCCCAGTGCTCCTTCACTGATGTCGGGGCGAGCTCCTGGTATACCCCTTACGTAAATATGGCGGTAGCCAAGGGTTACACAAGCGGTATTTCCGACACTCTCTTCGGTGTGGGTAAGACCCTCACCAGACAGGAGACCGTTACTCTGATGTATAACTTTGCCAGAGCAAACGGCAAACAATGTCCCACAGAAGGAGATCTCAGCGTATTTGCAGATACTGCAGACACAGCAGACTGGGCTCTTGATGCTTTCAGCTGGGCTGTACGAGAGGGTATTATTGCAGGAGCAAACGGAAAGCTTAACCCCCGTAATCCAATCACCCGCGGTGAGCTTGCACAGATAATGTTCACCTTCACCGAGAAGGAACTTTATGACTGCGAGCACAGCTACACCGAGGAAAGCTGTACCGAGTCGGCTGTATGCACCCTCTGCGGTCTTATCAAGGGTATGCCTTTGGGTCACAGCTATCCCATACTCAACTGCAGTGTGGGAAGCGACTGTGAAAGATGTGGTAAGCACATTGTTCCCGAGGGACATAAATTTACAGGTGCTGACTGTACCAAGCCTATGACCTGTTCTGTATGCGGTGCTTCAAGCGGCACAGCTCTGGGACACACCACCGATTGCGGTATTTGTGCAAGATGCGGTGTTGAGGTGTTCAAGGACAACTACAGCAGATTTGTTTATTATATGACTCAGCGCGGTATGACTGACAGTTCTGACCTCAACGTAAAATACCTTATGGCAAACGTAAAGCACACCGACGGCAATACAAGCACTCAGTACGTTAAATATAACACAATCACCCGGCGTACCACCTTTGAGATAATATACAAATTTGTCGATAAGGAGCATTACGTCAGAACGATTATTACAATGGACCTCGGTCCCGGCAGCTCTTACTACGTAGAGAGCTATTACTCGATGAACAGCGACCTTACCCGCTATCCCTTCTACGGATCGGGCAGGATAACCGCATCTGACAATTCCTTTGTGCTTAACAGCTATCACGGAGATTCCTCTTACCGCAAGCAATTTGAGTCTGTGGTAAAGGGAACTCTGCTTCTCAACCTCGATGCATCCAATACACTTATAAAAGAATTCACCGGAATTTCCATGGCGGATTTCGGTTTTACGGCTTTTAAATGAGAGGAGACTATTATGGAAAGAGAATTCGTACGCGAAAATTATACGATGCTCTGCGATTTCTATGAGCTTACAATGGGCAACGGCTATTTCTGCTCCGGTATCAAGGACAGGATCACATATTTTGATCTCTTCTTCAGAAAGGTCCCCGACAACGGAGGCTTTGCTATAGCGGCAGGTCTTGAGCAGGTCATCGAATATATCGAAAACCTTAATTTCACCGATGAGGATATAGAGTTTCTTCGCTCAAAGGGTTGCTTTGGAGAGGAGTTTCTTGAATATCTGAGAAATTTCAGATTCACAGGTGATATATATGCCGTTCCCGAGGGAACTCCCGTATTTCCCCGTGAGCCTCTTATAACCGTAAGAGCTCCCGCTATTGAAGCTCAGTTTATAGAGACCTATCTGCTGCTATGCTACAATCACCAGTGTCTTGTGGCAACAAAGGCAAACAGAATAGTCCGTGCCGCAGACGGCAGACCTGTATCAGAGTTTGGTTCCCGCCGCGCTCACGGTGTTCAGGGTGCTATTATGGGTGCCCGTGCCGCATATATCGGAGGCTGCTCAAGCACAGCCTGCACTATTGCCGAGCAGCAGTTCGGCGTTCCCGCAGGAGGAACCATGGCTCATTCCTGGGTTCAGATGTTCGATTCCGAGCTTGAGGCATTTGATACTTACTGCAAGCTTTACCCCAACAATCCCTGTCTGCTTATCGACACCTACAACGTGCTTAAAAGCGGTGTTCCCCACGCTATAGAGATATTCCAAAAATACGGTATCACCAAGTGTGCTGTGCGTATAGATTCGGGGGATATAACCTACCTTTCAAAGAAAACCAGAAAAATGCTGGACGAGGCAGGACTTACCGAATGCCGCATCATCGTTTCCAACTCTCTTGACGAGTATATCATCCGTGACATCATACGTCAGGGGGCCTGTATAGACGCCTTCGGTGTAGGCGAGAGGCTGGTCACCGCAAAGAGCGAGCCTGTGTTCGGCGGTGTGTATAAGCTGGTAGCCGTGGAGAAGGATGACGGAAGCATCAAGCCTAAGATAAAGATCAGTGAAAACTCTATCAAGATAACCACGCCCCATTTCAAAAAGACCTACCGTATATACGAAAAGGCAACCGACAAGGCTATTGCGGACCTTATGTGTCTCCATGACGAGACTATAGACGAGACCAAGCCTCTTCTTATCTTCGATCCCGACAACACCTGGAAGGAAAAGGAGATAAAGGACTTCTACGTTGAAGAGCTTCAGAAGCCTATATTCATCGGCGGTAAGCTGGTGTATGAGCGACCCACCACAGAAGAGATACGTAACTATTGCCGTGAGCAGATAGAACGTCAGTGGGACGAGGTAAAGCGTTTTGAATATCCCCATAACTACTATGTGGATATGTCTCAGAAGCTCTGGGACTGCCGTCACGAATTATTACGTAAAGCAAGCAGAAGAATGGAAGAAGAATAAAAGGACACCTTTCGGTGTCCTTTTTAAGTGCAAAGTGCAAAATGCAAAGTGTAAAGTTATGGATGAAAATAGTGGTAAAATACCACTATTTTCTTCATTAATTCTGCATTCTTAATTCTGCATTCTGCATTCTCAAAGGCTTCCGCCTTTGAGAAGCTCCCAATATTTTTTAGCAGCCTGTTCGGTCTTGTTGTCACCGTAATCGTAATACTTTGCACCCTTGAGATCATCCGGCAGGTACTGCTGCTTAACGTAGTGACCCGGGTAATCGTGGGGATATTTATAGTTATCGTAGCGGTTCGAAGGACGCATATGAGGCGGTACGTTCTGTCCCTTGCCCTTCTCTATATCCGCTGCCGCCGCAGCATATGCGCTATATGCCGAATTCGACTTTGGTGCGGTCGCCAAGAGCAGAGCCGCGTTAGCCAAGGGGATACGTGCCTCGGGCATACCGAGGTCAAAGGCTGACTGAACACAGGCACGCACTATAGCCGCCGCTTGAGGATACGCAAGCCCTATATCCTCGCTGGCTATTACCTGCAAGCGTCTGCATACACCGATAAGGTCACCTCCCTCAAGGGCCTTTGCTACGTAGAATATGGTGGCATCAGGATCCGAACCACGGATAGACTTCTGTATACCGGACAGAACGTCAAAGTGTACCGTTCCCGACTTGTCAAAGTTACCTACCACCTTAGGTGCAAATGTCTTGATGCTGTCAACCGTTATCTCATCGCAGATATGATAAGCGTTTTCGAGATAGTTAAGGCTTCGCCTTACATCACCCGCACCTATCTCAGCTATATATTCAAGGGCATCGTCGGATGCCTCTTTTTTGTTATCGTTCTCGGAGTTGAGTATACCTATCGCACGGTGCAAAGCGGGTATGATATCGGTTGTAGTCACAGATCTAAATTCAAAAGTGGCGCTTCTGGAGATTATAGCGTTGTATACGTAAAGATAAGGATTTTCGGTGGTAGATGCAATAAGGGTTATCTTACCGTTCTCCATATATTCGAGCAGGGACTGCTGCTGCTTTTTATTAAAGTACTGTATCTCGTCGAGATAGAGCAGTATTCCTCCCGCACCGAACACCGAATCGGTCTCGGCTATTACCTCCCGCACATCCGAAAGGGATGCGGAGGTTGCGTTGAGACAGCGCAGAGTCATACCCGACTGAGCGGCAATTATATTTGCGGCAGTGGTCTTGCCCGTGCCGGGAGGTCCCCAGAATATCATATTGGGCAGATATCCGCTGTCAACTATACGGCGTATTGCTCCCCTCTCTCCGAAAAGGTGCTGCTGCCCCACCATATCATCAAAGTTCTGCGGACGTATACGGTCCGCTAAGGGTCTGTTTGACATTAATACTTCCTCGTTGGGTTGGTTTTCTTATATTATAACAGATATCGGAATATTTTGCAATATCGTGTCTCGGAAAAAGGAAAGAACCGCCGACAAGTCGGTGCTTCGAGTTCGAATCTCTATTATATTATCGTAACAAAAAAGGACACCCTTGGTGTCCTTTTTGTTGGCGGAGAAGGAGAGATTCGCCCGTTTGTAACATCAATTCATTCTTCGCTCCTAAAGTCGCTTGAATTCATTGTGTTACCGCACGCACTCTCGGCCTGCTTCTTCCGCCCCCGGCGGCGCAGTCCTGCGAGTGACCCCCGCCGATACTCGGCTCTCGAGTTCGAATCTTTCTTGTTTTACCGCAACAAAAAAGGACACCTTTGGTGTCCTTTTTGTTGGCGGAGAAGGAGAGATTCGAACTCTCGCGCCGATTGCTCGACCTACACCCTTAGCAGGGGCGCCTCTTCACCGACTTGAGTACTTCTCCATATTCGCTGAACAAGGTGTATTATATCACATCCGTTTCCGTTTTGCAAGGGGTTTTTAAAATTTTTCTATTAATATTTAATATTTGACTTGTTTAAATATATATGATATAATGTGTATAGTTATTTTGTCGAATAATGAGGTAATCAGTTTTGAATAAACTATCCAAATACAAGCCGATCCTTAAGGATCGCTGGAAACAAAAGGTTAAGACTCTAGCCTATTATATCGCTGTTTTCATCTATCTTGAGGTGGTTCTGCACCTGTCTATGTACAAGGGTGCCACATCCAGAATAGTATATCCGATCCTCTTTGCTATAGTTTCGGGAAGCATTCTCTTTATGCTTTGCAACCTCTTTCCACGCAATGTGTCAAGAGTAATCGGCATATCCGTGATCTCCCTGCTGGTAATTTATTTTGAGGTTCAACTGGTCTATCATTGTATTTTCGGTAGCTTTATGCCCCTTTCGCAGGTCACTATGGGTGCAGGCGCGATAACAAACTTTTTCTCACAATTACTCCACGCCCTGTGGGTAAATATCTTTAAAGTTATCCTTCTGCTCATACCCATCCCGGTTACGGTGGTCCTGTTTGCAAAGAAGATCATAAAGACTCATCAGATCAAGCTTCTTCAGCTTCCCCTGTTTATGGCAGTAACTCTGATGTTTTCGGCTGTGACACTGCTGTCGCTTCATATGTCAAATACCAGTGTTGGCTCAGCTTATTCTATACTGGTAGACCCCAACAGCTCCACCGAGGCCTGTGTGCGTAATACCGGTCTTGCAGCTACCACTGTTCAGGAAGTAAAGTCTATCATCGCTCCCGAAAGAGTGGATACCAATTTTCTCTATACCGATCTCAATATCATCAACAATTTCGGCACCGAAACGAACTCAATAGATCTGAACTTCAATGAGATCGCCGATAAAAGCGATTCTGTCGAGGTAAAACAGATAAGTAAGTATCTTGCAGGCGTTTCCCCTACCTCCAAGAACGAGTATACGGGAATTGCAAAGAATTATAACATCGTTACTTTCTGTGCAGAGGCATTCTCGCCTCTTGCCATATCCCCCGAGCTTACCCCTACCCTGTATAAGCTCAGTACAAACGGATTTGTATTCAAGAATTTCTATAACTGCTTTCCCAACACAACCACCAACGGTGAGTATACCATGTGTATGGGTCTTCTGCCCGACAGCTCCAAGACTAAGGTAGAAAGCAGCTTCAACGTATCCGCTTACAACTATCTGCCCTACGTTTTAGGTAATGCCCTCAAAAAGGACGGATACAACACATATGCATATCATAACTATTTTGCATCCTTCTATGACAGACATCTGACTCATGCAAATATGGGCTATGACTTCAAGGCAATATCCCAGGGTCTGGATATCAAGGTCCAGAATCCCTGCAGTGACCACGATATGATGCTTGAGTCTATGGACGAATATCTCAACAGCGACAAGCCCTTCCACGCGTACTATATGACCTACAGCGGACATTATCAGTACAACTGGGACAACGATATGTCCAAAAAGCACCGCGACAAGGTAGCACACCTTCCCTATTCCGAAGAGGTAAAGGCATACCTCGCATGTAACCTTGAGGTGGAATATGCCCTTGCAGCTCTTATGGAGGGTCTTGAAAAGGCGGGCAAGGCAGATAACACCATCATCGTCCTGACCGGTGACCATTATCCCTACGGTCTCAATGAGGAGCAGTATAACGAGTTGGCGGGCGAGATAGTAGACACAGATTTTGAAAAATACCGCAATTCCTTTATCTGCTACGTTCCCGGCATAAAAACGGTAACGGTTGATGATTATTGTTCAACTCCCGACATACTTCCCACCCTTCTTAATCTCCTCGGTGTAGAATATGACTCAAGACTTCTGGTAGGCAAGGACGTTCTCTCTGATGCTCCCCACATTGCGGTCCTCTTCGGAAGAAACTTCCTTACAAGCGAGTTCAGATACAATGCCGAAACAGGCATTGCGGAAGCATACGACGGCTCGAATGTAGATATGAATCTCGTCCAGAGCTATCGTAACTACGTTTCCAATATGTTTACCCTATCCACCGCTATTCTGGAGTCCGACTATTACGGTCACGTCTTTGACAAGTCAGGCCAGATAAAGGAGGAGGGCAGCAAAAAGATAATCAACTACTCTGATATCAAGAGCCCATACATAGAATCAGCCGCCACCTTTATGGTAGACAACGGTTATATGAGTGCCGAGGGTAAGAAGAAGTTCGGTGCCAAGAGAAGTGTCAAGGTCTGGGAATTCATGGATGTTCTCTATAAGATGCAGGGAGAGCCTGCGATAACCACAGAAATGGAATACAAGCCCTCTCTGGCCTGGGCGTTGGAAAAAGCTATTCTTGATGATCCCAACATTTGGACTGAAACGGTGACAATGGGTATTGCCGCTGATATAATGTACAAATATTTCACTCTTGTTTCAGGTGAACCTGAGATAAATGAGGCGGAGATAAACGAAATATGTCTGCTCAATCCCGACGTAGACCGTGAAATGATAATTCTTTTGGAATGGTGCTTTGAAAATTCGATATATGCTTATCCGGTAAGTAATACCACCTACACCACCGAAAATACTAACATCAGCCGTGGACAGATGGCTGTCTATCTGCAAAGAATATTCTTCCTGACAAAATAAAAGGAGACCGATATGAGCAAGTTTTTAGAGGATTTTGTCAAGCTGGCAAACGAGGACGGACATAACCTGTTCCGTATCTCCGAGATAGTAAACGGAAGCGAACCCGAGACACTGGAGGTACGTCCCGCAAACGATTGCTGCAACTGTTATTCCATAGCCAAGGTATTCACTCAGGTCGCTATAGGTATCCTTGAGGACGAGGGGAAGCTGTCCACCGATGAGTGTATAGTTGATATATTTCCCGAGTACGTGACAAAGGACATTGATCCCAATTGGCATAAAGTCACCGTAGATATGGTGCTTCGTCATCACTGCGGATTCCGCGGTGGGGATATGGATATAGATAGGTATAACATCTATGAGAACTTTGGAGATGATTTTCTCTTCTATATTTTCAACAACTCTATGGATCACGAGCCCGACGATCATTTTTCCTACAGCGATTCAGCATATTACCTTCTTGCCCGCGTTGCTTCAAAGAAGTGCGGGATGAAGATGGATGACTTTCTTTGGGATAAGCTCTTTATACCCCTTAAATTTCAGGAGGTTGCCTGGAGCCACTGTCCTATGGGTTATCCTATGGGTGCTACAGGTCTCTATATCAAGAGCTGTGACCTCTGCAAGTTCGGAGAAATGCTGCTTAACAAGGGCGAATACAAGGGACAGCGTATAGTTTCCGAAAGATGGGTAAACAAAGCTATAGAGCGTCAATACGACCTTTATCCCACAGGTGCGGGCAACGGCTTCTATAAAGGCGGTATGTTCGGTCAACAGCTTGTTATGGTTCCCGGCACGGGCAGAGTTGCCGCGTGGCACTGTGCAGGAGGCGGAAGCAACGACCTTGTTAAATGGGTTTCTGAATACTCAGACTAACAAAAAAGCACTTCTTACGAAGTGCTTTTTAACGTAATCTCAACTTTTTATATTTCTTCAGGGTCTTAGGCTTTTTTGTTCTTTTACCTGCAAATATCATTCCTCCGATAAGGGCAGAGGCAAATCCTGCAAGATAGGTAAGGACCACAGTTCCGATTCTCCGTTCACTGTTAAATACCAGGGAGAGAGCGAAACAGATAAGAATGAAAAGCACGGCAAAGGCCAGGCTGTTAAGTATATTTGTGTCCCCTCTACGGCTTACCGCTCCGCCTGCAAGGCAGCTGAGCAGAAATGCGGCTGTACCCATTATCCCCACAAGGGACGAGGGGTCATCGCTGTTATAAGCCCACAAAGCAAAAATAAAAATAAGCACTGCGGCAGTTACTACGGCTGCCAGCAGAGCCCACAAAACCGTTCTTGTAAATGCGGTCATGGCATACCTCCGTACCTTTGATAGTACAAAATATGCACATAGAAGAAATAGTATTCCTTCTATGTGCATTTGCCCTTTGCCGGAAGTATAAAATTAATACTTTTCAGATGCCTTTACGTCTACGCTTCTGATGGCGGAACGGAGAATTCTGATTCTGCATCTGTCCTTTGCGGTCTCGATGGTAACGGTCTCCTCCTTGATAGAAACGATCTCCCCGATGATACCACCGATGGTGGTTATCTCGTCGCCTACCTCAAGAGCATTCATCATCGCCTGCTTTTCCTTTTCCTGCTTTTTCTGAGGCCTGATCATAAAGAAGTAGAAAATCACGATCATCGCAACAATCATTATTATAGAAATCATAGGATCGCCCATACTAAATATCCTCCAAAAAAATCAATTTAATTTATTATACATCACTTATTGCCCATAGTGATTAAAAGTTTGTAAACTTTACAAATATACGAGGAGTGTATTCCTTTTTCAGTATTGCACACACACCCACGTCCTCATAGTCATCCTTTGCGAATACCGATTGACGCAAAACACCCTCAAATGTCATTCCGCTTTTTTCCATAACCCGTCGGCTGGCTTGATTATCTACAATATATCTTGATTCTATTCGGTTGAAGCCCTGTTTTTCAAAGCCGGCAGCTATGACTGCACAAAGAGCCTCAGTGGCAATACCCCTGCCCCAATAATCGGGATTCAGCACATACCCCGCCTCGGCAGTGCCGTTTGCAGAATCTATGCGGGCAAAGCCGCAGGTGCCGATAAGACGGTTGTTTTCTTTAAATATAACTCCGAAATCGTGAAAGGTCCCCTGACGGTAACACCGCTCCACCTGTTTCAGATAGGAACGGGTGTATTCAAGGCTTTCATGGGGAGCCCAGAGAAGATATCTTGTAACCTCGGGACGGTGCGCATAATCGTACATATCCTTGGCATCGGAGAGCTTCATATGGCGCAAAATAAGTCTGTCTGTCTCTATTTTCGGAGACTTGTCAAATATGTTAAAAAGGCTCATAACAAATCCTTACATCATTATTGTTATAATTATACTATTATAATAAGATTTTTACAATATTAAGTTTGAAAATATTTAATTTAATGTTGATATTGGGGTGATTTAGTGTTATTATAATATAAATGCGAGGTGTATAACAATGAAAAAAACTTTATCATTCATCGGCTGCGGCAATATGGCAGGTGCCATAATAGACGGAGCTGCATCCTATAATATATGCTTATACGATACCGACAGAGAAAAATACGATCGTTTTCTTTCCAAAGGACATACCCCCTGCGAAAGCATAGCTCAGGCTGTTGAAACGACTGATTATATCTTTCTGTGTGTAAAACCTCAGGTCGCGCCTTCAGTGCTTCCCGAAATATCAAAATGTGATCTCAGCGGTAAGGTTATCGTTTCCATTATGGCAGGCATTACCTTGACGGTCCTTGCAGACTATTTAGGAGAAAACACCGCTATAATCCGCACAATGCCCAACACTCCTCTTATGTTAGGCAAAGGTGTGACCGCGCTCTGCAGAAACGAAAAAGTTAATGATAAAAAATTTTCTGATATATGCCGTCTTTTCTCCGAAATGGGTGAGGTGATGGTAGTGACCGAGGATAAGATAACCGCCGTTACCTGTGCCTCCGGTTCTGCCCCCGCATACGTTTATCTCTTTATAAAGGCTATTGCCGACGAGGCGAGAGCGATGGGACTTGAGCAGAAGAACCTTGACGAAATAATCGCCCGTATGGTCATAGGCTCCTGTCATATGGTGCTGGAGTCCGGCAAAACTCCCGAGGAGCTTATACGTATGGTATGCAGTCCAAATGGTACCACCGAGCGTGCTATGGCCGTATTTGAGGAAGAAGGCTTCTGCGATATTATTTCAAAGGCAATGCAGGCCTGCGGCAAACGTGCAGAGGAGTTATCCAAGTAATAAATTCTTACTCTTTTTCATATTCTCTATTGTACGGAGGATATGAAAAATGGAAGAGCTTAAAAGATACCGAAACGCATTTATACTGCTGACCCTTATATCAGCTGCAGGAATACTTACAGGACTTTACCTGTATGAATATACCGGATTTTTCGCTTCGCTCAGAGTAGATGCCGAGATGCTCCCTATAAGCGGCTTTGATGCTGAAGAGCTGCTAAGCCTTTTCTTTAACGAGGCAAGGATACTTGCCCTGGTGTTTATGCTCGGCTTTACTCTGTTTGCCCCCTATACCGCTTCCCTCATACTGCTGTATAAGGGCTTTATGACAGGATTCTCAGCGGTATATTTCGGCTTATATTATCAAAAGGGCAGCATAGACAAGCAATCCTTTGTGTTGATCTGTGCTTCAATGGTGTTTTTGCTGTTGGTCTACATAATAACAGGAGCAAAATCGATAGCTTTTTCGGGTTCTTTGCGTTACGCGGCCCCCGATCTTATCTCTCTGTTGAAGAGAAAGCCTACCGGCAGATATCTTGTAACCTTTCTGGTGTTATGTGTTTTTGCACTTATATCGGTAACGCTGAAATATTCGATTCCCATCTTAAAAAAATAATCAAGGAATATAGGACTATGAAAAAAAAGGAAAAAAAGCATTTTCTGTATAACCTGTTTAACCCTCAGGGAAAAGGTCTGGAGGTCCCGAAAGACGATCTTGCCGGACCTGACAATCTCTCCAAGTGTTTTAAACTCTTGGGAAGAAATCTGACCAACCTGCTAACCCTTAATCTTCTCATAATATTCGGAAACTTTCCCCTTATGTTCGGGCTTTTGGCACTTACGGGAAATCTGAGCACTCCCACCACTGCCGCGTCATCCTCTCTTTTTGCACCACTTTTCGGTATTATGAAATTCGAATCGGGACCTGTAACACAGGCTTTGTTTGGCATTCACGGACTTCAGTCGACTATGTATACACCCACCGTATGGACATACGTTTTTTTAGCACTTACATTGCTTATTATCTTCACCAACGGCTTTGTAAGTGTCGGTACTAACTACGTTCTGAGATCAATAGTACGCCGTCAGCCTGTCTCCCTCTGGTCTGATTTTTGGGGTGCTGTCAAACGCAATCTAAAGCAAGGCTTTGTGATGGGTATGATTGACATCGCAATCATAGGCCTTCTGCTCTATGATATCTATTATTTTGCCATCAATGCGTCCGCTATGATGTACGTTGCTCTTATTATTCTGGCGCTCTATACCATAATGAGATTCTATATCTATATACTGCTCATCACATTTAATTTGTCGATATGGAAGATAATCAAAAATTCTCTCATATTCACCCTTCTCAATTTCAAGAGAAATATTGTTGCTCTTATTGGAATCATCCTGGCGGCAGCACTTACATGGATGCTATTTATATACTTTATACCTGCCGGTGTGGTGCTGATAATCACCTTCCTGTTCTCGGTGTCCGCTTACTTCGGAGCTTTTGCAGCATATCCCAAGATAAAGGAAATAATGATCGATCCCCAAAGCTAATAGAAAGCCTTCCGTATGGAAGGCTTTCTTTAATTTAACTCAGATACCGTGACAAATTCATATCCTATTTCCCTGAGCTTTGGAATTATTATTTCCAATGCCTCCGGCGTGGGGCTTTCTCCCGATACGAAATCGTGAAAAAGCACCACCGATCCGTCCCTTGCTTCCTTGAGCACACTGTCAACTATACGCTCCACCTTATTGTGTGCCCAATCGCGTGTATCTATAGTCCAAAGGATCACATTATAGCCCATTGCCTCAACTGTTTGTCTTTCGCTGTCGGTAAGGATCCCTTCCGGAGGACGGAACAGCTCGCTACTATACCCGTGCTCCTTGTATATGACCTCCTCCCATGCTTCTATCTCCTGTCTGAACTCATCCTCGCTGAGTTCGGCCATATGCCTGTGGGAGTAGGTATGGTTTGCCACTTCATGACCCTCGGAAAGCTCTCTCTGTATAAGCTCAGGAAAACGGTGAACGTTGGTGCCTACAGTAAAAAATGTCGCCCTGACGTCATATTTCTTAAGGATATCAAGTATCTGCTCTGTATACTTGTAGTGAGGACCATCATCAAAGGTAAGAGCGATTCGCTTTGGTTCCCGTGCCTCACAGTAAAAGGTGGAATTAGCATAAAGAGCAAGCACCAGTGCCAAGAGGATCAGAAGACTACGCTTTATCATCGCATAATTCATAAAGATCACCGAATCTGTATCCCTGTTGCTCCCACCTGCACATCAAAGTGTCAAGGATAGCGGCATTTGTAGCAGACGTGGGATGGAGAAGTAGTACCATTCCGTTGTGGGTATTGTCAAGAAGCTTTTCTATAGCTTCTTCGGGATCGGGTTGGGCGTTGTTATCCCAGTCGGCATAGGCAAGGCTCCAAAACACCGTCTTATATCCTAATTTCTTTGCAAATGCCAGATTCTCCTCGCTGAATTTTCCTTCAGGGGGTCTGTAAAATTTGGGCATACTAAGTCCTGTATACTCGTTATAGGTTTGCTCAAGAGCTGCAAGCTCTGCCTCAAACTGTTCTATATCGGTTATTTGGGTCATATCCTTATGGCTTGCAGTATGATTACAGACAAGATTTCCATCCTCAGCAAGCCGCCGGGTAAGTGCGGATTCCTTCTTTATAAAGTTATCAAGGACAAAGAAAGCGCCTGTTGCCTTATGCTTTTTTAAAATATCGGCAATTTTTGCCACGTTACCGTTTTCGTAGCCTGCATCAAAGGTAAGATATATAACCTTATCCTCAGGCTTCTTGTCAAGAAAATAGCCGTCATATTTTTCTATGAAAGAAAACTGCGGTTCGAGACAGGGCTGTGCGCTTCCGTTACGCATACAGTACCATCCGTACCCGGTCCTATCATATGAAAAGCTCGGCACCGCCAATATTATAGCTATGATCAAAACACAAAATAATTTTTTTAACATAATTTCACCTCCTGTATTATTTTTTGATAACTTACGGATATTAAACACTGTAATTATTGCAATTTAAAAATACATATGCTAAAATAGACTTAATGAAATTTGCAGTGGAGGATAATTATGCCGAGATTTTTTGTGACACCCGACGCTGTAGGTGAAGGTATAATAACCATCACGGGATCTGACGTCAACCACATAAAAAACGTTCTGCGCATGCAGGCAGGTGATAGAATAGAGATCTGTGACGGTAGAGGGAACGATTACGCCTGTGTGATAAGCTCTCTCGACCGTGATTCGGTACTTCTTGACATTGAAAAATGCATTCCTTCGGATACAGAGCTGGAAAGGAAAATATATCTCTTTCAGGGTTTGCCGAAATCAGACAAAATGGAGCTCATCATACAAAAAGCAGTTGAGCTGGGGGTTTATGAGATAGTCCCCACGGTAACCTCCAGATGTATAGTTAAGATAGATGCAAAAAAAGAGGAGAAAAAAACAGCCCGCTGGCAGCAGATATCCGAATCCGCAGCAAAGCAATCGGGCAGAGGTATCATTCCCGCGGTTAAATCACCTATGGCCTTTAATGATGCACTGAAATATGCAACGAAGCTTGGCACTGTCCTTATTCCCTACGAGAAGGCAAAGGGCATGGCGGCTACAAAAAAAATAATCTCGGAGCTCGGTAAGACCGATTCGATTGCAGTATTTATAGGCCCCGAGGGTGGATTTGAGGAAAAGGAAATAGAACTGGCTGAGGTAGCGGGAGCAAAGGCTATAACCTTAGGCAAGCGTATACTGCGTACAGAAACAGCAGGTCTGTGCATCCTGGCTGTTCTGATGATTGAATCTGAGAATTGATCAAAATTTTATTTTTAATACATTAAAATTCAAAAAAGCGGTCATAATAAAGATGTAACGAAATCAAAAGGAGATTTTCATTATGCTTGACAGGATCGCACTTACACTTGCTATCATAGGCGGTATCAATTGGGGAAGCATCGGCTTGTTCGGATTTGATATCGTAGCCTGGATCTTCGGCGGACAGATGGCTCTGCTCAGCCGTATAATCTATACGGTGGTAGGACTTGCTGCTCTCTGGTGTATTTCCCTGCTTTTCAGACAGAGAGAGGAATACATTGAAACAGACTACAGAAGATAATACCGCTTTCATGCAAAAAGGCTGTCACCTTGTGACAGCCTTTTCGTTTTATTATTCCTGATCTTCAGTTTCCTCAGGTACCTCTTCGGGTACCTCCTCCGGAATTTCCATAGGTGCTTCTTCGACAGTAACGATATAAAGATCGCCGGAGGTAACCTTACCGGTTATTTCACCGGGTACCTCAAGCTCCATCCCATCCATAGGCTCAACTATGGGATAGGTCTGATTCAGACTGTCATTGAGGCTCTCACCGTCAAGGTGAATGCTTCCGTTGACACACTGACATACGTAACTGTACTGATAGCCAACGTTGAAATTACCGTTACCGTTTTCGATAGTAAAATCAAGGTCATTTACCTTAGAATGATCGAAGGTGAAATTGCCTCCCTTGACGTTTGCGGTTACGTTCTCAAGGGTGTTTATATTGTCAAAGGTCACATTACCCTTATCTGTGCTGAGGTCATACTTGGTATTACCTACAATACCGTTCATAACTATATCTCCGCTCTTGGTGTGAACCTTGATATTGCTCAAGCGGGTATCGGGAGTAATGTAAACGGTAATTTCACATTCCTTACCCTTATACTTGTTAAGGAAAAGATAGTGGCGAAGACCGCCAAATCCGCTTTCATTCTCTCTGAACTTGACCATAGAGGAGACGTTAAAGGGATTTACCGAGGAAAGAGTAAGCTTGTGATTGTTTATAACAAGATCATAGGTCACCTTGTTTATGTTCTTGAACTCAATGTGGTTCTCTCTGACCTCGCTGTTACTGATGATGCTGACCTTGGCATTTTTAACATTGATATCAATATCCATAAGGTCAAATTCGGTAAGCACGTAGCTTGTAATATCATTTCCATCCACCACGCTATCGCAAATCAAAGACTCATTGGGACTTGCCATAGAATTTCCCACAAGACAAATCACAACGCCTGCAATTATAAGGACCGCGGCAAGTATTAAAAAGATTATTGATGTAGGTTTCATTTCTTGCCACACTCCTTCTTGATTTTAGTATAAAGCTTTTCTATTCCGCCGAATACCAGTCCACCGAAACGGTTGATAAGCCTATACAGGCGGGGAACAAAACGTATTGCAATGTTATAGAGAAGCACGGACAGAAGCATAGTAACACCGCCTACACCTATGCCAACGCCTATCTCAAAGAGGCCTATGGCCACACTCTTGAGACACTGGGTAGAACCGTAGATGAGACCTACCAATGCAAGGGCTGTTCCGCAGGCAACCGTGGCTACGGTTGCACCGCCGAAGACAACGATAAGTGCTGTTACCGCAACGTATAATACTGCAAAAAATGCGCATACCACAAGATATAGCGGCAGGGTGATAGGCAGGGTGATTATAAAGAGAGTCCAAAAAAGAGGAGAACCCTTAACCTTTTCCTTAGGAGCCTTTGCCTTATTTTTGTTCTTTTTCTTACCCGGAGAATCATCCTTCACCTTTTTCAAACGCTTACTGTCGACCATAAGCTCGGATGCCATTTCGTCATCCTCTTCAACGAATAAGGCCTCTGCAAGATCTGCCTCCTCAAGGGCAATATCAGGACGCTGAGCAGGATCGAATACCGCTTCAATAGGATCAAACTCGTCAGCGATATCGCTGGATGCAACCATCTCAACAAGCTCCTGATCCTGGCTGAGTACCTGAGCTACCATTTCGGGGTCATCCTTGTTCGCCATAGCAAGTGCCTTCAGCTCCAACTCCTTGACCCGTTCAAGATCGTGACGCTCGCCCTCTGCTTCCTTGGCAAGCATCTCAAAAAATTCATCATCGCTTGCTTCATTTACCTGATCCTCCGGAGCAACAAGCTGCTCTATGATCTCCTCGGGAGCCGGAGGCTCATCATCCTCTTCAGCTGTGAAGATCTGCTCCACCTCGGTTTCTCCGGCGGTATCTTCTTCCTCTTCAGGCTCATCAGCTGACTCCACTGTCTCTGCAGACTCATCATCAGATTCCTCTTCAGGAACCTCAACAGACTCCTCCGCAACCTCAACAGGTACGTCATTAACCTCTGCTTCTTCGGTGGTGACATCAGACTCCTCTGCTGTCTCATCTGCCATGTCTTCTTTTGCCTGGGATGCAAGATATTTGCTGTAAATATCCTTTGCAATCGCCTCAACATCCTCCTCGCTTGCAGGATCAGCGGCAAAATCCTCATCACTTACGCGGTCGATATATCCCTTGACCTGTGCCAGACTGGTCTCAACGGCATCAGGGGGCATCTGATACCCGGAAAGCTTACCCGCAAGTGTGGCAAGAAATACTATCTTGTCCATAAAGTCTCTCCTTAAAATAATTTCATTTTAGGTCTTTATTTTTTTGTAAAAATATAGTATACTAAATGCATATATAGTAAGTATAACATATGGAGAGAAAAATTTCAATATGAGAATGCGAAAAAAAAAGAACGGGGCAGTAAGACTTTCTGACTGCGCCGACCTTCTTGTAACAAAAAGAGAGGATATTCCCTGTTTGCCCATTACGGTAGAGATAGGCTGCGGCAAGGGTAAATTCATCCTTGAGACCGCCAAGCGTAACCCAGATATCAATTACATAGCTATGGAGAAGATACCCGACGTTGCTATGCTGGCAGCAGAAAAGATACGAGATGAAGGCATCACCAACGTAAAATTTATTGTAGGCGATGCTATGACTCTGCCCGAGCTGTTCCGTGAGGGCGAAATTGAGCGTATCTATCTCAATTTCAGCGATCCCTGGCCTCATAACGGACACGCAAAGCGCCGTCTGACCGACAGAGGCTTCCTTGAACTTTATAAAAGACTTTTAACACCTACAGGAGAGATAGTATTCAAGACAGACAACAGACCTCTGTTCGATTTCTCTCTTGAGGAGTTCAAGTATATGGGCTTTGATCTTGAGGATCTGACCTACGATCTTCATAACAGCGAATATATGGCAGATAATATAGTTACCGAATATGAGGCAAACTTTTCTGCCAAGGGCTTTTCCATCAACCGTGTAAGAGCCAAAATGAGCCGTATCACCAACCTTGAAGTAAGAAAAGCAGAAATGAGTGAGCTTGACAGAATCGAGGAGCTGTTTTCTGAAGCAAGAGCTTTTATGGCATCGCAAAATATCGACCAGTGGCAGGACGGGTATCCCGAAAGAGCACTTCTTGAAAAGGATATTACGGAAGGCAACAGATATGTAGTCTGTGAGGATGGCAAAATACTTGCAACCGTCGGCATTTTCCTTGGAGATGATCCGACCTATGCCGAGATAGAAGGCAAGTGGATAAATGATTCGTCTTACGTATGTATCCACCGTATATGTGTTGATAACGCGGTCAAGGGAATGGGTCTCGGCGGTGCTATGGTAAGAGCCTGTGAGGAGATCTGCCGTAGAAATAAGTGCCGCAACATCCGCTGCGACACCCACGCCGATAACAAGCCTATGAGACATATGCTTGAAAAGAACGGCTTTGTATACTGCGGTATCATCCATCTTGAAAACGGTGAACCCAGAGTAGCGTATCAGAAAAAAATGAGATAGTTTTGTTATAAGACAGAAAACCGTTCTTCAACGGTTTTCTGTCTTATCTTTTTTCTCTCTTATCTTAAATCAGCCTATCCTCACGGATAGGCTGTTGTTTTTTGTCCGCCCTTTCGGGCGGTAAGTGGCGCTCCCTTGAACGCCTTGTCATCATCTCTATAGGATGTAATACCATTATATTCATCTATTGTGACGAATAAATGAAAAATATGTGAGAGCCTAAAAAATCTTGATTAATTATTTGATTTATAGTATAATATAAGAAGTTAATTTTGGAGGATGAAAATTGGAACAAAGATATATAGAAGCAAAGACAAAATGCTTTGATAAGATATATTCCTTTCTCAACGACAGACAGCGCGAGGTTCTGAAAACCGTAAGAGGACCTCTCTTGGTGGTTGCAGGTGCGGGAAGCGGAAAGACCACGGTGCTGGTCAACCGTATTGCAAACATCATCCGCTACGGTATGGGATACGAGAGCAAAAATATCCCCTTTGACTTAAGTGAAGGCAATATCGCCGAGCTTGAGATGGCAAGCCGTCTGCCCGCAGAGCAGCTTGAAAAATATATGCTGAAATATGCGGAAAACCCCTGTCCCGCCTGGGCTGTAATGTGTATCACCTTTACAAACAAGGCGGCAAACGAGATGAAGGAACGTCTTTTAAAGGTAATAGGCGATGAAGCCGAAGAAATATGGGCAGGAACCTTCCATAGTATCTGTATGAGAATTTTACGCCGTCATCCGATAGAGGCAGGTCTTGAAAACGGCTTTACCATATACGATACCGACGATCAGAAAAAGCTGGTCACGTCGATCATCCGTGACTTCAATCTTGATGACAAGAGATACGCCCCCAAGGCTGTTATAAGCAAAATCAGCAAGGCAAAGGAAAGCCTTATGTCTCCCGAGGAGTTTGAAAAGACTTTCTCAAAGGAGCTGTACGAAAGGAATATAGCACGTATATACAAAGAATACGCAAAACGCCTTGAAGCGGCAAATGCCGTTGACTTTGATGATATAATCGTCCGTACGGTAAGACTTCTCGAAAAGGACGAGGAGATACGCGGCTATTATCAGCGCCGTTTCAAATACGTCTGCATAGACGAGTATCAGGACACTAACAAGGCTCAGTTTATGCTGGCGGTGCTGCTCTCCGGACACTACAGAAATATTATGGTAGTAGGCGACGATGACCAGAGTATCTACCGCTTCCGCGGGGCGACAATAGAAAATATCCTTAACTTTGACAAGGTGTTTGAGGATGCCAAGGTAGTCAAGCTTGAACAGAACTACCGTTCTACAGCCAACATTATCGAAACGGCAAATAAGCTTATCGCCCATAACAAAGGCAGACGCGAAAAGAACCTCTGGACCGCCAAGGAAGACGGAGAGAAGGTGTTGGTCAAGCAGCTGAACGATCAGGCAGAGGAGGCAAGATTTATCGCAGACTCTATCCTTGAATCTACCGTTAAGAACGGAACCAAGTTCAGCGATCACGCCATACTCTACCGTGTAAACGCTCAGTCCAACTCCCTTGAGAGTGTGTTTGCAAAAAGCGGTATTCCCTACCGCATTTTGGGCGGCACACGATTCTACGAGAGAAAAGAAATCAAGGATATCGTTGCATATCTCTGCCTTATCTCAAGCACACAGGACAATCTCAGATTAAAAAGAATAATCAACGAGCCCAAGCGTAAGATAGGTGACGCCACAGTTGAAGCAGTCGAGAGACTTGCTGAGATGGAAGGGCTTTCTATGTTCGACGTCATTCAGAATGCCGACAGATACACAGCGCTCGGCAGAGTTGCAGGAAAACTGAAGGACTTTGCTGATATTATCAACACTCTCCGCGGTATTGCCGAGACAGAAAGCCTCTCCGAGCTTGTAGAAAAGACCATAGATCTTTCAGGCTACAGAAATATGCTCATCTCCCAAGGTGAAGCTGCCGAGGACAGATTGCAGAACGTAGAGGAGCTTATCTCCAACGCCGTTGCCTTTGAGGAAAGCCACGAAGAAGCGACCCTCGCACAGTTTCTTGAGGAGGCAGCCCTTGTTGCTGACATAGATAACTATGACGAAAACGCAGATGCCGTGGTTATGATGACCATACATTCTGCAAAGGGTCTTGAGTTTGACCACGTATATCTACCCGGTCTTGAGGAGGGACTGTTTCCGTCATTCCAGTCTATAGGCGAACAGGCAGAGCATGAGGAAGAGCGCCGTCTCTGTTACGTTGCCGTGACCAGAGCCCGCAAAAAGCTCTGTACTACATACGTCAAGAGCCGTCTTATGTACGGTCAGACACAGTATAACCAGCCCTCCAGATTTTTAAAGGAGCTGCCCGACGAAAGGTGTACCCGTGAGGAGCTGTACCGCCGCGAGGCTGCCGTATCGGGCTTTGAGTACAATCAAAGACGTTCTGCGGTATCCACGTTTAACCGTGAAGTCAAACGCTCTCTTTCCACATCTTCCGTAGCATCCGTGTCTGCCGAAAAGCTCTCGGTAGGAGACGAGGTCAAGCATATCAAGTTCGGTCACGGAATAATCCTGTCGGTCACAGATATGTCGGGAGACTATCTCTATGAGGTAATGTTTGACAATTTCGGCACCAAAAAACTTATGGCTACCTTTGCAAAGCTAACTAAAATATAACACAACAAAAAACCTTGCTGAAGCAAGGTTTTTTGTTATATTATAAAATCAATTACTCTTCGTCAGCAGCTTCTTCAGCTTCTTCTTCAACGATCTCTACTTCAACCTCTTCCTCATCCTCGAGAAGTGCTCTCATAGAGAGGGAGATCTTGTGATTCTCTTCGTCGATGTCGATGATCTTAGCATCAACTACCTGACCGAGTTCAAGAACATCAGCAGGCTTGCCTATCTTCTTGTTAGCGATCTGGGAAATGTGGATAAGACCGTCAGCACCGGGGATCACTTCTGCAAATGCACCGAAGGGCATCATAGAAACTATCTTACAGGGAGCAACGTCGCCTACGGAGAACTGGTTGGTGAAGAGAGTCCAGGGGTTGGTCTCCTCGGTCTTGTGTCCGAGAGAGATTCTCTTCTTCTCAACGTCAAAGTCGATTACGAATACATCAAGAGTATCGCCTACAGAAACAACCTCTGCGGGATTCTTGATACGCTTCCAGGAAAGCTCGGTAAGGTGAACCATACCGTCAACGGGACCGAGGTTAACGAATGCACCGTAGGATGTAAGGGACTTAACCTTACCTGTGAACTTCTTGTCCTTTTCCATAGAAGCCCAGAATGCTTCCTCTGCAGCCTTTCTCTCCTCGCGCTCTACTACGCGGATAGAAGCAACTGCACGCTTACGCTGCTCGTTGATATCAATGAGCTTAACCTTATGTACAGTACCCTGAAGTACACTGAGATCAGCGTCCTTCTTGAGACCTGTCTGAGAAGCAGGGATAAATACCTTAACAGAGTTGAGGATGATGATAACACCGCCGCGAACGACCTCTGTGATCTTACCCTCAAGAACGGTTCCTTCATTATAAGCTTCAACGATGGATGCCCACTTAGCGTTAGCCTCGATGCTGCGGCGGGAGAGAACTGCAAAGCCGTCAACGTCGCTTACACGAACAGCCTTAGCGGTTACTTCGTCGCCGACCTTGTAAAGGTCAGAAAGCTTTACTGTAGGATCAATAATATCGCCGGACTGAATAACACCGGTAACCTTGGCACCAAGGTCAACATGAACTTCAGAGTCCGTAACAGACAGTACTGTTCCTGTAACTATATCTCCTGTATTTAAAGTTTTGAAAGATGCATCAAGTAATTCTGCAAAGTTTTCCTTTGCGGTTGCGAGTTCTTTTTCACTCATTTTCTTCTTTACCTCCTTAATTATGCTGCCCGGAGTTGAAGCTCCTGCAGCTATACCCACTTTTGTATGGGTCGTTACCTGTACTTCGGGCAGATCGTCTATACTCTCCACAAAAAAGGTCTTTGGCTGATTTTTACGGGCTATCTCGTACAGTTTGTTGGTGTTCGAGCTGTCTCTGCCGCCTATGACCAGCAAAATATCGACCTCCCTTGAAAGGGCATCGACCTCTGTCTGTCGATTTTCGGTAACACTACATATTGTATCAAAAATTAAAGCATTTGTACAGCCCTTTTTGAGATTTTTTTGACTTTTTTCCCATTCCGATAATTTTTGTGTCGTTTGGGACACCATTAACACCTTTTTATTGGTGAAATTGCCATAATCAAGGTCATCCGCCTTCTCAAAAACCAGATATTCACCCTCCACATAGGAGCAGATCCCCTGAACCTCCGGATGCCCTATATTTCCGAATATGAGGGTAATATCTGCATCGGGTGAATGCTTCTCAACTATCTTGTGTATCTTCTTTACGTGCGGACAGGTCTGATCGGACACGCTGAAATGCCTGTTGTTTTTTGCACACTCGCTGAGCTTGTCACTTACCGACTTCACTATACCGTGGGCACGTATTACAACGACGGATGGATTTTTTTCATCCGTCATTTTATATATACGGTCTATATCCTCTTCGCCGATTATCTCAACGCCCTTTTCAGCAAAGGAATTGATGATAGTGGGATTGTGTATAAGCTTACCCAAAGTATAGACCTTCACGTTATTTTTGGTCAAGGATTCCACGGTCTCAACTGCTCGCTTCACTCCAAAGCAAAAGCCTGCAAGGGATGCTACCTTAATGTTCATTTTTTCGGTATTTCCTCCTCGTGAAGCTTAAGTATCTCTGCAAAAATTTTTTCGCTTGCCGCTATCTGTTCAACACGGTTGCCGCTTTCAAAGCCTAATTCATCAGGGAAAATAGGCTTACCGAAGACAACGTCCACACGTTTGAAGAGAGACACCTTATATCCCTTTGTTATAATAGCCACGGGAAGCACCGGAACCGCCCCGCGGTGAGCTATCATTCCCGCACCGTGCTTAACGGTAGAGTTGTGAGGATCAACACCCTTAAAGCGGGTACCTTGCGGGAACATACCTACGGTCTTGCCTTCCTTTAAGAGGGTTATGGTTTTTTTGATAGCGCCTACGTCTCCCTCGCCGCGGCGGATAGGATATGCGCCCAAAGCCTTGATAAGTCCGCGAAGCAACGGTATCTTAAAAAGTTCGGCTTTTGCCATAAAGCATATCTGGCGGCTTTTCACGGCAGAAGCCACGATTATAACGTCAACTGCAGAAATATGGTTTGGACAGATAAGCAGCCCGCCCTCCTCGGGAATATTCTCAAGCCCATGGGGATGAACGTTGAAAATAAATCTGAGCAAAGGAGCTAACAACTTATATAAAAATTTATAAAGCTTCATTTCTTTGCCTCTATAGCCTTGTCTATTATTTCGATCAGCTCGGCAACGCTATTCTCGATGCCGTCAGAAGAATTGTCAAAATGGATCGCATCCTCGGCGGGAACCGCGGGAGCTACGTCACGGGTAGAATCGTTGCGGTCACGCTCTATCATATCCGACAGGACTTCTTCATAGGTGGTTTCTATACCCTTCTCACAAAGCTCCTTATAACGGCGTTTGGCACGTCCCTCAGGAGATGCGGTCATAAATATCTTGACCGTAGCATCGGGAAGTATAACCGTACCGATGTCACGTCCGTCCATAATGACGTTATGCTTCTTGGCCATATCGCGCTGAAGGTCGAGAAGAAAAGCTCTTACCTCGGGTATAGCCGAAACGGCGGAAGCATACATAGATATCTCGGGGGTACGGATATCATTACTTACATCCTCACCGTTAAGATAAACCCTCTGTGTGCCTTCTACGTATCCAAGCTCAAGGGTAATATTGTCAAGCTCGGAAATGATATTTTCCTTGTCTTCCTTGGCGATATCCTTTCTTGCCACCCAAAGACCGATGGAACGGTAGAGTGCTCCGGTATCAACGTAAATATATCCCTTTGCTTTGGCTACGGCCTTTGCTATCGTGCTTTTTCCTGCCCCGGAGGGACCGTCTATTGCTATATTGATCATAAATCGTTACTCCTTGTTATACTTCGTAATACGTAATTAAATTTTGATTTTGCACTTTGCACTTATCAAAATCCTCTTATGGCTCTTGCAGCAGCCGCTGCGGTGGAAAATGCTATCTGTAGATTAAATCCGCCCGTATAGGCATCCACGTCTATTACCTCTCCTGCAAAGTAAAGTCCCTCTATAAGCTTTGACTCCATTGTTTTGGGATTTATCTCCTTGCAGTCAACGCCTCCCGAGGTTACTATCGCTTCCTCAATGGGACGAAATCCCTTTACGGTATAGGTCAGACCCTTTAAAGTCTCAAGTATACGTCTGCGCTCTTCCTTAGTTATCACGTTTACCTTTTTATCGGCGGGAATGCCTACGGCATTCACAAAAACAGGTATCATCTTTGAAGGAAGAAGGTCGGAAAGCGAATTTATAAAATCCTTATTCTGATATTTGGAGAAATCAGAAAGCAGTCTTGCATCAAGTGTCTTTTCATCAAGAGCCGGTTTAAGGTCTATCCTTATCTTATACCTTCCTCTCTGCATATCGTGCATATGGGAGGATGCCGAGAGCACCAAAGGACCCGTAACACCGAAATGTGTAAACATCATCTCGCCCTGCTCGGTGAAGATGCTCTTGTTTTTTTCTGTATCAAATACGCTGAGGCTTACGTTTTTAAGCGAAAGCCCCTGCATCTGTGAAGGCTCGCTTTCCTCTGTAACTATGGGGATAAGCGATGGTATAAGCTCGGTCACACGGTGACCCGCCTGCTTTGCTAACTTGTAACCGTCTCCCGTTGAGCCTGTGAGCGGATATGATGCCCCGCCCGTTGCAACAACGACGGTATCAAAGTCATAACACTTCTTATCCGCGATAACTCCGCGTACAGCTCCGTCCTCAACGACAAGGTCACTTACTCTCTTGTTAACAGGCTTGACACCCATATATTTCTTAAGAGCATCGACTATATCAAACGCCTTGTCGCTTACGGGAAAAACGCGGTTTCCTCTCTCTGTCTTGAGAGACACGCCGAGACCCTCAAAAAGCTCCATCGTGTCAGCGGGAGTGAAGGTGTAAAGACTGCTCATCATAAATCTGGGATTGGTCACTACGTTACGAAGGAAATCCTCAGGGGTACAGTTGTTGGTGACGTTACATCTGCCCTTACCGGTAATGGCTATCTTGCGTCCCACCTTTTCGTTACGCTCAAATACCGTTACATCATATCCGTATTCATTTAACATTCCGGCGCAAAGCATTCCTGCCGCACCTGCGCCTATGATCGCTATCTTTTCTGCCATAATTCTCCTACAGGTTATTTGGATTTACGTCTATTGAAACAGAGCTGTTAAAGCCCTTGAGGGAAAGCATCTCCTTTATAAGATAGGACAACACCGTTCTTGTCAGCCTTGTGTTCTGAGCCTTCAATACAAAGCGCCAGCGATATTTTTCATTTACCTTATATACAGGAGCTTCAAAGGGTCCGAATATCTGCATTTTTACAGACGGGTTCTGCGAAAGCAGCTCCTTTAAACGCTTTAAAAGTAGCTGTGAAAGCTTGATGCAGTCATTTTCTCTGCTGTCGGTAACAGTAATAAGAAATATATCACAGAATGGCGGAAACACAAGAGCCTTTCGCAGAGCTATCTCGTTTTTATAAAATCCCTTATAGTCCTGAGCCGCCGCCAGCTTGAGGGTAGGATGCTCGGGATTAAAGGTCTGGATGATCGCCTTGCCGGGCTTGTCTGCTCGGCCGGCACGTCCCACCACCTGAGTAATAAGTGAAAAGGTCCTTTCCCCTGCCCTGAAGTCGTCAAGATACAGAGACATATCCGCCAACAGCACACCTGACAGGGTAACGTCAGGAAAATCGTGTCCCTTGGTGACCATCTGAGTACCTAAAAGTATATCTCCCTCGTGATTACGGAAGGCACTAAGCATCTCCTCATAGGATGCCTTGGTGCCTGTGGTATCCGCATCCATACGGACTACCTCTTTATCGGGAAAAAGATTTTGCAACTCCTCCTCTACCTTCTGTGTTCCGTAACCCATAAAACGGATATGATCACCGCCGCAGTTAGGGCATTTTTCGGGAACGTAGGTTGAATAGCCGCAATAATGACAGACCAGCTTCGCTCCGCTTCTGTAATTATGACGGGTAAGGGACACGCTGCAATGGGGACAGCTTATAGCCTCTCCGCACTGCGGACAGCTTGCATAGCTTGAATAACCTCGACGGTTTAAGAATATCACCGCCTGCTCTCCGCGGTCAAGCGAACGTCGTATGCCGTCACGCAGCCGTGTACCGATAGCTCCGAGAGAACCGCGGTTGAACTCCTCGCGCATATCCACGATCTCAGCGTCGGGAAGTGCGGCATTGCCGTAACGGTTATTTAATTCTATAAGTGTATATCTGCCCGACTCTGCGTTGTAATAACTGTTTACCGAAGGGGTAGCAGATGCCAGAAGCATCATTGAATTATGATATCCGCATCTGAAACGCGCTACATCAAGGGCAGAATACTTTGGATTATTTTCTGATTTGTAAGTATGCTCCTGCTCCTCGTCGATGACTATAAGTCCGAGATTTTTAAAGGGAGCAAATATCGCAGAACGGGTGCCTATACATACGTTGACCAAGCCCTCCTGCATACGGCGGTAAGCATCGTAACGCTCGCCCGAGGAAAGGGAGGAATGCATAACGGCGATATTGTCACCGTAATATGCCCCGAAAACAGAAAGGGTCTGGGGGGTAAGTGCTATTTCGGGAACAAGTATTATGACCTGTCTGCCCATAGCTAAAACTCTGTCGGCAACACTCTTTATAACGCTGGTCTTACCGCTTCCCGTAACTCCGTGCAGAAGCACGGCGCAGGGTTCACCCTTCTCAAGAAGCTCCGCCAATTTCCTGTCTGCGGCCTGCTGTTCACTGTTCAGAACAAGTTTTTTTGCCGGGCTTTCACTCTCGGGAAAATCGTAGGGATTTTTATAAAGATCCACCCTCTCACATTCCATAAGATTCTTGGATATAAGATTTTTAATCTGGGAAAGGGAGCAGTCAAGCTCCTGTCTTACGTATTTATCCGTGGCTCTGCCGCACTCACACACAAAGCGCAGGATTTCGGTAAGCTTTTCGCTGCGAAATCTTTTCTCCCCCGAAATATAGGGGTCGGCTGCAGATGTCACCGTAAGATAATTTAAAAATTTATTGCTCTTATTTTCGTGAAACACAAAGTCTCGTTTGATAATATTCTTGCGCAAAAGTGTTAAGACCGCTTCGTCAGCATCACAGTGAACGTCCTTTACAAGTCTGCTGACGGTAGCCTTGCCGTTATCCAGCAAATAGTTAACGACACCTGCTTCAATACTGTTAAGACTGTCGGTGTCATACTCACAGTCCGCCAGTACGTAAAAAATGTCTATTGCGGCAAACGCTGATGAAGGGAGAATTGCTCTTACCGCATCCCCTGTGGTACAGAAGGTCCTTTCGCGAAGGAACTCCACCATTTTCAGCTGCTCATCAGAAAGAATCGGGGAATCACTCATAAGAGAACATACAGACTTCAGCCCGTTTGTACAATCATCCCTGTCCTCTTTTATTTCCGCCACCAACGCCGTCATAGGACGATTGCCTCGACCAAAAGGGACCGCGGCAAAAATGCCTGCGCAGATATCTCTGCGCAGGTCGCCGGGAATGTAATAGTCATAAAGCTTGTCTATCTGATAGGGTGCATCAAGGATATATACACTCGCTATTTCATACAAGGACAAAGGATACCTCCGATTGATAATTTGTAATTACATAGTGGTATTTTCGGGAACCGTTTCGTCACAAATAACGTATTCGCCATCACGAAGATGGTTTACCGCAAGGGTAACTGCCTTCTCGTCACGTATCTCCTTCTTGAGCTGAGCGGCAATGCTCTTGTCTGTTTCCTTATTTGCAATAAGCTTCTCAGCCTCTGCACGCTGTGCAACATACTCGTCGGTGATGGCTCTTGCACACTTTGCAGATGCGATAACAAGGGTGTATCTGTTATATTTGCCCTCGCCTGAGAGCTGTTCGGGTGTAGGATAGATCATTTTTATTTACCTCACTTAATTATTATAAAATTTATTATAAAAATCGGGATTATGTACAGTGCTGAGCTTTTCGCTTTCTATAATTCCGATAAATTTATCTGCTGCCTCATCAAGCCTGTTATCCTCATTTATGATAAGATAATCATAATTGTTAAATAATTTAAGCTCCTCTCTTGAACGCTCAAGGCGCCTGAGAATATCCTCCTCGGTGTTTGTACCACGGCCCCTGAGTCTTGCTTCAAGAGTCGCATAGTCCGGAGGAACTATAAGCACAAGCACGGCATCGGGAAACTTTTTCTTTATCTGCATTGCTCCGTCAACCTCTATTTCAAGGATAACATTCTTACCCTCACAAAGGTCCTTTTCGACTACGGGACGCAAAGTCCCGTAATAGTTTCCGGCATATGTGGTGTATTCTACCACCTTGTCCTCGGAAATGAGGCTTTCAAACTCTTCTTTTGTCTTAAAGTGATACTGAACACCGTCAACCTCACCGGGTCTGGGAGCGCGTGTGGTAGCGGATATCGAATAAACAAAGCCCTCTGACTTTTCAAAGACCCTGCCGAGTACGGTTCCTTTTCCGGAACCGGAGGGACCGGATACTACTGTAAGAAGTCCTTTTGCCATACTATTCCTCCTCGCTACCCTCACCGTTGAAACGGTTCAGTATTCTGTCAGGCTCAAGAGCACAAAGCACAACGTGATCGCTGTCGGTTATTATAACCGATTTTGTCTTTTTGCCACAGGAAGCATCAATCGCTCTGCCTGTGTCCTTGGCATCTATTATCATCCTCTTGATAGGTGCGGCATCGGGGGAGACCACCGAAACTATACGCTCTCTTACAAGAAGATTACCGTAGCCTATATTAATAAGTTTCATACGCTTTCCCCGCTACTCTATATTCTGTATCTGCTCTCTGATCTTTTCCAGTTCTGCCTTCATATCCACCACAAGGTGAGCTATCTCACTGTCATTACATTTACTGCCTGTAGTATTTACCTCGCGGTTCATCTCCTGAAGAAGAAAATCTATCTTTCTGCCCACAGGCTCCTTTGAGTTCATTATATCGTCGAAGGCCTTAAAGTGGCTCTGTAATCTTACCATCTCTTCGTCTATGGCGATCTTATCGGCAAAGATGGCGCACTCGGTTAGTATCCGCTGTTCATCGGGCTCCACCGACATCGCTTCAAGTGTAGCACGAAGTTTAGCTTCAAGACGATTACGGTAGTTTTCTACACCAACCTCGCTACGCTCGGCGACCTTTGCCGCAAGGAGTACAAGATTTTCCTTCTTCGCCATAAGGTCATCGGCAATACGCTGACCTTCCTTTATACGCATATCGTTATAATTGGAAATTGCCTCATCAAGCACCGGGAGAAGCTCGTTCCAGTCCTTTTCGGTATCCTCTTCTGCCCGGATAGTAGTAAACACCTCGTGGTTACGGGCCAGCGCCATAGTGGATATATCATCCCTCAGACCGAAGTGGTCACGAAGCTCACACAAAGCTTTATAGTAGCTTTCGGCATAGCCTGTGTCAAGCTTTATCTCAACTCCCTCGGTCACAAGCTGGTCAACGGAAATAAATACATCCACCTTTCCTCGGCTGGTAGCGGCCTTCTGGATATATGCACGCACCTTTTCCTCCAAGTGTCTGTATCTGCCGGGCATACGTACGTTGCAATCAAGGTATCTGTTATTTACCGATTTTATCTCTACTGTTATTTCTTTGGTCTCGGTCTGCATATTTGCACGGCCGAAGGCTGTCATACTTTTGATCATTATATACTTCTCCGACTTTATAGTATTATAATATTATATAGTATTTGAATCTATTTGTCAAATAATTCTTTTGCTTTGGCAAGCACAGGCATACACTTGCCGCCGGTTATCACAAAATGCTCTACCATTTCCCTGTTAAGCTCAGATAAAGCCTTCCATACGGATCTGGTAATACAAAGATCCTCAAATGAAGGCTCTGCGTTTCCCGAAGGGTGGTTATGGGCAAGAACAAAATAGGAAGCACGGTTGGAAAATACGTGCTCTGCTACCGTTTCCGGATTTACGTTAACGTTTGTTATCGTGCCCTCACACAGCATAATACTGTCTATACGGCGCATTCCCGAATCAAACAGAAAAAGCTGAACGTGCTCTTTTGTCTGACCTATAAAATGATTTATCACGTATTCGCAAAGCAGTTCCCTGTCATCAAAGCTTTTCTCTTCGGACAAAAGATCCATAGAATATTTACGGAAAAGCTGAGGGATGAGCTGAATAAGTATAGCCGCATGATCTCCAATTCCGGAAATGCTTTTCAGTTCCTCTTTGCTTGCAGAAAAAACTCTTGAAAAGGAACCGAATTTGTTGATCAGCTCGTGTGCCATCCCGTTGGTGTTTTTATAAGGAAGACCGAAAAAAAGCAACAACTCCAGTGCCTCGTGATCGTGAAAGGAATCTAAGCCGAATTTTTCAAATCTTTTCTTCACTCTCTGTCTGTGTTCTTTGTTTATTTTTTCCATACGAATCACCCCGCAATCACACAGATTATATCACAGAAACATAAGTTTTTTCAAGTATTTTATCACGATATCATTATTTATTCATAATTATGGGGTACAATAAATTTATTATACAGTTGATATTGGAGGAATTTGATATGAAGCTCAATAAACTTACAAATTTTGAGGGTGTCAAGGGTCCTGTAGTTACAATAGTTATGGACGGCATCGGTCTTAATGACATCGAGGCAGGCAACGCTATAAAGGCTGCCACCACACCCACACTTGACAGACTTATGAAGGATTACCCTATGGTATCCCTCAAGGCTCACGGTACCGCCGTAGGTCTTCCCTCTGACGACGATATGGGTAACAGCGAGGTTGGACACAATGCACTTGGTTCGGGTCAGGTATTCAGCCAGGGTGCAAAGCTGGTTTCCGAGTCTATCGAAAACGGCAAGATGTTCACAAGCGACACTTGGGTCGCTCTCACCGAAAACGTAAAGAATAACAATTCTACACTTCACTTTATGGGTCTTTTCTCTGACGGTAACGTTCACAGTCATATAGACCACCTTAAGGCTATGCTGGCAAAGGCTAAGACAGAGGGCGTTAAGAGAGTTCGCGTTCACATCCTTCTTGACGGACGTGACGTAGGCGAGACCTCCGCACTTGAGTATGTAGAACCCTTTGAAGGCTACCTCGATGAGCTGCGCTCCGACGATTTTGACGTTATGATCGCAAGTGGCGGCGGACGTATGAAGATCACGATGGACCGTTATGAGGCTAACTGGTCTATGGTTGAAGCAGGCTGGAAGGTTCACGTTTTAGGCGAGGGCGCACAGTATAATTCTGCCAAGGAAGCAATCGAGACCATCAGAGCTAACACCGGTGCGATCGACCAGGATCTTGATCCCTTCGTAATCGCACGTGACGGTAAGCCCGTTGGTACAATAGAGGACAACGACAGCGTAATCTTCTTCAACTTCCGCGGTGACCGTTCCATTGAGATAAGTGTAGCGTTCGAGGCAGAGAGCTTTGACAAGTTCGACCGTGTACGTTTCCCCAAGACTATGTATGCAGGTATGCTTGAATATGACGGTGACCTTCATATCCCCTCCCGTTATCTTGTAAATCCCCCTGAGATCACCAACACTATGGGTGAGTACCTCGCTGATACAGGTGTAAAGCAGCTTGCTATCTCAGAGACACAGAAGTACGGTCACGTAACATACTTCTGGAACGGTAACAAGTCCGGCAAGTTCAGTGAAGAGCTTGAAACATATATCGAAATCCCCTCCGACGTTGTCCCCTTTGAGCAGAGACCCTGGATGAAGTGTGCCGAGATCACCGACAAGATGATCGAGATGCTTGAGTCCGGCGAGTACAAGTATCTGCGCTGCAACTTCCCCAACGGTGATATGGTAGGCCACACAGGTAATATGCTTGCTACAGAGGTAAGTGTTGAGGCTCTTGATCTCCAGCTTGCAAGACTTCTTACCGTTATCGATAAGCTTGAGGGTGTCGCTATCATCACCGCAGACCATGGTAACGCTGACGAGATGTATGAGATCGACAAGAAGACCAAGGGTGCTAAGCTCAACAAGGACGGAACTCCCAAGGCAAAGACCAGCCATACCCTTAACCCTGTTCCCTGCATCATCTATGATAACTTCTATGCAGATAAGTACAGCGTTGTAAAGGACGCAAGCTACGGTCTCTCCAACGTAGCGGCTACTACTGTTAACCTCCTCGGCTACGAGGCTCCCGCAATGTGGGATAACTCGATCATAGAAGTTAAATGAGTTCGGAAAATAATCAAAAGGACTCCTTCCTCTACTCACTTAATCACGCATCCGTTGATGATATAGCAGAGGTAAATCCCGAGATAGAGAAAAAGAGAAAGGCCGCAAAAACCAGAAGCATTATCCGTTATGTCATAATGGGTATCTGTGTCTGCGTTTTTGTGGTATCAGCCTTTTCAATAGTAAAAACTTTGTACGGCTACAAGCAGGCTGAAGAATTCTATGATCATATGTATGAGGACCTGGGAGACACCGGTTCAGCCCTCGAGGAAACAGCTATGATCAGTGAGCTGGGCTCCTTCGGTACCATAAATAAACCCAAGGGCGAGGATGACCATACCTACAATCTGCTTTTTGAGAGGATGAGATCACGTATCTTAGCCCTGCGTGAAAAGAATAATGACGTTTACGGTTGGATAATCATCCCCGGCACCGAGAATATAGATTATCCCATAATGCAGAGCGGCGATAACGATTATTACCTGAGCCGTACCTACAGCGGAGACTATATGGCTGCCGGTTCCATCTTTGCGGATTATCGCTGTGATAAGGATATCAACGGAAACTTTAACTTCATCGTTTACGGTCACAATATGCAGAACAGAATGATGTTCAGCGAGCTTATAAAGTTCCTTGATGAGGATTTCTTTAACAAGAATCAATACGTATACGTTTATACCGATAAGGGAATATATACTTATAAGATATTCTCTGTCTACAAAACAGATTATAAGTACAAGTATATTGAAACAGGCTTCCCCTCAGGAGAGGAATTTGTAAAATGGGCGGAGGAAATGCGCTCCAACTCCAAATTCAAGCGAGAAGGTATCAGCTTTGACACCAACAGCCGTGTTATTACTCTCTCCACCTGCACCAATGCTCTTTGGAGCGACAGATACTGTGTACAGGCATTACTGGTGGATGCATATAACGAGCCCTGACGAGGTAGGATCTTGAAAACAGATAAGGTTTCGGTAGTTATACCGGTTTACAATGAAGAAAAGAATATTTTAAGCTGTCTTAAAGCTCTCTGCGGATATATGGCGGAAAGTTTTTGTGACTATGAAATAATTATTGTCAATGATGGAAGCACAGACGCTACAGAGCAGCTTTTCCTTAACAACTCAGGTAACTATGCAAATCTTAAGCTGGTAAGCTACGCCCCGAACAAGGGTAAGGGTAATGCCGTCAAAACAGGTATACTCGAGTCTACCGGGGAACGTATAGTCTGTACCGACTGCGACCTTGCATACGGAGTTGAGGTGATCGGAGAAATGGCCGACAAGCTCTCGGAATACGACCTTGTAATAGGCTCACGAAACCTCACTAAAGAAGGTCACAAGGGTTATACCTTTGTAAGAAAGCTCGCCTCAAAGGCTTATATAAAGTTACTGAATTTCGCGGCGGGATTTGGTCATACCGACAGTCAGTGCGGTATCAAGGCATACCGGAGTAAGGCGGCAAAAAAAATATTTGTCAACTGTCAGACCAAGGGCTTTGCCTTTGACCTGGAGGCTCTTATGATAGCCGAAAAGGCGGGCTACACCATCGGTGAATATCCCGTTTCAATAATCAATCATTCAAATGAAGGCTCAAAGGTCAATATCATAAGAGACACCCGCAGGATGCTGTCTGATCTCAGAAGGATCAAAAAACACGTAAAAGAGCTGGATTTGACAAAAGAAAGCTAATATGCTAAAATAATAACTTGACTAAGCTATACGGCCGCGCGGTATCACGCCGAAAGGTAGTACCGTGAGGAAAGTCCGGGCTTCACAGGACAGGATAACGGATAACGTCCGCCGAGGGCGACCTCAGGGAAAGTGCAACAGAAATAAACCGCCTCATTTATGGGGTAAGGATGGAAAGGCGAGGTAAGAGCTCACCGGCACACTGGCGACTTTGTGCAAATGTAAACCCTATCCGGAGCAACACCGTTTACGGGGGCAAGGAAACTTGATGCTTGTCCGGCAGAACCCCGTGGGTGGCACAGAGCTTTACGGTAACGTAAAGACAAGATAGATGGCCGTACACGACAGAACCCGGCTTATTGCTTAATCGAAAAAAGCACCCGAAAGGGTGCTTTTTGATTAAGCAGCTATGATTGCTTCGCAAACTATGATGCTTCGCAGTTATGATTTGCTACGCAAAGTTATGAGTGCTTCGCACGCTTCAGGGCAATCATATCATAACGAAAACCGAAGGTTTTCTCATAACATTTGCCATAAGTCAAATTCATAACTCATAACTAAGGGCACACTCGTCGAGTGTGCCTTTGTTATATAAAACTTACTTTTTCGCCTCGATAACATTAACCTTAACATACTCTACTGCATCGCCGACCTTGAATACTATCTTATACTCGTTACCGATAAGGGCATCAATGTCTGCTGTAAGCTCAAGACTTAAATTGCCTGTGTTGAGTATTACCTCGTTGCCGTACTCGGCACTTACCTTAAACAGCTCGGACAGTGAGCAGCTCACGTAATCCTCGCCGTCCTTTTTAAGCAGTGCAAGATTGAACGTAGCAGTTTCTGCATTATTAACAAGACCGCTTACCGACATTTCAAGAGACGTAAGCTTCTTTACAGCATTGTAATCCTCATAGTAGGGCTTCTTTTCCCCGTCAAGAGTAGTAACGAGGATCGCATACTCGTCATCTGCATCAAGCTCAAGGTTAACACCGTCACTTTCAGCATCATATGCCGCTCCTACCGTGTAGTGCTTTCCGTCATCGCTTGCTGCGATAACACAACGCATAGTCGACTCTACAATTGCCGTACCATAGTAGTTACCGAGAGTAACCTTCAGCTTACCCTTCTTTTCCACATTACCGTCCTTGTCAACAGGCATAGGAACTGCAATAACATCGGACTTTCCTGCCGCAACATACTGTTTGCCCTTCTCGTCGGAAATGACCGTTCCGCGTGGGAAGCTTTCGTTACCGGACTGGAAAAGGATAACTCCCTTGTTATGAGCAAGAGCTACGCTGTCATCAGAAAGCTCATAGCTTACTTCGTAGCAGCCGTCCTCGGTAGCAGTCAGCGTGACGCTTGATGAAGAAACTGTGGATATGGTGAATTCGGACAGCATCTCGTTACCCGAAATGTCATATCTTTCTCCCTCCGCACTTCCGGGATAATAATGGTTCAGCACCATAGAAAGCTCGCCTTCAAAGCTTACCGATTCATCCAGAAGGATATCAGTGAAATCCACGGTGAATAAAAGCTTTTCGGTGGTCATAGCCTTCTTAGCTGTGTCTTCGTTTACCTTAGGCTCATAGAACTTATCTGTTGTACCCATCTGATAGAAGTTCACAAGAGGGATCTCTATGGTATCAGGTAATTTTTTCTTGTCATCTTCTCCGTCTGCTTCTCCCACAACAGCTTCGTCACCTGTCACCTCGTAATAATAATATCCCACGCTTTCTTCATCTGTGGTATCTATCATTACGATTCTTGTTCCCTCGGGGAAGGGAGCGGTGATATATGTGTTGATGCTCTTGTAGAGATTGGGGTAATAGCTGAACTCATAAACTGTGGTAAAGGAACCGTTTTCACGGATGATCGTGGGATCGTATATTATGGGAGTACGGAGTTCTTCCTTATCCTTTCCCTCATCCTTATCATTATCCTTCGCCTCATCCTTTTCGGTTTCCTTCTCTGTATCCTTTTCGTCCTCTTCCTCGTATGCCGCAAGTCCGTTATAGTACTTGCCCGCCTTCGTTCTTGAAGGGAGATGGTCACCTGCGGTATTTATAAGCACCGCTTTATCCACATAGGACTGAGATACCTTAAAGTATTCCGAGGCAGCCTTATCAAGAACAAAACGCTTAGCTTCAAAGGCCTTCTTTGCAGCAGCTTCGTTAGTTGCCTCTTTTTCCCCCTGAGCAAACACAACCAGCTTCATATTCTGAGGCATTGCTTCGGGAATAGAAACAGTAGTCGCCGTTGTCGAGGTAAGCACTGCCGACACCTTAATTACAGAGATGTTAGGAATTGCAAGATGCACGGTATTATCGGTTGCTATAGTCGCCTTATCCGAGATTGTGAACTCGGGAACAGGGATCTCATCTGCGTATTCAAGCACACCCACACAAACGCCGGAGGCTAAAGACGCAGTGTTCTTTTCAATGCTGCCGTCAGACATCATAAATGAGGAGCCGTTGGTAATAAACACACCGCCTGCAACACCTGAATCCTTGATAGACGCAGCATTCGTTGCCTTATTACCGGTAAGCTTGCCGCCTGCCATTGCAAAGGTGGCACGCACCTCCTTGTCAGAGCCTGAGGTCTCAAGGTAAACACCGCCGCCGTAAAGAGCACCGTTTTCTTTGATCTCTGCACCTTCAGACATACTGAGAGCACCGTCATTTACGTAAACACCGCCGCCGTAGCTTGCGTAGTTACCGGAAATACTGCCGCCGTTGATACTGCAGCTTCCTCCCTTTTCAACGTAAACACCGCCGCCGAAGGTAAATACGGAGGGGGTTGCGAGCTTTTCTGAGGTTTTATTGTTATTAGCCTTTATCACCGCACCCTTACCTATAACGGTACCGCCTGCGGTGGTTACCAACGCTCCTGTTACCTTCTTACCCTCACCGTCAAAGACCAGTGTCTTATCTTTGGCAGCTTCAAGAGTAAGGGAAGCACCCTTTTCCACACGGAACATTTCGGAAGCAAACTCCGCTCCGCGCTTTACGGTGCGGGATTTATATTCACTGAGGTTTCCGGGGTTGGTATCTGTTGTAATAATAATATTCATACCCTTCTTGATCACCACAGGAGCGGATACGGTGGTATCGCCCACGATCTTAAGGGTTGCTTGTGTGTTTTCCGGAAGAGCGGCAACCGCCTCTTCAATACTCATATAGGGATTATTGCCCCAGTATACGGTATAGACCTCGTCCGCCGCACCGACAATAAGCTTCTTTTCCTTGACCGTAAGAGTGAATTTGCCTTCATATCTTTCACTCATCTTGAAACTGTCCTTGGAGGGAGTTCCCTCGAACTCTGCTACTGTATCATAAATCTTGGGCTCTGTCATTGCAACGGTAATAACGTTGCTGTAGCCCGCACTTGCCGCAGAGGGCTTCCAATTTTCTTTAACCTTTATCACAGCAGAATTGGAAAGGAATACGGTAGCGGGATATGTGGCACTGGAAAAGATAGAACCGCTGCCGGCCAGGGTAAATGACCCTGCCGTCCAAACTCCGTCTCCGGAGTTTCCGTATATAGAGCCGCCGCCGAGAGTAAAGCTGCCGCCTGCAACATATACACCGCCTGCGGTGGTAGCAGTATTGTTATTTATGGCACCGCCTGTCATATTGAAGCTACCGCTTGCAACGTAAACTGTACCGGATTTGCCTTTGTTACCGCTGATACTTCCTCCCGCCATATTAAAGGTACCGCCATTTACGTAAACAGTGCCCTTATTATGCTTTTCGGAATTATTTACGTTTCCTGTGATAATAACCGAGGAATCTATGCTGAGGGTACCCTGCACGTCAAAGAGTGCAGCACCGTTATCTCTGCCGCTTACGGTAATTGTGTTATCCTTATCTGATATTTTAAGGCTTGAGTCCTTAGAGACAACAAACAGAGACCCGCCAACCGACTTTCCTGCATAAAGGGTATAGTTTCCGTCAGTTGACAGAGTAACGTTACCCTTAACGGTAATAGGAGAATCAATAACAACCACCGAGGTAAGCGTAATCGTTGCCGAGGATTCTGCTGCTGCAGCAAACGCCTCTGCAAGGGTAGGATATCCTACATCACCTATTTTCGCCACATCGGTTGAACCTACGGGCTTATCTGCTATTACGTCATTACCGTTAAGTAAAACGGTATACTCGGAGCTTTCGTCCTTGATCTTAAAGCGTGCAAGCTGTGTTGCATCGAGAGAAATACCACCGGTAAGAGTAGCAACACGGTCGCCTGAGTTTATGGAAGGTACAGTAATACTTATATCTCCCTCACCTGTAAGCTCGCCTGTAATCTCAACATATGCATTTGTAGGAAGGCTGATGCTTACCTGATCCTCGAAGCTTGCATCTCCCGACATACGGAAAGTTGCCGAATCATCCACCAACTTAATATTGGCAGCGGAAATACTGCCGCCATAAAAATTGAACACGCCACCGTCAACGAAAATTCCGCCGATAACAGAAGAACCGCTGCGCATGGTAAAATTACCGCCGGTTACGCTTACACCATATTCAGCCTCAAGCTCTGAGGCATCTATACAGATATTCATAAGCGTAAGTGAACCTGTTATGTCAAATGCACCCTTGACTGTAGCCGAGGACTCGGCACGCATTGTAAGAGTCTTTGTTACATTTACTGTTTCTTCAACGGCCACATCCCCTTTAAGGATAATAACATCACCGTTTCTGGATGCCGCCAAAGCCTCCTCAAGGGTGGAATATTCGGTACCTCCTATGACCGCTTCAACCTCATCGGCAAATACCGTAAAGCCAAAGCTTCCCGTCAGAATTACGATACAGAGGATAAGCGAAATTATTCTTTTTGTCATGCGCTTACCTCCTTTGTTTCCGTTGCGGTATCTTCTGCCTCAACAGGCTCTTCCTTCTCTGTCACTGCATTCTTTACCAAATTGAATACGATTGCTTTCTTATCCTTGGTATAGTCCTGTGTGGGATCCAGCTTAAACATAGGGATCGTAACGCTTGTACCCGAGGTAAGCTCTATTATACACTTGGGCTTACCCGCCTCTGCTGTTCTTATGTAAGAATCAGTGCTGTCAGGAACAAGCTTTTCGCTGTCCCAAATAAGCTCAAGGCTCACATCCTTGTTTGCGTAAACAACAAGATCAGCACAAACGTTGCCCTCTTTATCGTTTATTGTGTAACCCCAGGCAGGCAGCACCTTGAAGCTTGCTGTAATCACCTTCTGAACAGGAGAGGAGGTGACGGTAACGTCTATAACCTTACTTCTGTACTTTTCGGGTACCGAAACAGAAACCGCACAACCGCTTCTTACATTGGGAGCCATAGCACGCTCACCCATAGAGATATCGGTCTTTGTTGTTATATCCTTACCGTCAGCTTTGATCCTGACGGTAAAATCGGTTACAGGCTCCTTTGAAACTCTAAGAGAATCCGCATAGTTGTAAACGTTAAAGTCTATTGTATCGTACACAACGAATTCGCCGCCTTCTTCGCTGAGAAGGTCACTGGAAAAATAGAAAGCCGCGCTGTCGTCGTAGCCCTTTTCGGGCTTGAAGATCATATATGCAGCAAAGGAAAGAGCCCCCGCTACAACAATGCCTAATATAATGAATAATACAATGAGCAATCTTTTTTTATTAATTTCCTTTTTGGGCCTTCGGAACTTTAATTCCTCTTCCTCTGTACCCGCAAGCTCCTCCACAAGAAGCTCGTTATCATTGATCAAATTATCTTTCAACTTTTGACCCTCCGCATATAAATATACAGGATATATTATATCACATATAATTTATTATTTCAATATTTTTTTGACATAAAATATCAGGTAAATCGGAAAAAAATTCTAAATCTTTTCGCCTCCGGCAAGCAACACCAAAAGTATATACGCCTAAGGGGAGCCCTGTACTCCGGACTCCCCTCATTTAAACATTTTCTTTTATTTTGTTTCTTTCAGCTATTAAAAAATCTTATCCAGGAATAATCAAATTCGTTTATATGTTCCTTTTCGCCCCTAAGTGCCAACATCTCTCTGATGCACGCATCGCTTGCCAGTCTTACGTACTCCTCAGCCATTTCGGGGGTAAAGAAGGAGTATTCCCCCTCGGGACAAATATTTATATTATGGTATTTTTCGGTCTCTTCGGCAAGCTCGGGCTTATTTAACGTAAAATCAGAATATCTCTCCGAAGCAACGACATCCATATTCTTGAGTATCTCGATAGGTATAGAATATCTGCGGGCAAGATATCCGTTTAAACGCTGATAGTCGGCGTAAAGCTTCAGTACGTTTTTTCGTTCTGCCGGAGAAAAGCCGTGAGTATTATACATAAAATCGCGAAATATCATATCCTGCACGAGATGGAGATAGTAGCCTTTATATATCGGATCGGTAAGCTTGTCTGCGTGTTCTTTTCTGAACCTTGCAAGATTGAAAAATTTTCTCTCACCCATAAGATCCTTGTAATGAGCGTTTTCTTCGGTTACGTAGTCCGGCAGTATCGTGCCCACGAGATACTCATCCCGATCCGTTTCTATACCGCAAATATCAAGCGCGTTTACCGTAACCGCCATATGTATGATTATAGATGCCATAGCTTTAATTTTCCTTATACAAATAACATTCCTTTTCGTGGGAATATATTATCCCCACTGCTTGCAGATAAGAATAAATAATCGTAGAGCCGACGAATTTCATTCCTCTTTTTTGCAGATCCGCTGAAATATTATCGGATAAATCGTTAGTTGTTTTATCCGTTTCAAAAATAGTTTTTCCGTCATAAAAGCTCAACAGATAATTATAAAACGAGCTATATTCTTCCGAAATTTTCTTAAAAATTTTGCTGTTATTTATGCTTGCTTTTATCTTTAATTTGTTTCGAATGATATCTTTGTTATTAAGTAATTCTTTTATCTTGTCATCACCGTAATTACTGACTTTTTCAATGTCAAAGCCATCATAAGCTTTTCTGAAGCTCTCTCTTTTATTGAGGACGCATTCCCAAGAAAGTCCTGCCTGAAATGACTCTAATATCAGCATTTCATAGAGATAATTATCTGTGAAATTCGGCTGACACCATTCCTTGTCGTGGTATTCGATATACAAAGGATTTTTCGGGTTGCACCAGCTGCATCTTTGCTTTTGATCCATCATTATTTCCTCATACAATTTTTGACAGATTTATTATATCATAAGTAAATATGAAATGCAAACATAAAAATGAGCCGATTTCAGGCTCATTTTTGATATCTGAAAAGTAAAAGCACCTTAACAGCCAGCAGCAGGAACGCCAGTATAACAACATAAACTTGTCTTGTCAAGGCAAAAAACAAAACCGCAAAGCAACCGAGCAGCATCGAAATTACAGTGATGACTTTATTGTGCTTTTGAGCTTCAAACTTTGTAAAAGCAGTTTTCAAAACACCCAAGACAATAAGCAGAGTAAATATTGTCCAACAAACGGCTTTGATCCAAGGCGACGCATCTGTATATGCAAACAGATTTACCGAATTGATATACTCGCCTACCCTGTTGGGGTATAGCGGTAAAAGTATCAGTATGAAACTGAAAATATCGACTATACCAAATATAAGATCACATATACCTCTTATGTTTGATCTATTTTCCTTTTCGGCAATGGTTATTATTTTTTCGGCAGAGAGAAGCTCGTCCAAAGTCACCGAAAAATAGCTTGAAATTTCTTTGAGCGAATCAATACTCGGATACCCTCTGCCCGATTCCCATTTTGATACTGCTGTTCGGGATACGTAGAGAGCCTCAGCAAGCTCCTCTTGGGTAAGCCCGCGGCTTTTTCTTAATTGCTGCAATTTTCCGCTGAATTCCATACCGATAAAACTACTCCTTTATAAATGTAAAACAATCCAAGACTTATAAGAACAGAACCGACAATATCGCTTAACCAATGAACCCCCGATATCAGCCTGCCTATGACCATAAACACAGAAAAAAACACCGATATTATATTTATTATATTTCTTACTGTTTTGTTCTTTATTCTCCGGTCAAGGTGAAAATTAAGGGTGGGCATAACACAAAGAACAAGCAGAGTGGTGGAGGAGGGGTATGATACCTCCATAAAGCCGTTTATAAGTACAGGTCTGTAATTTACAGGTATCATCTCAAAGATAAGATAAGCGGCGATAACTAAAATATAGTATACGCCCAAAATAAGAATATCTTTGTCAACCTTTAAAAGACTTCTTCTTTTGATAAGCTGATAAAGCCCCACACCGGCAAAAATAAAGCAGACTAATATCGGCACAAGTCCCAGCCAGTCGGTTACATTATACAATGACATATTCGCTCCTGTCAACTTATGAACTGCGGAGTTGACCGTGGCAAAACCAACGCTTGACCCCTTCAGTCCTATAGGCTTGACGTCTGCCGTCATTACAAGCACCGTCCAGAGGATAAACAATAATATGGATCCAATCCCAAGACATAAATTATACTTTGCGTTTCTTTTCATAATCTTTCTCCTTTGCGTTTTATGGTTTTAAGATAGCATAAAGGATATGAAATATAAAGAAACGCTCATTCACATCGGTGACACCTTCCGTATCAAAGAAAATTTCCACTCAAGGTGTTGTAAAATCATCTGAAAACTGATAGAATATATCTACACGCAATCGGAGGTACACTATGAACGAAAAAGAGATAGGCGAGCTTCGCCGTACTATAACACCCGACAAAACAGGAATACAGCGTATCCGCGGATGTCTTGTTGCAGAGAACCGCGAAATACTCTCCACCTTTAACGGTACGCTTGGAATGTGCAGTGAAAGAGAGGGCGAGGAGCTGCTTGCCATAATCAAAAAGACTCTTTCCGGAACCTTGGGAAAGAATCTTATAGATATTGAATTTACCACAGGACAGGTATTGGAAAGCGAAGAACACAAGCTGCTCTCAGAGCTTCGTTCAAGCGCTCTTGAAAATGACGACGCCGTAGATAGCTTATATAAAAAGATAATCGAATCGGTACATATCGAGGGAGGTTATATAATCCTTCTGGCAAGTGACAAATACGACGTTTTTGCTTACGGGGGCGACGGCAAAAAGAAGGAGGATTCTACCGAAGTTTTCTCCTATATTCTTTGTTCTGTCTGTCCCGTCAAGCTGACAAAGCCCCAACTGAGTTTTTACGCAAACGAGTTTCATTCTATCGGCGCAAGCTCGGTGATCTGTCCCCCTCAGCTCGGATTTATCTTCCCCGCCTTTGATGACAGAGCTGCAAATATCTACGGTGCCCTGATGTACACAAAGGACACCTATAACAGTCAATCTGAATTTATAGATAATCTCTTCAAAAGCGAACCTCCTATGCCTGCGGGGATACAGAAGCAGACATTTGAGAGTATCCTCGGCGACACGGTAGCGGAGGAATGTGACATAGAGGTGGTCACAGCCGTCCACGAAAGGATCTGCACTATGGTGGACGACCACAAGGCAGCAAGAGAACCGGAACCTCTTATGATCTCAAAGCATACCGTTAAGAGCGTTCTTTCGGAATGCGGCGTAGCCGAGGAAAAGCTTTCCGAATTTGACAAAAAGTTCGACCAGAGCTTCGGCAAGGGTACTACCATCCCGCCCAAAAATATTATCAACACAAAGCAGCTTGAGGTCAAAACTCCCGACGTAGTCATCAACGTCAATCCGGAGCGTCCCGACCTGATAAAAACCGAGGTCATCGACGGAACAAAGTACATAATGATCCGCGCCGAAGATGACGTTACCGTAAACGGTGTGAGTATTAAAATAAATAACAAATAAACAACAAAAAGACTTGGCAAGCAAGTCTTTTTTATTGTTTATTTAACAGAATCAACCTAATTCAGCACCGTTACGGACAGGTCTCTTTTTAGCGGTAAATTCGGATATGTGGATTTTAATAACTGTCACACCGGTTACCATCTTGGGAACAAACTCAAAGGATCTGCCGGTCTGGGTTATCATAAGCTTGTTAAGAGAGTCCATCTTTCCCTCAACGTCCTCTACAAGCTCGGCTATACCCTCGCCCATAACGGAAGCGTAGCTGACACCGTACTGACAGGCAGCCTCGCCCTTAAAGGGAACAATGTCGGTATCTATCTCAATAAAAACCTTTGGGTTGACTCTGATAACATCCAGCTTTCTGCCCGTGGTAGCACCGTGGAGATAAAGGGTAAGCTTGCCCTCCTCCAGGGTATATCCGTAGTTCATAGGCACAACGTAGGGCATATCACCGTCTATCATACCCACGTGAACTATCTTGCCTCTGTCAAGGATACCTCTTATCTCGTCGATATCGGTTACTTCACGTTCTCTTTTTGTAATTCCTCTTTTCATACTGCCTCCGTTTTATCCGATCAATAATTGCAAATTACATATTTTTTACCCAGTACAGCCTGAAGCCTTTTGCTGACCTCATTTGCCGACGTACCCTCAAACGTCCGTTTATCAACCACCAACGCCTGATTTTTTGTCTGATACATAAAGAAATATTTTGAGGTTTCGTATACCCTCGATATTCCCGTATATTTTATTTCGCTTTCTCCGCTGCATTCATCGCCCTTTGTGGTGACCCTCATCATATCATCGTAAAAGGTATATTCATTAACTGCATTCTTAAGCTGTGCCATGGCATTATAGCGTATCCTCGGCAGGATAAAATACCAATAGCCCTCAAGCAAGCATACAAAAATACCAACACCCAAAAGGAGCAGCATCACCTTGGATACCCCAAGCAATATCATCTCAACTATTATTACGGACATCAGGATGGCATATAAAACCGTCCACATTATCATACGCTTTTTAGGGTCGGATTTTTTGAACATCCACAGATGCACCAAGGCCTTTACAGATTCAAGATCGCATGTCGCTTTTGCTTTTATCTCCATAGCTTACCTCAAGATCCCCTCGATCTTTTTTCTGACCGTGTCTGCCTCGTCCGCAGTTATATAGCCCGCCTCAATAGTAAAGCTGAGCTTGCCCTCTGCTCCAAGAGTGCGTATCTGACCCTTTTCCTTTGCATTTTCATAGCCGAGATGCTCGCCTGTTGCGGGAAGCACCATGCCCATAGCGTCCTCATTGTTCGTTCTGGAGATCCAGCGCACACCGTTGGTCAGAACGTCGGCAGGATGGGACACGTAGCAAGCGCCTTTATCCGTTACCTGCATAGTATATGCACGGTTGTTTTCATCCGAAAGATACTTTATACCGAAGCAGATCTCGGGATCGTAAACCTGCTCTGATTTGTTCACCTTGTTCATTATTGTAAAGTCTTTTTCAAGCTTGTCAAAATAATCCTGAAGCTCGGCCGAACCCTCACTGCGGTAAAGCTTGATGTGATCACTGTCATATTTTGTGCTTGCGATAAGCTCCGCACCCTCATAGGGACGGAAATTGATATGACAAAGATAGGTCCATTCAAGAGGATATGAACGGAGATTCTCTATAGTTACGTTTATCTTGAATACGCTTGAATCCTCGTAGAGCTTGACCTCGGGCTTAAACTTATAATGACGGACAAAAGCGGTATTATGCTCAAGCTCACCGCCGAGAACGATATATTTTCCGCCCTCGTCCTCACCGCATTTTATGTATGCCTTGTCGTATATTTCGTTGGGTATCTCGCCGTGGTGGGGATGCTCGGCATCCGGTGCGCCAAAGGAGATAAGCCCGCAATGATAGAGAAAACCTCCGTAGTTTTTAAGATATGTCATTGTGTTCTGAGGCTCCTTGACCTCGGTCTGCATCGAGATCTCCTCACCGTCAATCTTAAAATGCCAGATCTGCTGACCCTTAAAGGGCGTGAAGATAAAGGAGCATTTTTCATTTTCTACCTTGAGAGCTTCAACGCCACTATCGTAGCGGAAGGCTTTTATCTTAAATTCACCGTGCTTGATAAGAGTTTTCTTTTCACAGGTAAAAAAGTTTTTCTGTAAATTAAGCTTCATATTTATACCTCTTTATTTGTTTTATTTTTTCGTTGAACGTCGGTCTTACGGCGCTGTCTCTCTGCCACCTTAACGATTCGGGGACGGTTATATCTCTGCATCATCACAAAAAGACAGTCAAAGCAGGCAGATAAAAACGATGTGATAACAAACACAGGCAGAGCACCAAGCCACACCGAAGCTAAAATCGGCAAAAAGCTCAGTACCATAATGATCTCGTGAACTATCTCGGATTGGCAGGTGGCACCTGCAATTTCATCCCAGCTATGTATTTTAGGATCAAACGCCTTCAGGTCATAGGTGGGCATTTTACCCTTCCATTTTCTGACCCGTAACAGGTTATAAAAGCGCTGTTCTGTTTTTCCTACCCTGAACCATTTTTTATTATAATCCATTTTGTTATGGAAGACCATATCAATAGCTTTACCTACCGCCAGTCTCATAACGAAATGATAGGCAACTGTTCCAAAGCTGATAACTAGTGTGAGGAAAACAGCTTCGTCCGCCGTTATATAAACAATAGCAAAGAGAGCTGTCATCACAAGTGATATTACAGCTGTCAGCTTCATTTTCTTAGCCATCATAATCCCCAATGTTCATCTTTAATTATTCCAATTCAGCAATCAAGCTTTTTCAATATTTCTTCGATGTTCTCCGTTTTGATATTTTTCTTTTTGCCCTTGATAGCGACCGTCAGATTTTTGGTACAGAAAATATCCTTTGCTGCCTCTGCAACCTGCTCCTTTGTAACGCTTTCAAATCTCGTATGAAGCTTATCGCAAGGATCATCCGAGTTCGCCTTGAGTATGTGATTATAATACGCCAAACTCCAGTTAAGATCGGAGGGGGAATCCAATTCCGTTTCTATATGATACTTTTCTGAACAAAGCGTCGCTTCAAAATTAAACTTACCGACCTTTACGTCATTTAGCATTTCAACGACCACGGCTATTGCTTCCTCTATACAGGTCTTATCTACCTCAAACTTAAAGTATATATTACCTACATTATCATACTGCTCCTGTGTGCTGTCGTATGAATATATGACAGGGTTATCTTCAGACAGATATTTGTACATCAAAGCCTTGTCGCAGTTAAATAGAACGCCGTAAAGTATATCGATCACACCCTGAGGATACTTGGTATTGTCAAAATCAAATCCAGCACTGATATAATACCAGGTATCGTTTTTGATGTTGATTTTTATCCTTCGGTTAAAAAAATCATTATTCAACGTAACGGTATTCGATCTTTTTATTTCATTTTGAGGAAGATCCAGTGTTTCCGTTTTTATCTTTAAGATCTCGATATCCTTATCGGAAAAATTTCCTGTTATATAGATAAAAAAGTTATTCTTGGAAAAGCATTCTTTTCTGTATTCGTTTAGTTTTTTTACAGAAACAGAATCTAAAATTCTACAGTATCCGAGAACACTTTTCTCCGCCTCGGTTCCCTTCCACACAAGCTGATTAAAAAAATAATAAATAGAGCTACGCTCATCGCCTTCTCTTATTTCTGCCTTGACACGCTTTTTCTCTTTGTCAAGCTCAGTTCTGTCAAGCTCTATCTCATCAAAAATATTGAACAGAATATCTGCAGCAAACTCGAATTCTGCGGACGGACCGTTTAACTCGAACTGAATGAATTCTTTATAGGTCCTTGCTTGCAGATCTACACCGTGAAGAGCAGATTCTTCATAGAAGTTTGGATGCTTTCTTTTGATATTTCTGAACACTACGTGCTCAAAAAGATGACCGATTCCGTTGTTCTTGTCTGTTTCGTAAAAGCTGCCTGCTCGGATATAAAGCGACAGACAAAAGCTTCGCAGATTAGGATTGGGCAGGGCGTATATATTTACTCCGTTAAAGGAGTAGGATGTTTCTTGCATCGCTTTATCTTCCTTCTTCAAACTTAACGTTGGATGGATATTTGCTTTCGGTCATTTCCGATTTGACCTTTGCAATATGCTCTATGTCAACCCCGTATATATTTGCAATAGCCAAGGCATAGTAGATCACGTCATATAATTCTTCATCCACGGTGCCGATAATATCGGTGCTGTTTTCAGCCTTGATACCCTTTCTCATGGCACGAGAGAGCTCCCCGACCTCTTCGGATAATTTAAGAAAATAATCCTTCAAAAGTTCGGGATGATAGTCCTTTTCTTTGATATAGCTCTGTAAATATTTTATCGTTGTCTTGCCATCCATTCCTTATTTGCTCCGTTAAAACAGATATTATTTTTTCGCAATATCCGCTACCTTTACGTTTGCGGCTTTTTGCAGATATTCGAGCTTGGTTTTGATCTGGTGTCCGACCTTACCGCCGGAGAATACGATCAGCTCTTTTGTGGTTGCTATCTCGTCAATAAATGTAGGAAAGAGCTTTTTCATTCCGAGAGGAGAGCAACCGCCGTGAACGTACCCTGTAAGGGGCAGAAGCGACTTTTGAGGGATCATTTCCACCCATTTTTCTCCGCTTGCCTTTGCCGCTTTTTTCAGATCAAGCTCTCCCTTGGTAGGTACCATAAACACGTAATTCTGTCCGCTTTTACCTACGCAGACAAGGGTTTTATAAAGGGCGTCGGTATCAACACCCACCTTCTCGGCAAGCTCGTCCGAGGATAGAGTCATATTGTCATATGTAAAATGCTCGTATTCTGCTTTTATGCCGTCAAGCACCCGCATTGCGTTGGTTTTTTCTATCTTTTGTTTCATACCTATATATGATTCTCCTCAAATGGTGTGATCACCGGTTTGCCGTCTTTGTCTAATAAAACCGTCAAACCACCCGAATAACCGCTTTGGCGATACAAATAATTAACACCTGTTTCTCTATCGACCCAGATTTCTATTTCGCCCATATTTTGTTTATAAACTTTTTCAAACCTTTTATCCTTAGCCATTTTTCCTCCGAAAGGTTATATATAAATATTTTAGAATAATCCTTTTATATTATAACATACCGTTTTCTTAACTTCAAGCATAAAAACCATCCGAGAAGGATGGTTTTATATATTATATCAACAATAATTCTATTTATTTTGCATTTCCTTATATAGATCTCTGTACGAGTGTCATTATATCAAACAAAATCATATTATATATTGAATCTCATCAAAGGAGGTAAAATATATTGAGTAGATGGAATTTCAACAGAAACAGAAACGACAATAATGATAATGACGGCAGAAACTATGACTGCGGCTGTCAAAACGATCACTGTATGGACGATGATCGCTGCGATCGTGACTGTTCGTGCTGTCCTCCCGGCCCTCAAGGTCCCCGCGGCCCGATCGGTCCGAGAGGTCCTCAAGGTCCTGTTGGACCAAGAGGTTCACAGGGCCCTGTAGGTCCTCAGGGACCCGAAGGCGACAGAGGTCCCGCGGGACTTCAGGGACCTATAGGCGAAACCGGTCCCGTTGGTCCTCAGGGGCCTATTGGTGAAACAGGTCCCGTTGGTCCTCAGGGTCCCGTAGGTGAAACAGGTCCCGTCGGTCCTCAGGGGCCTATTGGTTTAACCGGTCCTGTCGGTCCTCAGGGTCCCGTTGGTGAAACCGGTCCTGTCGGTCCTCAGGGGCCTATAGGTGAAACCGGTCCTGTCGGTCCTCAGGGGTCCGTAGGTGAAACAGGTCCCGTTGGTCCTCAGGGGCCCGTGGGTGAAACAGGTCCTGCCGGTCCTCAGGGGCCTATTGGTGAAACAGGTCCCGTCGGTCCTCAGGGTCCTGTAGGTGAAACCGGTCCTGCCGGTCCTCAGGGTCCTGTAGGTGAAACCGGTCCTGTCGGTCCTCAGGGTCCCGTTGGTGAAACCGGTCCTGTCGGTCCTCAGGGTCCTGTAGGTGAAACAGGTCCTGTCGGTCCTCAGGGACCCATAGGTGAAACAGGTCCCGCCGGTCCTCAGGGGCCTGTAGGTGAAACAGGTCCCGTTGGTCCTCAGGGGCCTGTAGGTGAAACAGGTCCTGCAGGCGGAGTGCTGAACTTTGCAGATTTTTATGCACTTATGCCTCCCGATAACTCGGCAAGCGTGGCTCCCGGAACCGACGTAAGCTTCCCCGAGGACGGTCCCAACAGCGGAGCTGATATATCCCGTACCGGTCCCGATTCATTTAATTTAGCACAGATCGGAACCTATCAGGTATTCTTTGAGGTCAGCGTTGACGAGGCAGGCCAGCTTATACTGACCCTTAACGGAGCTGATTTGGCGTACACCGTAGTCGGCAGAGCCACCGGTGCATCGCAGATCGTAGGAATGGCAATCGTCAATACCACCGTAGAAAACTCGGTACTGACAGTCCGTAACCCCGAGGGTACGGCGGCTGCCCTTACAATCACACCCCTCGCCGGCGGCACACGACCCGTTTCTGCACATCTCGTTATAACCCAGATAGCTTAATCCAAACGGACAAAACTCGCGAAGCGAATATAGCTTGGGCTTTAGCCCAAATATAACTGCGAAGCAATATAACTCGCCGTTAGGCGAATATAACTTAGGCATACTTCCTTACGAAGTATGCCTCTTAAGTGTCCTTTTAATTACATTTTGATCCTCAGCCCACATACCGAAAGGACAAATTCCACGAACATTGCGTTCGACCAGGAAAACCACTCACGAGTGTAATTATAAGGGTTATCCTTGTTAAAGCTCTCGTGTACAAAGCCGGTATCTGCATCCGTTTTTTCAAAATAATCAAGGAGCAATTCCTTTTCCGACTCGTCATTTGAGGTCATCCCCTGAATAGACAGGGCGATATGCCATATTTTATCAGGGCCTGTGTGGGGATGCCCACACCCGAAGCCGCAGAGCTTTATCGTAACAGTCAAATGCTTCGGGTTGCTTTTCCTCCAGCCATTTCAAGGATTTTTGGGGTCCAAAATAAGGCTGTTGCATTATATCACAAAATTCAACTTTTTTCAACCATTCCCGAGCACCGTAAAAAGTAAGAGCAGTGTGCTAAGTAGCACACTGCTCTTTTGTTCGTTTAACCAAAAAGAATCTTCTTTAAATTATTTATAATCAAGCCGTTGGGCTGATTATTCTTTAAGTCATCTCTTTTTATATAAGACAAGCTCGGGGTTTGCACCATCTTTTTCATAAGTACAGACAAGCAAGAAATCCATATTTGCGGCTATCCCGAAGCAACGCTCCCCGCCGAATTCTGATTCCAGCTGATTTCCGAGATAGGTTGCATTGTCTTCAAGAAATTTCACAATCTGCCCGTTCGGCAGGGTGTATTCAAGGTTAATATAACCCCCAACCAGGGCATTGAGCTTTTCAACCTTTGGCATACCCTCTATATGCAGATCATTAAATTCACTGATAAGCTGTTGCTTGAATTCCTCAAACCTTTCGGCTCCGTCAAGGTATTTATACCGCTTCCAATAGTCAAGCTTAGGCAGCATATCCTTCATATATGCACGGGCCTGCTCGGAGGTAAACTTCTCACTTGCCATATTCTGAACGCAAACCTCAATTAAATCGTCCATATTATGATACATATACTCCCCGTCGGCATAGCACCATTTACAGTATTCCTCGTTGAAGCGGCCGTCTGTTTCACGGCTCGTATTAGAGTCATCAAGTGGCATACCGCAGCATTGACAAATAAGCTGTCTCGGTGATCCGAGGAGAGTATTTATCGAAACGTCAAACAGCTTTGACAACAGCTTTAAGGCTTCTGTGTTGGGGATGGTTTCTCCGTTTTCCCAGCGGGAAACAGCCTGGCGGGTAACAAAAATCTTTTCCGCAAGCTCATCCTGTGACATACCGTTCTTTGTTCTGAGTTCAAAAATAATATCCTTTGTATCCATATGCTTCACCTCATAACAATTATAGTTCAAATTATCAGGTTTGTAAAGCAACACGCTGTTGCTGTCAATTTTCTGCTTGTCCTACTGCCTTGTTATATTTGTTTAACGTATACAGGAATTTACAAATTTTATCGGTATGTCCATACCTTAATATTTATTTGCTGCCCGATATATTGGAATCCGCTTAACTATTTTCAGAGATCCATTTCTTTGACCAAACAAACAAAGCTTCGGACATCATATCGAAATCTACCGCCCCGTCATTTTTCAAATTCAAAAATATTTCTACAATTTCCCGTTCATCGGAAGATACTATGCAGAGTAATTCTTTTTGATGGACGAAATAGCTTCCTGTTTGCTTGAAAGTGATTGCCTGCACAAGGAAGGAGGCGGCTTTATATAATCCGCGCAAAACAGCCTCGCTTTTTTCATAGAGCATATTATGAACACAACCGTGATATATGTTACAGGCACCGCTTTTGATCGCTCTGTTCACGGAATTATCGTCAACAGAAGCCAGAACAGAATCAAGGCTTCCTATGATCGGTGTTGTATCGTGGCAAAACTGGAATAGCTCAGCCGTATCCCAATTCATGATTTCCTGTTTGCCTGAAATAAAACCGCAGATAAGTTCTCTGTGAGTTAAGGTATCCAACATTGTGTTATAGGTTTTGATATCCTTAACAGATAATTCATCCAGAATAACAACCACGTCAATATCACTTGCTTCAGTTGCCTCGCCACGGCAATAACTGCCTTGCAAACCAACAAACCATATACGGTTTGAAAAGGTCTCATTTATTTTTTTTAAGAAGCTTTGCATCCACATATTAATATCTATCATCTTTATCACCCGTCAGTTTTGATATTTACCTTTGAACTATATAATCTATTCCTGCTTTTCTTGCTTGAGCGCACAGATCCTTAGTTTGCAATTTGTATTCCTTTCCGTCTTTGACAAAATGAGTTCCGCACTGTCTGAATTCAAAGGAAACGTGTTTTCGTATACACTGCTCTCTCAGATCAAGTGCCCAGTCATAATCAAACACTCTGGCATTCTTATCCGACTCACCGCCAACGACCACAAGCTCGATATCATCAAGATACGGCTCAATATTTATCCTTTCAAGCAGGGGCTGGACTGTAATACATTTGTGCTTTATCGGAAGTGATTTAAACAACGACAGCCTTTCATCTGCTTTCTTTTGAGTTTCAACGGTGCAGCAAACAACAACGTTTTCATATCCGTCGCCCCAATCATCGGGAACACAATCCGAAAATCTTTCTATTCTTTTTGTGAGAAAAAGAAATCTGCAATCACGACGCTCTTTTATCATAGCCCAGCATTCTTTTCGCCAGGCATCAGCTTCCTCTATCAGAAAATCGGTGGAAAAGCAAAGATAAACCATCCCCGCTTTCATTTTGTAATTTCCGTTTTTTAAGCGCTCGACCGGCTTGTAAAAATCTTTTGTTTTTACTATGTCGCTTGTATTAATGCCCCGTTTGTCATCCCCCTTGTGTATATAACAATGAAGACATCCTTCACTGCATTTTTTACAGCCCCGCCACGGATTCCACATTGACATAATATCGTTACTCCAAATCAAATTATATTAATTAATTATATCATATTATCATTGGTATTTCAACCAAGACGTCGCTGAATCAGAAAACACAAAACCACCCTGTCGGGTGGTTTATATCAGTTGTTGCTATCTAACCGTAGTATTTATCGATTCCGCCGAACCCGACGATTAATTTTCCGTCGCGAGTCTTTTTAATGAAGCTTTCAAGACGTTTTTTGAACTCATCGGGACGTTTCCTTGCCGCGTCAATATAAGCAATACGAATGCGCTTGTATGGCTCGGATAATTTCTCATAGTTTTCCCATGCTGCATCATTTGCCTTTATGGCATCAATAATATCATCAGGGAAAATATACGGTGTGCCAATCAAAGGCAACACACCCTCTCTTATGCTTGGATGGAGCATTCCTCGTTCCTCGAGCCAAATCATTCTTTCTATGTTTGGGCGTGAATACGGACTGCCTTTTCTTCTCGGTGTAAATCGCTGGGCTCGATGTGTGGGGTCGATGTGCTTTATGGTGCTGTCGATCCAACCAAAGCAGAGCGCTTCTTCTACCGCATCATTATAGGAAAGCGCCTTATCCCCCGACTCCTTCATCGGAAAAACAAACCAAATTTCTTTTTCGGTTTCAAAGTGTTCGGCAAGCCACTCCCGCCATATTTTTCGTTCACTTGTATAAAATGTATGCATTCTTTTATCCCAGTAAATTGTGTTTATACGTAATCTCCGTATATTTCTTTTTCCATTATAACGGCACATATACCTGCACCATCGCCATCACCTGAAAGTTTCATATCGACAATTTTCCAACCGTTAGATAAATAATTGTTATTAACATAGTCGTTGTATTTATTACTAACGTGATTAGCATATATTTCTTGTTTGATTCTTGTACCGCCGCGTAATAAATAATCGATACTGACATTAAAAGCATCTGCAATTTGAGGAAGCAGCGTAATATCGGGAAAGCCGCCGCCGGTTTCCCATTTACTGACCGCACGGTCGGTCACTCCTAATTTTTCAGCAAGCTCCAACTGTGTGATGTTATTTATGTTTCGTAATTCAGCAATTCTTACACCGAATTTTTTCTCATCCATTACATTATCCTCCTGTCGCTTTCTGTAAATATTATATCACACCTGAAAGTATAAAGCAACAAACTCTTATTTGAGTATTAGCGATACTTAGGCTTGTATAACTCAACTATTTGTAGAGTTGAAATCAAAGCGGATATTGTATATCACCAAGTTCACAAGAATATGTGTGCTAAATGATATGGCGGTATTCTCTCATTGGCACTTAAGTTTATTCCTCATCTATTAATCCCATATCCAACTGTTGCTTGATCATCTCTTTAACAAATTTACTGTCTGTATTTTTATATGCCCAGATCTTTTCTTGACATATATAGAATTTATTCGGGCATTCATTATCAATGATCTTACCGTTACGGTAGTACACACAATAGCCGTCCGCGAGGCATCCTTTTTTTATGTATCTTTGGAGAATATAAGGAATGTCTGTATTTTTTGAAACGAAATGAATACGTACCTCCCATTTGTTTTTATGATCTCGTTGCTCATTCTTAACAACACAGCATTCTTTTATGTCGCCATATTCCAAAATCTCCCTTGCAAAATCGTCAAGGCATAGGCCGAAGTTGAATTCGCAAACGGTTGTTTCGACATCTTCTTCATAGTTACCAAACAAATCATCTGTCGTTATATTAAATATTTTTGCGATTGTTGGTATCAATGTAATATCCGGAGCTGCCTTTGAATTTTCCCATTTAGAAACAGCTTGGAATGTTACACCTAACTTTTTCGCAAGATCTTCTTGGGTCAAACCGCATTTCTTACGGTATTTCTGTATGTTTTCAGCTAAAACCGTATTCGTGTTATCCATCCGATCATCTCCTTTCTGATTTGATTATAGCAGATATTCCGCTTATAAACAATAAAAGAACGGTTGATGTTTTTCAACTGACGGTTGAATAATAGTACGATATATACACTTGACATAAAATTGATCAGATGCTATGATAGATATGTAGAATTCCTTTAGAAATGGAGATGGACAAAATGATAACTTATTTTTCGATGAAATCGTATTGCGTTTGTCCGACTCCGCTCTGCCTTAAGTCAGGATAAAATATTGACGCCGATTTCGTCGGCGTCATTTTTATTTTACAGAGGAGAAAAATATGAAAGCTATACAAAACTTTTCTAATGAAATTGAAGCATTTGCTGCCAACTCTATTTACGAAAGAGTCGGTGTCGACATTCCAACACATAATATGCTAATAACAAAATCAAAGGGAAACGAAATAATCAATATCATTCATAATGCCGGCAGATCCTTTGTATCGGTACAACCTGAACATATCAAAACAATTTCAAAATATTTTTACGAGAATGACATTATGGAAAAACTGTGTTCTGCTTTATTCTATCGTGAAATTCTTGATTTGTTAGGATATAATTACTCAGACTTTTCATTGGAGCCAAGTGAAGAATTTTTACAGGATATAAAATATAACTGTGTACACACATTGGATTTTATATGTAACAAAGACAGCTTCATACCGCAAAACACTCAAAATGTTGAAAGAATTTACCGCGGTGACGAGCAATTTATACTCAACGATGATTTTGACGGTACGATGTATTCTATAACCGACAATAAAAAAATTATAAGCTGCAGTTATTATAAACCGAACCAAGAAATGTTCGAAAACACCTGCTCAATGCAAGTGTTTTCCCGTCCCGAACATAGGGGAAAAGGGTATGGCAAAGCAACTGCATCCGCCGCTACACAAGCGGTTATAAATGATAATAAACTTGCTCTTTGGGTATGTCAGGTTGAGAATATCCCCTCCCGTAGAATAGCACAATCCTTGGGGTATATGCTTCTCGGAGGTGAATTGCGTATTGTTATTTAATGTTGTTTTAGCATATTGTACCAACAACCATTTCTCGTTGACACTACAGCTCCTCCGTCGCTCCTAAAGTAGTTCGGACTCGCCAAGTGTCTGCCGTGTCGCCGCGTCCCCTTCATCTGCCACAGGCAGCGGGGACATGCCGACCAATTAACAGCGCCGGCTCTTAACGATCGGGTTGTCGGCGGTTAGAATTTAAGTAGGGGAGCCAACAAAAAAGCCATCCTTTCGGATGGCTTTTGTTGAGTTAACCCAACAATTTCAAACCTTTGCTTGCAAGATAGAATATTCTCTTCCAAGCAGTCAAAAGCTTACGCTTCTACTATCGGGACCCAAAAAATTCCAAGGTCAGCGTCGTTATCCTGATTTACAGGCGTTTGGTAAGAAATCATAACCGAATAGGTGTTATCCAGTCGATAATTTGTTTGCGGAAACCATTCTTTCGTGATTTGTTCGAACGTCTTTTGCTTGGCATCAGTGCGTGAACTTCCTTTAGCAACAAACACCGCCCAGGTCGCCGCAGGAAAATAATAAAGTTCAAAACCATCCAAATGCTCGGAATCACTTGACATATCACGATACAATCCACCACACTTTTGTTTTGTTGAGATCATTCTCAACTGATTCTCATTCAAATCCGGTTCACTCCAATAGGTCACACGGTCCGCTTCAACCTTGAGTAACACTTCAAATCCCGGCTGCTTTTCAATTCTGTAATCCATAATATAGCCTCCTCCTAAAATAAATTGAAGTCGTAACGGTGCAAAGGCTTTTAACGTACAACCGCCACGTCGAACTGCAGAAGGAGTACCACCATGAAAACGCGAGAAAGCTTTGGTAAAGCTATCGTGAGAATCATAACCATACATCAGAGCAATATCGATGATCTTTTCATTGGAAGAAATGAGCTCCATTCCCGCCTCTGCCAATCTACGATTTCGAATATATTCACTTAAGGTAAAACCGCACAGCATGGAAAATGCTTTTTGAAAATATCCGGAAGACATATAAACATGCGACGCGACATCCTCAACTGAAAAATCATCCTTTAGATGCGATTCTATATAACCAATTGCCTTTTCAATGCTTTCTAACCAATTCATCGCTTTCCACCTCCTGTGCCCTTATTTTAGCACACCTATATAATGTATTTCTCGTCATTTTGTGAAATGATTTGTCCAATACACCTTATCACATCAAAAAAATTATACCATAAGAACAATATAAACTCAATATGCCCCCATAAAGTCGCAGGTTTAAGTCCAAAAGGTTCAAGGAAAGGTGCAATGGTGAAAGGGGGTTGTTTTGTACCCCTAAAAACACGAAAAGCCCTTGAAAATCAAGGACTTTTGTGTTAGGGTGCAAAATTGTTGCCCCATTATGGCTCCCCCTGTTGGACTCGAACCAACGACCCTTCTCGTTGACACTAAGGTTCATCCATCGCTCCTAAAGTCGCTCGGATTCACCAAGTGTCTGCCGTAAACTTAGCCTTGCTGTATCTGCCACCGGCAGCGCAAGGCTAAGTTCCAGTTAACAGCGGCGGCTGTCGCCAAACAGGGGCGGTGGGTTTGAGTGCGACAGGATAAAGGGAGCAACAAAAAAGCCATCCAGGATAAACTCAAGATGGTATATAAAATATATAGTGAAATATTTGCCTTACGGCAAATGTGAAATAATTTACTTATGTAAATTGTGAAATATTCGGCGTTCCACCGAATGTGAAATAAAATAAATCCCTCACACGCCGTCGAGGCGTATTTCACATTGCGAAGCAATATTTCACACGCGCAGCGTATTTCACAAATCCCATAGGGATTTATTTCATTGAAAAAAGACCATCAAATGATGGTCTTTTTTCTGGCTCCCCCTGCTGGGCTCGAACCAGCGACAACTCGGTTAACAGCCGAGTGCTCTACCGACTGAGCTAAGGAGGAATATTTTTCGCGGAACATTTCTGTTCCGCTTTGTATTGGCATCGACCTATCTTCCCGGTCCGTCTCCAGACAAGTATTGTCGGCATAGCACAGCTTAACTACCGTGTTCGGAATGGGAACGGGTGGACCCTGTGCACTAAAGACACCAATTAATGTAAGCATCGACCTATCTTCCCGGTCCGTCTCCAGACAAGGATTGTCGGCATCGTACAGCTTAACTACCGTGTTCGGAATGGGAACGGGTGGACCCT
>JAFQDF010000014.1 GCA_017416185.1 Clostridia bacterium
CTTCCTTTTAGAATAACCACCTGCGGATTTAGCTCATTTGGTAGAGCGCGACCTTGCCAAGGTCGAGGTGGCGGGTTCGAGCCCCGTAATCCGCTCCAGCCTATTGGCTCGAGGGACAGAGCAATCTGTCCCTCAAATAATATGGCGACATAGCCAAGTGGTAAGGCAGAGGTCTGCAAAACCTTTATTCCTCGGTTCAAATCCGAGTGTCGCCTCCAACGCAAAACGCACCCAAACGGGTGCGTTTTTGCGTTGGAGCGACACTATTGAACCGCTCACCGAAGGTGATCGGTTCAAATGCCGAGTGAGCGAGTAAAAAAGCCACGGTGTGGCTTTTTTACGAAGCGATACCCCACAAAGCAAGGAGAAATAAGCGGAAACCATAGTTTACTCTTATTTCGACTATGCGACTGGGGAGTCGTCGCCTCCTGCATCGGAGATGCGGAGAAAGCGAAGGTTTATAACAATCTCCAACGCACCCAAACGGGTGCTTTTTTTGTTTTGGAGGCGACCTCGGATTTGAAATGAAGCGCACCTGTGCGCATAAAAAATGAAGTTGAACTTTGTTCTATGATGCGAGCCTGCGGCTCACGGAGAATTAAAAGTGCGCTTCACTTAAAACCCTTGCCACTCCACTGCTTTTATGATATAATACACTTAAGGTGGTGATTGAATGAAAAAGAAAAGAATGGCTTTGGCTGTTGTTGGTATTATTGTGATTCTTCTTGCAATAAATTTCTTTGTCAATGGTTTTGAATTTTTTATTTACGGTGTCTGCAGTTTTAATTCGAAATATTATGATTCTCCCAAAATCGCTTTTGAACAAAATGAGGAAATAGATATTTCGGAAGATATAGGAATAGCTGAAATTGATTCGCATAATGTGATGTATTTTGCGAAGATAAGTGATGGCGATATACTTGTAGCTCAAATGAAGTGTAAAGATAATAAGTACTTCTTTATTGGTGACTATAGTTTGGCTTCGGATTATTCATTTGAACCCAATATGACTGACAATTACTCTTTTCAACAAAACTGTATGTATAAAGAAAATGGTTTATTTAAGTGTTATTTTGAGTACTTTGTTGTGACTGAACAGCCAGATTCGGATATTGACGGATGTACCATTGTCAAGTTCGATGTTGATATGAACAAAAATCTGTATTTTGTTTACAGAATAGTCCAGCAGTAAAGAAAATCACGGTTTTTGACCAGTTCTTTTTTGGACACGAGAGGCAACGTAAAACGCACCCAAACGGGTGCGTTTTTGCGTTGGAGCGACACCCCTGCAAATGCACCTCTCGTCGAAGGTGATGAACGAAAATTCTATTTTTTCTTGCCTTTCAGAATCAAGTATGTTATAATTTGATTAATGAAAGAAAGGGGAATGCTATGCTTAAAAAGATTGTCAGACACAGAAAGGCAATATTTGATGTTTTGATAAGTGTTTTTGTTATACTTTGGATCATAACCCTTATCTTTGATAATACCGAAACCAAGTTGTTCAGACTCGTTTTGTCAGTTGTTTTGGGTTTCATAGCCTATGGAGTATTACGGTTAATGTTTAAGTTTGTAATGCCTAATACTACCTATGAGATAGCTAAATTTTTCTATTGCTTTTTTATTCTCAGCGGTTCTGCATCCTGTTTTATTCATATAATAAGTTTTGTTATGTATTTTCCTTGCGGTTTTGTTCCCGAACTTGGTGCTGATATAGGGCTTATTATTGCAAGTATACAATCTGCCAAAAAGGAGCTTCGTCTATAGACAGTCTACTGATAGCATTGATTACGGCGTTTGTCGGTGTCTTTTGTGATTAAATACAACTTTTTTAAAAAAACTCTTGACAAATCCACACTCACCTGTTATAATATCCCTGTTGCCCGTACTTGGTATGATGCAACAAGGAAAATGTGGGAGCATAGCTCAGCTGGGAGAGCATCTGCCTTACAAGCAGAGGGTCATAGGTTCGAGCCCTATTGTTCCCACCACATTTGGCCTGGTAGCTCAGTTGGTTAGAGCGCTAGCCTGTCACGCTAGAGGTCGAGGGTTCGAGCCCCTTCCGGGTCGCCAATTTTCCTTTCAATAACATATGCGGATTTAGCTCATTTGGTAGAGCGCGACCTTGCCAAGGTCGAGGTGGCGGGTTCGAGCCCCGTAATCCGCTCCAAACGAAAATCCGTTCTCGTAAGAGGACGGATTTTTGTTTGTATTATTCACTATTCATTTTTGGCGAAAAGCATTTAAGGGCATATCATCACGCTTTTATGTGTATTATTTCTGTTATTGACAAATTATCTATATTGGTCTATAATAAAGCAAAATACATACGCGACAAATAAACTGTCAAGGAAATATCGGCGTTTTTATACCTAAAGAGACCGCTGGGTATTGTTGTCGGTGTTTTGTGTGTGCTTTGTTTTGCAATTAATCTGCTGCTTTTGATATTTGGGGAAGACTTTTATATATACGGCTTAATTTTGTTTCCGATCTATGCGGCGTATAAGCTTTATTGTTATTTTGTTTCTACAAATTCATTTATCAAGCGTGATGCCGAAACCTTTAAGGGCGATCTCGTGATAACGACACTGATCTTTGAGGATCATATAACCGTCACGGCACCTAACGGTTCAGTGGTAGAGCTTGAGTATGATAAGATAAAGAAAATATCGGCAACAAAAAATTATATTCTGATCATCACCAAAGCCCGTCTTATATACATATTAAAAAAGGACGGCTTTACCAAGGGCAACTTTGAAGAATTTACCGCATTTATAAAAAACAAAGGCATTAATATCAAAAAATAATAGTACATAAGGAGACAACTATGGCAAATCTATTCAAAAACAAAACAGCGCCTCAGATGTCCGATCGTGACAGATTTGAGCAGCGCTACCGTTCCTCGAGAGGAAGCCTTCTTATAGTTCTTATATTTACGGCTATAAATATGGGACTTCTCATCACCAAGCAGTTCACTTACTTTCTGTTTTCTGCGTATATACCTTATCTTATTACAGATATCGGTATGGCTCTGTCGGGACAGTATCCCGCAGATTATTACACCGGCGATTTTGAGAATGCTGCAATATTCGGCAAGAATTTCTTCTATATAATGCTTGCTGTAGCCATAGTCATACTTATGGTCTATCTGATCTGCTGGATATTCTCAAAGGACAAAAGATCGGGCTGGCTTATATTTGCACTCGTGCTGTTTTCTATAGATACGGTTCTTATGCTTTTGCTCAACGGTATAGCTTCCAATATGATCTTTGATCTGCTTTTCCACGCTTGGGTCATCTTTGATCTGGCAAATGGTATTATTGCCGTAAAGAAGCTTAAGAAGCTTCCCGTAGAGCCTGTAGAGGAAGTCGCAGCAGAAGAAAATGCCGTGCTTACTACCGAGGATTCCATACATATCAGATATGCGGATATGGAAGCTAAGAACAGGATATTCCTTGAGACCGACGTTGACGGACATAAGGTCGTCTACAGAAGAGTAGGCAAGGTAAACGAGCTTGTGATCGACGGCAGAGTGTATGATGAATTTGTGGGACTTGTAGAGCCTGCTCATTCTCTTGAGGCAGTTATCGGCGGACGCAGAATAGAAGCCGGATTTGACGGCGGTGTTCACGTTTACATAAACGTCGACGGAACAGAGGTATTAAAGAAAACAAGACTTATATGACAAAGTGTATTTTTGCCTGTGATATAGGCGGCAGCAAGCTGCTCTGCGGGCTCGTTACTCCCGAAGGAGAGATACTTGATACAGAGTCAACCCCTCTTTCGCCTGATATAACAACCGATAAAATAGAAGAATATATATTATCATTTTATACCGTACTTACACAACGTAATCCTGATGCCAATCCCTACGTCTGCGGTATGACCATACCCGGACTTGCGGATGCGGAGAAGGGAATATGGGTATATGCTTGTTTTTCGGGTATCAGCGACTATCCCATAGCTGACAGAATGTCAAAAAAGCTGAATATGCCGGTATATATCGAAAACGACGTCAATGCATGTGCTTTAGCTGAAAAGGTTTTCGGTGCTTGTCGTGACTGTGACGACTTTCTCTGGATGACCGTATCCAACGGAGTAGGCGGTGGGCTTGTCCTTGGCGGTAAGGTCTACGGCGGAGCCTTCGGCGGTTCGGGTGAGATAGGTCACGTTATCGTTGAGGATAACGGTCCAGTATGTCCCTGCGGACATTTCGGATGTATGGAGGCGGTAGCGGCAGGTCCGGGTATTGCAAGACGTTATGAGGTCATAACAGGTGAGTGGCGCTCAGCTAAGGATATCTCCGTTCTTGCAAGACAGGGAGACGAGACCGCTATGGCTGTTATGGCAAAGACGGGCGAGTATATAGGCAAGGGACTCGGCAAGGCTGCAAGCCTTCTCAATCTCCGCCGTTACGTTTTAGGCGGCGGCGTGATGCAGAGCTTTGATCTGATGGAACCCTATATCCGTGAGGCGTTCAGCCGCGAAGCCTTTGCTTCTCCCAACAAAAACGCTGAGATCATCACAACGGCTCTTAAATACGAAGCCGGGCTTATGGGGGCTGTAGCTATCACAATAAAATAATTATTATTTTACCGCAGAATGTTAATTCTGCGGTATATTTACATTCGACGAAGTGTTATAAAACAAGGCTATTTACATCTTTTTCGTCAATATGAATATTTTTTCAAAAAAACTATTGACAAATTTGTTTATATCTGCTATAATACAGACAGAAAGAGGAAGACAACCTCCCAAACAAAAAAGATCACTTACATGGGTGCCATGTACGGCAGCAGTGACAAGAGAAGAAGTGCAAAGAAAAAAGGGAAGAAAGTCTGAATCTTTGTTAGATAAAGTTGTATGAAGGAACAACTCAATTATATTAAGAAAGGTAAGGTGAGTCCGGTGTACTAAGATCCTTCGGTAATTAATATGTTTGATAAAATGCTTTGCAGGTTGTGAGTAATGTTGGTGTAGGTAAAAGTAGTCTGTGAAAAGTAGGAGTAAAGTGGTGTAGAGCAGAGCATAAAAAACAGTTAACTACCGTATATTAAGAAAAAACAAAATAAAAGATCGACTAAATTATGATCTAAGAAAAAAGGTTAGAGTTGTTTGCAAAGGCGAACAACGAAAAGGTGAAAAATGATCATCCAGTTTTAGCGACCGTTCTGTAAGAGATTTTCGAGTTTACAGAACGGTCGCATTATTTTTGTTTATTGTAGAAGAAATTTCATTACGGTGTGAAATAAACATAGGCTCCTTTGAACTTCAGAGCGCAGTACGGGACAGCGTGTCACTTTGTTGTATATTTTATAAATTCTGCATTAATAATAGTTTGATAAAAAGGTTGACATATTTTGTTCATTTTGGTACAATGTATTATCAAAAAAATTATTATGGAGATTGTTATGGAAAGAGAAAAATTCGGATCCCGTCTGGGATTCATCCTCATTTCTGCAGGCTGTGCCATAGGTCTGGGTAACGTATGGCGTTTCCCTTATATCACAGCCAAGCACGGAGGAGCTGCGTTTATACTTGTATATCTGCTGTTTCTCGTTATTTTCGGTCTGCCTATTATGACTATGGAGTTTGCGGTAGGCAGAGCATCCCGTAAGAGTATAGTAGGCTCCTTTGAAGCTCTTGAGCCTAAGGGAACCAAGTGGCATTGGTTCGGATGGATAGGTGCGGCAGGCAACTATCTTCTTATGATGTTCTATACCGCGGTTTCGGGCTGGATGTTCATTTACTTTATAAAGAGCATCAAGGGCGATTTTGTGGGCGAAAGCGTTAAGAATGTAGCCGACCAGTTTGGCGGTATGGTCGGTGATTTCTGGTTGCAGTTCGGCTTTATGGTGCTTACGATAGTTCTTGGCTTCGTTATCTGTTCTCTTGGACTTAAGAACGGTGTGGAGAAGATAACAAAGGTAATGATGGTAGGACTTCTTATTCTGCTTATCGTTGTTGCAGTCGTCGTTGTGGCTCTGCCCGATGCAAAGGAAGGTCTTAAGCTTTATCTTGTGCCTGATTTCAGCAAGTTTACTGCCGCAAACGCGGGAAATATAATATTCGACGCTATGGGACAGGCATTTTTTACACTGTCGCTCGGTATGGGTTCTATGGCTATCTTCGGCAGCTATATCCAGAAGGACAGAAGCCTTCTTGGCGAATCTGCTACAATAGCAGGTCTTGACACCTTCGTTGCGCTTATGGCGGGTCTTATCATAGTTCCTGCAAGTACGATGTTCTCCGCAGAGGTAGGACAGTTCGCAGGCCCCGGACTTCTGTTCCAGGTTACCCCCAACATCTTCAATCTTATTCCCGGCGGACGTATCTGGAGTTCGCTCTTCTTCCTGTTTATGATGTTTGCCGCAATGTCCACAGTTGTTGCGGTATTTGAAAATATAGTTTCCTTTGCGGTTGACAAGTGGGGCTGGTCAAGAAAGAAGAGCAGCTATGTTAATATCGTTGCGGTAATTCTTCTTTCATTACCCTGCGTATTAGGCTTTACCTATTGGTCGAACTTCAAGGTACTCGGTATGGATATTCAGGGTATAGAGGACTTTATCATATCCAACAACATTCTTCCTCTCGGCTCTCTCGTATACGTACTTTTCTGTACATCAAAGAAATACGGCTGGGGCTGGAATGGCTTTATTGAAGAAGCTAACACAGGTAACGGTCTCAAGATGCCTAAGGTGCTTTACGGTTACTGTAAGTTTGTTATTCCCGTACTCATCATAGTTCTTTGGGTATGGGGCGTTTGGGGAGTAGTTTCTCCCTTCATTCTCAAATGAGATACTCTGAGATATTTTTCGATCTTGACGGTACGCTGACCGATCCCTTTGAGGGCATAACCAAGTCGGTTCAGCGTTCCCTTAAATATTTTGATATTGATATAGCGGACCGAAGTGAGCTTAAATGCTTCATCGGTCCTCCTCTCTGGGAGAGCTATATGAAGTATTACTCTCTTACAAAGGAACAGGCGGAAGAAGCGGTTAAGCGCTACCGTGAATACTTCTCAGTGACGGGACTTTTTGAAAACGAGGTCTACGAGGGTGTCCCCGAGCTTTTAGAGGAACTAAAGTCAAAGGGATTGCGTTTGACGGTCGCAACAAGTAAGCCTGCAGTATTTTCAGAGAGAATACTCGACAAGTTTGACCTGTCAAAATACTTTGACTTTCTTTCAGGCTCTGAGCTTGACGGAACAAGAGTAAATAAGGCAGACGTCATCGAGTATGCCATAGAGAATCTCGGTATCACCGACAGAAGCTCTATCCTTATGATAGGTGACCGTCTCCACGATATCAAAGGAGCGCATAAGTGCGGAGTGGATGCCTGCGGCGTTCTCTGGGGCTACGGCGACAGAAAAGAGCATACCGAATGCGGAGCCGACTATATCGCCGCTACTCTTAACGAATTAAAAGAGATAATATTAAGATGACACAGAATGACGTAAAGGAATACTGTCTTTCTAAACCAAAGACGTATATCGACTATCCCTTCGGGGACATATCATTATGTATAAGAATAGATGGGGGTAAGCATACCCCCATTTTTGCGCAGATAGACTTTCCGAAAGGGAAGAACAAAATAACCATCCGCTGCAATCCCGATCTTGCGGTATTTTACCGAAGTGAGTACCCCGATAAGGTGACGAGAGGATATTACTGTCCTCCCGTACAACAGCCATACTGGAATACGGTCAGCCTTGAGCTACCTGATGAAACGATATACGCAATGCTTGACGAAGCCTACCGCAGCGGAATATCCAAGCTGCCCAAATACCTGCAGAAGGAGATATACGGCCGTGTCGTACAGTAAATGTGAGCTGTGTCCCCGTCTGTGCGGAGTTGACCGCAGTAAGAGTGTAGGCGTGTGCGGGATGTCGGACAAGCCTTCACTTGCCAGAGCAGCTCTCCATTTCTGGGAGGAGCCTTGCATCTCGGGAGAAAAAGGCTCGGGAACGGTGTTTTTTTCGGGCTGTTCTATGCGATGCGTATACTGTCAGAACCGCAATATCGCAACGGGTGACGTAGCAAAAGAGGTTGACACAAAAAGACTAACCGAGATATATTTTGAACTAAAAGAAAAGGGAGCGCATAACGTAAACCTTGTCACCGCCTCCCACTTTCTGCCCCATATCGTCGAGAGTATCCGAAAAGCGAAGGCAGAGGGCTTTGACCTGCCCTTTGTCTATAACACAAGCGGATACGAAAGAGTAGAATCTCTTAAAAAACTTGACGGTCTCATCGACATATATTTACCTGACTACAAATATGCTATTTCAAAGGATGCAAAGCGTTATTCTTCCTGTCCGGACTACCCCGAGGTTGCACTTAAGGCAATCGACGAAATGCTCCGTCAACAGCCGGAATGTGTGATTGAAAACGGCATCATGCTTAAGGGTGTCATCATCCGTCATATGCTTCTTCCGGGCAAGGTCATAGAATCAAAGATAGCAATTAAGAAGCTTTTTGACCGCTATGGTGATAAGGTATACTACAGCCTTATGAGTCAGTATACCCCCTTACCCTATGTGGCGGATTACCCCGAGATAAACCGTAAGGTCACAGAAGCAGAATATCAAAGCCTTGTCAGTTACGCCGCCGAGCTTGGAATAGAAAAAGCCTTCATACAGACGGGAGAAGCGGCAAGCGAGAGCTTTATACCGGCATTTGATTTTGAGGGAGTATAAAAGAGTGTAAAGTGCAAAGTGAAAAGTGCAAAGTTAAGGAAGAAAACCGTGTCCCAAGACACGGTTTTCACATTATATCGTAAGTATTATTCCTCTACGGGAACCTTATAGAACTCTTCTGCGGTAACTCCGCACTTTGTAAGAAAATCCTCTACAAAGCCCATAAGAGCTTCACGAACCTCGTCAGCTTCGGCTATAGCATCTGCTTCTTCGTAGCCTTCGTATTCAAACATATATTCAGTAAAGCCGTCAGATTTCATAAATCCGCTCTGATCAACGGATTTATCTTCCTCGGAATAGTCGTAAAACATATATCCGTATGCAATACGCAGCCCGTCTACAGATAAAGAGGCATATTTATGATAATAGGCATCTCCGATATAACCTTCCACTTGATCGGCACCGTATGAGAAAACTATAAATTCCATTTCGGGTTCATAAAAAGCCTCATAGGTCACACCGTCTACAGTTTCTGTATATGAGTAGCAGGTTGTAAAATACTCGTCCTGTTTGCCGTTTGCGGTAATATAATCAGCCATAACCTTAAAAGCACCTTCGGTGTCCTTGGGCCCGCCGCTCATTATATACTCGTCAAAGCACATTACCATACGGCAAGCCTGTGCACGGGTAGCTGTCTCACGGGGAGCGATGGTAGTTTCGGTCATACCGCTGATTATACCTGCGGCAACGCACCACTTTACTCCGTCAAGCGCCCAGTCGGATACGGTATCCGCATCCTCAAAGGCAGACAGATCGTCACTTGCAGACATATCAAAGCCTAATTCCACGTAGCTGAGACCGTAGGTATAGAAGAATCTTGCAAGCTGTTCACGGGTTACGGGGGCATTGGGAGCAAAGCGTGTCTCGGATACGCCTGCTGCATACTCGTTTTCCTTTGCCCAACAAACGGCGGCATTGTACCACGCGCCGACTGAAACGTCCTCAAAGCCTGACTCTGCTTCCGCATATTCGGACAGGTCTGCGCCGTCAAGTCCCGCCAGCATCTGTACGAACTGTGCTCTTGTAAGGGTTCCGTTGGGGACGAAGGTGGTTTCGGTCATACCGTTGACTATTCCGTAGTCATAACAGTATTCTATCCCCTCCATATACCACGCGCCGTCAACAAGGTCGTCAAATGGCAATGTGGGCAACTCAAGGTCGGCAAACGAGGCTGTTCCGAATACCGAAAGCAGCATAACGGTTGTGATGATTAAACTGATAATTCTTTTCATTTCAAATCCTCCTGAATATTTTAATGTGATCATACTATAGCACAAAAAGTCTTATACGCGAAAAGCGGGTACATACGTTTCTTTTCCTGTGCTTTCTTGATCTCTTGACTATAAGTACACCTTTTGTAAAAAAAATACTACATAAAGTATTTAGTAAATTATTATTACCATTTTAGGCAGTATGGTCTGCCATTACATCGAAGCATCGGTTGTATTTTTGGGAGTCCACTGTGCTATAAGACGGCATGCACCTTCTTCATTTATTACGGTTTCGGCGGTAACTATATAGGATTCCTCACCGTTTTCATAGAGCCAACCCTCAAAGATAAAGCCCTCTTTTGTTGGGATAGGCAGTTCACCTAAAGCTTCACCTTTATCAACTACTCTGGACAGCTCGTCGCATTCTCCGTCATCGGGATCAAAATATACCTTACAGCCGTCACTCCAACGCACAGTAACCGTTATATTTTCTGATATATCCAATACGGTGTTGTTCCAAACCTTTATATCACCGTACCACCAGCCACCGTTTATAAATCCTTCCTTTTCTGCGTGGGGAACTGTGCCGAACATGGTTCCGGATACTATATATTTGAATTCGGCGCCGGTGCGAGTGTCAGCTCCGTTGTAATCGAAATCTACACGGTAAAGGAACCCTGCTTCAAGGAACTGTGACAGCATCTGTGCAAGCTCGGCTCTTGTAGCATAGCCTTTGGGGTCAAGGGTAGTTTCGGTCTTACCTTGGATAATACCGTTTGAAACACAGAATGTTATGCCGTCCTTTGCCCAATCGGATACTTTATCCGCATCCTCAAAGCCATCAAGACTACCCTCAATGATCACCTCAGAGCCTGTATGTACCAGGTAATTCTTGATAAAGGTAGCTAACTGCTCACGGGTAACAGCCTGACCAAGACCGAAGATGTTTTCGCTTACACCGCTTGTGATATTATATGTTTTAGCCCATGCTATAGCACGGGAATACCACTGATTCACTTTAACATCCTCAAATCCGGTATTACCCTCATAAGCGCCTGTTGCGGGAGCTTCAAAGGTTAACAATACCTGCATAACCTGCTCACGGGTCACGTTACCTGCAGGTGCAAACTTATTATTGCCCATACCGGTCATGATTCCGTTTTCATATACGTATTCGATACCGGGTACGTACCACGCATTCTCTGCAAGATCCTCAAAGGGGAGGGCAGGGGGTGTGTTGTTTGCGGAAATTGCTGTACTCAACGCAGAGAGCAGCATAACTAATGTGATTACTAAACTGATCGTTTTTTTCATTTTCAGTTCCTCCTTGTTTTTTGGTGTTTACACTATAACACACAAAACCGTCCTGTGCGAAAAATGGTGCAATACAGTCTTTTTTCGGTGCGGTTTTCAAACTCTTGAAAACAGAAAAACAGCATCACTACATAATTTATTTATAGTGGTGCAGATACTTGTTTTTTTGGTGCATAAATGAATTGCAGATATTGTTATATTGTGTTATAATACAGATATAAACCGAAAACGAGGTGGAAAAGTGAAGATTATAATTTGTGACGATAACAAAGAATTCTCCCGTATGTTATCGGATAAGATAACCGAGATATTACGAAGTGACGAGAGATACGAAGGTTTTGACGTAGAATGTAACTGCCTGTATCCTGCCGATAAGGTCATAGAGTATGCCAAGAACGAGCATATAGACATACTCTTCCTTGATATCAATATGCCGGGGACCAACGGACTTGATACAGCGGAGAAGTTTTTTAACGAGCATAAGGATACATATATCATCTTTGTGTCCGACCTTGAAAACTACGTTTTCTATGCCATACGCTTCAATCCTTTCCGTTTTATCCGTAAACCCAATCTGGATAACGAGCTTACCGAGGCTCTGACCTCCGCTCTTGACGAGATACTTATCTCGGACAGACAGATAGAGGTCTGCAACCGTGACGAATGTGTATCCGTCAACATCAGCCGTATTATATATATAGAAAAGGAAAAGCGCGGTAATTACCTTGATATCAATACCATAGACGGACATTACCGTTACCGCTGTAACATAGCCCAGATATACGAGGAGCTGAAGGACGCTTATTTTGTCAAGATAAACAGCGGAACTATAGTGAATATGAAGCATATAATGACTATCCAGCAGGACGGACTTCTGCTTATGTCGGGAAACAATATGCTAACCGTTTCAAAGAAATACTTAAGCGATCTCACTTCAAGCTATATCAAATATATGCGCAACAAAAAGGGCGGTATAAAATAATGTCAGGCATACTTATGGAATACACCGCTAATCTGTATGATGCGGTCATTAGTATATGGCTTATTGCTAAGCTCAACGGTAAAAAGGTAAGAGGCAGTAAGCTTTCATACCTTGCTATCCTTGTTTTCTTTATAGTAACCAACCTTTTTACTCATTTTTCCCCGGATTCGTCAATAGTTCAGTGTATAGCGCATATAGCGACACACTATTTATATATTTTCCTGCTTTTAAGAAAACAGGAAAAAAGGATAATCGGTATGCTCTCACCCATAATCTTTCAGATCGTGATGGCGTGCGGCAATCTGCTGATAATATTCAGCCTTAATAGGTTCTTTTCTATTTCAATATCCGATCTGGTATTAAACCCAACTATGGGCAGACTGGTTCTTATGCTTTCGAGCAAAGTGATATTAACGTCAGTTGTAATTATTATAGCCAAGACTCTACATCCCACCGAAAAACGCTTCACCTTATTCGATTTAGTTGGATATCTAATATTTCCCATCGTTACGATATTGCATATGGAACTTTATTATCAGTTCGGAATGAAATACAATATGGTGGAGTTTTCCGGCTTTTTCGTATTTTCCATCCTTTCACTTAGTGCTATCAACGTGCTGATGTTCGTTCTCTTTAACAGAACTATCCAGAACACCTCTGCAAAGCACGAGCTTGAGTTGTTAAACAGCCGCAGCGAGCTTGAAGAAAAGAGGTATTCCGAGCTTGGTAATATGTACCGCGAGTTACAGATAACCCGTCACGACCTAAAGGATCACCTTGTTTATATAGACAACCTCATAGCGGAGAAGCGTTATGACGAGGTGGAGCGGTATATCTCCGACCGTAGACAAGAGCTTGATTCTACCCGCCGGGTACAGCATACGGGCAACAGAGTACTTGACTATATAATCAATTCCAAGCTTGAAAACGCAAAGGATATTTCTTTTATCATCACAGGTGAATTAAGAGAGCTTAAAGGGGTAGACGATCTTGATATTGCTTCTTTATTCGGCAACATTCTCGATAACGCCATTGAAGGAACTAAAGGATCTTCTGCTCCAAGCATAACCCTTGAGTTTTCAATTACCGGTAACTATCAGAACATACTCTGTAAGAACAGCATAGCCGCTTCTGTTCTTAAGGATAACCCCAAGCTTCATACTACAAAGCGGGATCACCACAGACACGGCTACGGAGTACAAAGCATCCGCCGTATCGTTGCAAAGCACGGCGGAATGGTGGAGTTTTACGAGGAGGACGGGATGTTCTGCGTACACGTGGCGCTAAACTGTTAACTCATCACTCTAAACTCATCGCTGGCAAACGGATTGCACAAACGAAAATTTGATGAAAAATTCATCAATCATATACTTTCAGATCGTTCACTTTGTGAACTATCTCGATTACATACCAACGAGAATTTGATGAAAAATTCATCAATCATACACTTTCAGATCGTTCACTTTGTGAACTATCTCGATTACATACCAACGAGAATTTGATGGAAAATTCATCAATCTTGCACTTGCAGATCGTTCACTTTGGCAACTGTCTGTTTTGTAAGGTTATCCAAAACCAATCATTAAAGAAAGGAGAAAGACGATGCCCGGTATACTTATCGAATATTTAGCAAATCTGTATGATGCGGTTTTGGGTACGGTCTTTATTACTCTTTTCTGTAATCAAAAGCTCAGACGTAATATTGCCTTATATGTCATCATCGTCACAAATTTTCTGTTTTTATCGGTTCTGTCATATATAGCAAGCGACAACCTTATCATAAGCGTCGGTATACCGTGGATTACTTGGTTTGTGTATACTCTTACCTTTAGGGATACCAAGATCATTAAACGCTTGTTTTCCACAACGCTGTTTATTATTATTCCTGTTATTTCGAGTACCCTTATTATATTTATACTGTCAAATCTTATGAACGTCGGACTTGACGAGTTGTGGACCTCACTGTCTATAAACCGTTTTCTTTTCATTTTGCTTTCTGAGATAATTCAAACTATTATCGCAATTGTTATATTGAAATTTGTAAAGGTAGACGGTTCTTTTACACTGTGGGATTTTCTGCTCTATTTTATATCTCCAATGGTAACCGCTGTGGTTTTAGCATTTTTTCTTAAAATGTCGGTTACTTATGATATGACCCCATATTCGGTGCTTGTAATAACCGTAATAATTATGCTTCTTGTTATAAATATTTCGGCGGCAGTTCTCTTTAGACGTGCCGTGCAAAACACCTCCGCCAAGCATGAGCTTGAACTACTTAACAGCCGCAGCGAGCTTGAGGAAAAGCGTTACGGCGAGATAGGGAATATGTACAGGCAGCTACAGATTACCCGACACGACTTAAAGGATCATCTTGTGTATATAGACAACCTCATAGCGGAGAAGCGTTATGACGAGGTGGAGCAGTATATCTCCGACCGTAGACAAGAGCTTGATTCTACCCGCCGGGTACAGCATACGGGTAACCGAGTGCTTGACTATATAATCAATTCCAAGCTTGAAAACGCTAAGGATATTTCCTTTATTATAACGGGCGAGCTAAAGGAGCTTAAAGGGGTAGACGATCTTGATATTGCTTCTTTATTCGGTAACATACTCGATAATGCCATTGAAGGAACAAAAGGATCTTCTGCTCCAAGCATAACCCTTGAGTTTTCTGTCACGGGTAATTATCAGAACATACTCTGCAAGAACAGCATAGCCGCTTCTGTTCTTAAGGATAACCCCAAGCTTCATACCACAAAGCGGGAGTACCGTAACAGACACGGCTACGGAGTACAAAGTATCCGCCGTATCGTTGAAAAGCATAACGGCTTGATAGAGTTCTACGAGGACGAAGGATTTTTCTGCGTTCATATAGCTCTGAATTGTTGAACCTTTATTCGTTTGTAAACTAACTATTAAATGACCCAAGAAGCCCTTGACGGGCTTCTCTTTTTTTGTTAGAATTCTAATCATTAGAAAACTAACTATTATTAGTGAGGTGTATTATGAAGAAGAAAAATGACGAGATAGTTAGACGTAAGCCCATGGAGATAAACGAGGCAGGCGAGGTCGTATTCAGCTGTGATAAGGATAAGCATCCTTCTGAGGGCAGATATAAGTTTGACAGACCCACACCTCTTATGCTCTGTAACGAGATATCGAAGATGTTCCGCAACACCTTGCGGAATTCAAGCGACGATGCCCTTATACAGGGCAGCTACCGTGATATCGTATTTAACCTTGCTCACGGAGACGGCAAGACCCAGCTTGAGATTGCAAACAACATTCACTTAAAGCCTCCTACGGTAAGCGTTGCGCTGACTAAGTTAGAGGACGAGGGATACGTCGAAAGAAAGTCAGACCCTATGGATGCCCGCTGTACGCGCGTATATCTTACCGATAAGGGCAAGTCTATCCACGACAGAGCTCACGTTGCCATCGACACCCTTGAGAGCAATGCAACCAAGGGATTGAGTGAGGATGAGGTCAAGCAGTTGACCCTGCTTTTATATAAGGTAAGGGAGAATATTGCCGATGATAATTAAAAGCTTAAAGGAGAGGGCAAAACGCAGGGTAAAACTTTCGGTATACCTAAAGCCCTACATATTTTTTGCAGTCCTTGCCCCCTTGTTTATGGTGGGTGAGGTTATGATCGACCTTATGCAGCCTACCCTTATGTCAAGGATAGTTGACGAGGGCGTAGTGCTCGGAAATATGCCACTTATATGGGAGCTGGGTCTTCGTATGATAGTACTGACCCTTATAGGAGGTACCTGCGGTATAGCCTGCGGATATTTTGCACACTATGCGGCTCTGAACTTCGGCTCAGACCTTCGTAACGCAGTATTTTCAAAGGTAATGAGTCTGTCAATAGAGCAGACCGATAAGTTCACCACGGGCTCACTTATAACCAGACTTACCAACGATATTACTATGTGTCAGGACTTTGTGGGTATGCTGCTTCGTATGTTCGTGCGCTCACCTCTGCTCTTTGCGGGCGGCCTTTTTATGGCACTGACTCTGGACGTAAGCTTTGCGCTCGTGCTTGCAGTATCCCTTCCTATTGAGATACTTGCCGTGCTTATTATACTGAAAAAGGCAAAGCCTCTTTTTACACAGGTACAGACTAAGCTTGACACGGTCAACGCCGTAATGCAGGAGAACGTAAACGGCGCAAGGGTAGTCAAGGCTTATGTAAGCGAGGATCACGAGATCAAGCGCTTTGACAACGCAAACTCAGACCTTCGTGATACCAATCTTAAGGTAATGACCCTTATCTCAAAGTTAGCTCCCGTTATGTCTTTAGTGCTTAATTTCAGCATCATTGCGGTTATCCTTATCGGTAATCTGCAGGTAGAGGCAGGACTTCTTGAGGTAGGTAAGATAATGGCTGCGGTAAACTACGTAACCATCATTATGATGTCTCTTATGATGATATCAATGTCCTTCCAGCAGGTAACCAGAGCTTCCGCATCTGCACACCGTATCCGTGAGGTGCTTAAGTGTGACCCAAAGATAGCAAACGGCGGGATCAAGGAGAGCGAGGGAGAGGGAAGCGTTGAGTTTAAGAACGTAAGCTTCCATTATCCCGGTACCAAGGGCAGACCCGTACTCAAGGATATCAACCTTAAGGTAGAGGGCGGCGAATATGTTGCTATCCTCGGTGCTACAGGCTCGGGCAAGACCTCTCTTGTAAATCTTATAACCCGTTTCTATGACGTAAACGAGGGTCAGGTTTTAGTTGACGGTATAGACGTACGTGACTATGATCTTGACACCCTTCGCGGCAAGGCTGCGTATATACTGCAGAAAAGCGAGCTTTTTGCAGGCACCGTTGCCGACAACATCCGCTGGGGCAACGAAAACGCCACCGACGAGGAGGTTCGTCACGCGGCAGAGATTGCCTGCGCAGATGAATTCATCTCCGAGTTTAACGACGGATATGATACCTATATAGACGAAAAGGGAACTTCACTTTCAGGCGGTCAGAAGCAGCGTATCTCTATTGCCAGAGCTATACTTCGCCGTCCCAAAATAATGATATTCGACGACTCTACCTCCGCTCTTGATATCAAGACCGAGGCAAAGCTTCGCGAGGCACTTCGTACAGAGCTGAAGGATACCACCGTAATTATGATAGCACAGCGTGTTGCCTCCGTTATGACAGCTGACCGTATTGCTATTATCGAAAAGGGAACCATCACCGATTGCGCTCCTCACACAGAGCTGCTGGAAAAGAGTGCAACCTACCGTGATATTTACGATTCCCAGCTGAAGGGAGGTAATGTCAATGTCGGCTAAAAAGCATACAGACGATAACGAAATGCTCCGTGCGCACGAGGCTCAGAAAAAGCAGGGAAATCAAGTAGGTCCTCCCGGCAGACGCGGTCCCGGACCTATGATGTATAAGGAAAAGCCCAAGAATACCTGGGGTACCTTAAAGCGTCTTATAAAATATATAGGCAAGAGTAAATATCTCTTATTAGCATTGCTTTGCGTTATGGTGCTCATATCCTTACTCAACCTTGCGGCACCCGCCCTTCAGGGTAAAGCCATCGACGATATAACCGAGGGTGAGTATAAGCACGTATATACCTTCCTTGCCTTGCTCGGCGGAAGCTATATTTTAAGCTCGGCGCTTACCTATTTTCAGGGTATATACGCCTCCCGTCTTGCACAGAAGACGGTACACACCCTGCGTAACGACCTTTTTTCCAAGATAGCATATCTGCCCATCAGGTTCACCGACACTCACAAGCACGGTGATATAATGAGCCGTATGACCAACGACGTTGAGAACGTCTCCAACACTGTTTCAAGCTCTATAGCATCTCTGTTTTCAGCGGTGATAACTCTTATAGGTACTCTTGCGGTGATGCTTTCCTACAGCTGGAAGCTTACTCTCGTTGCTCTTGTGTCCGTTCCTCTTACTATCGGCGGTACAGCCCTTATGTCAAGCATTATGCGTAAGTACTTTATCCGTCAGCAGAGGATACTCGGTTCACTCAACTCTCACGTTGAGGAGATGGTATCGGGGTACAAGACGGTGGTTGCATACGGCAGAGAATCTAAGTCTAAAGAACAGTTTGCCGATATCAACCGCCAGTATAAGAACACGGCTATTATGGCACACTTCTTCGGCGGTACTATGGGACCTATGATGAATATGATAGGTAACGTCGGTTATCTTCTCGTTGCGGTTGCAGGCGGATATTTTGCCCTCAAGGGTGAGATAACCATCGGTATAATTCAGGCGTTCATTCTTTACACCAAGCAGTTTACCCGTCCGATAAACGAGATAGGAAACCAGTTCTCTATGATAATCAACGCTATCGCAGGTGCGGAGCGTGTGTTTGAGATTATGGATACCACCCCCGAAAACGCCGAGGATACGAAGGATATCGACGTTGAGTCGGTCAAGGGTAACGTAAGCTTCCGTAACGTACACTTTGCATATAAGAAGGATGAGCCTGTACTTCGCGGCTTTGACCTTGAGGTCAAGGCGGGCGAAAAGATAGCCATAGTAGGTAAAACGGGCTCGGGCAAGACCACCATAGTTAACCTCCTGACCCGATTCTATGATATCGACAGCGGCGAGATACTCCTTGACGGTGAGAATATCAATAATATCTCAAAGTCCTCTCTGCGTAAGAGTATCGGTATCGTGTTACAGGATACGGTGCTGTTCTCGGATACGGTAGAAGCCAACGTCAAGTACGGACGTAGAGACGCTACCGACGAGGAACTGCAGAACGCCCTTGAGTTTGCCGAGGCAGACGTATTTGTAGAGAGACTTCCCGAGGGTAAGGATACCAAGCTCACCGAGTCTGGCTCTAACCTGAGTGTCGGACAGCGACAGCTTTTGTCTATAGCAAGAGCGGTACTGCTTGACCCCAAGATACTTATTCTTGACGAGGCTACCTCAAGCGTTGACACCCGTACCGAGATGCAGATCCAGACGGCTATGCAGAAGCTTATGGAGGGCAGAACCAGTCTTATCATCGCCCACCGTCTTTCTACTATCCGTGATGCGGATAAGATAATAGTTTTAGCTGACGGCTCTGTTGCCGAATGCGGTAACCACGATGAGCTGCTGGAGCTTAAAGGCGAGTATTATAATCTCTATATGACCCAATTTTCGGGCATTAAAACCTGATATTAACAAAAGGATGGAGTTTTTCATCCTTTTTGTATGTAAATTTGTATATATTTATTGAACTTATCCATATTTGAGTTGATATTTGCCGAGTTTAGTGTTAAAATTACCATAGCAAACATAAAAGGAGATCAGTGTGATGAAAAAGATCAAAATTATCGCAATGCTTGTGTGCATAGTTACGATACTCTGCGCCCTTGCATTGACTGCAAACGCCAAATGGTGGGACGAAAATCCCTTCACCGACGTTAAGAGTACCCATTGGTATTATGATGCAGTTCGTATAGCCAACGAGAACGGTATCTTTAACGGCACCGCCGAGGATAAATATTCTCCATCCGTCAAGATGACAAGAGCAATGCTTGTAAAAGCACTTGCAAATATGGACGGCTATACCGAAGGTTACAAGGGAACAACGCCCTTTACCGACGTTAAGTCAAATCACTGGTTCGCATCTGCCGTAGAGTGGGCGTATAATAACGAGATCACCTCGGGCAAGACCGCCACCACCTTTGCTCCTAACGAAAACATCACCCGTGAACAGCTTGCAGCGATGCTTTACAGATACGCAAGCTATAAGGGTATGACTATGGATAACTCCAAGGACATAACAGATTTTCCCGATTCAGACAAGGTAGCAAGCTATGCAGTGTCAAACTTTGAGTGGGCATACGGCAACGGTATCATCAACGGTTCAAAGAAGGGTGACGAGCTTTATCTCAACCCCCGTAACCCCGCAACGAGAGCCGAGTGTGCTACTATGTTCTCAAAGTACCTCTACCTTGAGCCTGTGTACGAAATAAACGGCAACGACCTCTCCCTCTATACTATAGTTTACTCCGAAAATGAGATCGGAAGCGTAGAAGAAGCGGCAAAGGACCTCTCAAATTATATCGAACAGAGTATCGGTATCTCACTCCCCGTAGTTACCGATACAGCCGAAAAGACAGATTATGAAATTCTTGTAGGCAATACCAACCGTGAGGTAAAGGCAGATATATCTACGCTCAACGCCGACACAGAGTTCATCTGCACGGTAGAGGGCAACACCCTTATACTTATGGGAACGGACGATACCACCGATTATAATACCGCCGAGGACAGAAGCCATCATAACATCAACGGCACTCTTAATTCCGTATACTATTTCCTCGAAAAGCAGTTTGGTTATGATTTCTACTATGACGGTGAGGGTATAGTTACTACTCCCGATCCGGTTATCTCTCTTGACGACGGCTATGAATATATCGACGGACCAAAGCTTGAGTCTATCGAAATGTATATCACCGATGCGGGAAGTGAATGTTATCTCCATAACGGTTATTATAAGGAATGGGGCTGCGGCCTTCCTCATCAGCTCGTAAACCTTATTGAAAAGGGTGACAGCTCTACCGATAACACTATGGATAACATCTGTTATTCAGATCCCGAAAACAAAGAAAAGCTTATAACCAATATAAGAGCCCTGCTTGAAAGAAAGCCGGAATTAAATCTTATCGGTCTTGTCCAGAGCGACAGCGACGGCTACTGTAAGTGTGAGCTTTGTAAAGAGGTATACCGTGAACACGGCAGAGCGGGAACTCTTATGCAGATAGTAAATTTGGCGGCTAAAAGCTTCGAGGATGAATTTCCCGACGTAAGATTTGCTACCTGGGCATACGGATGGAGCGCTACTCCTCCCAAAACCGATCTTCGTTATCACAAAAACGTAATACTTTACTATAATACTATCGCTCTTTGCCCCTGCCACGAGTACACCGACACCGCCTGTGACGGCAATAAGAATTCAGCCGCTACCATCAAGACCTGGGGAGAGAAGGCGAGCAAGCTCTATCTCTGGGAGCATACAGGCTCCTTCGGTGACGCTATGGTTCCTGCCCTTGACCTTGACTCCATACGTGCCAATACAGCTTATCTCTATGAGAACGGAGTAAGAGGAGTATTCCTCAACGGCAGAAGCGGTAACGCCTCCGATCTCTACGTGCTTCGCGCATATCTCTTTACACAGGTATACCGTGATCCTATGATGTCGGCTGAGGAATACAGCTACCGTATGAACGGCTTCCTCAAGACCTATTTCGGTGACGGCTGGAGCTACGTAAGAGAATATATCGACGCTATTGCCGAGATCGGTAACGCACAGTGTACAGGAACTCACGCGGCTATAACAGGTATGTACGATTTTGACCTTGTATGCAAGTCAGGGGATGCCATCAACGCTATGTGGGACAAGGCAGAAGCGGCATCAAAAAATGATATCCACCTCGACCGTGTTAAGATGCACCGCCTGTCCTGGACTTATCTCTGGCAGTCTGCCCGTTACGAAAAGGATTTTACCAACGGCAGTAATGCTTCCCGTGAAGCATATAAGGCGGTAAGCGGGGAGCTTTACAACGAGATAATTCACTATGCAGTAAAGTGGGACGGCGAACACGAAGAGCCTTCGGGCGATCTTGAAAAAGCACCTTATCAGTGGTAAAAAGAATGCAGAATGC
>JAFQDF010000002.1 GCA_017416185.1 Clostridia bacterium
AGGGCAAGGAACCTCCCATAAATATTGAGAGCATCAGAAATACCGTGGACACAATGCTTGCCATTTACAAATCCGCAAGGGAAACCAAGGATATCGTAAAAATATAGGAGCAACGCGGTTTGAAAATTTCACAACAGCAAAACTAAAGGCAGAGTAGGCGTTGTACCCGTAAGGATACAACGCCAGTTTTATTCGCCAAAGGCGAGTTATATTGCTTCGCAGTTATATTCGGCTAAAAGCCGAGTGTTATTCGCTTTGCGAGTTTAGGAGCGAATAAAATATCACTAAAACCGAAAGGTTTTAATATCACTTTGCCGATAGGCAAAATAACACTGTGAGACCTGTCTCACAATATCACTATTAAAATATTTTTTGAGACAGTAAAACGGATGTGCAGAAATTCTACACATCCGTTTAATATTTGTCTCATACCATAACAAGCAGGACATTTAGGCGCCCAAATGTCACTTGTTAGGAGAACCTAAAACCCTTTTCTAAACAAATATCACCTATTCGATAAATTGGAATTTACTGAACGAAACACTCAATTATTTTTTTATTCTCATTAAGTAATACGTATCATTTTCCTCTGTAACGTAAGCACCATTATTACAAATAGCCTTAAACGATGGAATGTTGGTTTTCAGGACTCGCAAGTATATTTCTTCCTCCGGAACAATTTTTTTGCTAATTCCAATGTTAGAGCCAATCCCTTTGTTCCGTAGCCTTTGCCTCGAAATTCTTTTTTATGCTGTATCCAATATGACCGGCACCGGTTTTCAGAGCATCTGTCAAATAATGTCTAATTCTATATTCTCCGATAAGGGTATTATCATCCCATAAATAGTAATAGGTTTCAGGTACAAACCAATCGGGCATATTGATAGGTTTTTCGTGCATCATCAATTCCGGCAATACGATGTCTCTATATTCATCAAAAGATACTCCTTCGTATTGATTCGTTAAACTTTTTTCGTTTGCTGGAAGTGCAGCAACATATTTCCATTGTTCCACTATATCTTCATAGTTCATTTTTCGAAGCTCTATCATGGTTTGAATTTCCCTTTCTGATTTTGTTTGTCAAATTCTTATTTATCGGTTAGTTGTATTATAGCACAACTTGACTAACAAAGAAAGAAAATATTAAAAACACCCTTAGTTTTTTAAAAAACTAAGGGTGTTTTCGTGTCTTGTTGTACTGTCCTTAAGCGTACGACCCTTAAGCAAGTGCTTTTTTCTGTCTATGGGCCACAAAAAAGATATTTTTGCTGTTTTACGTATGAATTCAAACCCTTGCAAAAATGAAATCCTTGCTGATGCAAGGGTGAAATCAGCTAACGCTGATGAAATCTTCGGCTTTGCCTCAGATGAAATTAAATCCACCCACTCGCCGTCGAGGCGAATTTCACCCAACGAAGTTGGATTTCATCGCAGCAGGCGATTTCACCCACCCGCAAGGGTGGATTTAGTTGAAAAAAGCACCGACAAAGTCGATGCTTTTTTCTGGCAGGGGCACAAAGACTCGAACTCTGGACACGCGGTTTTGGAGACCGCTGCTCTACCAACTGAGCTATACCCCTGTGTTTCGTACCTGTGTATTATAACATAGCAAAATATATTTTGCAATAGGTAAATCAATTTAATTTATTAACTTTTTGTGAACTAACAGGCGGTTTTATTTATTGACATTTTTACTTGACTGTGGTATATTCTTTATATATCAATTCAAAAGGAAATACATATGAATTTCAACTCACTTGAGTATCTTCTGTTTTTGCCTGTAACACTGATACTGTATTTTATATTGCCGAAAAAGATAAAGAACCCCGTATTGCTTATTGCCAGCTTCTTTTTCTATATGAACTGGGAGCCGATATACGGGCTTCTTATGCTTTTTTCTATTGCGGCAACTTATTTTTGCGGTCTGCTTGTAGCAAAACAGACTTGGGGTAAAAAGAAGCTATGGCTGGTGCTTTGCCTTATTATCAATTTAGGGATACTCTTCGTATTCAAATACTTTAACTTCTTTACCGATACCATAGGAAATCTTGTGGGCAGGGAGCTTATAACCATAGACGTTCTTCTGCCGGTGGGAATATCCTTCTATACCTTTCAGGCGCTGGGTTATACCATTGACGTATACAGAGGGGATATAAAGGCGGAGCGAAACTTCATAGACTACGCACTCTTTGTTTCCTTTTTCCCTCAGCTTGTGGCAGGCCCTATTGAGAGAACAGGGAATATCGTTCCCCAGTTAAAGAAGCATCATAAATTCAGCTTTGCAAACCTTCGTGACGGTTTTCTACTTATCCTCTGGGGTATGATGAAGAAGGTGCTTATAGCGGATAATCTTGCTGTTGTGGTAAACACGGTATATAATGACGTACACAGCCATACCGGAATGCAGATGATCTTTGCTACCCTTTGCTTTGCCTTTCAGATATACTGCGATTTTTCTGCGTATTCCGATATCGCCCGAGGTTCTGCGCGTATATTGGGAATAGAGCTTATGCGTAACTTTGACTGTCCTTACAAAGCCCAAAGTATCAAGGAATTCTGGCGGCGTTGGCATATATCTCTTTCAACCTGGTTTAAGGATTATCTCTATTTCCCCCTGGGCGGCAGCCGTTGCAGTAAATTCAGACAGTGCTTTAACCTGATGGTGGTGTTTCTTGTAAGCGGTCTTTGGCACGGTGCAGCTATGACCTACGTTATATGGGGTATGATGCACGGAGCGTATCAGATAATAGGCTTACTTATGACACCTCTTAAAAAGACGCTGTATAAGCTTATTCCCGAAAAGAATATTATTCTCGTTATATTCCGTACCGCAGCTACCTTTATTCTCGTTAACCTTGCGTGGATACTTTTCAGAGCAAATTCGCTTTCGGATGCGGCTTATATCTTCAAGACCGTATTTACCATTGACAACGTATTCCCCTTGGCGTTCGGAGCGCTGGGGCTTTCACGCAAGATGCTTGCCGTAGTTGGTATTGCGGTGATAATACTCTGTATAGTTGATCTCATCAATTCAAAGAAGCCCGTGGCAGCCTATATAAACAAGACGGTATTTTTAAGGTATCTTATTTACGTTATAATTCTTCTTGCCATATTTATCTTCGGCTACTACGGTGCAGGCTTCGATCCTCAGGATTTTGTGTACTTCCAATTTTAGACGGATAGATTCTATCCGTCTAAAATTTTTTCGTAAAACTCTTGAATTTTTCTTATATTTGGTATATACTATATATCAAAGGGAGTAGTCGGCATCGGTTTCCGATGTGATGAAGTCAACAGCATTTTAGCATAACCCCATAATATTTCGTGTGCTTTTCTGCGACACGGATGTATTTCGGGCGTTTATCGCGGCAAGCCGAGCTTGCCTGGCTCATCTTAATTGACGAGACTTATCTGTGATTTTGACAGGTGGGTTATCGTCTTTTTTTAATACCCACCAAAAACAACGAAAGTGAGGCATTATCTTGGCATTTTACGACAAAACGAAAGAGGAAGTTATAAAGGAACTTTCCACCGACAGTCAAAGGGGTCTTGACCTTCAGCGTGTGGCTGAGCTACAGCAAAAGTTCGGTAAAAACAAGCTTAAGGAAAAAAAGAAAAAATCCACATTACAACGTTTTCTTGACCAGTTCAAGGACGTGATGATACTTATTCTTATAGCGGCGGCTGTGGTTTCCTTTACCATTATCTGCGTAGAGGGAAACTGGGGCGAGCTTTTTGAGCCTGCGCTTATACTGCTTATCGTTATTCTCAACGCAGTTATGGGCGTTTATCAGGAGGGTAAGGCAGAGAAGGCACTTGACGCTCTGAAAAATATGTCGGCACCTCACGCCCGCGTTATAAGAGGCGGTGAGGAATCTCTTATTGACGCAGCCGAGCTTGTTCCCGGTGATATCATTAAGCTTGAAGCGGGCGACTTTATACCTGCTGATGCAAGATTACTTCAATCTACCAGCCTGAAAAGTGAAGAATCAGCTCTTACAGGCGAGTCGGTTCCTTCCGAAAAGGACGCCGAGGCAGAGGTCAAGTCGGGTGCAGGTGTTGGAGACAGGACCAATATGGTATTCTCGGGCTGCTCGGTGACCTACGGTACGGCTACCGCTGTTGTTACCGCAACGGGTATGGACACCGAGATGGGTATGATAGCAAACCTGCTTGATTCCGAATCCGAAACGCAGACCCCCTTACAGCAGAAGCTGGCACAGCTCGGTAAATATCTCGGTATTATGGCGCTTGCCGCCTGTGCAATAGTATTCGTGGTAGGTCTTTTAAATGACCTTGATCCTCTTCACATATTTATGACAGCGGTTTCTCTTGCGGTTTCCGCGATCCCCGAGGGCCTGCCTGCGATCGTAACTATCGTTCTTTCCATAGGCGTTCAGCGTATGGTTAAGCGTAACGCCCTTATCCGCAGACTTCCCGCTGTTGAGACCTTAGGCAGTGCTTCTATAATCTGTTCTGACAAAACGGGTACTCTTACTCAGAACCGTATGACTCTTGTTAAAGCTTATCTTGACAACGGAGTATACGAGGATATAAATGAAAACAACAGCGATGCTGTACGTGAGCTTCTTATGTACGGAACGCTCTGTTCCGACGGTTCGGTTGTGTTTACAGATGAAGGAGAACAGCATATAGGTGACCCCACCGAGACCTCTATCGTTCTTGCTGCTCATAAGAACGGTATGCCGAAGGAAGAATTGAATAATAAGTATCCCCGTCTGGCAGGAATCCCCTTTGATTCTGACCGTAAGCTTATGACCAGTGTTAACAATATTAACGGTAAGAATATCGTTATCGTCAAGGGTGCCTTTGATATGATGGCAGAACGCTGTGTCAAGGGTGATCTGGCAAAAGCCAAGGAAATGACGGAGGCTATGAGCCGTGACGCTCTTCGAGTGCTTGCCGTAGCTTATAAAGAAATCGACTCCGTTCCCGCAGTCGCTGTCTCAGAGGAACTTGAAAACGGACTTATCTTTATGGGTCTTGTTGGTATGATAGATCCTCCCAGACCCGAATGTAAGGTTGCGGTCGCTACCTGCCGCCGTGCAGGAATCAAGCCTGTAATGATAACGGGTGACCACGTCGTTACTGCATCCGCTATCGCCCGTGAGCTCGGTATTCTCGAGGATGGCGATATGGCTATTACAGGAGCAGAGCTCGACGCTATGAACGACAGAGAGCTTGATGCCAATGTTGAAAAGATATCAGTCTATGCCCGTGTTTCCCCCGAAAATAAGATACGTATAGTTAAGGCGTGGCAGCGTAAGGGTCAGGTGGTTTCTATGACGGGTGACGGTGTCAACGACGCTCCTGCTCTTAAAGCCGCTGATATCGGATGTGCTATGGGTATCACAGGTACGGACGTTGCCAAGGGTGCTTCTGATATGACCTTGACCGACGATAACTTTGCTACTATCGTTGAAGCCGTCCGCGAGGGCAGAGGAATCTACGCTAACATCAAAAAGGTCGTAGGCTTCCTTCTCGGTACAAATATCGGTGAGGTAATACTTGTATTCGTGGCTATGCTGCTCTGGCACAAGACACCGCTTCTGTCTATGCAGCTTCTCTGGATAAATCTCGTAACAGACTCGCTTCCCGCTATCGCTCTCGGCATGGAGGCTGTGGAGTCAGACGTTATGGAGCACAAGCCTAAGCCTAAGAACGAGGGCATATTTGCAGGCGGTTTAGGTATACGTGTAGTGCTTCAGGGTGCTATGTTTGCCGCTCTTTCACTGCTTGCATTCCGTATAGGCGGAGGACATAACGAAGAGACCCTTGCGATTGGTCAGACAATGGCGTTTATGACTCTGTCGCTTTCACAGGTTATTCAGGCATTCAATATGAGATCGGACAAATCCATATTCCGTATAGGTCCCTTCTCCAACCACAAGCTGAACTGGGCAGCTCTGGCTTCTATAGCGTTAGTGCTTCTGTTGCTCTTTACACCCGTTGGCATAGCCTTCGGACTTGTGACTCTCACACTTAAGCAGTATCTTATCTGCACAGGACTTATCTTTGTTCCTACCGTAATTATGGAGATATCAAAGCTGATCTTCAAAAAGTAAGGAGATTCAAATGGACTTTAATTCTTCAAGGATGAAAAAACTTGCAAAATGGATAGTCGGTATAGTAGCGGTGTGTATACTCATTTTTTTGGGTGTGAAGCATATTGCTGTGATAGCGCGCAGCGTTGCATGGATATTTGACCTCTTTGGTCCTTTGGTACTTGGCTTTGCGTTTGCTTTGATACTTAATGTACCTATGGGCTTCTTTGAACGTATTCTATGGCCAAATGCAAAGAAAAAGGTTTGGGTGATTGTTCGCAGACCCTTAGCGTTTATTCTGTCTCTGATAATTATATTGGGAATTATTATCGGTATTATATGCCTTGTATTACCCGAGCTTACCGAGGCTGTTAAAATAGCAGCAAAAGGTGTAATGGATATAGCCAGAGAAATATCCCATATGGACAAAACCTCAGAGATATACAAATTCTTTGATACTTTGATGCTGGAGATAGATTGGGGAAGCATAATTTCTTCTATTCAGGAATGGCTTACCGATACAGGCTCAGGTATTATGAACTCGGCAGTGGGAACGGTTACGGCCTTGTTTGGCGGTATAATTGATTTCTTTATAGCTTTCATTTTTGCCGTATATATTTTGTTTTCCAAGAAAACGCTTAAAGCACAGACCGCCCGATTGATAAGAGCATGGCTTCCCGATAAAGCAGGGGAATGGTTGATCCATGCTTCTATGGTTTCTTCGAGCGTTTTTAGAAGCTTTGTGTCCGGACAGACCATAGAAGCACTGATTTTGGGCACCTTATGTATGATAGGGATGTTTATTTTACGCATACCCTATGCCCCTATGGTTGGTGCACTTGTCGGCATTACAGCTTTGATTCCGGTGGTTGGTGCCTTTATCGGAGCTGCAGTGGGTGCATTTATGATACTTATGGTTGACCCTGTAAAAGCGTTGGTATTTATCATTTTCCTTATTGTACTCCAGCAAGTGGAAGGAAACCTGATATATCCTAAGGTAATGGGATCAAAGGTAAATCTTCCTGCAATGTGGATTCTCGCCGCAGTTACAATTGCAGGAGGTATTGCAGGACCCGTCGGTATGCTTTTAGGTGTACCGATTGCTTCTACTGCTTACGTTTTGCTGCGTGAAGCTACAGCTGAACAGGAAAAAAAGAAAAGAGCAGCTCAGCTGCTCGACGAAGAAAGTGAAGTAATCGATGTAGATGAATAAAGAGCAGGCTTTATGCCTGCTCTTTGATATATTCGATCAAATCATTGAAATTGCCGTGAGGGTATTTTGATATGTCTTTGTTGCTCTTGTTGATCAGATTGTCAGTCAATAAGAATACATTCATGCCGAGCTTACGTGCCGCCATATCTTCATCCACGTCATTACCTACCAATATGCATTCGTAAGGCTTGAGTCCCATACGCTCGTATATGCTTCTGAAATAATTAGGACTGGGTTTGGTAAAATAACTGTCCTCATAAGAGGTAAAGAATTCAAAATCCTTTTCGTTAAATCCGGCCCATTTGATACGTGTTTTTGTGGCCAAACGAGGGAAAAGAGGATTTGTGGCAATGGAGACACGAAGTCCTCTCGATTTTATATATTCAACAGCTTTTTTTGCATCGGGATTGGGAGTTGTTATACCGGAAATCTCTTCAAACTCGTTTTCGTAGTAAGAATCCAATAACTTGATTTCTTTTTCCGCAGCATCCGGATAGTGCATTCTGAAGATATCCCAAAATATTTTTTCGTTTGTGTTACTACCGTCATTTCTGTACATAGCACGAGTTCCGTGCCATATTGTATTTACTAACTCTTCTCTTTTGTAACCTAACGGTGCAAGCTTATCGCAAAGACCGCTGAAATATACCTTCATAAAACGATCCTGATCCATAGGAAGAAGAGTACCGTCAAGATCAAAAAGAATAGCCTTAATCTTGATGTGGTTTTTTGATACACCGTGTTCGCTCATAAATCTAAGGTTTGATGCAATCGTTTCAAGCGTTCTGTAGAATAGAGCACGCTCGGCAGGTGTGGAGCCTGTACCGGCCATTTCCACAGCAATATTGCCTTTTTCAAGTACATACTCAGCTGTTTTAATACCTTTTTCGGTAAGCGAAATAGTAGCACGGTATGAATTATTATTTGGTGATGACTTACTTACCATACCTTTTTCTGTCATTGCAGATATAGCACGGGAAACGTCTGCTTTATCTCGACAACAAATCTCAGCTAATTTAGCGGCAGTGATACCTTCGGGGTTACGATACATCGCGGACAGATAAACTGCATAGGTGCCTTTGAGGTCAAAGTTTGCCATTTCGTCCGAGGTTATTTTATGCCAATGTCGTGAAACTTCAAAAATCAATGCTGAAAACTTATCAAAACCGTTCACCAATTAATCTCCTTTAAAGTACAATGGACAAATTTTACCAAAGATATATTAATATGTATTGCTAAAGATGTTAATAAAATGTGTTTTTTTCATATTGACATTATCGGATTTAGGTGATATAATCATAATAGTTTTTTTAAAAGCAATGACGAAGACGCAAGGGAAGCAGCGTATCCAGAGAGTCGGCGGCAGGTGAAAGCCGATATACAAGCCTCCTATTGCCATCACTTCCGAGCTGAGGGCGTGAAAAAAGAGGGCAGGAGAGGTCTGCCTATAAGTAATTCCTTCCGTGAAGCTGCGTTAAGGCAAAGGAGTTGACAGACTCCGAAGCGGCGATATTTATCGCAATTTGAGTGGTACCGCGAGTGTAATACACCCGTCTCAAAGCAAACTTGCTTTGGGGCGTTTTTTAGTTCTAAAGCGGAAAATTGAGGTATAGAAATGTTAACACTTGATAAGATCTTTAACGCGCAGACCGTTCTGCGCAAAATCATCAGACCTACTAACTGTGTCCGTGCATATGGTATAGCAGAGGACTGCCGACTTTTTCTTAAGCCCGAAAATCTACAGATTACAGGCTCCTTTAAGGTAAGAGGTGCGGGCTACAAGATCGCAATGCTCTCAGAGGAAGAAAAAGCAAAGGGCGTTATTGCCTGCTCAGCGGGTAATCACGCGCAGGGCGTTGCACTTGCCGCATCAAAGAACGGTATAAAATCCCTTATCTGTCTGCCCGATACTGCTCCAATCTCAAAGGTGGAGGCGACCAAGGGCTACGGTGCTGACGTATGCCTTGTCCCCGGATGCTATGATGACGCATATCAGAAGGCACTTGAGCTTCGTGACAGCGAGGGCTACACCTTCGTTCATCCTTTCGATGATGAGAACGTCATCGCGGGACAGGGAACAGTTGCTCTTGAAATTTTAAACGACCTTGACAATATAGATGCCATCATCGTTCCTATAGGAGGCGGCGGACTTATTTCCGGTATTGCTTACACCGTCAAGCAGATAAGACCCTCCATCAAGGTTTACGGTGTTCAGGCTGCGGGCGCTCCCAGTATGTATAACTCAGTACGTGACGGGAAGATAGAGACTCTTGATTCGGTTTCTACGGTGGCTGACGGTATCGCAGTAAAGCAGCCGGGTGAAAATACCTTTAAGCTTATAAGCGAATACGTTGACGATATCGCTCTTGTTACTGACGATGAGGTTTGTTCCGCTATCCTTGCTCTTATTGAAAAGCAGAAGATGGTAGCTGAGGGAGCAGGCGCAGTAGCAGTTGCGGCGGCTATGCATAACAAGTTCCCCATTAAGGGTAAGAAGGTAGTCAGTCTGGTTTCGGGCGGTAATATAGACGTAACAAGCCTTTCCAGAGTTATCGACCGCGGTCTTATGAAGTCGGGTAGATCGAGCCGTCTTACCATCGAGCTTCTTGACAAGCCCGGTCAGCTTGTGGCAGTATCACAGCTTATCGCAGAGTGCGGCGGTAACGTAACGGGTGTTCATCACGAAAGAGCAGGGGATACAACGAGCATTAACGGCTGTTATCTGCGTATTGAGATGGAGACCAGAGATTACGATCACGTTCAGCTTATTACCAATACACTTAAGAAGAACGGTTTCAGGATCATAGAAAACCATTGATAAATGTATAATGTAAAATGTATAATGTATAATTAAGGAGAGATTAAAATGAGCAAAATAGTATATACAAAGTCCGCTCCCGACGCGATCGGTCCCTATTCACAGGCAATGGTCGTAGGTAACCTTGTATTTACCTCTGGCCAGATCGCTATAGATCCCGCAGACGGACAGATCAAAGCTGAAACGATCACCGAACAGACCGAGCAGGTTTGTAAAAACCTCTGTGCTGTTCTTGAAGCAGCGGGAACAAGCATCGAAAAGGCGGTCAAGACCACTTGTTTCCTCGCTGATATGGCAGACTTCGGTGCATTCAACGAGGTATACGGAAAATACTTTACAGGCAAGCCTGCAAGAAGCTGTGTAGCCGCAAAGCAGTTACCCAGAAACGTGCTTGTTGAGGTTGAGGTCATAGCGGAAATCTAATAAATTAAGGGTAGCGTTTGCTACCCTTTAATATTTACAGGTTGAAATGATTACCGAAATACCTTTTTCACTTGTGATGCTATATTCATTTATTTCCCGGGGAATATAATAACTGTCGCCCTTAACGATAGGCTCACCGTCGATGTCGCCTTCCCCCGAAAGACAGAGGATATGATGGAAGCCTTCCTTCTTAAAGCTCTTTTTGCCTTCAAGATCATATTTATCAACACAGAAAAATTCACAGTTCGCAAGATTGTTTTCCGATGTTTTACCAAGGGAATATCTGTGCTTTTCTATGTATTCCTCGGTGATATCGGCCATAGTTTCAAGAGACTCTTCAACGTGGAGCTGACGGAGACTGCCGTCTGCCTGAGGCCGCATATAGTCGTACAGACGGTAGGTGATATCGCTGTTTTCCTGTATCTCGGCGATAACTATACCCTTACATATAGCGTGGGTAAGTCCGCTGGGAATAAAATATACCTCGCCCGCCTTCACGTTTATGTAGTTGAGATGCTCTTCAAGAGTTCCGCCTTCTATTGCGGCTCTTATTTTTTCTTTGTCGAATTTTTCATTTAAACCGTAGACAAGCTGTGCATCCTCGGTTGCCTCAACGATATACCACATTTCGGTCTTTTCGGGATGGACCTGAACCGACAGACTGTCGTTGGCATCAAGGAACTTCACAAGTAAGGGAAAATTTTCTTCATTTCCCAGATATTCCTTTAAGGTCATACCCGCATATTCACCGTTTGAAATAACACTGTTTTCCTTTTCGCGTACAGACAGCTCCCAGGTTTCACCAAGATCATCTGAATCAAAGTCTTTTCCGTAGTTGTTTTTGAGGGTCGTTCCACCCCAGACAACGCCTTTTTTATATGCATTTAATTTTAAAGGATATGCTTTCATAAATTTTCTTCTTTCTCTTTTAGGATAAAATCATTATAACAGAAAATAATATAAATGTAAACCTTGAAAGGAGAAAAAACAATGGCAAAGAAGAATAATAAGACAAACAATATGACCGACAATACCAATAATACAAACAATCAGACAAACAATTCTCAGAACAAGACAGACAACAAGGCTGATAACAAGTCTGGCAATAACTGCAAATAAATAAAAGGGGTAGCACCCCTTTTATTTATTTGCATATACTGATTATTAAAGGAGTGATGATATGCCAAATACAGACACAGGCTATCTTGTGGTGGCGGTGAGCACCGCAAGAGGCAACTTTCCTATAGAGGGGGCGATCGTTCGTGTGTATTCTACAGAAAACGACGATATCAGATTATTGTATACTCTTACCACTGATTCATCGGGGCGAACCGAAAAAATAGAGCTTCCTGCACCACCGTTATCAGCATCTCAGATCCCTGATACAGGAGTAATTCCCTACGCAGAATACAACATAGATACAGATTATGAAGGTTACTATACTACTCAGAACATAAACGCCCCGGTGTATTCTGGTATAACCTCAATACAGAATGTTGCGCTTATACCAAAGACGGATATACGTCCAAATGAAGATACCCGCTTCAATGAGAGCGGCGGTCCCGATCTATAGGAGGAAATATGCCTGAATTACCGTTTATACCCGAAACCATAACAGTTCATCTCGGACCGCCGAACGTTGCGGCAGAGAACGTGACCGTATCCTTTCCCGATTACATAAAGAACGTAGCCTCAAGTGAGATATATCCCACTTGGAACGAATCGGCCATCCGTGCCAATATATTAGCCCAGATATCCTATGCACTTAACCGTGTGTATACCGAATATTATCGCAGTCAGAACTATGATTTTGATATAACAAATTCAACGTCTGTCGATCAGTCTTTTGCGAAGGGCAGGGATATATTTGAAAACATATCCCGCATAGTGGATGATATATTTAACGTATATATCCGCCGTCGCGGTAATATAGAACCGCTGTTTGCTCAATATTGCAACGGAACGACAACTACCTGTGACGGACTATCACAATGGGGCAGCCAGGGTCTGGCTGAGGAGGGGCTTGATTCGGTTGAGATACTTCGCCGTTATTACGGTGACGATATCGAGCTTGTTACCAATACTCCTGTAGAGGGTATTGAAATAAGTGTTCCTACAAGAGCACTCCGCCGAGGTTCATCCGGAAATGATGTGCTCCGTGTACAGACTCGCCTTAACCGTATTTCAACAAATTATCCGGCTATTCCTAAAATAGCAAACGTAAACGGCTTTTTCGGCAAGACTACCGAGGATGCAGTCAAGCGTTTTCAGGAGATATTCAACCTTACTCCCGACGGTATAGTTGGAAAAGCGACCTGGTACAAAATACAGTTTTTATATAACGGCATAAAGCGTCTTAACCAGCTTGATTCCGAAGGGCTGAATTTAAGCGAGGTCTCAAGACAGTTTCCGGGGGTACTTCGGGAAGGAGACAGTGGCGATTTTGTACGTGTAGTTCAATTATTTTTAGCCTTTGTTTCTCAATATGAAGAAAGCGTTCCACCCCTTTCTGTATCAGGGTACTTCGGACCTGAGACGGTGGCGGCAGTACGGGGATTTCAGCAGACCTATGGACTTACACCGGACGGGATATTAGGTGAACAGACCTATTCACAGCTTTACGATGTTTATGAAAGAATAGTTAATTCGATTCCACCTGAGCAGTTTACCGATACAGCTATACCGTATCCGGGAACAGAGCTTCAGCTTGGTGACGAGGGGGAGAATGTAGCGATACTGCAGGAATATCTGGGATATATTTCATCTGTGTATAGCGAAATACCCCCGCCACCTGTAACGGGCATATTTGATATCCCTACAGAGGAGGCGGTGATCGCCTTCCAGAATCTTTTTGACATAACGCCCAGCGGCATAGTTGGCATTCTTACCTGGAGTGCCATAGTTGATATCTATACCGAATTGAGATTGGGAAATATGGTTGCTCCGACACAGTTTCCCGGATATACGGTGGGGTGAGGATATGTATGAATTAAATGATGACAGAGCCGCAATATCGGCAATTCAGCAGCTTCTGCGTGATGCAGGCTATGATATAAAGCCTGACGGTATCTACGGTGATGAAACCTACAATGCAGTCAGAGAATTTCAAGTGTTTAACAAGCTTCCTCCTACCGGCAGAGTTGATCTTGAAACCTTTGAGGCTCTTATAAGAGCATCGTCACCGAAGATTGAATACAGATGCGCTCTGATAATACCGGAGACTCTTGACGCTGGGATCATATCTCCCGGCGAGAATAGCAGTATTGTTGTTATAATACAGGTAATGCTGAAAGCGCTTGAGGTTATATATGATTACGAAAGTATTGAGCTTACAGGTATATACGATGCCTCTACAGAGTCTGCCGTAAGAGACATACAGCGAACAAACCGCCTTCCTATTACAGGAACTGTTGGTCCTGAAACGTGGAACGTTATTGTGTCCGAATATGAAAAGTATAAGGACCTTGATACCTGATCTTAAAAACCGATCTGAACTTTAACAGATCGGTTTTTAATGTTGATTTTTGAGATATTATGTGATATACTGTATAAGTATAGTTTTGTAAAAATGTCAACAGGAGCAAAAAATGGCAGTATATAAATGTAAAATGTGCAGCGGTGAGCTGGATGTTTCAGACGGTATAAGTGTAATAGAGTGCGATTATTGCGGAACAAAGCAGACTGTTCCTCAGGCTAAGGACGAAAATCTTCAGGGGCTTTTCAACCGTGCCAATATTCTGCGTAAAAAGAGTGAGTTTGACAAATCCGAGCAGATATATGAAAAGATTCTGCAAAAGGATCCCTCTCAGGCAGAGGCATACTGGGGTCTTATCCTATGTAAGTACGGAATAGAATATGTTGAGGATCCCGCTACGTTTAAAAGGATCCCCACCTGTCACAGAGCCTCCTTTGATTCAATCGTTTCTGATGAGGACTATAAGAGCGCTCTCGAAAATGCGGATGCCGTACAGAGAGCGATATACGAAAGCGAAGCAAAGGAAATAGATCGTATCCAGAAGGAGATCATTGCTATATCCTCAAAGGAGGAGCCTTACGATGTCTTTATCTGTTACAAGGAGGCAGATGACAGCGGCAAGCGCACCCAGGACAGTGTTATAGCAAATGATATATATTATCAGCTTGCAAAAGAGGGCTATAAGGTGTTTTATGCGGCAATTACCCTTGAGGATAAGCTGGGATCAGCTTATGAGCCCTGTATTTTCGCAGCGCTTAATTCCGCAAAGGTAATGCTTGTGGTAGGTACAAGACCCGAATATTTCAATGCGGTATGGGTTAGAAACGAGTGGTCGAGATTTCTTAAGCTGATGAAAAAGGACCGAGAAAAGCTGCTTATACCTTGCTATAAGGATATGGATGCCTATGAGCTGCCCGATGAATTTTCTCATCTTCAGGCACAGGATATGGGTAAGATAGGCTTCATCAACGACATAATTCGCGGTGTGGTAAAGCTGACAAACAAAAAAGAGATTGAGGCTACAAAACAAACTATTATTACTGCAACTTCAGATGCCAACATTGAACCTCTTCTCAAACGTGTATTTATGTTCCTTGAGGACGGCGATTGGAAGAGTGCTGATGATTATGCAGAGAAGGTACTGGACAAAGATCCTGAAAGTGCCCGTGCTTATTTGGGCAAGCTTATGTCCGATCTTAAAGTGAAAACAAAAACGGATCTTTCTAAGCTTCCTTCTCCCTTTGATAATAACGCTTATTACAAAAAGGTGCTTCGTTTTGCCGATGATGCTCTCAAATCAGAGCTTAATGAGTATATACGCATTATAAACGAGCGTAATACAAAAGCCTCATATGATTACGCAGTAAAGAAAATGAATACTGCCGGTAAAGCTGATGACTTTCGTAAAGCAGCGTCTATGTTTGCAGAAATTATCGATTATAAGAATTCTCGTGATCTCAACAGGGAATGTCTTGAAAAGGCAAACGAGGCGGGTAAAAAACATTCATACGATATTGCAGTTTCCAAAATGCAGTCAAACGATATAAATAAGGTTCGTGAGGCTGTTGAGACTTTCAAAAGCCTTAAAGATTGGAAAGACTCTGTACAAAGGATTGAAATTTGCAAAACGAAGATAGTTGAATTAACGGATATAGAAAAAAAGAATAGTGAAATAAAAAAACAAAAACAATCCTGCCAACAAGAAATTGAAAAACTGAATAATAAGAAAGAAGCTATAGAAAGTCAGATAAACTTCTTAGCGTTTGAACGTACTGCACCAGCAGGGTGTATAGGAAAATTCTTCTTGGTTGTCGGAATCTTTATGGCTATTATTGGTTTACTTTTAATATCACTTGGCGATGGCGAATCCGCGTGGCTTGGTCTTGTTGCTATTCCTGAGTTTGCTTTAGCTGCGTTATTTATGCGTAAATTCCCTTCAAAGAGTGTTATAAAGGAAAATTACCGCAAAAAGGGTGAGTATCTCGCTGAAATAAGAAAAATAGATGAAGAACTTGTTGAATTGAACAAACAATTATCCGATATTTCTAAAATGACAGTTAACCGATAAATCAAACACAGGAGTATAACAAATGAAAAAATTTGTAATCGAATGTCCGAGTTGCGGACGTTATGCTGAGGCCTCCACCGGCTTCTTTGCAAGAAAGAAGATCGATTGTGCTTGCGGCTATGTTATTAACGTTAAGACCGACAAGCTTTCCTCTAAGGAATGTCCTCACTGCGGTAACACAGTTGTTTATGACCAGAGTAAGGGTGAGGAGGCTAAGTGTCCCGTATGTCACGAGCTTATAAATACCCGAGACAGTATGAAGAACATTGCAGAATTTACTTGTCCCTCATGTAGCTGTAAGCTTTCGGCTGACAAGAATGCACGCTCCTATACCTGCCCGCTTTGTGATACGGTAATTGACGTGCAGGAACGTATTGCCAAGGAGGAGATAAAGAATCAGGGTCTGGCAAGTGTCATTAAGTACGAGGGCGGAAACGATACCTTCGTATGGAAGCACCCCATTGAAGATTTCAACCTCGGATCTCAGCTTATAGTTCATGAATCCCAGGAGGCCATATTCTTCCGCGACGGACAGGCACTCGATCTTTTTGGTGCCGGCAGATACACTCTTGCGACCCATAACATCCCTCTGCTTGAAAATCTTTATAAGCTTCCTGCGAATACCGATGAGGTGTTCCATTCTGAGGTTTACTTTATTAACCTTACCACCCAGATGGGTATTAAGTGGGGAACAGATTCCAAGGTCAGACTCTTTGATCCTGCCTCCGGATTACATATCGAGATCGGTGCTTGCGGTAATTTCAGCCTTCGTGTAAGCGAATCCAGAAAGCTTCTTGTGAAGCTTGTCGGTACAGCCTCTGAGTTCAAACAAAACGAGGTGGTAGGTGATCCTTACAGCGTTACAAGTGTCGTCGGTAAATTCAAAGCACTTGTTATGAACAAGGTTAAATCCAATATAGCAAGAATAATCAAGGAAAACAATATCAACATCCTTGAGGTTGATGAATATATCGACGTTATTTCCGAGAAGCTTCGTGTGGCGATCAACGAGACCCTTGGCGAATACGGTCTTACAATGCCTGAATTCTTTGTCACCTCGGTGCTTACTCCCGATGATGATCCCAACTTCAGGAGACTCAAGCAGCAGTTTGCCGAAAAGACACTTCGTGTACGTGAAGAAGAGGTCAGAAGGGCTGAAGCGGAGGCGGCTCAGAGCCGTAAGATCCTTGAGGCTCAGACAGAAGCACAGCTCAAGCTTGTAGGCGCGCAGGGAGATGCTGAGGCTCTCAAGATCAAGGCTCAGGCAGAGGCAGATGCATATAAGGCTCAGGCATTTGCAGAAGCTGCCGAAATGCAGGCAAAGGGTTATACCTATCAGCAGGAAACTGCCCGTATGGTCGGTATGGAGGCAATGCAGAACGGCATTACCGGTAACGGAGAAGGCGGCGGTGGAGGATCTGCTCTCGGTGATCTCGCCGGTTTAGGTGTGACTCTTGGTGCAATGGGTAGTGTTATCGGCATGACCAAGGATGCGCTTAATCCCATTATGCAGAACGCAACTGACATTGGCAGCGGAGTTATGGAAGCAACAGATGACGGTTGGAACTGTGCCTGTGGATGTAAGAATATCAAATCAAAATTCTGCCCCGATTGCGGTACCAAAAAGCCCGAGCCTAAGCTCGGCTGGGACTGTGCTTGCGGCTGCAAAAACATAACCTCCAATTTCTGTCCCGATTGCGGCACAAAAAGACCCGAGGTGTCCGCTGTGTGGAATTGTACCTGCGGATGTAAGGGTATAACCTCGAAGTTCTGTCCCGATTGCGGTGCAAAAAAGCCTGAAGTTCCCACGACCTGGGATTGCCCTGATTGTGGAAATAAAGATATCAATGCAAAATTTTGTCCGGAATGCGGACATAAAAGGGAAGGGTGATCATAATGAAGCTTGATAAAAAAGCAAAATCTGTTGTTGCTGTTTATGCTATAATTCTTGCACTCTATGTATTCATCTTTTTGATTATACCTACCGAAAAGTATGCTTCAAGCTGGATATCCTTTGCGTTTACCGTTATTGCCATCCTATGCAGCCTGTTAATATGCGCTCATTCCTTTGGTAAAAACGATAAGCTTGTCAGCAAAATTTACGGTTTCCCTGTATTTCGTATAGGGGTATTATATGCTCTTATTCAGCTTGTGGCAGGTATTGTTATCTGTGCTGTAGACGCGTTTGTTGAGGTGCCTTATCAGATTGCGCTTGTCCTTTCGATAATTCTGATTGGATTAGCGGCAATTGGATTTATTGCTACAGATAATTTACGTGATCATGTAGAAAAGCTTGACGAAGAAGCTAAGAGTGAGACCAAAGTGATTCGTCGTTTCCGTATAGATATATCATCTGTTGCGGCAGCCTGCACAGATGCATCGCTGAAGGTTGAGCTTGAAAAGCTGAGCGAAAAGTTTAAATTCAGCGATCCTGTTTCAAATGAAGATACCTTTGCTATAGAGACCGTAATTAATAATATGCTGTCTGAGTTAAAGATTCTTGTAAATGACGGTAATGCTTCGGATGCCATTGTTGCTGTAAAAGAAATTTCTCTCAAGCTTGACGAAAGAAACAGCATATGTAAGCTTACTAAGAAATGATATATGGAAAAGGATGCCTGGGCATCCTTTTCTGATATATTGACAATAAAATTTCAAAATGATATAATTATGTGAATAATTACTTAGTGGAGAATTTAAATTGAGCAACGGATTTTTACCTATAAATAAACAGGATATGCTGGACAGGGGTTGGGATATGCCTGACTTTGTGTACGTAACAGGGGATGCCTACGTGGACCACCCTTCATTTGGTGTGTCTATAATTTCCCGCGTGCTGGAGGCAGAGGGTTACCGTGTAGCTATCCTTTCCCAGCCGGATTATAAGAGCTGTGAAGCTTTTAAGGAGTTTGGAAGGCCTCGTCTCGGTTTTCTTGTTACATCAGGTAATATCGATTCAATGGTTGCTCACTATACTGTTGCTAAGCGTAAGCGCAGTACTGATTATTATTCACCGGGAGGTAAAATGGGACTGCGTCCTGACCGAGCGGTAATAGTTTACTGTAACCGTATCCGTGAGGCTTACGGAGACGTGCCGGTTATAATCGGAGGACTTGAGGCTTCATTGCGCCGTTTTGCCCACTATGATTATTGGGACAATAAGGTTCGCCGCAGCATACTTGTGGACAGTCGTGCCGATATTCTGACTTACGGTATGGGAGAAAACATTCTTCGCAGACTTGCCGAGCTTCTTGACCGAGGCATTCCCATCAAGAAAATAAGGGACGTCAGGGGTACGGTATATCTTGCATCTCCCGAGGATAAGGTTCACTATGAAACTGTTGGCGGATATGATTATAACGATTTAAAGACGGATAAACAAAAATACGCCGATGCTTTTGCTCTTCAGTATAAAGAAAACGATCATGTTCGGGGCAGAGCAGTAACAGAGCTATATGACGGAAAGCTATTGGTACAGAATCCCCCAATGCCGCCACTTACACGTGAAGAGCTTGACAAGGTATATGCGTTGCCGTATATGCGTACCTATCACCCATCCTATGAGACGGATGGCGGTGTTCCCGGTATACAGGAGGTCGAGCTGTCCGTAACCCATAACCGTGGATGCTTCGGAGGCTGTAACTTCTGCGCTCTTGCATTTCATCAGGGAAGAAGCGTGGTGTCAAGAAGTATTGAATCCTGTGTGGAGGAAACGAAGAAGATCGTCGAAGTACCTAATTTCAAGGGCTATATACATGACGTTGGCGGACCCACCGCCAATTTCAGATATGTTTCCTGTAAGCGTCAGGCAGAGCATGGCATCTGTGCTGGAAGAAAGTGCCTTGCTCCTACCCCTTGTAAGCATCTTGAGGTGGATCATACTGAGTACATTAAGCTTCTTAAGGCTATCGAGAGTGTACCAAAAGTAAAGAAGGTCTTTATCCGTTCCGGTATACGCTTTGATTATCTTATTTACGATAAGGATGACAGCTTTTTCAAAAAGCTGGTGCGTGACCACGTCAGCGGTCAGCTCAAGGTTGCCCCTGAGCATTGCAGTTCCAACGTTTTACACTATATGGGTAAGCCTGACGTTGAGGTGTATAACAAGTTTAAAAACAGATATTTTGAACTCACAAAATCAATCGGCAAGGAGCAGTATCTTGTGCCTTATCTTATGTCCAGCCATCCCGGAAGCACGCTGAAGGATGCGTTGAAGCTCGCTCTTTATCTTAAAGAGGGAGGATACTCTCCTGAACAGGTTCAGGACTTTTATCCTACACCCGGTACGGCATCAACCGTAATGTTCTATACCGGTATTGATCCTATGACAGGTAAAAAGGTATACTGTACTACAGATTATCACGAGAAACAGCTGCAGAGAGCACTTCTTCAGTGGAACAGACCGCAGAATGCAGAGTTGGTAAGAGAGGCACTGAAAAAGCTGAACAGAAGCGATCTTATCGGTTACGGACCTATGTGTCTTGTTAAGCCCGAAAGGGGCGAGGCACCAAGACAAACAAAGAGAGTAATGTCAAACAGCAAGCCTGAAACAAAACGAAACCCTAAAAAGACGGGTTGGGCGGTATCTAAAAAAGCTAAAACCGGAAAAGGAAAGCGTAAGTGATTGAAACAGGTAAAACGAAGTTTTCCGTTGCAATTTTTGCGATAATGTGATATAATGAATATAACTGTCAAAAAGGAGGAGTAAGATGTCTATTAAAGGCTCAAAGAAGCTTTCAAAGAAAAAAACGAATAAACCGTCTTCTGCTCCTGTAAACGCACCGGGTGCAACCGCTCGCGAGCTGACCCGTGCTGAAAAAACAGCACAGGCAAGAGAGGCGGCAGCTAAACGAAATGCACAAAAGCTGACACCGTCAAAAAGACAGACTGATAATAAGTCAAGGGCGCAAAAAACTGCCGAGGCAAGAAATTCTGTAGCAAAAGCTAAGGCTGCAAAGGGTTCTCCTTCGCACCCTAATGGTACTCAAAGGCCATCATCAAAGCCTACAGCCCGTCGAACCCTTTCTTCACGTCCGCAGGCAAAAAAAGAACAGCAGGCTAATTCCCGTCAGGAGATAAACCGTAAGATAAACACACAAACCCGCACCCGCAGACGCGAGGAAAAGACTAACAAGAAGGTCAGCGGAAGCGTTAAAAATCTTGAGATCAAACGTAGAAGCAAGGCAATAAATCACAGCTTCCGTATTAAGAAAAAGAGCCATGGTGTAACAAGGTTGCTGTTGTCGAGGCTGATTATGTTCTTTGTTACATTTGCTCTTATGTTTTCTGCCACAGCAGGCTTGTTTACTCTGAGCCTGAAATCGGGAAAGATTTCATCCGATAAGGAATATATTCTTCAGTTGGGTGAGGATATACCGGAGGGTACGGAGCATACGATTCCGGAAAAGGATAAGCCAAAGTATCTGGAGATACCTAAAGAGTGTGCCGTCAGGTACGGTAAGCTGTATTTCCCGGTATCTGCACTTGCAGATATGTGTCAGTTGACCGTAACCGGAACACATAAGGATCTTCGTTATCTGCCGCGTGAAAGTGAAGGGCATTCAATGCGCTTTGTGGTTGGGACGGATATTGCTTACGTCAACGGAGCAAAGGTACGTATGATATCGCCTTCCTTCCTTCATAGTGAAAAGCTGTACGTTCCACTTGATTTTATGCTTAAATACTCTAAGGGTCTTTCGATAGAAACCGATGAGGTTAACAGAAAGATCACTGTATATAAATATCGTGAGGGATACGATGCGGCAACTGACAGCGATATCTTTTCTACCTTGAAATTTAATCTTTGTGTAACATCACCGTTACCGAACGTTGAGGAGCCGCCTGAAGAGGAGGAAAACAAATCCGAATAAAATACAGATCTATAAAATTGATCTAAAACAAAGATAGTCCCTTTATGGGACTATCTTTGTTTTAATAATATGACTGTAGAATAAGCTCTTTTAACTCAGAGTTTAAAGTAATTTTTAGTATTAAAATAACAGATGTTTTCAATAAGCTTAGTCAAGGTCTTTTCATCATCCGGATATCTGCCGCTTTCTACCCACTGACCTACAAGATCGCAGAGTATACGTCTGAAATATTCGTGTCTTGTATAAGACAGGAAGCTTCTGGAGTCGGTGAGCATACCGAGGAATCTTCCAAGAGCCGAGAGGTTTGCAAGGCTTGTCATCTGCTCACGCATCCCGCTTTCGTTATCGTTAAACCACCAGGCTGAGCCCTGCATTATCTTGGGCATACCGTTATATGAAGTCTGGAAAGCGCCAAGGAGCGCTCCTATAGCTTCGTTATCTGACGGATTGATGGAATAGAGTATGGTCTTTGGTATACCGCCGTCCGTTTCCATAGCTGAGAGAAGCTTAGCAAGGTTACCGATGCCCGTATCAGCACCGATCACGTCAAAGCCCGTGTCAACACCCAGTTCCTTGAATTTAACTGCGTTCACGTTACGAAGCACACCGAAATGAAGCTGCATTATCCAGCCCATTTCTCTGTATTCCTGTGCGAAGAAACGGTTGAGATCGGTCTTGTAAGTTGCTTCTTCTTCGGCGGTGATATCATCACCGTCATTTTTATAGGCTTTAAGGAAAATATCTGCAATATCCTTTTTACATTTTGCTTCACCGTAGAGGACCCGTGTATCTATGCCGTGGTCGGCAGTATAGCATCCCATAGATGCGAAGAAGGAAAGCCTCTGCTTATACGCTTCCTTTAAGGATTCGATATCGGTTATTTTAACGCCCGAAGCCTCGGCAAGCTGATCTATATATGCTCTGAAGCCCTTTCTTTCGCAATTAAGACCCTTATCGGGGCGAAAGGCAGGGAGTACCTTAACGGTTATGTCAGGGTTTTCTGCGATCTGCTTGTGATACTTAAGATCGGAAATAGGATCATCTGTAGTGCAGAGAGCTTCCACGTTTGATTTTTTGATAATATCAAGCACCGACATATTGCCCTCGGCAAGCTTATCCGAGGTCATACGCCATATTTCCTCAGCATTTTCCTCATTTAATATAAGCTCACAGTCAAAATATCTCTTAAGCTCAAGATGAGACCAATGATACATAGGATTACCGATGAGGTCGGGCATAACAGAAGCAAATGCCTTGAACTTTTCATAATCGGAGGCATCCCCTGTGATATATTTTTCGTCAACACCGCAGGAGCGCATTGCACGCCATTTATAATGGTCTCCGTAAAGCCAGAGCTGTGTGATATTGGTGCATACTGCATTTTCCGCAATTTCACGGGGATCTATATGACAGTGATAATCAATTATAGGCAGCTTTGCCGCTACGTTATGATACAGCTTTTTTGCCGTTTCGTTACTTAATATAAAGTCTTTATCCATAAATTTAGCCATAGTAATACCTCTTTTACTAAATATATCGGTATTGTATCACAAAAAATGAATAATAACAATAATTTTCTTGAAAAAAACTTAGATATATGCTATACTGTAATATATATTTTTACGAGGTGAAGGGATGGCATATTCAGCAGATCAGCATACTCACAGCGAGTTTTCGATGGATTCACAAAACAGAATAGAGTATATGTGCGAAAAGGCGATAGCTATGGGTCTTGACGAGCTTGTAATAACAGACCATCTTGACCTTAATTCCAACGAAATGATCGCTTCTCTGGAGCCTGCTTTTGATGCTCAGTCGGCGTTTCACGCTATGTGTCATTACCGTGATATCTACAAGGACAGATTAAAGCTAACACTGGGTATAGAGCTTGGTCAGGCACACGATTGTCCGGATAAGGCAAAAAAAGTGCTTGAGACCTTCGGATATGATCAGGTCATCGGTTCGGTACATAACCTTCGGGGAATGCCTGACTTTTATCTTATGGCGTTTTATAAGATAACGGGCAGACAGTGTCAGATCTTTCTGGCTCAGTATTTCAAGGAGTTAGAGGAGATAGTAGATCTCGGATATTTTGATACCCTTGCCCACCTCACCTATCCTCTGCGTTATTTTAAGGAGGGTGGACATACCCTTTCTCTTGATCCTCATATGCTCACGATAAGACGTATTTTCAAGAAACTTATTGAAAAGGGTAAAGCTCTTGAAGTTAACACCTCGGGCTACCGTAAAGATCTCGGAAGTCCGTTGCCCGACCTTGCTTTATTAAGGGTATATTACGAGATGGGCGGGAGACTTATTACCGTTGGCTCTGACGCTCACTGTATTGAGGATATCGGCTGTGATGTACAGAGAGTATATTCTGAGCTTAGGCAGATAGGCTTTACTCATATAGCAAGCTTTACCGAACGTAAGATAGAACTCAAGGAGATATAAAATGAAAAGACTGTTTATATTATTACTGACGATATCTATGCTCCTCTGTGCTTGCGGCGAAAAGCACGACGGTGTTTATACCGTTGAAGAAATCGGAGCTAATTACAAGACCCAAGGCAGAACCATCGTATATGAAGACAAGGGAATAGCCCTTCTCTCAACGGCGGACAGCTTTGAATTCAACGCTGACTGTGAAGGTAAGGTTTCCGTTACTCTCTTCGGTGAAAAGATGGAGGGAAGTAATATTGACTGTTACTTTACCGCATATGTAGACGGTGAGCGCGGTGAGACCCGCCACCACGTAGTTGACGGTGAGTATGAGCTCGTACTTGCAGAAGATCTTGAAAAAGGTGAGCATCATTTCAGAATAGTTCGCCAGAGTGAATGGGAACACGGCAGAACCTACGTGCAGGCAATCAACTGTACAGGCAAGCTTCTTTGCGCTCCTGCTGAAAAAGAAATATTTATCGAGTTCATAGGTGACTCTATAGCCACAGGCTTCGGTAATCTTCCCGAGATAGAGTTTAGTAGCGACTGGGGAGGTCATCCCGTCTGGGAGGATGGCACGCAGGCGTTTGCATATATGACGGCAGAGAAGCTTGACGTTGATTACAGCATCGTTGCTATTGAGGGAGTAGGTGCTATCGGCGGCCATTGGGATTTCACAATGAACGAGATATACGATTATTACCCCAGAGTCAAGGAAAAGGACTATAGCTACGAGCCTGAGCGTACCGCCGATATAGTTGTTATCGAGCTTTTCTCAAACGACCACGCGACAATGCGTGAGGACGGTTATACCCCAAACGACATCGTCATAAAGGGCAAGGAGCTTATTGAAATAGCAAAGGAAGAGCATCCCGACTGTAAGATGGTAGTTCTCCCCGGAGCCTTTTATAAGAAGTTTGAAACTATGATAAACGAGGAGCTTAGCGGAGAGGCAAACGGTTACTACTGTGTCGACGTTCCGCTTAACACCAACGGAAAGGCAGGGCATCCCGACGTTGAGGGGCATACTGCCGCAGCAGAGGCTCTCTGTGAGGCTCTTGCACCTATTATAGAGGACATAAAGAAATGAAGTACAAAGCACAGGGCAGACCCATAAAAACGGACAAAGGGCTTCTGATTCTGTCATCTGCCGACAGTATAGAATTTAATGCTGATTGTAACGGCAGAGTATCAGTACGCTTCTACTGTGAAAAAACAGAGCATACGGGCGACGTAGACGTATATTTTACGGGTTACGTTGACGGTGAGCGTTTACCCACCCGTTATCACGTGGATGCCGGCGAAAACGAGCTTGTTTTAGCCGAAAATATAAAAGGTACACATACCTTCAAGCTTGTAAGACAGACCGAATGGGGTGTAGGGGATATCTATATGAACGATATCTTGGTTGAGGGTGAATTTCTTGATCCCCCGGCGGATAAAGAGCTGTTTATTGAGTTCGTAGGTGACTCACTTGTTACAGGCTTCGGCAATCAACCAGATGAGATTTCTGATATCACCTGGGGCGGAGCGCCTATATATCAGGATGCCACGGTTGCCTATCCCTATCTTGTAGGTGAAGCACTTGATGCAGACGTCAGCGTTGTTGCCATACAGGGTATTGGCTGTTGCTGCGGCGGTTGGCTGTTTACAATGAACGATATATACGATTACTATCCCCGTGTCAACGAAAAGGACTATAGCTACAAGCCGCAAAGACCTGCCGATATCGTTGTTATTCACCTTTTAGGCAACGATAGGGACAACTTTGAGGAAAACGGCAAGACCTGGGAGGACGTGCTTGACAAGGCAAAGGAGCTTTGCCTTATGGCAAGAGCCAAGCACCCCGGGGCTAAAATAATCTTCTCTCCTGCCGACCGTATCGACGAGGCAAAAGAGATGGTAGAAAACAAATTGGGCGGAGCAAACAACGGTTATTATACGGTAGTTCTGCCTATGGATTGCGGCGGAAAGATGGGACACCCTTCTACCGTCGGTCATAACAAAGCAAAAGATATACTTGTAGATTTTATAAAAGAATTGAGAGGTTAAAGAAATGAAGGATTTACTCAGACACATAGAAGAAGATTCCCGTCTTACTCCCGAGCAGTTAGCGGTACTCTGCCGCAAGGAGGTAGGCGACATAAAGGAAATGATAAGAAAGTGCGAAACCGACGGCACGATTCTGGGTTATTCGGCAATTATCGACTGGGAAAAGGTTGACGATGACCGCGTTAATGCTTTGATCGAGCTTAACATCATTCCTCAGCGTGAACGCGGCTTTGACAAGGTTGCAGAGCGTATCGCCAACTACCCCGAGGTCAAGAGTCTCTACCTTATGTCAGGCGGCTTTGACCTTGCGGTATTCATCGAGGGGAAGACTATGAAGGAGGTTGCCTTCTTCGTAGCCCGTAAGCTTGCTTCCCTTGAGGAGGTAACCGCCACAGCCACACACTTCGTTCTCACAAAGTTCAAGGAAAAAGGCGTTATCTTCGGCCGTGAGAAGAAGGACGAGAGGGGCAATCTCTAATGAATTACGAAAAGATACTTTCAAAGAGGGCTATGGAGATAAAGCCCTCGGGTATCAGAAAGTTTTTTGATATCCTTGATGAAATGGAGGACGTAATATCCTTAACGGTGGGTCAGCCCGACTTTGCGACACCTTGGCATATCCGTGATGCGGGTATACAGGCATTGGAGCAGGGAAAGACCTACTACACCTCCAACAACGGACTTATGGAGATGCGTGTTGAGATATCAAAATATCTCTCCCGCCGCTTTAATCTCCAATATTGTGCAAAGGACGAGATAATAGTCACCATCGGAGGAAGCGAAGCTATAGATATGGCAATCCGCGCTCTTGTAAACCCAGGTGACGAGGTTATTATCCCTACTCCCAGCTATGTTTGCTACGAGCCTATGGTTACCTTGACCGACGGTATTCCCGTAATTATCGAGACCCGTGAGGAAGATAACTTTAAGCTCAATCCTAAGGATCTTCGTGCTGCAATAACCGATAAGACCAAGCTTCTTATCCTGCCTTTCCCTAATAACCCCACGGGTGCGGTTATGACTAAAGCCGAGCTTGAGGAGATAGCTGATATCCTCCGCGGAACAGATATTATGGTGCTTTCCGACGAGATATACGGTGAGCTTACCTACGGCTTTACCCATACCTCTATAGCAACCCTTGACGGAATGTGGGAGCGTACCCTTGTGGTCAACGGATTTTCAAAGGCTTATGCTATGACAGGCTGGCGTATGGGATATGTATGCGGTCCTAAAGAGATAATGAAGGAAATGGTCAAGATACATCAGTATGCCATTATGTGTGCACCTACCGTCAGCCAGTATGCGGCTATAGAAGCCTTAAAGAACGGTGACGAGGACATAGAGTATATGAAGGGCGAGTATGATCTTCGCCGTCAGTATCTCGTTAAAGCACTGCGTGATATCGGTCTTGAATGCTTTGAGCCTCACGGTGCGTTCTACGTATTTCCAAATATCTCGGGCTTCGGTATGACAAGCGAGGAATTTTGTGAGAGACTCCTCCACGAGACACACGTTGCTATCGTTCCCGGTACCGCCTTCGGTGCTTGCGGAGAGGGCTTTGCGAGAATTTCCTATGCTTATTCTCTCGACCACCTCAAAATTGCGGTTGAGAAGATAGAGAAGTTTATAAACTCCCTTAAATAAACATATACCCGTTGATACGTAAGTACCAACGGGTATTTATTATTTGAAATAGTTTAAAAGCTTGTCGTAGTCTTCTTTATTTACAGTGTAGTATTTTTCATCAACGATTATACCGTCCTCGGTGAATCGGAATACAGTTTTCTGTTTATCCTCGTATACAAAAGTAACCGTGTATACCTCGGAAAGTTCATTTGCATATGTATAATCCTCTTTGATCATATCCTTGATACATATACTTATTTGCGTTACAGTAGGGCGGTCGGTAACTTTCTTTTTGATACCGTTGCCGATTATCTCTATAGATTCTATAGGCGTGCTATAAGAACCTGTAATTGATGATTCACTAATATTGTTTTGGGTTGTTATATAATTTAATATAAATACAGTGGAGCAAACAAACACAATACATAGAGCGCAGTATAATGTGTTTCGTAAACGTCTTTTTCGTTCTCTTAATCTCGCTGAACCAAGCTGATAAACTGCTGTACGGCGTTCTTCGGGCGTTTTCATTATTCCTTTACCTCCTTTGTCATAAGTTTTCGGAGTGTGTTTTTTGCACGGTAAAGCAGATTATCTACCTGCTTTTTATTCTTTTTCAAGATTTTTGCAGCATCATCGTATGACATATTTTCCATATATACCAGATGAACAACGGCACGCATATCTTCAGACAGTTCACTTAGAGCGTTGCTTAAAAGTTTAAGTTCTTCCTTTAAGATAAGTTTTTCTTCAATAGTCTGTCTGTCCGAAAGATCGCTGTCGATATCGGTTAGGCTTATTGTTTTTTGCCGGTTACGTTTCTTCAGATAATTAAGCGCACGGCATCTACCTATCATAAATATGTATGTTTTTAGAGATACGCTGAAATTGTATCTTTTAGGATGAACAATAAGCTCGGAGAAGGTTTCAATAGCTATGTCCTCGGCTGAATGGATATCGTGAACGTATCTGTCTATGAAAAATATCAAAGCATCAAAATGTGTATCCATTATCTCATCAAAAGCCTTTTTATCACCTTCGAGATATCGACGGTATCTGCTTTTATCTATATCCATAGCTACCTCCTGTTTTTTCTCTTTGCATTTATTATACAACTTATATATGAAAAATCCATATAGTTTTGAAAATTTCTAAAATTTCGCCCGTATTTCTACGGGCGAAACTTTAGATTTTCGAGTGTCTTCTTTTAATCATAAATGCAGCAACTCCGGAACCGATAACAACAACTCCTATTAAGGGATAAACATACCAATGTCTTATATCTTTTGTAACTGTTGTATCAACACCACCGCCTATACCTTTATCCGAGCTTGTACTGCTGAATATAGGGTAATCATAGATTATATCAATATATTCTTTAACGGTATATATTTTTCCGCAAGTGACCTTCTCTCCGTTATCGGCATTGTTTATCGGATAACACGCCAAGTATTCTATATCTTCAGATACAAAATAAACGAGATATGTCCCCAATGTATCATATTCAATATATTTAACAGACTCATAATTATAGTTTGGATGAACCTTTTCTATATTTGCGATCATATCTTTAAACTCAAAGCTTATACCGTTGTGATTACTGTCTGCTAATCTTAATTCATTGGATATTCCAAACACTTCCCATTCTTTTTTATCGTTTTTACCGATAATGATAGAGTATCCTTCCGGACTGAAGTATTTATATTCATTACAATCTATTATATTTTTTGATAAATTGCCGAATTCCGCAAAATAATTAGGTAAATGTGATTCTTCGAAGCAGTGTACTTTTACGATATCCTCTGTTGTTATTTTATCAGGGTTACTCGGAAGTGCCGTTCCACCGTAATCCTTAAGATAGCTTACTATGTCTTTAAAATCTTCTTCGTTTTCTTTGATATAACTATGCAGATAGCTATTGTCTGCAAATGTTGTGACTGTCAAATTTACGCTGATAATAGCAGTAATTAGAATTAAACCTATAATTCGTTTCATAAGACAAGCTCCTTTCATTTTCGTATTGTATTTTCCCATAAGAATCCAGTTGCTGAACCATCTTTATATCTTTCAAAAGGCTTGGTGTTTATGCTTCCTGACCTTGGGTCACAATATATAACGTATTCCTGGATTTTACCATATGAATATCCCATAACTACAATTGCATGACCAACATTTTCACCCCTTGCTTTTGAACCGGTTGTAATCATAGGATTATTGTTTTTTAGTCGTAACCAAACCTGACCCATTGTTCTTAATGTTGGATCTGTTATAACCTGAAAAGATTTTGTATATTGAGATGCAAACTCGGCACCACATGCAATTTCATAGTCCGTACCTCCTTCATCAACCTCTGCACCTTTAATGTGACGTACAACAAGTTCCTGTGCCATAGGTGGATATGGACACCGTAACTACCAACCATTGTAGCACAAGCAGCCCAACACCATCCTATTCCGGAAGGTTGCTGTACTGGTGTTATCGAAACAAAATATATGTATTCATATAATTGATTAAGCATAACGGCCAGCATTGCTCTTGTGATGTTAGAGCGAGGATTGAAATTACCGTGGTTATCTCCAGATACTATATGATGTTCGTATAAGGCTATTACCGCATCCTTTGCCCAATAATTAATAGATGAATCGTCGTTGAATGGCTCATCTGAATAGTCCCTAATCTGAGAAAATGTTATATTGTGTACACTATAAAGCTCAGCAATTAACAAGCACATATCTTGTTTAGTAATATTGTTATTGGGGGAAAATGTTGTAGTTGTTGTTCCGCTTGTGATTCCGATATCATAAGCCCATTTAATATACGTTGCGTAATTTGAAGGTATATCTGTAAATGGTGTTGTTACATTTTGTCGTGGCATAGCATGTATAAAATTATATAATGCTTTAACCGCTTCAGCTCTTGTTACATATTGATTAGGGTAAAAATAATCAGTAGAATTTGACAATAATACTCCGTTTTCTGTGACAGCATCAATTGCACTGTGCGCCCAATGTGAAGAAGATACATCCAAATAATTGTCTTTTGCTGATATAACAATTGGTATAGATGTAATTAACATTGATATGCATATTGTTATGCAAGCTAATTTTATGATATATTTCATATGACATTCCTCCGTAATGTAAATAGATAATATACGATATGTCTTTTTCTATTCACATCAAATCAGTGAATAGATATGCTATTTCTTCAATGGAAACACATCCTTTCTCTATTGCGTTCATACTTTATACAACCAAAATGCTTAAAGTCCTTATAATTTTCAAAAAATAGAATCCTGTTATTTTCTTTTTCGTCACTTTGCCCATTGGACAAAAATGTGAAAATATGCTATAATTAACTCATACTATGATAGGATGGCGTATGTTATGTTCAATGTAGGAGATACGGTTTTATACGGTAAGGAAGGAGTATGTATACTTTCAGCCGTGGAGAAAAAGAAATTCGGAACCGAGGTAAGAGAATATTACGTTCTCTCTTCGCTCAATAAGGAAAATTCAAAGATATTCGTTCCCACCGACAACGAAAATCTGGTAGCAAGTATGCGCCGTGTTCTGGGCGAAGATGATATAAAGAAGCTTGTTGCCGAAATAAACGCAGGTGAACCGCTCTGGATATCCGACGATAACGAGCGCCGTGAGGAATACCGCCGTATAGTAGCCGAAGCCGACTGTCTGGCTCTCGGTAAGTGTTTACGCGGTTTGTATAACAGAAAAGAGGAACTGAAGGTACAGGGGAAAAAGCTGCGCCGCTTTGACGAGGATTTTTATATGCAGGGACAGAATATTCTTTTTAACGAGCTGTCCTACGTGCTGAAAATATCAAAGGACAAGGTGCTTGAATACATATTGGAGATTTAGTATGTCAAATATAATTCTTATCGGAATGCCCGGCTCGGGTAAGAGTACCCTTGGTGTACTTCTGGCAAAATCTATAGGTTATTCCTTTATAGATTCTGATCTTATAATACAAAAAAGAGAAGGGAAAAAGCTCTTTGAGATAATTGACGAAATAGGTCTTGACGGTTTTATACGCCGCGAGGAGGCTGCAGTTAAGAGTATTGAAGCTGACGAGACGGTTATAGCTACGGGCGGCAGCGTCGTTCTCTCCGAGGGAGCTATGGAGCATCTTCGTAAGATGGGTAGTATAGTTTATCTTAAAGTGTCACCCTCTGATCTTGAAAAGCGAGTTAAGAACATAAAAACGAGAGGTATCGTAATGGAAAAGAACGAGACCATATACGATGTTTATAAGGCAAGAGCATCACTTTATGAGAGATATGCCGACATAACCGTAGAGCTTTGTAACTCTCATATCGAGGATTCTGTAGAAAAGATAATGAATTTATTAAACACCGAGGTATAAACTCGGTGTTTATTTTGTTAAAACAGTTGATTTTTTAAGAATATTAAGGTATAATTGATATAATATGAAATAAATATGATTTATCAATATAAAGGAGATCAAAAAATGAGCAGAATTTGTATTCCCGACAACGAGTATAAGGAAAGAGTAGCAAGGGCTGCAGAGCTTATAAAGAAGGCAGGTCTTGACGTTCTTATCGTTAACTCTACAGAATCCGACTATGCTAACGTAAGATATTTTTCAGGCTTCTGGCCTCTCTTTGAGCGTGCAGGTGTTGCTATCTCCGCAGGCGGTGACGCAGCTCTTATGGTAGGTCCCGAGTCAAGAGAATTCGGCGGCGACAGAAACAAGCTTGACAAGATCTTTGTCCTCAAGGCATACAGAGAGGGTGCTGACCCCAGCTATCCCGAGCTTCAGGCTGATACATATCACGATGTATTCAAGGCTATCGGTGTTACAGGTGAGAACCTCCGTATCGGTGTTGCTTCCTTCCTTGACACCTCCGTTACTATCTACAACGCCATCGTAGATGCGTTCCCCAAGGCAGAGATCGTTGATGCTAACCATATTATGATAGCTCTTCGTTCCATCAAAACTGCAAGCGAGATCGCTTGTCTCAGAGAAGGCTACCGTATTGCAGAGCTTGCTACCAAGCAGGTCATCAAGGAGATCAAGCCCGGTATGACCGAGCTTCAGATGGTTGGTGTAGCACAGAGAGTTGTATACGAGCAGGGTGCAGAATACGAGGGTCTTCCTATGTACGTATTCTCCGAGGCTTCAACCCGTCACGCAATCAGCCGTTCCAGCTACCGTGAGTTCCAGAAGGGCGATATCGTTCAGCTTAACCTCTCCGCTAAGATAGACGGTTATTCCGCTGCTATCGGTTACCCCGTTGTTCTCGGCAAGCTTGAGGGCAGAAGAAAGGAAGTCGTTATGTTCGGCCGTGAGGCTCACATCTGGACACAGAATCAGGTTAAGGCCGGCGTTCCCGCTTCCAAGATCGCAAAGGACTTTTATCAGTTCTACGTTGACAACGGCTTCAAGGATAACTTCGTATACGGACCTCTCCACGGTACAGGTATGATCGAGGTTGAGGCTCCCTGGTGCGAGACATCCTCTACCTATGATCTTCAGGAGAATATGTGTTACCAGATAGATACATATATTTCCACCGACACCTTCGGTGTTCGTTGGGAAAAGGGTATCGCAGTTACCAAGGACGGCTTTGATATGCTTTGTCCTGAGGTTCCCGAGACTTGTATTGAGATAGATTGTTAAGCAGGCCCGGCCTGCAGCGAAACTACGCTCCAAAGTACACTGTGATTTATAATTATCACACGGGGTGTGGATATTAGCTGATTAAAGTAATATAGAGGCTATTGTACACAATAGCCTCAATATTTATTTACATTAAGGAGTAAAAAATGGAACTTATAAATATGTTTTACGATGAGATAAAGGATGCAGCTGACCGTAAGGTTCCCTTTATCATTCCCATAGGTACTCTTGAGTACCACGCTCGTCACGCTTCCTGCGGTACCGATACTATGGTGGTTACAGGTTGTCTCCGCGAGCTTGAAAAGGAAAAGGAGATAGTTGTCTGTCCTCCTATCTGGTACGGTGTTGCAAGCTATGCGGTCTGCGAGCCGAAGCCCAGCCATTTTCATATAAACGAGGATACATATGCAGCATACGTATACGATATTCTTAAATCTATGATATCCGCAGGAATCAAGAATATCTACCTCATTCCACACCACCAGACAGAGGGTGCGGGTCTTATGCCTATGACCATCGCTTGCCACAAGGCCGCGAAAAAGGTCACGATGGAGTATATGGAAGAAACTCTCGGACGAGGCTGGTGGGGAAGTGATTCCTACAAGACCTACTATGAGGATATGGGAACCGGAGACGATCCCTTCTCTTATATCAAGGTGATTCCTCTTATCGGCGCAGAAGCTCAGATCGAGTGCGGCGGCTTTGACCACGCAGGTAAGTGGGAGACATCGCTTATGATGGGTACCTGGCCCGAAAACGTTGATCTTTCCCGTTGCGATAGAAATACCGAGTGGTTTGCAGAATCCGCTAAGGAAGCCAGCCGTGAGACGGGAGAACATATGGTTAAATGTACTCTCAAATGGCTCAGAGAAGCAATACAATAACCGTAAAAAAGACGCATTTGTGCGTCTTTTTTATGTTCAAGGAATTAAGTTTAGAGTGTAAAATGTATTACTGCATAAAAGGTCGCAGTATGTGTAAGGTGAGTTGCCTCGTTTTTATTGATAAACAGGAAGTATAATTGTATAAAATGGGAACAAAAACACCCGTAGAACTCAGCTTATTAATGTGATATTTTGCTGAAATTTACAAAAAGTTTATATTTTTTGTCGTAGCCTATTGCAATTATATACGTATAGTGATAAAATAAATATGTATATTTATATATATTTATAGGATTTTAGTATGTTTAAGTATGATTTAAAAAAACTTAGCAGAGCAGAGCTTTTAGAGCTTCTTATCGAGCTTACAGAAGAAAACGAAAAACTGCGCAGTCAGCTTCGTGATACTGAAAATAAGCTTCTTGATAAAAGACTTACCTGTGAAAATACAGGTACACTTGCAGAAGCTGTACTGAAGCTAAACGGGGTTTTTGAAGCTGCTCAAGCGGCTTGTGATCAGTATACGGAAAACATTAAGCTTATGAGTGATCCCGATGCAATAAAAAATACCGAGCAAAAATGTAACGAGATGCTTGCAAAGGCAAAAGCTGATGCAGATTCATATTGGAATGAGACGTATAAGAGGATAGAGTCTTTTACTTCAAAGTCTCCTACACTCAAAAAGCTTTTAGAAAAAGAATTACGTAATGAAGAAAACGATATTTAAGGAAACACCTAACATCGAGACTCTTTATAAAGAGTTAAAGCGGGTAAAGCATAACAAGAGATATCTTACGGTTATTAAAAGTACAGTTTATACACTTATTACCGTAGCGGCGATTGCAGTACTTGTTGCAACACTTCTGTTGCCTGTTCTTCAGATATACGGTTCTTCTATGACGCCTACCCTGAATGACGGAGAGATAGTATTTTCACTTAAGACGGGTAAATTTGAGCAGGGTGACGTAGTTGCCTTTTACTATAATAATAAAATACTCATTAAGCGAGTGATCTGCGAGGCAGGCGATTGGGTAGATATCGACAAGGACGGAACAGTATATGTCAACTCTGTACGGTTGAATGAACCGTATATCACCGATAAAGCATTGGGTCTTTGCGATATCGAGCTTCCGTATCAGGTACCCGACGGTAAGATATTTGTTATGGGAGATCACCGGGAATCCTCTGTGGATTCAAGAAATACTGCTATAGGCTGTATTTCCGAAGAACAGATAGTAGGAAAGATACTGTTCCGTGTTTGGCCTGTAAAGGGTATAGGAAAAATTAATTGATATTCTTTAGAATTATATAAGAAAAGAGGTGAGAGTATATGTATGACGAGTTAGTTACCCAAAGTGCAGGGTTTTATAAAAAGCATATCCGTCGCCGTCGTTGGTTGCGGGTGTTATGCGTGTTGAGTGCCATCGTTGTTTTTGTCACTACATATGCTCTTATCCTGCCGGGTATTACCAAAGAACGTCAGAGCTTCTGCGGTTTATCAGAACATACCCATACAGATGCCTGTTATGAGCAGCGTGAGCCTGAACTGATATGTGAGCTTCCCGAGATAGTTCAGCATATTCACGATCATAGCTGTTATGACGCTGATACAGGCGAGCTGATATGTACTGCAAGACAATATGACCTTCATACACATACTGACACCTGCTATGATGACGGAGGCATTCTTATTTGTCAGCAAGAAGAGCTTTGTGAGCACCTGCATGATCACGATTGCTATGAAGCATCAACAGAGGATGTTGAACTGATATGTGGGTTAAGTGAGCATATTCATATTGATGAATGTTATATTGACCTGAACGCCGATATTGAGGATGCCTCTGTTTGGGAAGCAACACTTCCCGAGCTTACCGGTGTATGGCAGGATGACCTTGTAGCTATAGCCGAAAGCCAGCTTGGATATAGCGAAAGTGAATCAAATATAGTTATTGATTCGGATATAACCAGAGGATATACCCGCTATGGAGAATGGGCGGAAGACCCATACGGTGACTGGTCAGGATACTTCCTTGATTTCTGTATCAGCTATACTGATATTGATCCCGAGTATTTTCCTGTAGATAAGGACACAGAGCTATGGATCGAGCTTTTGAATGAATCCGGATATTACCGTGACCCCTCGTTTGAGCCAAATGCTGGTGATATCGTATTTTTTAGGGATGGCAGAACGGCACTTATAGCCGAATATGACTCCGTTATTAAAACGATAGAGGGTGACGTAAACGGTACTGTCGGATACGTAGAGCATGAAAAGGACGAAGGTATTATAGGCTATGCCGATCTGAATGCCGCATATGAGTATTATCATTCTAAACAGCCTATAGAACAGGAATACCGTGACGATACCGTAACCGTAAAAGCCACCTATACAGCACAAGCCGAAATACCGGATGGTGCAACACTTTCAGTTAAGCCCATAACTGACGCTGATACCCAGAATCTGAGATACGATCAGGCAAAGGATGCTATAGACTCTGCCAACGGTCAGATAAACGAAGCCAATATAACGGCATTCAGGCTTTATGATATCTGCTTTATCTGTGAAGATAAAGAGATACAGCCAAACGATTCGGTCAAGATAGAGATCACGTTGAACGATCTTAAAGCTGATCAGAGCAATGACGTGTCCGTAGTACATTTTATGCAGGAGGGAACCGAGCTTCCCGTTCTTGAGGAGTGTGACATAGGTGATGAGCTTACCGTTGGATTCAGTGTTGATAGTTTTTCTGAATTTGCAATAGTTACTTCAACACAGAATACCCTTGAATTCGTTTCTATGACACGAAACAATGACCGCTCTTTGTCGGTAATTGATCCTTATGCTATAATTTCCGGAAATTCTGCTTTGCTACTTGCGGCAGATGCTGAAGGAAATCCTTATCTCAGCGCAACAACAGCATACTCTCACGATATAGATACCAACCTGACTGTAGATATTCGCGCACAACAATGGAAAATAACTGCAAACGGCGGCAGTTACTACGTTCACAGTAACTTTGAGGGTGAAAACGTATATCTGCTGATCGATGCAGGTGTGTTAACACTCACAAACACAACCGATAGTGCTTCGTTGTTTACTCTCTACTGGAACGCGGGTGTGTTGAGATTAAGCAGCAATGGATATTATCTTGATCCTGCAAGCGAAACCCTTCTCAATACCGCAAGCACAGATCTGTCTTTTTACAGTGCACCTGAAAGCGGCAGCATTAAAGTGATCTTTGATGCAACGATAGGTCGTCCCTCTTATATGGACGGTAACAAGCGACCTTACGGACAGAAATACAAATATGACGGAGCAGGATACCGTGAGCTTAATGTTACTAACGGCAGTACCGTAGTTCTTCCTCACAACGATCCTACTTCTCCCGATACGGCGAATTACATATCAATTCACAGTAATGACGGCAACCCGTTAAATGACTGGTTCGAGCTAAACGGGTGGTATGATGCGATAAATAAGGTATATTACGATAAGTCGATGCTGGGTAAGGAGATCAAGGTAACGGCGAGCACTATCTTCTACCCTGAATATATTGCCAAGGATTATAATGCAGGCTATGATAACGGAAACGTTATCGTAGGCCAGCCTGATACCAGCGATTTTATCAATACCTATATGTTTGACTACAACGAAATATTCAACGTAGATAAGTCATACGTTTCGTATTTCGGTACCGATTCCGGCGGCAAATACGTTACAAAGTGGAACGTTGACACAGCCGATCCTTCCGGTATGGTATTTTTTGACTATATCACGCCCTGGGGCTCTGATACCGGTAATATAGGTTATATGCTTGACAGAAGTCTTGCAGATACTAACGGTGTAACGGTCAATGAAGAAAAGACAGCAGGTACACGAGGAAGTGATATTACGTTCCCCGGTACGATAACCTCAAATATATTAGGCGGACTGGGCACGTCTAACGTCAATAATCCGAGAATTGATGCTCTCTTCACCAAAGAGACAATACCCGGAAGAGTATATCTCGGAGAGGGCGACTGGTTCTATAATTACGATGAGACCATCGGTTTCTACTATTACAACAGTGCGGCAAATGCCGCAGCCTATAACCGTGATGAACAGCGATTCTACGTTTACGATTACCCTGTGAGAATCGACAATAACAACAGTATGCACGACTTTACGCCCTTTACCTACCGCGACACGACGGTGGGTGATATCGCAAGTGACGGTTCCCCCGCACTAAGAGAAAAGGACAATGAAGTCAACTATTGGGTAGGTATGCAGAGCGATATAAACTTCTATCTTCCCGAGGATAGCGGTTCACCTCTCAATGTTTCCTCTCACGGTGACGATATGCAGTTCAGATTTTCGGGAGATGATGACGTTTGGATCTTCATTGACGGCAAGCTGGTGCTTGACCTCGGCGGTGTCCATGACGTGGTTTACGGAGAGATCAACTTTGCTACAGGCAAGATAAAAACCGGACAGGCTATCTCATCCTCTCAGGTAGCAGACAACGTAGCAGGTGACTACACCGAAATGCCCGGGCTTTCTGCAACAAACACCAACGGTGTAACTACATATGATCTTCCGCATCTCGAAGGCGGTCAGTATCATACGGTAACAGTATACTATCTTGAGCGAGGTTCGGCACTTTCCAACTGTGCGATTTACTTTAATATTTCACCCTTCTACGAGCTTGAGATTCTCAAGCGAGATTCCGTAACGGGTAACGGACTTGAGGGTGCTGAGTTTACGGTATATACGGATCCCGAATGTACACAGGTCGCAAATCTTTATACCCGTGATGAAAACGGAAATCTTATTGGCGTTGATGCTGTCTTCTATACCGATGCTGACGGTATTGCACGCTGTGAGGGCCTGTACGCAGGCGGTACCTATTACATCAAGGAAACTAAACCTCCCGACGGATATCCGGATATGAGTATGTATATCATCGTAGCCAACCTTGCTCATCCCGGTGAATCGGTAACGATAGCTGTTGACAGTACAGGTAAGGAATGGATTTATGCCGATGAGTACGTATATTCAGACGAGCATAACCACCGCATAGAGCTTGCTGTCTACAACAGTAAGTATATCGGCGGTGAACAGGAGATATACGTCAGAAAAGAATGGGGAGAGGGAAGTGTCCCGGAAAACGTAACCTTACAGCTATACGCTAACGGTATCGCGACAGACAGAACTGTTGATCTTAACGAGCGTACCGATTGGGAAGCTTTCTTATATAAACTTCCACTCAATGATGAATATGGCAATAAAATAGATTATACCTTTAAGGAGATAAGCGGTCCCCCCGGTTATACTATAACGATCACCGAAACAGAGGGTCATCACGATGAGACAACAGAGGTTCCGGGATATTGGAAAGAAGTAAACTCACTTGAAGACGGTAAGATTTACAGATTTGTTAATACCGTAACCGGCAATGCGATATCCTGTAACAGTGACGATTCTATATCACCCTCTAACGCAAATGAAATGGACCATTCCACACATTGGCAGGCAATCGCAACAAGCGGTAAGTTCCTTTTGCATAATGAGTATTACGGACGTGATTACCTGTACATAGGAGCAGGAAGCGTTTCATCAACAACCACTTATAATTCAAATAACAATCTGATAACCTATTCCAACGGCAAGCTTTCGGCCACCTTCCGCAGCGGTATTTGGAACAGGACCTATTATATTACCGAAGGCAGCACTTCATATGGCTCCACAACATCGCAGAGCAGCGGTGCCACATTTAAACTGTATGAATGGGTACCTCCGACTGAGGAGACTGTTGATAAAACAGTTTCGGGATGGCTTGTTACCAATACTCCGTGGCCAAAAACGACTTCAATTCCCGTAGTCAAGGAATGGGATGCAACGGTAGATTCTCCCCCGGAGAGTGCAAGCTTCAGCCTGTATCTTGTAGCTGACGGCAATCAAAGCCAGCCTCAATGGATAGCTGACCTTACCTTAACAGCAGAAAGCGGTTGGAAGGGAAGCTTTGAGAATATAGATTATCCCGAGGACGGAAGCTATTACGTTGTTGTTGAGAATACAACTGACTATACAGTGACCTTCAGCTCTTCCACAGAAGCTGTTTACGTTAACGGCAGCTTTGTAGAAGGCTCAAGGGTTGAATTTGACAGCGGTGGAAATGCCGTAGAGATCAAGGCGACCAACACCGCAAGGATCCTTCTTCCCGCAACGGGAGGTAAGGGAACTACTCGCTTGTATACCATTGGAGGTATACTGCTGATGACTACAGCGGCGATACTTCTTGTGTATAATTCTCGCAAGCGCAGATTGGAGGATAGCGGAACTCCATAGCGCAAGCCCCAAAAGTCAAAAAATAAATAAAATATAAAAAAGAAAGGAAAACATCATGAAAAACATGAAAAAACTCGTTGGCATCATTATGCTGGCAACCGCGCTCATTCTGAGCACACTCGTTCCTTCATTCGCAACCGACATCACCATCACCGGTGGAGCAGACGGCTCTGTTTATTCAGCCTTTAAGCTTCTCGATGCTACTGACGGCGGCGACGGTAAGTTCGCTTATACCCTTAACGATACTTATACCGTAGTTCTTCAGTCCGTAACCGGTAAGACCGAGCAGGCAGACATCGTTGCTTACATTCAGGCTCTTGATGCAGCAGCTATCGCTGATTTTGCAGAGGACGCTTATGCAGCTATCGTTGAGGCAGGCATAGCAGCCGATGCTGAATCTTCTGATGCAAAGTTCACAGGTGTTGAGCAGGGTTACTACCTTATCGCTGAGACCGCTCTCGGCAACACCGCTGATACCTACTCTCTCGTTATGCTTGATACAGCAGGTCAGGAGAACATTGAGGTAAGCACAAAGGAAGATATCCCTACCGTTGAGAAAAAGGTAGAAGAAAAGAACGATACCACAGGCGAAACCTCCTGGGGTGACAGCGCTGACTATGACATCGGCGATTCCATCAGCTACAAGCTTACAGGTACTGTTTCCGCTAAGTACGCTGACTATAAGAGCTACTACTACAGCTTCGTAGATACTATGGTTGAGGGTCTTACCTATAATAAGGATGCTAAGGTTACAATCGACGGTGTTGACGTTACCGAGCAGTTTACTATCGTTGAGACAGAGGATGGCTTTACCGCTACCGCTAACTTAAAGGAGATCACCGGTGTTACTGTTACCGCTACCTCTACCGTAGTTGTTGAGTATACATGTACTCTTAACGAGAACGCTGTTAAGGGCGGCGAGGGCAACGTAAACGAAGTATACATCGAGTACGAAAATAATCCTTCCGTTGAGGCAGACGGCAATCCTGACACTCCCGACAAGCCCGATGAACCCTCCGAATCCGAGAAGGACGTAAACGTTGTATTTACCTTTGATGCAGTTGTTAATAAGACTGACAAGGACGGTGCAGCTCTCGCAGGTGCAGGCTTTACTCTTTACAAGAACGTTGAGGGCGAATACGTTGCAGTTGGTACTGAGATCACAGGTGTTACCACATTTACATTCGAAGGTCTTGATGCAGGCATCTATAAGCTTGTGGAGACAACAGTTCCCGAAGGCTACAACAAGGCTGATGACGTTGTATTTGAGGTAGTTCCTACTTACGATGAAACAACCGATCCTGATACCCTTACTGCACTTACAGTTGAAAACGAGGCAGGCGAGGTTATTTCTACAGGTGACGAGGCAACCTTCTCTACCATCGTTCTCGAAGGTAAGGTTGTAACTGATGTAGTTAACGTTGCAGGTACTGAGCTTCCCTCCACAGGTGGTATCGGTACAACCATCTTCTACATTGCAGGTGGTGTACTTGTTCTTGCAGCTATCGTACTTCTCGTTGCTAAGAAGCGTATGAGCGCAGAAGGCTAAATTAAATACTTAACTGTTGACCTTGGGGCTTGCCCCAAGGTACAACAGTAAGGAGAATCCAATATGAAGAAGCATATTTCTACTATAATTTTAATATTTGTCTTTATTATTGGGTTGTCCTTGCTGCTGTACCCGACCATCAGTGACTACTGGAATTCCCTTCATCAGTCCAAGGCCATCGCTACCTATATCGAACAGGTTGCCGATCTTGATGAAGAGAAATATCAGAAGATGCTTGACAATGCTTATAATTACAACGCGTCCCTTTTAAAGCGTAGAACTCCATATAACATTACCCCTGAGCAGAAGGCTGATTATTATATCACCCTTGATCCCGGCGGACTGGGTATTATGGCATACATAGAGATACCTGCTATCGGTGTATCTCTGCCTATATATCACGGTACCGATGAATCGGTATTGCAGAAGGCTGTTGGTCATTTGGAGTGGACTAGCCTTCCTGTCGGCGGTGAAAGCACCCATTGCGTTGTTTCAGGTCACAGAGGCTTACCTTCTTCAAGACTGTTTACAGATCTTGATAAGATAAAAGAAGGGGATATATTTTTTATCCGTGTACTTGATGAGCTTTTGACATATGAGGTTACCAGGATACTTACCGTTGAACCACATCAAGTGCAATCTCTCAGGATAGAGAAGGGGAAGGATCTATGTACTCTTGTAACTTGTACCCCATACGGAGTTAACTCTCACAGATTGCTTGTTATTGGAGAAAGAACAGTAAATCCCGAGGATGCACCAACGGTACACGTTACCGCCGATGCTATGCAGATCGAACCCATAATTGTAGCGCCTATAGTTGCGATCCCCTTGCTGCTAATATTGTTTGCAGCACTATTATTCAGTACACGAAAAAAGAGATAGGAGTAACCGAGGATGAAAAAAGCATTATTGTTTGTTATAATAGTTACATTAATACTGTTATCCTTAGATATTGCTGTTTTTTCCCGTGTGCTTCCCGATCTTGAGCGCAATGGATCTGTCAGTGTTACTATGCGCTATGGCGGAAATCCTGTCCCCGGCGGAACTATGACACTATACCGTGTTGGTGACGTGGTTATCGAGGATGGTAACTGTATCTTTAAATTAACCGAACACTTCGCAGAATTGGATCTGAATTTAAGTGATCTTGAATCCGATCAGCTGGTTTTTGATGTTGCCGGTCATATAGATGATAATAATATCGATGGTGTAACAAAGGATATTGATGCAAATGGCAGAGTTATTTTTGAAGCTCTTGAACCCGGCTTATATATGCTTATTCAGAAGACTGCAGCTACAGGCTATAACTGTTCAAATCCTTTTCTTGTATCCCTGCCGATGAATGGTAATGATGAGTATATATATGATGTTGATGCATCAGCTAAGGCAGAGCTTACCAAGAATAATGATAATCCTTATGATGATACTACACCTGACAGCGATACCTCCACGGGAGGACGTGATACCACAGGTGGACGTGTAACTACCTCAGGCGGTAACAGACTTCCGCAGACAGGTCAGTTGAAGTGGCCTATTCCTATTCTAACGGTTGCGGGTGCCGGTTTTGTGCTTGTGGGTATGCTGTTGTGCTTTGGAAGCAAAAGGACGCACAATGAGAATTAAAGTTGGTTTAACGTGTATTATACTGGGTTCTGTGCTGATTTTGTCGGCTATGCTTCTGTATATTCATAACAGCAACGAGGAGGCCGAAGCCGGACAGACATCTCAGAAGATGCTGGCTGAGGTGGTCGAAGCGATAAAGGAGCGAAGCTCAAATCGGGGATTCGAAGAAAAAGATACTTTATCAGCCAATGAACAGGATTCGGATATAGAATCAGCTGCTGATGAAAATGATATGCTTACCGTCGAAGTCGGAGGGTACAGCTATATAGGGTATCTCTATATTCCCACTCTTGAAAATCTTGAGCTGCCCTGTATGGCCCAGTGGAGTTATGATCTGCTCAAGCAAGCCCCCTGCCGTTATTCAGGATCGGCTATGAGCGACGATCTGGTGCTTTTAGGGCATAACTACACCGTTCATTTTGGCAAGCTCTCGAGGCTTGAATATGGCGATAGGGTGTATTTCACGGATATGGACGGAACGGTTCATACCTATGAGGTTTTAGGAATAGACGTTCTAAAGGATACAGATGTTGAAAATATGACCTCCGGAGAGTATGACCTCAGCTTATTTACCTGTGATTACAGCGGGGTAAACAGACTTACCGTCAGATGTGACAGGGTATCCTGAATATAGCTTCACCCCACCGAAAAATCGGTGGGGTGAAGCTGTAATCTTATAAAAGCTCTATTTCTCCTAATTTGCCATCAGCGATATAATCGTCCTTAAACTCACGCATCTTATCCATATGAGGCTGAGTGCAGTGGATCTGCTGATGCTCCTTGTTTTCCCATTGCTCTATAAGCAGAAGCTCATTGTTGTCACTTTCGGAAAAGTAATAATCATACTTGACACATCCGTTTTCATTTCTTATTGTGTCAAGAATACCTTCTGATTTCATCCTTTCGACAAAAGCCTCGCGCTTGCCTTCAAGACAGTTGAATTTAACGTAAATAGTATACATAACTCCTCCGTTCAGGTTAGTTGCCTAAAACCTCTAATGCCTTTTTGTATTTTTCTGCCCAGTACACCGCTTTATCGTCTATTACGTCAAGTCGGGTCTGGTCTGCGTTGTGAAGAATATCAGCGATCTTTACGGTTTTGGCAAGACTGTTTTTCTTGATATCTTCAAGATAATCAAGATAGGGAACGTCATTGTCATGGGTCAGCAATCTTACAGCCTCAATAACGCGGCTGTTAAAACCCATTTCTATTAGATCATCAATGGTATAGTCGGTGTCCTCTACAACATCATGTAGCAATGCGACAACGGTAGAATCTTCATCCTGCATCTGCTCGGCTATGTGGAGGGGATGAAATACATATGGAATATCATTATAATCATATTGACCCATATGAGCCTTGTAGCATAGCTTCAGGGCTTTTTTTGTTGCATTTGTATAGATCATAATATTATATACTCAGTTTACAAAGAGATGCTTTCTGTTATTAAAATACTTTACATTGAGTATTATCACTACAATTGTAACTATAGCACCTATAATAGATGGAACAATGTCAACGGTTATTTCAGGGGGACATAGTATATACTTTACGAAAGAATCAACCAAACCAATAACTGCAGAGAATCCATACACACAGTAAAGCATTATAGGACCGTTTTTACAGTATCCGGAAAGACGGAAGCGTGCATAAACAGATAATATCGCAGAAGCAAGGTACAATGCGGCTACAATATAGTCTACATTTTGAAATTCGGGAGCAAGCTCAAGTATTTCTTTTGTCAGCTCTGGGTCTATAAAGCCTGTTACTCGATTTATTGCCTCACCGATACACACAATAGCTGATGCAAATAAAGCAAAATTGATAAGGAACTTAAACCAACCCATTTTTTGCTTAGGGAGAGATGCAGTGGCTTGCTGCTGAGGTTGATAAGTTTGCTGCTGAGTTTGGTATGAAGCCTCTTGCTGAGGATTAGCCACACGGTAGGTATGGTCGATATCCTGCTGAGACTGATTCTGTACAGGCTGATTATGTACAGGCTGAGGAGGACGTACACGGCAGGTGTGATCACCGTCAAAATCCCCTTGCGGCTCAAAGAAAGCCTGATCCTGCTGAGGCCTAAAACCCTGCTGAGATTGATCCTGCGTGGGCAGAGGAGGACGCACACGGTAGGTTGAATCAACATTCAACTCCTGCTGCTGATTCTGTTCTGACTGCTGGTAGCTCTGCTGTGGTTGTGGTTGTGTGGCTGGCTTTTTTACAGGTGTTCCGCAGGAGGGACAAAAGCCGGCATTATCATTTAGCTGTATTCCGCAATTCTTGCAAAACATATCTTTCTCCTTTTATATTATAATTTGATTTTATTATAGTGAATCGGTCAATAATTGTCAATAGAAGGTGTTTAACTTTTATCAAGGATTAAATATGCCTACTCGCTTTCCGTCCATATCATAGTGAAGCAGCGGCTTTTTTCTACCGTCTAAATATACAGCGTAGGCTATTTCGCCAATGCGTGCTTTGTAGTAGCGTGAACTACTGACGTTGACCTTCCAAGTGTCACCCAGGTCATTTTTATAAATTAATTGATACGTATCAGAGTCATCACCGGATATTAAATATAACATATTTTTTTGTTCTTTGCAACAGATAGAAAATCGCCCTGCCGATTTTTCGGCAGGGCGATAAGTCTTGTTTTATGAATCAATTATTTGGATTAACCCTTGATAGCAGCCTGTGCAGTATAGCATCAAGGGATGACTTTTTACCACACTTACCAACGGTTGTGATTATACCATTCTGATTTTCGTTTTTCAATAGGTTCGGGAAATATTGTTGTAATTCAGTCAAACCGATTACATCCC
>JAFQDF010000015.1 GCA_017416185.1 Clostridia bacterium
AGAACGTCGTGAGACAGTTCGGTCCCTATCTGTCGTGGGCGTAGGATATTTGAGAGGAGCTGACCTTAGTACGAGAGGACCGGGTCGGACGCACCTCCGGTGCATCGGTTGTTCTGCCAAGGGCACAGCCGGGTAGCCGCGTGCGGGAGTGATAAACGCTGAAGGCATCTAAGCGTGAAACATGCTTCAAGATAAGATATCCCATAGCTTAAGCTAGTAAGGTCACTTATAGACTATGAGTTTGATAGGTCGGAGGTGTACGCACAGTAATGTGTTTAGCTGACCGATACTAATAGACCGAGGGCTTGAACTTCATATGAAGTTGAGTGGTTAGTTTACTTTTCCTCTTGTTCGGCTTTTAATGAATATTTTCATTATAACTGCAGTTTATCTGTAGTTTTTTTCTTTTCTACTACGCCATCGTGTGAGAACGTTAATTATTGCTGATTTTACCCGATTACAGCCGCACCGTAGGTGTCTTGTTCGGCTTTTAATGAATATTTTCAAATTGAACTGCAATTTATCTGCAGTTTTTTGTTTTTATTGAAATTAATCAAATTTTATGCTAAAATTACATTATAAATGATCTGAATGTAGGTAGAATAATGAGAACTATTGATAAAGTACGTATTATTACAGAGAGCTATTCCGAGCAATTAGCTCAAAAGGGGATAGCCTGTAAGGTAACAAAAAAATATTTTGAAACAAAGACTTCGCCTGTTTATACAGGATTGCGAAGGGGATTAATTAATCTTATAGATGAATATATATCCCGCAAAAAAGAAAAGAAGTATAGCAATCAGCCTAATACCCATCATTGTATTATAATAAAGTTTTATCCAATCGACAGTTATGATCCCAAAATGCAGAACTGTAAAGAATATTCCTTTATATTATCTCAAAAATGGCGTGCACATATCGGCGATGAACCTATGTTGATCAACAGAGATGAGGAAATCTTATTAACTAAAATCAAAAGACGAATTCGCAAGATGATAAACAAGGCTACGCATTCATCTCCTGAACGTACCTGCAAAAATTGTATTATTGATATAATAAGATATTTGTTTTCTTCCAAATACGGATATATGAAGAATATAGCTGGTAAAGAAAGAAGTACTGTGGAAATAATTGCAATGTTTGGCATACTTGGCATTGTTATGTTTATTCTCTTGATCATTACTATGATATTTTAATTTATATTCCGTCAATATATCAAAAGCAGTCATATTTTGTGGCGTTTTTGCTTTTTATTTAGAAAAAAGTACCCTTGATTTCGTTACGAGATCAAGGGTATTAATACTTTTTGCTTATATTGTTCCTGAAAAATCTTCCTTTATAGGAGCAAACAGCGGTCTGTCTAACCAATCTTTAATAAACTCATACATAGTATAAGTCTCTTTTCTGTCATCACGATGGCTTTCAAAATAATCATACAATATGGGACAGGTATAGCGCTCTGTATCGTTATAATACATATCGTCAAATTTCTTTGCGTGGACGAGAGCGATTTTTATATATTCTAAAGCATTATTTTTATCGCCATTTTTCATTGCTTTTTTTGATCGTTCTAAATATATACTGCTCAAATTACCGTGAAAATGCTGATAGTTTCCGTCTGCAATTATGGTATTGATTATTTTTTCTTCGGCATCTAAAGCTGCATTGTCATGCTCGGTATACATCCAGAAGTCACTTAATGCATTACAAAGGTTCATAAGTGATTTTTTTAGCAGCTTCTTCTTTACAGTGTCAAGCTCTTCGCCCTTCAGACATTGTACCAGCAGATTGTCACGGCAATAAAAATCTTCGTCGGGATAAAGCATAGCTACTCGTTTTGCTTCATCGTATTTGTTCTGTGATTTATATACGTGCATAAGAGTGTTTATCGTAAGCTTACGTAATGAATAGTCCTCGGTATTTTCTAATACGATCTCTAAATGCTTTGCCGCACTTTCAAGCAATTTCTTTTCTGTTTCGGTTCCCATATATTCAATATCATATCCAACGTACCATTCATTGCTTGCAAGCCAATAGACATAGCGCATATCGTTTGGATATTCCTTTACCGCCTGTCTTGATATTTCAAGGTCTGCTTTATGGTCTTTATTCCAAAACTGATGGTATTCCGCATCGAAATATGCTTTTCTCTCATCCTTTTCAATGGGTACTAACCCTAAAAGCTCGTCTGTGCTTACACATAAGAGCCTCGCCAGCGGCACTATCATAGAAATATCGGGTGTAGTCATACCGCATTCCCATTTTGATACCGCCTTGTAGGTTATACCGAGCATATCGGCGAGCTTTTCCTGTGTCAGATCCTTTTTCTTACGCAGTTCTTTGATTCTTTTTCCTATATCGTTCATTGTGTTACCTCATGATAATATTTAATAGCCCTTTATGATGTCAGTATAGCATAGTTATTCTGCCGTTACAACACCCGTAAAATAGAGAAGAACTCTCCTAACAGGAGAGTTCATTTTGTTTATTGACTTTTTATATATTCGGATATATAATTAAAAATATGTGATTAATCAGGAGATAAGTATGGATTTTAAGGATATTTCATTTGTTAATAATTCAATGATTAGTAGCGAAGATCGCAAAATAATCTATATCTTATATGAAAAATGGTGTACATTTAGTGATATGGTATTAGATTATAAATTTGATTACGAAGAATTTAAGACCGTTATGATTGAGACATATCGAATATATTGTAAATATTATAGAAGCAATGCTGTGCCTGTAGCTTTATTTGATTTAGATCAAAGTATGAGTTCCTTTGCTGAAAAATCATATGCGGGATTAAAATTAGAATGTGAATCAGCGCAATACCTTGTTTATGAATTTTTAAAATTTGATAATTTAGTTTGGTTTGATGACATATGCCATAATATTGATGGAATAAAGTACAATACATCGGAATCGTATATTGTCAAAACCGAACGTGGTAAAGTTGTTATAGATGCTAAAACCTTTGATTTGGGTGAATTGATAAAAGCATTAGACTATATTTTGGGATAACATTTGGTTCTACTTTCTGTTTCATATGCACGAAATGAAAAGAAAGAATATTAAGAAAGGTAGCGGTAAATTATCACTACCTCTATAAATTATGCCACTACTTAAATCCCTCATGATTTTTCAAAGGGTCAAAGCAAGTGCCGTCAAGCTGGGATCTGAAGATATCTATACGTTTGTTTTCTTCTCGAGTGTCGTATGTCACAAGATTTTGTGAATCAAACACTAACAGCAACAAAAAACGGTGAGTTAAACTTCACTTTTGTAGAATCACCCATAAAGATATTGCTCCATATACTGAAATGAGGTGATAGCTATAAAAAGACGAATTACATACCCCAATGCGGTAGCTACGGTACGCGGAGGGATGGATGCTCCCGGCTTGATGGGTGAAGTAAGATTCTTCCAAAACAGGGATTCTGTAACCGTTTCTGTAAATATATCCGGCTTAACCTATTCGGAAAGCGGATTTTTCGGATTTCATATCCATGAGGGTATAAGCTGTACGGGTAAAGGTTTTCCGAACACAGGTAACCATTATGATCCGACCGGTAATTCTCATCCAAGGCATAAAGGTGACCTGCCGCCCCTCTTAAAATGCAACGGTGGGGCCTATACGACGGTACTTACCGACAGATTTCGCGTAGCTGATATTATCGGCAAAACCGTTGTAATACACAGTATGCCGGATGATTTCACGACCCAACCTGCAGGTAATGCAGGTACCAAAATAGCCTGTGGCGTGATACGGAGAGTATAAAGTAATATTTCACCCCGCCTTGTGCGGGGTTTTGATTTTATTTGAAGGTGCTATTGGATGAAAAGATGTTATGTGTTATAATTATTACAGGAAAAATGAAAGAATAGCCAACCTTTCTTCATATGGGTATACTATATAAGCAAAGGTACCTGAAATAATAAAAAGCGGCAGACCGCGCACTCAATTTATTGCACTATGAAAAAAGAACAAGTAGATCAGATTATAACAGAATATCTTCAAAAGATATACGGATTTGCAATCAAAAAATCCTTTTCCTATGACGAGGCAGAGGAATTATGCTCAGAGATAATACTTGAGGTGTATCAATCGCTGCTAAGTGCGGATGAGATAGTCAACCTTGAAGGATATATCTGGAGAATAAGCGAGCATACCTATGCGAGATACGTATTATCAAAAAAGAAGCATCAGGGTATTTCTATCGACGGTATGGATATCCCTCATTATGATGAGAACTGTCTCGAGGATGATGAAAGCATACGGATATTGCGAAGAGAAATTGCGTTTTTGTCTGAGGTGAGGCGAAAGATAGTTTTTATGTTCTATTACAAAAAACAGTCTGTGGTCTCGATATCGGCCTTGTTTGGTATGCCCGAAGGTACTGTTAAGTGGCATCTGAACAAGGCGAGAAAGGAATTGAAGGAGGGTTATTCAATGGAAAGAAAAATAGGGAAGTTAGGATTATCTCCCATAGAAGCTATAGGCTTCGGACATGGAGGAAACGTCGGTAAAAACGGAGGTCCCGAGTTCTATCTCAAAGACAAGCTTAATTTGAACATCGTATACAGCGTATATCAAACTCCGAGAACGAAAGCGGAGATAGCCGAAGAGTTAGGTGTATCCCCCGTATATATCGAAGATCCTATAAACCTTTTGGAGGACAACGGTTACATCGTTAAAACCCAAAATGACAAATATACCACCTATGTGAAATTCAGCCCGGAACAATATTCTCGTGAACGGGAGGAAAATGTTATAAGGGCTCAGTTTAGGGTTGCAGAGGACATAGTGAGGGAATATGTTCCGATTGTCAGAGCCGCGGTAAAGGATATTGAAAACGTGTATATTCCGACAGGGAACAGGGAACTGTTTGAAGCGGCGGTGATACTCCACAGTGTACTGAACAAGTGCCGTCTGGAATATGAGGAAGAGGTGTCAAAATACATAATCAAAACCACGGACGGCGGCAGATACTATGCCTTTGTAGATCTTGTGTCACAATGTATTGACCCTGATTATGAGCCCGAATTCAAGGATCTGCCATCCTATAACGCCTGCGGTTGTATGAACAGATTTTCTCAGAAGTACCCCGACCTTTTTGCTTGGTCGGTGGATTCAAGATATTCCTCAAGAGAGGGCGGATGGAAAAACAACCTCACCGCTGATTATGAGTATCTTTATGAATTCATAAAGGGTGATATCAAGGACACTCCGGCGAATGCAGAAAAGATAAAGCGTTTGAAAGAACGTGGTTTTATAGCCGATGACGGTTTTATAAATATAATGATATTTAAGGGTAAAAGAGAAGAGCTGTTCGGCAAAATTCCCGTTCTTGATCAATCTATAAAGGACAGATATGCAAAACAGGCATTGGAAAATGCAATGCAAACAGCAAAGAGTTATCCACCTCAGATGCAGGATCTTATTGTAAATTTCGAGATAGGTGATTTTATCGGATCGACAGTGGCACTTATGGTAATGGATATACTGTATTCCGATGGTACGTTTAAGCCTCTCACAGAATCGGAAAAGATGACCTCGCATCTAATTATGTGCAGTGATACTTTGCCTAAATAAACATCAGAGATAGTGGTAAATTACCACTATCCTTCTGTTATTTTTTGATGTTGCATAAATGCAACATCGTATTAGGAACATATTCACTGTTTAATGTTGCATAAATGCAACATCGTATTAGGAACATATTCACTGTTTAATGTTGCATAAATGCAACATCATATTAGGAACATATTCGCTGTTTGAAGTTGCACAAATGCAACATCGTATTAGGAACATACTCACTGTTTGAAGTTGCATAAATGCAACATCGTATTAGGAACATATTCACTGTTTGAAGTTGCATAAATGCAACATCGTATTAGGAACATATTCACTGTTTAATGTTGCATAAATGCAACATCGTAGTAGGAACATATTTACTGTTTGAAGTTGTACAAATGCTACATCGTATTAGGAACATACACACTGTTTAATGTTGCATAAATGCAACATCGTATTAGGAACATATTCACTGTTTGAAGTTGTACAAATGCAACATCGTATTAGGAACATACACACTGTTTAATGTTGCATAAATGCAACATTATAGATGTTCAGCTAAACGAATATTACTATGCTGTGACATAAGTTTATATAAACCGTAGGGGACGGTTGCCTCGACGTCCCGTTTGCTGACGGTATTGGAATTTTATCGGTTCAAAGCGTTTGTTTTGCGGTGCGTCGAGGGCGCCGCACCCTACAAGTATTTAAAATTTGTAATGTTGCACAAATGCAACATTGCATATGTTCGACAAAAAGGAGATTGTGGCTTTAGGCCACAATCTCCATAATAATAAATATAATCAAAATCCGCTTCAGCGGATCTTTTTATTAACCCGTACGAAGTATGGATTTCACCGCCGAAGGCGATTTCGCCGCTCTACGAGTGGATCTCACTCTCCGACGGAGGATTTCACTCCGTATACTCCTCCACCAATTCCTTGATAGACCCGGGGGTCCTGAGCCTTGTGCGGTCGATTCGGGTTATCTGGATCTCGATGCCCTCGTCCTCTAAGACTGTGAAGAAATCAATTACAGTCAGGGAATCAAGGATATCGTTTTCTATCAGATCATAGCTGTCGTCATAAACTCCCTCGTCACCGCAGATCTCAAAGAGAATATTATTTACGTCGATCATAGCTCACTTAGTCTCCTTCTGTCAATCTTTTTGTTCTCGTTTAAGGGAAGAGCATCGGTCATAACGATACGTGCGGGTATCATATAGTGGGGAATGCGCCCCTCAAGCTCCTTTTTGATATCCTCCGGGGTAATTCCCTCACAGGCAACAACGTAGGCACGTATCTGTCTTACGGCTCCGCTTGGAGCCTTTTTTGCCACTACAGCGGCATCAATCACACCCTTGATCGCCTTGACGTTGTTTTCGATATCATACAGCTCTATGCGGTAGCCCATATACTTGATCTGCGAATCAAGTCTGCCTTTGCAGTATAGCTTTCCGTCCTTAATATACCCCGTGTCGCCGGTACGGTAGCAGTTTATTTGGTTATCCTTAAAATAACCTCCCGTGACCCCGCCAAGATAACCGCCGAACACACTTTTGCCCGAGAGGATTATCTCGTCATTTTCAAGGCGTATATCTGTAGCAAGCCTGTCCATATCGCCCGTGGGCAGAAGCTCCTCACCCTCAAGGTCCTTTTTGGTAATAAGGGATGCGGAAACCGCAGAGGTAGCCTCGGTAGGACCGTAGGCATTGACTATGGCCACGGTGGGAAATCTCCTTTTCAGCTTGATCACGGTATCCCTTTCAAGCTGCTCCCCGCAGAAGTACATAGCCTTGATATAAGGAAGGTGCTCCTGATCAAATTCCTTGATCAGAAGGCACATCTTGATAAAGGTAGGGGTAGTGACCGTCATCTCTATCCTGTTTTTCGCAAAAAACTCGTACATCCTGCCGAAATCCTGCTGGATGTCACGGTCCATTGCAACAAGGGTATGACCGTTACACAGGGCGTAATATATATCGGCAACGCTCAGATCAAAGCTGAAGCTTGCCTGATTCATTACTCTTATTCCGTCATAGCCATCAAAGGGAGCAAAGCCGGAAAGCCAATCTGTGAAATTTATAAGATTTTCGTTTGAGATAGGAACTCCCTTGGCATTTCCCGTACTGCCCGAGGTGAATATCATATATATGATATCACTTGTACAGCAGTACTCGGGTTTTCCACAGTATTTACCAAGCTCTGTAAGAGACAGGCACTCGGTGTCCTCAAGGCTGATCTCCTCGTTTGCTATAACCAGGTCAGCTCCTGTAAGCTCTCTTATTGAGGTTATACGGGATATAGGCATATAAGTATCTACCGGAACGTAGGCTCGACGGGCAATGATACATGCAAGTATAGAAACAAGCATATCTGGGCTCTTATGACCGTAAATGATCACCACACCGTTGCCTTGACGCTTTAGCAGGTCTGCATATTTAACTGCCCTGTCCCAAAGCTCACCGTAGGTAAAGCTTTTGTCATTATGGATATATGCCGTCCTGTCCGGGTAGGACAAAACGGCATTTTTTAGCTTGTTTATCATATCAGTCTCTTATCTGCTCGGGAGGAATAAGGTCGTGATCGTACATAACCAGTGAATGGTTATCAAGGATAAGCTCCTTTGCGATCTCCTTATTTTCGGCCTTGTCGATAACAAATCTGTATACCTGGGAGTTACGGTAATACTCGTCTCCCTCTTTCTTAAAGTGGTGATTCTCTTCAACCAGTTTATAGCGGCAAGGGAAGGGTCTTTCACTTCTCAGCTCACCGCAGAGGTCTCCGTTTTCGCACCAGACTATGATCTGAACGTCCTGATCTGTGTTGTTCTTAAAGCGGTAATCCACATTGTTATAGCAAACAGAGGTTCCTGTACCAAAGGGGACCTTTCTTCTTTCGTCGGGGAAGAGAGCATCAGAATGGTGATGAAGCTCTGTTACTGTAAGGGGGCTGTTAAGCACAAGCCAATGGATCATATTCGCCATCTGGCAAAGTCCGCCGCCATAGCCCTTGGTGAGTCCGTTTTTACTGATGACCAGACCCTCCTTGTAGCCCTTAGCCTTAGTCGCCTTGCCGAGGGTACACCAGAAGGAGAAGGTCTCGCCGGGCTTAATAACGATATTACTGATCTTATCGCAGGCAAGCTTTATGTTGGTGACCTTATTTTCCTGCAGGGTAATATCCACGTTATGCAATTTTCTTACCAACACCGAGGTATGACCCTTAACGATATTGGGCAATATATCATTGCTCTTCCTTTTAGCGATCTTTTCCTTGCTGAAAATATTTTTAATATGTCTCTTGGTGATCTCCTTCTTTATTGAAAGAAAATAAAAGAAAGGGTTGATCTCACAGAATAAACGTCTACTCATTCAGAACACCTCAAACTGTATTAGCTAATTATAACATAAATATATAAAAAAGTAAACAGATAACCGAAAAAAGTCTGTCAGAGCTTGAATAAATTTAAAATTTCATTTATAATAACGGTATATTTAATCAGAAACCTTAAAAGGAGGAGCTATGCTGTATTTGATTGTAATATTCGGTATTACGGCGTTGTTTTTTCTGTTTTTGTTTATACTGTACTATACTGCGTTTCACAACAGTCCGGCAAGGCAACGGCATCATAAGAATTCATTGAGTATCGATGAAAAATACATTCCTGTAATAAATAAGCTGAAAAGCGATCTGAGAGCCGCGGCTTTTGAGGAAAAGCGTATAAACAGCCGTGACGGTAAGTCCCTTTATGCAAGGTATTATCATAACCGTGACGGTGTACCTGTGGTCATCATACTACACGGGTACAGAAGCCGCGGAATTTCTGATTGCGGCGGTGGATACAGAATCTTTTCGGAGCTTGGATATAATATTCTTATTCCCGATCACCGTGCCCACGGTAAAAGCGGAAGCAGGACCATCACCTTCGGCATAAAGGAACGCTATGACTGTCTCGACTGGATAGAATACCTTAACCGGGAATATGCTTGCCCTGATATATTTATTGTAGGAGTATCTATGGGAGGTGCCACCGCACTTATGACAGCGGGGCATAACCTTCCCGAAAACGTAAAGGGAGTTATCTCGGACTGCGCTTATTCCTCGCCTGAAGCCATAATCCGTAAGGTCATAGGAGATATGAAGCTTCCTCACAGGATTTTATTTCCGTTCGTTAGACTGGCGGGCAGGATATACGGAGACTTTGACGTGTGTTCCTATGATGCCCTCAAGGCTGTCAGAGAGGCAAAGATACCTGTTCTTCTTATTCACGGAGAAGGTGATGATTTTGTTCCCTATGCTATGGCAGAGGAGCTTTCTGCTGCCGGGGGCTGTAAGCTTTTGTCTGTCCGTGAGGCAACACATGGTATGAGCTATGTGTATAATGCTGAAAATTACACAAAAATCACCACGGAATTTATCAAAAAATGCCTTTAAACGGTGTCGAATTTAAACTTTTAGTGAAGAAGTTTGACAAATAAGCGATAATAAGGTATAATATAGTGATTGGACTTTTTGTATAATAAGAGATCGTTCAAAAACGGTAACAGATCGTGGCAAATTTTTATGGGTCTGTTGTCGGCGAAGAAAGGATATTATTATGAAAATTCACCAACGAATTCTTGCTGTCACAATGATTATACTTATGTGTTTGTCAACGATGGCAGCAGTGATCAGTGCTGCTGAGCCCGGTACATATATAGTTACCACAGGCGTTCTTAACGTACGCTCACAGCCTAACACAGAGTGCACCGTTATCGGTAAGGTTTATCTTGATCAGGTTATTAACATACTTGAGTGCAAGACAAACTGGGGCAGGATCACCTATAACGGACAGACCGGATGGGTATGTATGGACTACGTGTCTCGCACAGGTTCGGGCACAGGTACCTCCGGCAAGCAGTACAGTGTAGGTCCTGACGGACTGGCAATGATCAAGAAGCTTGAGGGCTACAGACAGTACAAGTACTGGGATTACCAGCATTACTCCATTGGCTACGGAACCTCCTGCGGACCTAACGATTATCCCAACGGTATCTCCGAGGCTGAGGCAAGTACTCTGCTTGTAAAGACTCTTGCAAAGCACGAGGTATACCTTGACAACTTCCTTGCCAAATACGGAATCAAGGTAACTCAGAAGCAGTATGATGCTCTGGTAAGCTTCACCTATAATCTGGGCGACCCCTGGAAAAAGTACGACAGCTTCAAGCTCAAGGATCTTCTTATCGACGGAGCTGACAAGTACAAGCCCGAGGCTGTAAAAGATGCATTTCTTGAATTCAAGAAGGCAGGCGGACAGGTGGTTCAGGGTCTTATCTACCGCAGAAATCAGGAGTCCGCAATGTTTATAGAGGGTACACCAAAGCTTAACAGACCCTACTATGACGTAAAGTCATATACCTGGTTCTATGAGCCTGTAAACTTCTGCTATTACAAGGGTGTTATGAGCGGAACCTCTGATCTTAAATACATATTTGACCCATACGCCAATCTCACCCGCGCACAGATGGTAACTATGCTGGCGCAGCTTGGCAAGGTCAACGTGGCTCCCTATACCACCTCCTCCTTCAGCGACGTAAAGGTTGGAAGCTGGTATGCTCCTTACGTACAGTGGGCATATTCCAAGGGAATAGTTTCCGGCGTGGGCAACGGCAGATTTAACCCTAACGCTGCGGTATCCCGTCAGGATATGGTGGTAATGCTCTACAACTTTACTAAGGTGGTAAGAGGTGTTCCCGGTAATATCTCTGCCGAAAACTACAAGAGGTTTGCCGATGCAGGAAATCTTTCCTCCTATGCATACAACGCAATGAACTGGGCAATACAGACCGGATGTATTTCGGGCAGTAATGATAATAGGTTAAACCCCAGGTCTACAGCTCAGCGAGCACAGGTAGCACAGGTGGCAAAGATGTATTGTGTTAACATTTTAGGGTATAAATAAAGATTGACATATATTGTATGTTATGATACAATACAAGGTATGTATTATAACTTGATTTGAGAGGATAAAGATGGAAAAGAGAGATTTTTCGTTACTTGATATATTGCAGCTGCTGAAGGTCCGCTGGTGGATCATTTTGATTGCTGCAGTGGTATTTGCAAGCGGCGCGAGTGTGTTTCGCTTCTTCACTTACGAGCCTACCTATTCATCAAGCGTAACAGTTTACGTTAATGACCAGACATCTCAGGATACCAATACCGCAGATGACGTTTCTCAGGTAAAATGGGCTAAGGAGGTCGTTAACAGTTATCTTGCGCTCTTAAAGACCAATGACTTTATGGATGATCTGTCCACCGAGTATCAGGGACGTTTCCCCGATGCATGGAAAGAAAAGACCTATTCCGGAGAAAAGCTTTCAAAGAGCTGTGTTAAGTATACGATTATCGAGGAGACCTATCTTTTCACGTTTACTGTAACCACTCACGATAAAGAGGCATCACATAATATAGGCAGAATTTTTGAAGAGCTTGCTCCCAAGAAGATATCTGATATAACAGGCAAGGATGCCATCAAGATTGCTGACAGCGCAAGAATAGCCAGTGAGCCTGCCAACAGCAGAAATATGATGCGTAACGGCGTTGTAGGCTTTCTTATAGGTGCGATCTTATCCTTTATTGTTCTCCTTATCATTGAGCTCTCGGATATAAGGATCAAGGATGAGGACGATATTATCGATCACTATTCTGTACCCCTTTTAGGTAGTGTACCTAACTTTGAATCAGCGAAAAAGAAAGGATACGGCTATGGCAAAAAATGATGTAAAAAAGACTAACGGCGCAACCGCTATGGTCAGCGAGGTATCTAATTTTGCTCTTGTTGAGGCATTCAAGGCTATCCGTACCAATCTTTCCTTTGCGTTGCCCGTAAATAAGAAATGTAAGAAGCTTCTTATAACAAGCTCACTTCCCAGTGAAGGTAAGACAACAGTTTCCTCAAATACAGCGATCACCATTGCACAGACCGATGCAAAGGTATTGCTTATAGACGCCGACCTTCGTAAGCCAAAGGTTCATACAAGATTCGGTATAGAGAACTCGGTGGGTCTGTCAAACGTGCTATCGGGTATGGCAAAATACCGTGATGCTATCCGTCCCAGCGGAAAGGGAAATCTGGCAGTAATGACAGCAGGAGTTATTCCTCCCAACCCCGCGGAGCTTCTGTCCAGCGACAGTATGAGAAATCTCCTTATTGAGCTTGAGAAGGACTATGACTATGTAATTGTTGACTCTGCTCCTATCAATCTCGTTGCGGATGCTCTTGAGCTTTCTGCTATGGTTGATGGTGTTGCTCTTGTGGTGAAGGCGAATTCCTCAACCCATCCCGCAACCAGAGACACACTCTCCAGACTTGAGTTTGTAGGAGCCAACGTTATCGGCATCATCTTAAATGACGTTGTATCCAAGGGTAACGGATATTACAAGAAGAAGGCATACAAGTATGGCCGTTCGGGCGGTAAGTACGGATATTCCTCTTATGGTTACGGTTATGGCTACGGTTACGGCTACGGACATACACACAGACCTCAGGAAAACAATAACGAAAACAATTAATTAAAAGCCGTCCTATGGGCGGCTTTTGCTATTAATGCAAAGGAGAATAATATGTCAGAGCTTCAGTATCATATAGCAATGAAGGAAGGGGATGTCGGCAGATACGTTATACTTCCCGGTGATCCCGCAAGGGCGGCCAAGATAGCAAAATATTTCGACGAGCCTGCTCATATCGCCACCAACAGAGAATTTACTACCTATACGGGAACGCTCCTCGGAGAGAAGGTAAGCGTTACCTCCACAGGTATCGGCGGTCCCTCGGCCTCCATAGCTATGGAGGAGCTGGTAAAGATAGGAGCAGACACCTTTATCCGTGTAGGTACCTGCGGCGGTATTAACCTAAAAGTAAAAAGCGGAGACTGTATTATTGCAAGTGCAGCCGTACGTCATGAGGGAACAAGCCTTGAATACGCTCCCATAGAGTACCCGGCAGCAGCAGACTTCGAGGTGACCTGTGCTTTAGCCGAGGCGGCAAAAAAGCTTGACTACAGATACCACGTAGGTGTTGTACAGAATAAGGATTCCTTTTACGGTCAGCACAGTCCCGATTCTATGCCGGTGTCCTATGCCCTTAATAATAAATGGGAGGCTTGGAAGCGGCTTGGTGTACTGTCAAGTGAAATGGAATCGGCGGCTCTCTTTACGGTAGCGGCTGCAAGAGGCGTAAGATGCGGTACAGTACTTCATACGGTATGGAATCAGGAGCGCAAGGCTCTTGGTATGGATCCCTCGGACGATAAGGACGAAAACACCGAAAAGGCAATAGTCTGCGCAATAGAGGCACTTAAAATATTGATCAAACAGAACAAGCAATAAAAGTATCTCTAAGCATAAATATCTAACAGCGACGGAGAACCCGTACAGCCTTAACGTCGGTTTTTGACTTTCTTTTGGTAGCCGCAAGGAATGTATTACGGCATATAACAAAAAATTATCCCCCTTTACGGTATAAATACCGCAAAGGGGGATTCCTTCGTTATTCAGAGAAGCTTCGGTGAGCAGTTCTTTTACCTATTCTACGGTAAATATAATCTATGATCAGAGCGAGAATGATAAGCAAAGAAATTAATTGCGAGGGTGAAAGGATCGTAAAGGCAAGGCCTCTGTCGTCACCCCGAAGAAATTCAATACAGAATCTTGAGATCGCATACAGACATAAATAGGTCCTGAATCTGTTTGCTGTCCTGATAACAGCAAAAAATATTACGATTAGTAAAGCTGCTTCAAAAAGCTGTGTAGGATAACACTTAAGTCCGTTGTGGATTATATTCATATCGGGATTATCGGGGAAGGGCAGTGCAAATATACTGTCCGAGGTACGTCCGTAGCAGCAACCACCGAAAAAGCAGCCCAGTCTTCCGAAAAAATGAAATAAGATAAACGGTGGTGTTAAAATATTAAACCATTCCAAAACCGAATAGCGTGTATTACTTTTTCTAAGCTTTAACAGTATCAGCATCATCAGGCTTGCACCTATCATACCGCCGTAAAAGGTTATACCGTAGAGTTTAAGTACCGAATATTCAATGTATTTGAATATAATGTCGGCAATAACGGCGGACACAAAGCCGAACAGTCCGCTTATAACAATCACGGGAAAGATAAATGCCTGTTCATCATCTTCATCTTTTATTGATCTGTATACGCAAAGGATCATAAGCAGTATACCGATGCATACAAAAAGGGAGAAGGTTTGAATCTTCCCCCATGGCGTTAATATGTAAGGGTACATTATCAGCTCTTTTTAGACGTTAACAAGCCGACAACACCACCGATTGCCAACATTATCATACCGGCAAGAGTCATAAAATCAGCTCCGGTGATGGTAAATGCGCAAATAGCGATCATAATTGCTCCGCCGATCATAAGAAGTGAACCGATATTTGCTTTTTTGAAGCACATACAAGCACCTACCATGCCTACGATACTACCGCCTACCAGAAAGAACAAAGCCTTTCCGTCAAGCCCGCTGAAGCTTGCGCAAGCAGCAACACACATACCGCCAAACAGAGCAAGAATAGAACCGATCAATCCGATTATAAAAGCGGGGATGCTTTTACACTCGCCGGTAGAATCTTTTGCGGGGGATTGATTTCCCTGATAAGTCTGCTGAGGTTGCTGATAAGTCTGTTGAGGCTGCTGATAAGTCTGTTGAGGCTGCTGATAAGTCTGTTGAGGCTGCTGATAAGCCTGCTGTTGCTGAGGCGGGGGTGTCTGAGGTGCATGGGATGTGTTTCTCGTGGTGCCACAGTTGGTACAAACTGACGCATCATCTGCGAGTTCTTTTCCGCAATTACTGCAAAATTTCATAATTTTCACCTTCCTGATATATTATTAGCTAAATTGCTTATCTTATTTTATACTACTTTATCCGATTTGTCAATACAAAACGGGATAATATAGTATAATTTTTTCGAGGTGATATAATGAAACCGTTAAAGGAAAAAATAAGTATTACGATTGATAATGATCTTTTATCAAAATTGAAAGAAAAAGCTGAAAACGATGATCGTTCACTATCCCAATATATAAATATTATTCTGAAAAAGCATATAAACAGTTCAGAGGATAATGAACACTCTTTAAAATAAAAGGAGCTGTTAAGCAGGCAGTTTCCAAAAATTAAGCAGATAAGTATTCAAAGGCGGCATAAACGTCGAGTTTATGCCGCCTTTTCACACTTTCCGCGAAATAGTCACAGCTTTACTGAGTAAGCCTAAGTCTACAGACCTTTTTCAAGAAAACAGATGCTCCCTTTTTCGAAGCCTGACAGCGTGTTGATTAGCTTATCTAAACGCTGAGAATGATGGAAAATGCATCATTTATTTAATTCATCACCGCCACTGCATAGGTCAGCACCGTGGCAAAGGTAACCCACACAAAATATGGGATCTGCAGATAGGCGGCGGTCTTATTGCAACGGTAGAAGGACGTGATCATTGCAATAATGAGTATCCAAAGGGCAAGGATCCAAATAAAAGCGAGGGTATAGAGCTTAAGGTTGAAAAAGATTATCGGCCACAGAAAGTTTACCCCAAGCTGTAAGGCATATAGCTTCAGAGCCCGGTCTCTGTTTGTACAGATGCTTTCGTATATGAGAAAAGCACTTATACCCATAAGAATGTAAAGTATCCCCCACACCAGAGGGAATAGCCAACCGGGAGGAGCAAAGGCGGGTTTGTCAAGGCTTGCATAGTCCGCAACAGAGCCGCGGGTGATAAGTCCTGCAATGATACCTGTACCAAGGCTTATGAGAATGCTGATCAACAGTGGCTTGAGTCTTACTTTTTTTAACAAAATACACACCTCATCAATGGGACCTTAGATTTTGGTGATCCCTTTCGGTATATTATATGATCACAGCCGCAGGGTTATGTATCCTTAAAAGCCCCGACACGGCATTTAACTGGAAATTGTTGCATAAATGCAACAGAAACGGTACGTCCCGTAAAGCCCTTATGCACCAGTTATCAGAAAAATGTTGCATTTATGCAACAGATTCAGAACATCCTGTAAGGCTTTTCAGCACAAGTTGTCAGAAAAATGTTGCATTTATGCAACAGATTCAGAACATCCTGTAAGGCTTTTAGCATCAGTTGTCAGAATAGTGTTGCATTTATGCAACAGATTCAGAACATCCTGTAAGGCTTTTCAGCACCAGTTGTCAGAAAAATGTTGCATTTATGCAACATTATTATGTTTACAGCACAAACGGAAAACATTAATTAATGTAGGTTTTCGGAATATCCCCCACTATAATCGTTTCGGCAACGGGCAGGGCAAGGCTTGCGGTGATATGTCCGGCATTAAGCCCGGGCAGAAGCACCACAGCCTCTATATCAAGATACAGCGTCAGTCGGTGCAGGGTCTGATTTATCCCCGCAGACTCAATTGAGCTTTTTACCTCTGCACGGGTGGATTTGTACTGATTAAGCTCTACCAGTATGTCAGGGCCTTGCCCAAGGGACAGGGCGTCTCCAACGATATCTCCTATGGGGATGGCTATCTTGATGTCACGGCTGCCCAGAGTCGAATCTATCTCGTCAAGAATAAGTGATACCATATCATTTACAACTCTTGTGTTGGTACGCATATAGGTCACGTCCCCTTCCTCGTTATAACAGGGAATGACCGCATCCTCCGGATTTGCCTTTTCAAGAGCATCGTATACGATATTTGTTATAAGGTCGCAGAACTCTCTTTCGGCAAGGGGAAGGATCAGAGGCTCGCTTTTGTTGAATGCCCACCTGAGGAAAAGGGTAGCACAAAGCAGCGCGCAGGCAAAAAGGAATATCACTCCGGCACGGCGCGCTTTTCTTTTGTTTTTGTGTCTGCCCATAAAATCACCGAATAAATGCAAAATACAAAATGCAAAATACAAAATTATGGAGATTTTTGACCCATTTGGGTCAAAAATTCCGTTTATCTATATAGTTATTGTATACCGTTACATAACATCAATATCCGATATTTGATCAACTCGATAGCAATATTTTACGCATGTAATATACAACTATAACTATACATTATAATAATATGAAAAAAGAAGCAGGATATTTCCTGCTTCTTTTGACCTTAATTTTGCATTTTGAATTTTGCATTATGCATTCTTTAAGTCCTTTGGACTTAAAGCTCCCAGCTGAGCTTGCCGCGTACAGCCTCAATAAGAGCTGCCTCCTGCTCTGCGGGAAGGGTCTCAAAGGGATCACGGCAGGTACCGCAGTCGCAGCCGCAAGCCTTGACAAGCACCTTGATTGCGGGAAGGAGGTTGAAGGAGAGGATCTGTTCGATAGCGCCGTTGATCTGATGCTGCATATCGAGAGCCTCTGCCATCTTGTTTTCCTTGAAGAGCTTATAAAGCTCTGCAAACTTGGAAACAAGCACGTTGTAGGTGGTACCGATACCGCCGTCAGCACCCATTGCAAGGCCGGAGAGGATGATCTCGTCGGAGCCGTTGTAGAGGAGCTTGTCGGGGAAGTCATTACGAACACGCTCAAAAGCGTAGAAATCACTGCAGGTGAACTTCATACCGCCAACGCAGTCAAGAGCTAAAAGCTCCTTGATCTGGGGTATAGAGAGGTTAGCACCGGAAAGTGCGGGGATGTTGTAAACGATCATAGGCAGATCGCAGATAGAACCGATCTTCTCGTAATAAGCCTTGATCTCCTTGAAGTTGTACTTGTAGTAGAAGGGAGCAACTGAGGAGATAGCGGCAGCGCCTGCCTTCTCTGCATGCTTTGCAAGCTCGTAAGCGTCTGCAGGGTTAGCCGCACCGATGTGAGCAATAATGGGGAAGCCTTCGGGAACAGCCGCCATAACAGCTTCAAGAAGCTCCTTTCTTTCCTCTGTGGAGAGAAGGATCATCTCACCGGAGGAGCCGCCCACGTAGAGGGAGTCAGCACCCTTGTCGATAAGTCTCTGTGCGTGGCATTTTGCCGCCTCGGTATTGAGAGAGCCGTCAGCCTTAAAGGGGGTAATGAATGCAGGGATGATACCCTTGATGTTTACGTTTTTCATATCAGAAGATTCTCCAATCTGTATTATTTTTTAGCTTAATTAAATTTCATACTCTTGTACCGCATTCAGTGCAGAAGATCTGATCATCTTCAAGCTCAGCACCGCACTTAGCGCAGCGTCTGACAACAGGAGCAGCGGCAGCCTGAGGAGGCTGATTATTAACAGGAGTTCCGCAGGAGGTGCAGAAAAGCATATCCTCTTCGATCATAGCACCGCATTTCTCACAGTAGCCTGAAGCCTGAGGAGCAACCGCTGCCTGAGGAGCCGCCTGAGGAGTCGGAGCATTTACAGGAGTACCGCAGGAGGTACAGAAGAGCATATCATCCTCGATCATAGCACCGCATTTTTCACAGCGGGTAAAAGCCTGAGGAGCAGGCTCGGGCTCGGGCACGAAAGCAGGTTCAGGCTCGGGCACGAAAGCGGGTTCAGGCTCGGGCACGAAAGCAGGTTCAGGCTCGGGCACAAAAGCAGGTGCAGGCTCGGGCACGAAAGCGGGTTCAGGCTCGGGCACAAAAGCAGGTTCAGGCTCGGGCACGAAAGCAGGTGCAGGCTCGGACTGAGGAGCGGGTGCAGGCTGAGGAGCCGCTTGAGGTGCCGGGGAGGAATTCATAGGATTTCCGCATGCAGTACAGAAGCGCATATTCTTGTTAACCATAGCACCGCATATTGTACAGCGGGCAAGTGCCTGAGGGTCTACTGCAGGCGTAGCTTCGTCTTTTGGAACGGGAGTACCGCAGACACTGCAAAAGGAGACATTTGCAGGAATGTCTGATCCGCAGTTTTTACACTGTATAATACCCTTTATAGAAGATATCTGCTGTCTGTATTCTTTGATTTTTGCCTCAGAGTCCTTAAGCGCGTTAACTATAGCCGAAAACTCAGGATCGCAGTCAGATGCAAATTTTGCAACGTACAGTCTGCCCAGCTGGTTATAGTTAGAGTTCATTTTCTTTTCTTCTTCAGAGATCATGCTGTTGATCTTTGCGACCTCAGCTATACCCTTGGTCTTCTGAACGGCACTTTGACCGGCATTGGATATCTTTTTGCCCCATTCATCAAAAAAAGCCATAATATAACCTCCGTTTACATAATTATATAAGTAAAAATCTTTGCTTGAAATTACTCTTATTATAAGCAATGATATATATTTACACTTAAACTGATTATATCACACTCTTCGGGATAAATCAATATTTTTCCTGAACAAAAGCAATATTTCAGATAATATCCATTTTTATTAAAAATATCAGTTTTTTGAAATTTTCCCCGGGGTGGTACCCTTTAAATTTGCTGTTTTACCGTGTTATAATGTATACAACTAAAATTATCGGAGGTAAAAATGGCAAGACCAACAAAAGAATTTCTCGATTACTTTCCTTTTTATTGCAGAGGAGACGACAGAACCGACATATTAAAAGCAAAGAAAGGGATGTCAGGCTTTGGGGTATATATATCCCTTCTCATAAAGCTTTACGGCGAAAAGGGATATTATATTAACTGGAATGATAACGTCTGCTGTATTTTTTCAAATTATGTAAATGTTCCGGAAGATGAGGTTGCTGATATCGTTGACCTTCTTATAAAGATAGGATTGTTTGATAAGGAGATCTTTGAAAAGCATTCCGTTCTTACCTCAAAGGAGATCCAAGAAAACTATTTATATGCCATAACAAAGAGAAAGAATAAAAAGCTTGATGAAAGATTTAATTTAGTTTGCGGGGAAGAAACCCCGGTTTCGGGAGAAGAAACCCCTGTTTACGGTACGGAAAGTACACAAAGAAAGGAAAATAAAAGAAAAGAAAATAAAATTATAGAAAAAGAGAAGGAGCTTGACGCTTCGGAAAATCCTGACCCCGCTCCCGCCAAAAGGGGAATAAGGAACAACGTTGTACTGACAGAGGCTGAATATGATGAGCTCAAGGCTAAATATCCGGACGTCGACTATACCGTTGACCGACTGTCCACCTATATGGCTTCAACGGGTAAAAGCTATCCGGATCATTACGCCACACTTATCCGCTGGGCAGAGGAGGATATGACACGCACAAGTATTGCTCCCGTTTATAAGCAGTATAGACCAAAACAACAGGCAAACACAAAAGCCGCCTCCCCAAAAAGGGAAAGCAGCTTTGATATTGATGAATTTTATCAGTTCGCAGTAAGCCGTGATCCGAGATCCTGTCTTACTTAGCTTATTTCATTTTTTGCTGTCTGATATCCTTGCCGACAAACTGTATCGGAACAAACTCACCCATAAGCCTTGAGGTGACACGGTCCTCATAACGGTCACGAAGCTCGTTATGTGTAAGATTGGTGTTGACTATTGTAGGCAGATGATTATTGATTCGTGAGTTCATAAGGTTGTAAAGGCAGGAAACGGTGAAATTGTTTGTCAGTTCTGTTCCCAGATCATCCATAATGAGAAGATCACAGTTAAAATACTTATCCGTTTTCTTTTCCTCGGCATCGGTGTTGTAGCCTCTGCCGAAGCGCTCGTATTCAAAGTCGCTCATTATGTTCTGGACGGTTTCGTATACAACGTCATAGCCCTTTTCAATAACGACCTTGGCGATTGCGGTTGACATATGTGTTTTACCAAGACCTGTAGCACCCATCATTATAACCGAGCTTCTGTTTGTAGTAAAGCCTTCGGCATATTCCCGCAGAATTTCAAGGTTGTCTTTCATTTCGCTAAGAGTTCTGGGATCTGCGGAATAGTATTTCAGATCAAAGTTATCAAAGGACTGTCTGTCTACAAGGGCTCCTATACCCGAATTACGTATGGTATTCTTCACCACCTCGCGGTGAAAGCATTCGCAGAGCTTTGTTCCCACATAGCCTGAGTCCTGACACTTGTCACAGATGAACTTTGGCTTGGTATAATCGGCAGGATACCCGTTTTTAATAAGCAGAGCAGCACGTTTTTCCTGTAATTCAAGGTTTTTGTCACGCAGTGCGTTGATGCGCTCCTCTATATTTTCCTTGCCTTGGGCAAGCTCGATGGCGATCTGGGCACCTGTTGAAGAAAGAACATTGTTGATCTCTCTTATCTCGGGGATAGCCGCCTCCACCTCACACTTACGCATAAAGGCATCCTCACGGGCGCGGCTTTCACGTTCTTTGAATATTTCTTTTGTCTGTAAGTAGGCTTTTTTGTTATAACCCATAGTATGCCTTCCTAATCGTTGAGTATTTTATCACGGGAACGCTTCAGTGCAAGCTCAAAGAACTCGTCCACATCGAAGCTGGAGTTACCTTCCTGCTTTTCTGTTTTAGCTTTTTCGTATTCTACCAGACTTGTCTTTATATCCTCAAGGGTATGCAGATTCTTTGAATGCCAGTTGGAAAGTATCTTTGAAAGATAGGGAATAGACAGCTTTCCTGTTTTTTCGACGGTGATATCGTATGCTTCGGTGATTATGTCGATACCGTAGCCGTATTCCTCATACCATTGGGTGAAATGCTTTTTCTCGGTAGGTGTCAGAGCCCTGTCCCCCATACCGAACATTGTGCGGAGCTTGTTTTCAAGCTGATGGAATTCCTCACGGCGGCGTATATGCTCCTCTAATTTTTCCACCGTGTCGATTCCCATATCGTAAAGATCGTAGCCCGTTTTCTCGATATATTTAAGGGATGTCTTGCCTATCTCTGCGCAGAAGGTGAATAAAAGGAGTATAAACTCTCCGTCAAGTCCGAGATAGCTGTTAAGAGCCGCTATACGGCTGACCTCCGTCTGATTGGTAATAGGCTTGCCGATGATATTGCCGCAGGCGTTGATAATATCCCCAAGACCGTTTTCGTCAAGGATACGGCCAAGCTCCTCACCCGAATAATGGATGTCGCTTGCGTGCCTTTTTACCTTGCGCTCGGTCTTTTTCTCTCCTTCAAGGATCCCCGCACCTCTCCAGAAGGCAAGAGCAGACTCGATATCTGCATTACTGCAACCTGTACAGGCAGATATATCCTCAGCGCCCGAGCATACCGCCAACAGTACCTTAAGCTCGGTTTCACCTGCTGCAGAGAGCTTGTCGATGGATGCACCGGGCAGAGAAATTACCCTGTTACCGTAGTTAATATTATACTTCATTGTTGTTATCCAGGTTTCTGATGTCATAGCAGAGCATCATCAGAGAATCTCCCATATGTACATTTTGCACTGTACAGCCGGGAATATGGTTCATATCGTGGCTTGTAAAGTTCCATATGCCGGGAATTCCAAGGCTCTGAACCAGCTCAACAGCCTCTTCGGCAAAAGGAGTGGGAAGGGTGAGAACGGCAATATCCACCACATTGTTTTCAACAAAGTGTTTAACCTCATCTATGTGAAGTATTTTTTTACCGTCTACCTCTTTGCCGATAACCTCGGGTGAGATATCAAAGAGACCGCAGACCTCAACACCCCGTTTGGTGAAAATGGGTGAAGCGGCAAGAGCCTGTCCCAGTCTGCCGGCACCGATGATGATCGCCTGATAGTTTTCGTTTACACCCAGGATCTCGCTGATCTTACCGTAGAGATAGGTCACGTTGTAACCGTAGCCCTGCTGACCGAAACCGCCGAAGCAGTTAAGGTCCTGACGTATCTGGGATGCGGTAACGCCCATAAGCTCTGCAAGATCGTTTGAAGAGATACGGAGCTTGTTTTCATTTAAAAGCATTCTCAGATATCTGAAATATCTTGGCAGACGCTTGATAACGGCTGCGGAAACTGCGGATTCTGATTTTTTATTTATCATATATGATCCTCACAAAACAGATGAATTGGCTGTCGCCATGAATTGACTCCGTCATGAATTGGCGATGCCATGAATTGAAAGCCGTTGGCTTTCATTAAGGTAGATTTTCGCCTTGGCGAAAATCAATAATAATTAAATTACTTTTTGCCAAAAGCGAAAAGTTTCATTAATGCACCGTAGGTGCAATTCATGACAACGAAGTTGTCAATTCATGATGCTAAAGCATCAATTCATGACATCGAAGATGTCAATTCATTTCAATATGTAATGCCAACGGCATTACATATTGGTTATGGTTTCCATTACGTACTGTACGAACTCATCACAGGTACAGCCTGTATCACGGCCTGTGATGGTGAGCTTCTTGTCCTCCAGCATACAGAAGTCAAGAGCCTTCTCCAGCTTGTCAGCTTCAGCCTGCTTGCCGATATGGGAGAGAAGAAGCACGGTTGCACGAAGCATTGAGCAGGGGTCAGCGTACTTGCCTCTGCCTTCCTTGATCATACGGGGAGCAGAGCCGTGGATAGCCTCGAACATAGCGTATCTCTTACCGATGTTTGCAGAGCCTGCGGTACCTACACCGCCCTGGAACTCAGCAGCCTCGTCGGTGATGATGTCGCCGTAGAGGTTGGGAAGCACGATTACCTTGAAGTCACGGCGGCGCTTCTCGTCAACTAACTTTGCGGTCATAATGTCAACGAACCAGTCGTCACACTCGATCTCGGGATACTGCTTTGCGATATCGTAGCAACGGTTAAGGAACTTACCGTCGGTGGTCTTGATGATGTTAGCCTTGGTAACGATGGACACCTTGCCCTTATTGTTGTTCTTTGCATATTCAAAGGCGAGCTTTGCGATTCTGTCACAGCCCTCGGATGTGGTCATACAGAAGTCAACTGCAAGATCGTCTGTTACGTTTACACCCTTAGAGCCAACTGCATAGCTGCCCTCTGTGTTCTCACGGAAGAAGGTCCAGTCGATGCCCTGTTCGGGAACCTTAACGGGTCTTACGTTTGCAAAGAGGTCAAGAGCCTTACGCATAGCAACGTTTGCAGACTCGATGTTAGGCCACTCGTCGCCCTGTCTGGGGGTGGTGGTGGGACCCTTTAAGATAACGTGGCAAGCCTTAAGCTCTTCCATAACGTCATCGGGGATAGCCTGCATATGTGCCGCGCGGTTCTCAATTGTCAGACCGTCGATCTCCTTGAACTCGATCTTGCCGGCTGCTACATCCTCGGCAAGGAGGTAACGAAGCACGTCCTCGGAAGCCTTGGTGATGATAGGGCCTATGCCGTCACCGCCGCATATACCGATAACTATCTTGTCAAGCTTGGAATAATCAAGAGCGTCGCCTGCAGCGTTGATCCTCTCAACTCTCTCAAGCTGCTCCTGTAAAAGAGCTTCAAACTTAGCTGAAGCCTCCTTAATAACGTTTTCGTAATTTGCCATTGTAATGTCCTCCGAATTTAATATGAAATATATGCTTTTTTTAATTTGTGTACAAAGTTTTTCCACACTCTCAACGGGGTTTTCCACACCTAAACCCGACTAAAGCGGTTATTTTATGCCGAAATTTGCCACAGACAGGGCGGTTTTCCGACATTTCCACAGGGGTGTGGAAAAAATTATTGAATAAAGTGTGATGTGAAATTTTAGGTATTTAACAATAATTTTTTCAATGCAGAATGCAGAATGCAGAGTGCAGAATTGAGGATATTTTTGTTGCAGGAATGCAACAAAAATTCCATTTAATTATATAAGCTTGAGGGAACTGTTAGCATAATGAAACAAATGCAGTATGCAAAATATAGTAGCAGTAAACTACAGGATACAGTTAACAAAAAATAAGATGTAAGTTTTCGACCTTAAGGGAGAAAACTCTCCATAATTCTGCATTCTGCACTCTGCATTCTGCACTATTTTACGTTCTCTTAGTCGCGTAAGCATTTAGATCCGTGCCGTCTGTTTTGCCTTCCATAAACTCATAATAAGCCTGCGCTGCGATCATAGCGCCGTTATCTCCGCAGAGAGAAAGGGAAGGGATAAAAAGCTCGATATGATGATTCTTACAGTATTTCTGTAATGCCGCTCTTAAATGCGAGTTTGCCGAAACACCGCCTGCTACAACAAGCTTCTTGTGACCTGTCTGTTTTAGTGCGGCATCTAACTTGGTAATGACCGAATCGCAGACCGTTTTGGTAAAGGCGGCGGCGATATCCTCTTTTGGAATCTCCCCACCCTTCTGTGTCAGGGTGTTTAAGTGGTTTACTATGTGGGTCTTAAGACCGCTAAAGGAGAAATCAAGAGTATCATCGTGGATAGCTCCCGAGGGGAATTTTGCATAATCGGGGTTGCCGATAGAAGCAAGGCGGTCCATCTCCTTACCACCTGGGTAGGGCAGACCCATAACCCGTCCCACCTTGTCAAAGGCTTCGCCTATGGCATCGTCACGGGTTCTGCCGATGGTGTTATACTCGGTATAGCTGTCCACACTTATAATTGAGGTATGTCCGCCCGAAGCCACAAGGGCGGTGAATGGAGGCTCAAGCTCCTGATATTCAAAATAGTTTGCCGCAACGTGACCCTTAATGTGGTTTACCGCCACAAGGGGGATACCGTTGGCATAGGCAAGGGCTTTAGCAAAGTTGACTGCCACCAGGAGCGCTCCGATAAGCCCCGGCGTGTTGGTAACACCGATAAGCTCGATGTCGGATAAGCTCACACCGGCTTTGTCGAGAGCTTCATATGTGATTCTTGAAATTGCCTCAACGTGGGCTCTGCTTGCGATCTCGGGGACTACTCCGCCGTACAGGGCGTGAACCGAGATCTGCGAGGCAACGATATTGGAAAGTATCCTGCGACCGCCGTTATCAATGGACACGACCGCCGCCGCGGTCTCGTCGCAGGAGGACTCGAAAGCTAAGATTAACATTTTAGTTTTGGTTCCTTTGGGAAAAAGATATAAAGTGCAAAGTGCAAAGTGCACAGTACAAAGTTAAGGAGATTTTTGTTGCCGAGAGCAACAAAAATTCCATTATATAAGATTGATTAATCTTTTTGTATAATGAAACAAATACAATATACAAAACACAAAAGCAGTAGATTACAGAATACAGTTAACCAAAGATTAGATGGAGATTTTCGACCTTAAGGGAGAAAATCCACCACAACTTTGCATTTTGCACTTTGCACTTTGCACTTACTCTACCGCCTTGCGATACAGTATTGCGTTTTCAGTTGGGTTTGTATAATAATTCTTTTGTATGCCGTAGGCTTGGTATCCGCATTTTTCATAAAGGGTGCGGGCGGGGGTATTAGACTCTCTGACCTCAAGGGTTATCATAGGACAGCCGTGAGCCTCGGCGTATTCCTCTGCTCGTTCCATCAGCATTTTGCCGTAACCTGTACCGCGGTAAGCGGGGTCAACGGCTACGTTAATGATCGAAACCTCGTCAATAAGATCGTACATTCCTATATATCCGACGAAATCGCCGTCATAACCTATTGTATAATACTGTGCGTGTTCGTTTGCCAGAGTATTGATAAATGACTCATAGGGCCAGGGGTCAGAAAAGCATTTTGCTTCAAGCTCCGCAACAAGACGTGCAGAGGTCTCTGTCATTTCAGCAATTTCGATCATCAAGAGAAAAAAGCTCCTTTATACCTTCTTTTATCTCGGAAAGACAGGCTTTGTATACCTCAAGATCACCGCCCCAGGGGTCGGAAATGCTCTTGGGCATAGAATATATCTTTGAAGCAAGCTCGGGATATCTTGCGATAAGCTCAAGGGTATGAGCCTCGCTTATACCCACGATACGGTCACAGTCGGACAGAAGCTCGGGGGTACAGGATCTTGCCCTATGGTCGAGATAGGGATTATCCCTGTCCGAGATTATACCCTCTGATTCCAGCGCTTTTGCAGCGTTCTCACTTATGGGCATTCCGTCATAGGCATATAGTCCCATAGACACGGCGTATCTGTCGCTGCCTCGGTTAAGATGATTATAAACCGCCGCCGCCATAGGGCTTCGGCAGGTATTACCCGTACAGACAAAACAGACCTTGACAGTCGTTTTTTGAGCTAAGTCTTTGCCCTCCAAGTCGGGAGCAGTACACAGAGAGGCCTGCATCTTAATATCCCAATGTACCGTTAAGGCTGTCGTCGTCGGTTATCCAGCTATGTGTGTCGATAACGCGGTATTCGCTCTTTGTATCTCTTACCACAAGGGTGGTGATACCGGCGTTGAGAACAAGACGTTTACACATAGCGCAGGAGGTAGTACCGGGGACAAGGGTGTCACTGTCTCCCTCCATACAAGCCATATACATAGTAGCACCCAGCATCTGCTCGCGGGAAGCGGCTATAATAGCGTTAGCCTCTGCGTGAACCGAGCGGCAAAGCTCGTAACGCTCGCCGCGGGGAATATTCAGCTTGTCTCTCAGACAGAACTTCTGATCACAGCAGTTCACTCTGCCTCTGGGCGCGCCGTTGTAGCCTGTGGAAACGATGATATCGTTTTTTACAATAATAGCACCGAAACGCTTTCTTAAACAAGTGCTTCGCTCAGCAACGGTCTGGGCGATGTCCAAATAGTAGTTAGATTTTGAAACGCGGTCCATAAGTACCTCCGATAAATGCAAAATGCAAAATGCACAATGCAAAATTAAGGATGTTTTTGTTCCTTGGAACAAAAACTACAATAGATTATATCAGTTATCTGTTGTTTTACATATTGCGGTAAGCAATGCGAGAATTTCTTTCAGATCATTTTCCATGCTGGAAAATTCAACATTTGTAATATAGTCGGTCTCAGTCAGAAGACGTAACCAATAATGAGTTTCGTTGGCTTCTTTCAATGCAATATTCATTTTAGTATGAAAATCAGGCATTGACTGCGCTCTTTGCGCTTCGGATACATTAGCACCAATGCTCGTTCCTGCACGAAGAAACTGTTTGGACAGAACAAACTCGTTTTTTGATGATAGATGCTTGTACAGATTTACCGATCTGACAGCAAACTTAAAACTCTTAATTTCTATAGGATTATTATTATTCATAGTATTAATTCAAATGGAGTTTTTGCCCATTAAAGGGCAAAAACCACCATAATTTTGCATTCTGCATTTTGCATTTTGCATTAAAAACGAAAATTAAAGTGTTTTCACAAACTCTTTAAGATAAGCTTTGAAATCTTCGCCAACCTCATCGTGGTTGATGGCGTATTCGCAGTTAGCCATAAGGAAACCTAATTTTGAGCCCATATCGTAGCGCTTGCCCTCAAACTCAAGAGCGGTCATACCCTTGGTCTTAGCAAGAGTACGCATAGCGTCGGTGAGCTGGATCTCGTTGCCTGCACCGGGAGCGGTGTTGTCGAGAATGTCAAATATCTCGGGGGTAAGAAGAACACGGCCGAGAATGGAAAGGTTGGAAAGAACCTCCTCGGGCTTGGGCTTTTCTACCATATCGTAGATGTCGTACTCGCCCTTTTCCTCGTCAAGGGGTGTAACACCGAGAGAGCAGTATTTGAGTATCTGCTCGGGGGTAACGCGCTTAACGCCTGCAACAGCCTTGCCGTACTTTTCGTATGTATCTATCATCTGACGGCAAACGGGAGTCTTTGCATTGATAACGTCGTCACCGTAAAGAACAACGAAGGGCTCGTCACCTATAAATGCTCTTGCACAGTTAACTGCGTGGCCGAGACCCTTAGCCTCCTTCTGACGGATGAACTGGATGTTTACAGACTTGGGAAGCTCGCGGATCTCGTTGTATATGTCCTCCTTGCCCTTCTTGAGAAGAGCGGTCTCATACTCGGGAGAAAAGTCAAAATAATCTTCAATAGCACCCTTGCCTCTGTTGGTGATGATGAGAATGTCGGTGATGCCTGCATCAACCGCTTCCTGTACTAAGTATTCCATAACCGGACGGTCAACGATGGGGAGAACCTCCTTCGGAACCGTTCTTGCGATGGGGAGCATTCTTGTGCCTAAGCCTGCTGCGGGAATAACCGCCTTTGTGATCTTCTTCATAGTGTATACCTCTTAAATAAAACTAATCATTATTATTATATAACATATAGAAAGAAAAATCAATATATAAATCAAGAAAAAACAGCTGCAGAGCAACTGTTTTTGATATACGTAATATTGTATTGTGAAGTGTTATACGGCAAGAGCAAGCCTTTGCCCTGCAGGGCTTGGTGGAGCGGAGTATCACCTGTGAAATATAAATATACAGCACAATGAGTTTATAAAAACAACCATCGAAATACACAACCGGATCAGCTCGGTAGAGATTAACTCCTTTTCGGTATGCGCAAGCCGTGGAAACGCTTTGATATATCTTATTCCGAGCATTCTTTGGGTTTCTCCCGGGATGGTTGGGGAAATATCACGGACCCTGTATTCCTTTCCGTTGACCGTGTACACGTATACACTTTTGGTTATGTTTTTGAAGTACGCATCCCTTCCGTGTTTTTTTCGTATGATTACGTCTTTTTTGTGTTTATAGCTTTTTCTTGTGGCAAAGGTTCCGGCTGTCAGATCGGGTCTGTATTTAAATACCAAATATATCAGCAATGATCCTATCCCGCACAAGAATGAAATTATACAGATAATGACGAAAATAAACATAGTTCACCTCATAGATTATTATACATATCCACCCGAAAAAGTCAACGTAAAGCAAGGTTATATGCTTAACCCAGTTCAAAAATCCTTAGTCAAGCACCTTTGTCCTTATAATGACCCAAGTTAAGATAGTTCGCAAAGTGAACGTTTTTTTGGTTTTATTCGTTAAGATAGTTCACAAAGTGAACGTTTTTTCGGTTTTATCCGTTAAGATAGTTCACAAAGTGAACGTTTTTTTCGGTTTTATTCGTTAAGATAGTTCACAAAGTGAACGTTTTTTTCGGTTTATTCGTTAAGATAGTTCACAAAGTGAACGTTTTTTCGGTTTATTCGTTAAGATAGTTCACAAAGTGAACGTTTTTTTCGGTTTATTCGTTAAGGTAGTACATAAAGTGAACGTTTTTTCGGTTTTATTCGTTAAGATAGTTCACAAAGTGAACGGTCTGTCTGTAAACTCTTAATTTGTGTATATTTACTCTTGTAAACCTATCAAGGTTTTGTTATAATGTATCTATGCTTGAAATCAGGGGTGCTGCGGCAGCCCCGCGAACGGAGTGTTCTTTAGGTTATGAAAAGTTTTTTTAAGAGATATTTTATCGACGGACTTGGAGCAATGGCTCAGGGTCTGTTTTCCACCCTTATAATCGGAACCATACTTGCACAGATAGGTAAGCTTGTGACAGGTTACGTAAGTGCTGATTTCGGTGCTTACATAGCTATAGCCGCAGGCTTTGCCAAGACTGTTACAGGTGCGGGCATCGGTGTTGCGGTGGCTGTAAAATTCGGAGCAACTCCCATCCTTACCGCTGCAACCGCAGTATGCGGTATGCTGGGTGCGTTTCCTGTTGTGGAAAAGTTCGCCTTCGGTGTTCCGGGTGAGCCTCTCGGTGCCTTTGTTGCGGCTCTGATTGCCTGTGAGATAGGCGGTCTTGTTGCGGGAAAGACAAAGCTTGATATAGTGCTTACTCCGCTTGTGGCGATCTCTGCAGGTTCCCTTACCGCATTTCTTGTTTCCGCGCCTATTTCCGCCTTTATGAGCTGGCTCGGCTCTCTTGTTAATTACAACGTTGAAAAGAATCCTATACTCGGAGGTATTATTGTTGCCGCCCTTATGGGAATAATACTTACTTTGCCTATTTCCTCTGCGGCGGTCGGAATCTCCATGAAGCTTACCGGTATAGCTGCCGGTGCAGCCTGTGTCGGCTGTTGCTGTCAGATGATAGGCTTTGCCGTTGCAAGCTACCGTGACAACGGTGCCGGCGGTCTTATCTCTCAGGGTATAGGAACCTCTATGATCCAGATACCCAATATTATGAAGAAGCCTGCTATATGGCTTGCTCCTACTCTTGCTTCTGCTGTGCTGGGTCCTGTGTCCTCGGCTCTTCTTAAAATGACCAATACACCCACAGGCTCGGGTATGGGTACCTCGGGACTTGTTGGACAGTTTGAGGCATTTGCCGATATGGCTCCCGACTTCGGTGTCTGGCAGATCCTTGTTATGATACTTGTTATGCATTTTCTGCTTCCCGCACTTTTCACTCTTGGCTTTGACTGGGTGTTTGTCCGTCTGGGCTGGGTCAAGAAGGGTGATATGAAGCTTCCAAGGTGATTTTATGGAAAAAAAACGCAAAAAATTTCTCGACCGGCCCTATTTTTCCTGGGTGACGGTTTCCCTTATAACCTATCTTGCACTTGAATGTATCAATCAGCGCAGCTTTGTTGAGCTGTGTCGGTATATTGTGCTTCGTCCCTATTCCTTCATTCTCAATCTTGCCATAGTAATGCTCAGCTACAGCGTCGCTCTTTTTGTAAAGAGAAGGCTGTTCAGCTTCACTGTTACAGGGCTTTTGTGGACGGTTATGGGAGTTATCAATCTCATAGTTCTCGTTCAGCGAAACACACAGTTCAACTGCAGTGATATATTTATTTTCAAATACGGAATTCTCATAAGTCCGAGATATCTGAGCGTTATTCATTATATCCTTATAGCGGTGGGTATTGTCGGTGCGGTAGTTGCAACGGTGATACTGCATAAGAAGGGCTATCTGTCCCGCAGTGAAAACTCCAAGCGGCACAGTTCTGTTGCGGTAGGTGTGCTTGCCGTTGTAATTCTCACTATGGGTATAGTTGGAAACGTGACAGGTCTGCTTATGCCGAGATTTACCAATATCAATCAAGGCTATAAGAACAACGGATTTATATATGCCTTCTTCTGCTCGGTGGCGGAAATCGGTGTTGATGAGCCTGAGAATTATACCGAGGGCTCGGTGGAGGCTATTATTTCGGATTTCAAAGAGAACAGCGCAGGGAAGCTCAAGCCCAACGTTATCTTTGTTCAGCTTGAATCCTTTATAGATCCCAAGGAATTCGTGGGAATTGAGTTTGCCTCCGATCCCGTGCCTAATTTCACACGTCTGAAGGAAAGCTGTCCCTCGGGACATCTTAACGTTTCGGTGCTTGGCGGCGGAACTGCAAACACCGAGTTTGAGATCCTTACGGGAATGAATATCAACGATTTCGGTACCATTGAGCTTCCTTACGAAAGCTTTCTTGACAGCAATACCTGTGAGACTATGGCATATAACTGCAAGGCTCTTGGATACAAGACTCACGCTATTCACAATTTCAGTGCAGGCTTTTATATGCGTAACAAGGTGTTTGCCAATATGGGTTTTGATACCTTTACCTCCTTTGAGTATATGACCGACGTGGAATACAATCCCATCGGCTGGGCAAAGGATATGATAATGGAGAGATATATCCGTCTGGCCCTTGATTCCACTCCTGAGCGTGATTTTATACAGGCGATAACCGTTCAGGGTCACGGCTCTTATCCTACAGACTTTGATGACAGCGAAAGGGATGCTGCCACCACCTATTCAAGTTCTGATATTGAGGATTACCGTTCCCAGATAGATTATTACGTTTCGCAGATATCCGAAATGGATGAATTTATCGGGTCGCTGACCGATTCTCTCAAGGACTTTGAGGAGCCTACGGTCATAGCCTTCTACGGTGACCATCTGCCGGGTATCTCTCTTACCGAGGATATGCTGGAAACAGGCAGTCTTTACAAGACCGAATACGTTATATGGTCAAATTTTGATATCGAAGCTCCCGACAGAGATCTTTGTACCTATCAGCTTGCTGCATACGTTCAGACCCTTGCGGGACATAGCTCGGGTCAGATAACCAAGCTACACCAGACCTATATGGACACCCCCGAATATGAGGAATACTTAAAGGTCCTTGAATATGATATCATCGAGGGCGATATGCTGACCTACGGTAGCGAAAATCCCTTTGAACCTTCGGAGCTTGAATTCGGTGTTGAGGATATCCTTATAACCGATATTACCTATGTTGATAAGAGTCTTTACGTAACGGGTGAAAACTTTAACGAGCATTCGTCGGTATATATCAACGGTAACAGAAAGAATACCGAATATATTAATTCAACCACCCTGCTTGTAAAGGGTGTAAGGGTCAGAGAAGGGGACAAGATAGCCGTTGCTCAGATGAGCTATCAGATGCCCTGGACGTATTTGTCAAAAACAGAAGAATATGAGTATTAATAAAGCCGTGCGATTGCACGGCTTTAGTTATGAGTTTGGAGTTTAGAACGGAGAGTTCTTAGTTGCACTCTGCAACTAAGGGACCCTTAAGCTCCTTAAGATAGAAGAGTCTGCCGGGGAGGGTAGGGATGAAGGTGGAGGTGATGTTCATATCCGGTCCGTAATGGAGGGTGGTGAGGAAGCTCATACCCTGCCAGCTCATACCTCTGCCCAGCATACCGTCTGCACCGCCGATAGCATAATCAGCCTGTAAGAAGAGTCCGGGGCCGATGGTGTTGGCTCTGCAGGGAACAAGTGTGGTTCTGGACTTGAAGGATGTGATGGCATTCTGCTCGATGGTAAGGGGATGGAGCTTTGCCGCAATACGGTGGGTCTGCTTCTTCCACTCATCAACAGAGTCAAACTCATCTGCAAACTGGGGCTCCCAGAAAGCGATGTGGCACATTCTGCCGATACCGTAAACAAGAACAAGCTTTGCGCCCTCAGCCTTGAGAGAGGCGATCTTTTCTGCATATGTAGGAAGATTTTCCTTGGTGGCAAAATTTCTCTGTGCTTCGGGAACGGTGTACTTGCCGAGCTTGTTGAAGAACGCCTGCTTCATAGAATACTCAAAGGATGCGGAGTTGGTGTTGGGGAGAGTATTACCTTCATCGTCTGACCACTCGTCCATATTGAAGGTGTAAACGTGGTCACAGGACACCTTCCACTCGCGAAGGAAGTATACTGCCCAACGGTACATACCCATAGGACCTACGGGAAGGATCATAGCGCACTTTCTGCCTGCGTCGCGGGTTTCCTTGATCTGCATAGCGATCTCGTGACCCATAAGCACGTCGAACTCGGCTACGTTTTCGCATTCCTGAACGTTGAACTTCTTGTTCCAGAAATCCTCTCTCTTTGTTCCTTTTTCGCAGCAGGCATCTATCTTTGCCATATCCCATCCCTTGGGATAAAAGCCGTCAAGAAGGCTGCCCTTTACAGTTGACATAAAATCCATAATGTTTACCTCGTGTAATATTTATAGTTTATTTAGATTGTTAGTTTATTTCAATAATGCAGAATGCAAAATGCACAATGCAAAATTGAGGTGATTTTTGTTGCATTAAAGCAACAAAAATTCCATTTAATTATATAAGAGTTTGTTGATATTTGTTGTCTAATCAAATAAATGCAACATACATAAAGCAAAGTAATAAATCAAAGAATACAGTTAACTTGAAATAAGATGTAGCTTTTCGACCTTAAGGGAGAAAATCCTCCAAAATTTTGCATTTTGCATTGTGCATTTTGCATTCAAAGAGATTATTGCCTTAAGGCAATAATCTCTTTGTTACCACCTTCGGATAACAAAGCTCCTCGGTAAAGCCTTCTGCGTATGCACAGTTGGACTGATAGCCTCTGAACTTACTGCAGGTACGTACAAAGTCACAGAAATCAATGTGATCGTGGTCACGCATCCACTTGATCTGGCTTTCGTGGCATTCGAGCATCTGAAGCTTAAGCTCGATCTCGTCGGTGATGTCAACGTACATCGTGGGTTCAAACTTCATTCCCGCCAGATTATCCATATAGTAGATGGGAGTAACCTTGGAGGCAGGATGCTCACCCGGAACGTACTGAGGGCAGGATGCCGCAAAGCAGGCGGAGAACACCATCTTCTGAACCTCTAAATGGTCGGGCATATAGTCGGTGGGGGAGTGGGTTATGATAAAGTCGGGGTCTGCATATCTCATAACCTGCATCAGCTTGTCTCTCTGCTCATAATCATTGGCGTTGGGACGAAGATCGCCGATATCAAGGGATATGACCTCAATGCCTGCAAGTGCGCCTGCACGCTCGGCCTCACCGTTACGCATAGGACCAAGCTCGTGGGGTGGGATCACCACGTGACCCATATTGCCGTTACATACGTGGCAAACTATAACTCTGTCTCCGCGCTTGACACACTTTGCAAGAGTGCCTGCACAGGATATCTCAATGTCGTCGGGATGACACCCGATTGCTAAAACATTCATTTATTTATACCTCTTATCAAATACAATTATATGGAGATTTTGTCCTAAGGGACAAAATCTTCAATAATTCCGCATTCCGCATTCCGCACTCTGCATTTACTTGCCCTTCGGCATTTCCGTCATTCTCAGCTTGGGAGCGCCGTAGGGCAGAAGCTTAACCCGTTCTGTTTCGGAGATGGGGGTGCGGTCCGCAGGAACGGTGTTGGGAACGGTACCCTCAAAGCCTTCCTTGCAGCCCCAGTTGATCTTATGCATATTTGCGTAAGCTACGATGGGCGGATTCTTAGACGAGAAGGGGATCGTGTAATCGTCTACCTCCTCAAATTCTACCTTGTTGTCAGAGTATGCATAATTCCAGTCGGACGCAGGCTTGAGATCGTAGTCACAGTAAGGGAATTTACGCTCAATTCCTTCCTCTGTGAACTCGCGGCGGTACCATTCTTCCTTGATGGGAAGAGAGTAGAGAAGCGCGCCGCGCTTGAGAGCGTACATATCACGGGGACGTTCAACGAACTCCACCTTCTGGTCAAATACTACGTTGATGGCAGTCTCACCCTCCCAGGTACGGGAGATGATATACTTCTTGCCTACCTCTACAGCCTCACCGTCTACGGTGGCTGAGTTAAGGGTAGAGGGAATAACGATCTCAAAATCAAACTCTACGGGCTTGTCGGTCTTAACCGTATATGTAAGAGTATCTCTGAAGGGATACATAGTATCAAGGTCGACAGAAACCTTTACACCCTTGATATCAAGAATTACCTTGGAGGGAACGTGGGCAACGGAGGCAAGACCTGTCTCGCTTCTCATAAACGCAGAGAGCACAAGCTTGGGCCAACCCTGACCGAAGTTAGCGGTACAACAGCCGTAGTTAGGTTCAAGACCGAACATATTCCCCTCGTAGCCGTTGGAGCCGAAGGGGGATTCCTCGTGGGTTCCGGGGAAGCGGATACAAGCGATCTGGTTAGCCTGCTGGTCGTACTGACGTACCCACATATCGTCGCTTGTTCCTGCGGGAAGGGCATTGAATGCAAGAGCCTCAAGACGGTCTACCCACTTTTCCTTGCCGGTGATGGCATAGAGCCACTCATAGGAATACATAGCCTCAACAACACCGCAAAGCTCTGTTCCTCTGGTGGGGTCATCTCCTGCAAGACATTCGTCACCGGTGAAGTAGCCTGTGGGTGTTCCGTGATATTTGTGAAGGGTAGAGAGCATATATTCCGCAAACTCGTCCTCGTCAACCTCTCTGCCTTCGTATGCAAGGAATCTGGAAGCCATAGCCTCGGACTTAAGAGCCATAGCCAGGTTTACGACGTGGGTGTGCAGACGCCATACGTTGGGTCTGTCGTGAGCTTTTTCGTCTCTCCAGCGGTAGAAGATCTTATGGAAGTCGGCACCCTCAAATTCAAGGAGTCTGCAAAGCTCTATAAGCCACTCCTCCTCGCAGCGGTCGTACATCCAGTATACTGCAATGAGACCCTCGTACCATCTGAACTGACCCCAGGACTTAAGGGCGGTATGCTCAAGACGGAATTTGAGGTTTTTGAGTATTCTGTATATTACGTTGGGAATGCGTTCATCCCCGGAGCAGTCGTAATAGACGATAAGTGCCTTACATATAAGTAATACAGCCCATTCATCGAAGTTGTCAAACTCCTCCTGAGTGTTACAGGGGCAGATCCAACCGTCGTGGTAGGGGATATCCGGGGTGTTCTCCTGCTTGGAAAGGATAAATTCAACATATTTTTTAGCTACTGCTATAAGCTCCTCGTCACCGAGCAGGTAAGCCATGGGGATAAAGCCGTCAAGCCAATAGGGAACTCTCTCCCAGCCCTCCTTGTCGCCGCCTATCCACTGGCTGTTGCGTACATCCGGCCAAACCTTGTGAAGGTTACCGCAAAGACCTTTAGCCTGTAGCTTCAACTGCTCAAGGATCCATCCCTTTGCTTCTATCTCCTTGGTGGTGAGCATAGAGTAACGGTGATTGTTCTTCATAGTGTGTCTCCTGATAATAAATATTCCTTTTAATTATATCACCACGGCGGTGATAATTCAAGTGTTTTTATGGATTATTTAAGTCTAATGTTTAATATTTAAACTGCCTGTAAATATTTTTTACATAATATTTGTCATTTGTTGACACTTTTTTTGCGGTATGATATATTCTAATCATACAAATATCAACTAAAAAGAGGTATATTAATGAAAATTAAAAGAATATTGGCTCTCGTACTGGTGTGCGTTACAGTTCTGCCACTGCTTGTTGCCTGCGACTCCGGTAAGGATGGCGACAAGAATAACGGAGGCGGTGAGGTGAATATCGTTGCCGAGGGCAGCGTTGTTCCGGAAGATCTTACCTTCTCGGGTGAGACCTTTACCATTCTTTGCCGTGAGGATAACGCGTGGGGTAACTGGCTTCACGAAATTGCAGCCGACGAGGATGCAACCGAGCTTGTAAACGAGCAGGTGTATAGGAGAAACCTTGAGGTCGAGGAGCGCTTTGACCTTGAAAAGCTTGAGGCATATGCTATTCCCGGACAGTGGGCTGTTGGTGATGACTTTGTCAATACCTTCAAAAACTCCATCCTTTCCAGCAGCTCGGCCTTTGATCTTATTATGAGTCATCAGGCTTATATGTCCTCAGACCCCTCACTTAACGATCTTTATTACAATCTTTATGAGATCCCCTACATCAAGGATAATCTTGATGCAAAGTACTACAATCCCGACGTTATCGATGAGCTCACCATTAACGGTAAGCTTTATTTCCTTCTCGGTGACTACTCCCTTACATACTGGGAGAACGCATACGTTCTCTACTTCAATAAGGCTATAGCTGAGAACAATAACCTTGAGGATATCTATGAGCTTGTGCGCAGCGGAGAGTGGACCTTTGAAAAGATGACAGAGATGGCAAAGGGAGGCTGGACAGATCTTAACGGTGACGCTTGGCCTGATCCCAGTGACTCTTTCGGATACGTATCCGATATTCCCAATACTACCGATGCACTTGAGGCACACTTTGACGTTCCTATGACCGGCAAGGACGAGAACGGCAACGTTATATTCAGTGTTGACCAGGGTAAGATGGTAAACATTCTTGACAAGTTTATCGAGTTCAAGAAGACAGATGATACTCACTTTATCTACACCACCTCTGCAGATACCGAGGATTCCAACGAAGCAGACAAGATCTTCCGCGAGGGCAGAGCACTCTTCTATCCCGCAATGCTTAACCGTGCTCAGGAATTCCGCGGTATGGAGACCGATTTCGGTATCGTTCCTTATCCTAAGTGGGATACTAACCAGTCTGCTTACTATACCCACGCTCAGGACGGTTATTCCGTAGGCGTAATTCCTATGGATGCTTCCAACATTGAGATGTGCGGTGCGGTTGTTGACGTACTTTCCGCACTATCAAGCGAGATGGTAATCCCCGCATACTACGATATGGCTCTTCGTGACAAGTATGCCCGCGACGATGAGTCGGGTGAGATGCTTGACATCATCCGTGACGGCTTTACCGTAAACTTCGGTTACTTCTACGGTCCCTCTCTTAACGGATGCTCCAAGACATTCCGTAACCTTATTCAGCAGGATAACTCAAATTTCGTATCCTACTATTCCGGCAGTATCAAGGGTTATGAAAGAATGCTCAAGAAGCTTATAGCATCTTACGATGATACAGAAGAATAAAGATAAAAAACAAACAAGGCATTTTGTGCCTTGTTTGTTTTTTTGTATTGACTAAATTAAAATTGTATGGTAAAATAGTACCATTAAATATATGAAAGGTGGAATTCTATGAAAAAATTCCAAAGAATACTGGCACTTGTGCTGGTAGTATTGACAGTTCTTCCCCTTATGGTAGCCTGCGGCTCCGGTAAAGGCGGAAACAAGAAAGGCGGCGAGGGCGGCGGCGACCTTACTCCTAACCAGTCGGTTGTTCCTGAAGACGTGACCTTTGAGGGAGAGACCTTCACCATTCTCTGCCGTGAGGATAATGCGTGGGGTAACTGGCTCCACGAAATTGCAGCCGACGAGGATGCAACCGAGCTTGTAAACGAAATGGTTTATAAGAGAAACCTTGAGGTTGAAGAGCGCTTCGGTCTTGAAAAGCTTGAGGCATTCGCTATTCCCGGACACTGGGACGCAAAGGATGACTTTACAAACACCTTCAAGAACTCTATTCTTTCCGCAAGCGGTACCTTTGACCTTATTATGAGCCATCAGGCTTATATGTCATTTGACCCTGCACTTAACGAGCTTTACTACAACCTTTATGAGATTCCTTACATCAAGGACAATCTTGACGCCCCCTACTACTATCCCGATGTTGTGGAAGAGCTTACAGTTAACGATAAGCTTTACTTCCTTCTCGGCGACTACTCCCTTACATATTGGGAACACGCATACGTTCTCTACTTCAATAAGGCTATAGCTGAGAACAATAACCTTGAGGATATCTATCAGATCGTTCGTGACGGTGAATGGACTGTTGACAAGATGATCGAGATGTCTAAGGGTAAGTGGGTTGACGACAACGGTGACCAGTGGCCCGGTGAAGAGGATACCTTCGGTTATATTTCCGAAATAAACAATACTCCCGACGCATATGAGGCTCACTTTGATGCTCCTATGACCGGCCGTGACGAAAACGGTGCAGTTATCTTTGCCGCAGATCAGGGTAAGATCGTAAGCATTCTTGAAAAGATGATCGACTTCAAGAGCTCTGATGATACCTATTTCAAGTATTTTTCTGACGTTGCTGAGGACGAAAATGTTATGGATAAGATCTTCCGTGAGGGCAGATCACTCTTCTATCACGCAATGCTTAACCGTGCTCAGAAGTTCAGAGGTATGGATACCGACTTCGGTATCGTTCCTTATCCTAAGTGGGATACCAATCAGAAGGAGTATTACACCCACGCTCAGGACGGCTACTCTGTAGGTGTTGTTCCTATGGATGCTCCCAATCTTGAAATGTGCGGTGCTGTCATCGACGTGCTTTCCGCTCTTTCGAGCGAGATGGTAATCCCCGCATACTACGATATGGCTCTGCGTGACAAGTATGCCCGTGACGATGAGTCCGGTGAGATGCTTGACATTATCCGTGAAGGCTTTACCGTAAACTTCGGTTACTTCTACGGCCAGTCTCTCAACGGCTGCTCTATGATGTTCCGTAATATGGTTCAGCAGGATAACACAAACTTCGTATCCTACTATACTCAGAACCTTAAGGGCTATGAGCGTAAGCTTAAGGCACTGATTGCATCCTACGAGGATACAGAGGAGTAATTTGGTCAATATTAATGAACAAGGCATAATTTTGCCTTGTTCATTTTTTATGTATTGACTATTTTAAATATTTGTGTTATGATAATGTATATTCTTATGAAAGGCAGAAACACCATGAAAAAAATTAACAGAGTACTTGCACTGATGCTTGCAGTTCTTACTGTGCTTCCTATGCTTGTTGCCTGCGGCGACAAGGGTGGCGACACCAATAATGAAGGCGGCGGCGAGATTATGGAACTTAACACTGTTGTTCCTGATGACCTTACCTTCTCCGGCGAGACCTTCACTGTTCTTTGCCGTGAGGATAACGCATGGGGTCAGTATCTCCACGAGATCGCAGCAGATGAGGATGCAACCGAGCTTGTAAACGAGAAGGTGTACAAGAGAAACCTCGAGGTTGAGGAACGCTTTGACCTTGAAAAGTTTGAGGCGTATGCTATTCCCGGCCAGTGGGCTGTAAACGGTGACTTCATCAACACCTTCAAGAACTCCATTCTTGCAAACAGCGGCTCATTTGACCTCATTATGAGCCAGCAGGCATACATGGCAGATATGTCCCTTGTTGACCTGTTCTACAACTTCTATGAGGTTCCTTATGTAAAGGATAATATGGATGCAGAGCATTACTACCAGGATATCATCGACGAAGTTACCATTGACGGTAAGCTTATGTATATGGTAGGTGACTATTCTCTTACATATTGGGAAAGCCTTTACGTTCTTTACTTCAACAAGACGATGGCAGAGAACCGCAACGTAGGCGACCTTTATCAGATGGTTCGTGACGGCGAGTGGACCTTTGACAAAATGACTGAGATGTGTAAGGGTGCATGGACCGACCTTAACGGTGACGTATGGCCTGATGAAGGAGACTCCTTCGGTTACATTACCGAGATCCCCAACACCACAGACGCATTCTGGGATCTGTTTGATATCCGTATCACATCCAAGGATGAGAACGGAAACATCACCATCGACGTTGACCAGGCTAAGATGGTAAACGTACTTGAGAAGGTTGTTGAGTTCAAGAAGACTGATGATACTCACTTCCAGCAGACCGACTCCAGCCAGACCGAGGACTCTAACGTATGTGACAAGATCTTCCGCGAGGGCAGAGCGCTCTTCTATCCTGCAACTCTTGACCGTGCTCAGGACTTCAGAGGTATGGAGACCGACTTCGGTATCATTCCTTATCCCAAGTGGGATGCTAACCAGGATAAGTACTACACCCGTGCGCAGGACGGCTATTCCGTAGCAGTTGTGCCCATCGACGTACCTAATCTTCAGATGACCGGTGCAGTGTTTGATGTACTCTCCGCTATCTCCAACGAGACGGTTATACCTGCTTACTATGACATGGCACTCCGTGACAAGTATGCACGTGACGACGAGTCGGGTGAGATGCTTGACATCATCCGTGAGGGCTTTAAGTTCAGCTTCGGTGTATTCTATGCTCCCGACCTTGACAGAGGTCTTGAGTTCAGAATCCTTATCTCTGAAGATAACACCAACTATGTTTCTTACTACAATGCTAGTAAGAAGGGATATGAGAGACGACTCAAGAAGCTTCTTGAGAAGTATGCATCTCTCGACGAGCAGTAATAATATCACGAAAGGGGCTTATGCCCCTTTTTTGATATATAGGAATTTTCTCTATTGCGGTGTGGTTTGAATTACTGCGTAAACGGGCGCAGTATGGGTGCGGCGACTCGCCCCTTTTTTTGATATATAGGAATTTTCTCTATTCCGTGTGGTTTGAATTACTGCGTGAACGGGCGCAGTATGGGTGCGGCGACTCGCCGCTTTTTTGATGTATAAGAAATTACGTTGCGGCGTGTTATATGAATTGTTTCACAAACGAGCACGGCTTGACCGGAGCGGCGGGGTTCCCGAAGCGAGCTTGCAGAGCTTTTGAGAAACGCAGCGGCTTACCCTTTGTTTATTAATATATTAATTTTTAATGAATACTATTGCATTTTGGAAACAAGTGTGATATAATGCATTACAGTAAATAAGTTATTTATGGAGAGTGGTTGACAGCCACTCTCCAAGTTTTATTCATAGGAGAGTCGAGCCCCATACGGTTTTAGACGGCAGATATCCGCCATATCTTTGTCAGCGATTTAGTCAATATCTCTTATATTGCCGTCAATCGCTTTCGCGATCTGACGCATATCTGCGCATCTAAAACTGCGAAGCACATTCGGACGAGATATTTTAGAGATAGTTCGGTCGGTGGAGTTCGCAGGTTTGCCGGCAGCAAATCAAGGACGGAAACGGCCGAAATAGCCTAAAATATCCGTCCAAATGCGTATTGGTTCGACTCCCCTATGAATATGCAGAAAGGATTTTCATAAATGGCAAACGGCAAGAAGATCGCAGACGCAGTTACAGAACTACTCACCCCTGTCATCAATGATTTAGGTTATGATGTATGGGATATAGAGTACGTACGTGAGGCTGCTGAATGGTTTTTGCGTATAACCATCGACTCTCCAAAGGGCATTGACATTGACGACTGCGAAAAAGTTCACCGAGCTATCGACCCGGTGCTTGACGATGCAGATCCTATTGAGGATGCATACAGATTAGAGGTCTCCTCTCCCGGTCTTGAACGGGAAATTAGGACCGATATTCATTTTGAGGCTTGCATTGGTGAGAAGATAGTATGCAAGCTGTTTACCAAGCTTGAGGGTAAAAAGGAATATACCGGAATACTCAAAGCATATGAAAATAAGCAGATAGTTCTTGAAACCGAGGAGGGGCAGGTCACAATCGACCGTAAGCTTGCCTCCAAGGTCAGAACGGTTTTTGACTTTGATTAATAATAATTAGAGAGGATAAATGATGAATACCGAATTTTTTAATGCACTTGAGCTCCTTGAAAAAGAAAAGGGAATTCCCGCAGAGTATATGATCGAGCGTGTTGAAGCGGCACTTATCAGCGCCTTCAAGCGTGAGGAGGGCGGTAACAGCAACGTAAGAGTTGTTCTTGACCCCGTAAAGAAGGATGTTCGTGTTTACAAGCAGATGGACATCGTTGAGGAGGTTGAGGATGAAGCAACCCAGCTTACCCTCGAACAGGCTCATAAGATCTCCAAGAGATATAAGCTTGGCGGTGTTGCAGAGATCGAGATGAAACCCAAGAACTTCAGAAGACTCAGCGCACAGACAGCAAAGCAGGTCATCATCCAGGGTATCCGTGAGGCGGAGAGAGGAATGATGATCAAGGAATATGAAAGCAAGCGTGAAGAGATCATCACAGCACAGGTACAGAAGGTTGATCCTACCACAGGTAATATTACACTTGACACAGGCACGAGCTTTGCTACCCTTATCAAGTCTGAGCAGATCCCCGGCGAGACCTTCCAGCCCGGCGACCACATCAAGGTGTTTGTTATGGAGGTTCATAAGGAGTCAAGAGGTCCTCTTGTAAACCTTTCAAGAACACATCCCGGTATGGTAAAGAGACTCTTTGAGCTTGAGGTACCCGAGATCCAGGACGGCATCGTTGTTATTAAGGGTGTTATCCGTGAGGCAGGTAGCCGTACCAAGATGGCGGTTGAGAGCAGAGACGCTGACGTAGATCCCATCGGTGCTTGTATCGGTAACCGCGGTATGCGTATTGCAGGTATCGTTGACGAGCTCCGCGGTGAAAAGATAGACATCATCAAGTACAGCGATGATCCCTGTGAGTTCATTCGCGAGGCACTTTCTCCCGCACAGGTCCGTGAGGTTATTATAGACGGTGAAAGAAGCGCAAGAGTAATCGTAGACGCTGACCAGCTTTCCCTTGCTATCGGTAAGGAAGGTCAGAACGCAAGACTTGCTGCCCGTCTTACAGGCTTCAAGATCGATATTAAAGAGAACTGATTTTTTCACAAAAAGAGAGGTTGCAATGACAGAACAGAAGAAAAAGATTCCTCAACGAAAATGCACCGGATGCGGTATAAAGGCTGACAAAAAGGACCTTATCCGTGTTGTCCGTACTCCCGAGGGCGAGATCAAAATCGACCTGAAAGGAAAAATGTCGGGCAGGGGCGCATATATTTGTCATAACGCAGCCTGTCTGAAAAAAGCGATCAAGTCAAAGAGGCTTGCCCGCAATTTAGAGGTAGAGATACCCGATGATATATACGAAGCATTGGAGGTGCAGCTTGGCGGTGAAGGTTAATGCAGAAAAATTAAGCCGTATGTTGGGGTTGAGCGCCAGAGCCAGGATGCTGTCAGCAGGTACAGATATTGCCTGCGACTCGGTAAGAGGCGGTAGCGCGAAAATTCTTATGGTAGCCTATGATGCTTCGGCGAATACAAAGAAAAGAGCGTTTAATTGCGCTAAATTTTATGAAACAGCATGTTATGAGATTCCCATAGGACAGAATGACCTGGGAAAATACGTCGGTAAGAAGGGCGCCGTATCGGTGATATCCCTTAACGATCGTAATATGGCAAAGGGTATCATAAAACTTTTAGATGAAATGAGCGAAGCGGACAAAAATCCGCGGGAGGTGTAATATATGTTAAATCCTAAATACAAGATCAGTAATATGGCAAAGGACCTTAGCATCAAGGGTAAGGAGATAACCGATATTCTTGAGAATAGCGGCAGAGGCACCAAGTCCACCTCCGCTGTGCTTTCAGCAGAGGATTTTGATATTATATTGAACGAGCTTTCCTTAGCAAATCAGATAAAGGGCTTCAATGACTATATGGAGCTTAAGGTTACCATTCCCCGTAAATTTGCAAAGGAAGACCCTAAGAAGGAAGAGACTAAGGCAGAGGAAAAGAAGTCCGAGCTCAAGGCAGAGACCGAGAAGGAAGAGAAGAAGCCTGAGCCTAAGCCCGAGACTAAGAAGGAAGAAAAGAAGCCGGAGCCTAAGCCCGAGACTAAGAAGGAAGAGAAGAAGCCGGAGCTCAAACCTGAACCCAAGAAGGAAGAGAAAAAGTCCGAGCCCAAGAAGAAGCAGCCTGCACAGGCAAGACCTCATATGCAGACCGTAGTTCTTCCCAAGAAGCATCATGAGGAGGATAACAAGACACCTCTCCAGCCTATCGATGCTTCCGGACGCGGTAACAAGACCGCTACCCGCGTGGTTGATACCAGATCCTCCAACGTAGATCTTTCAAAATATGACGAAAAGCTTGACCGTTATCATTCTGACAAGGATTATAACAACAAGCAGAAGCTGAAGAAACAGAATCAGAAGGGTCCCCAGAAGGGCAAGAAGCAGGATAAGCACGCTAAGGAAAAGGCTGCTATGGATAAGCTCCGCCGTCAGCAGGAAATGGCAAAGAAGCAAGTTCTTTACGTTTCCATTCCCGAAGAGATCACTGTTGCCGAGCTTGCTCAGAGACTTAAGCTCAAGGCTGCCGAGGTAGTCAAGAAGCTTATGATGCTTGGTGTTATGGCGACCGTAAACCAGACTATCGACTATGATACCGCGTATCTTATTGCAGATGAAATGGGTGCTAAGATCACAAAAGAGGTTGAGGTTACAATAGAGGAGCAGATCTTCGACTCCACCGAGGATACCGATGACAACCTTATCACCCGTCCTCCTGTTGTTTGTGTTATGGGTCACGTTGACCACGGTAAGACATCACTTCTTGATGCTATCCGTCATACCAGTGTTACCACAGGCGAGGCAGGCGGTATTACCCAGCATATCGGTGCTTATACTGTAAATATAGATGGCAATGACATCACCTTCCTTGACACCCCCGGTCACGAGGCGTTTACAACAATGAGAGCAAGAGGTGCTATGGCAACCGATATCGCGGTTCTCGTTGTAGCGGCAGACGACGGAATTATGCCCCAGACCGTTGAGGCAATCAACCACGCAAAGGCTGCCGGTGTTGAGATCATCGTTGCTATAAATAAGATGGATAAGCCCACAGCTAACCCCGACAACGTAAAGCAGGAGCTTACCCAGTACGAGCTTGTTCCCGAAGAATGGGGCGGCGACGTTATCTGTGTTCCGGTTTCCGCTGTAACAAAGATGGGTATTGAGGATCTTCTTGAAAACATCCTCCTTATCGCAGAGGTCAAGGAATATAAAGCTAACCCCAACCGTCACGCTAAGGGCGTTATCATCGAGGCAAAGCTTGACAAGGGCAGAGGTCCCGTTGCCACAGTTCTCGTACAGAACGGTACTCTTAACGCAGGTGACGTTGTAATTGCAGGTACTTCGGTTGGTCACGTAAGAGCTATGACCGACGACAAGGGCAGAAAGATCAAGTCCGCAGGACCCTCCATCCCCGTTGAGATCATCGGTCTCAGTGAGGTTCCCTCCGCAGGTGACGAGTTCAATGCTGTTGAGGATGAAAAGAAGGCAAGAGAGCTTGCAGAGCAGAGACGTGACAAGGCTAAGAACGAGGAGTTCAAGGCTAATGCGGCAGTATCCCTCGAGGATCTCTTTGCGGCTATCTCCGACGGTGCAAAGACCCTTAACATCATCGTTAAGGCAGACGTAAGAGGCTCTGCAGAGGCAGTTAAGCAGTCCCTTGAAAAGCTCTCCAACGAAGAGGTCAAGGTTAAGATCATCCACACAGGTGTCGGCGGAATCAACGAAAGCGACGTTATTCTTGCAGGTGCGTCCGGCGCCATCATCGTAGGCTTTAACGTTCGTCCCGACAAGAACTCTCTTGATATTGCAGAGCGTAACGGCGTTGATATCAGAACCTACCGCATCATCTATGAGTGTATCGAAGAGATCACCCAGGCTATGAAGGGTATGCTCGCTCCCACATATAAGGAAGAGCGTCTCGGTCAGGCTGAGGTTCGTGCAACCATCCGTGTTCCCAACGTCGGTACTATCGCAGGCTCCTACGTTCAGGACGGTAAGATCCTCAGAAGTGCTCAGATCCGCGTAATCCGTGAGGGTATCGTAGTATTTGAGGATAAGATTTCCTCACTTCGCCGCTTCAAGGACGACGTCAAGGAGGTTGCTTCCGGCTATGAGTGCGGTATCGGACTTGAAAAGTTCAATGACCTCAAGGAAGGCGATATCTTAGAGGCTTACCAGATGGTAGAGGTTAAGCGCTAAGGGGCAAGTTGCCCCGGCCATACTACGCACTGTAGTGTTGTGCTTTCCTGATCTATCACACGGAATAAAGAATAAGAATTAATAAAGAAAACACTTGCTTTCGGCAAGTGTTTTCTTTATTCTCTATTGAAAAATCAGATTATTTGTTATATACTTATAACAGTATATTTTTAGGAGATAGTTATGGCTGTTTTGAAGTGTAAAATGTGCGGCGGTGACCTTGATTTTATTGAGGGCGCAAGCACTGCGGAATGTGAATATTGCGGTACTCTGCAGACAATACCCAAGGCAGACGACGAAAAGAAGCTGACTTTCTTTGCCAGAGCCAACAGACTTCGTGCCGCCTGTGAGTTTGATAAAGCAGCGGGTATATATGAATCTATAGTTGCAGACTTTCCCGAGGAGGCAGAAGCCTACTGGGGACTTGTGCTGTGCAAATTCGGTATCGAGTACGTAGACGATCCCGCAACAGGGAAGAAGATCCCTACCTGTCACCGTTCAAGCTTTGATAGTGTTATGGATGACGGTGATTTTGATCAGGCTCTTGAAAATGCAGATGCCGTTGCACGCAAGGTATACCGTGAGGAAGCTAAAGCCATTGAGGAGATAAGAAAGGGAATAATTTCTGTTTCCGCAAACGAAGAGCCATACGATATATTTATCTGCTATAAGGAAACCGACGAAAACGGCGAGCGTACCCTCGACAGCGTGCTTGCTCAGGATGTCTACGAAGCGCTCGGCGATAAGGGGTATAGAGTGTTCTTTTCCAGAATCACACTTGAAGATAAGCTGGGAGTTGAGTATGAGCCCTACATATTTGCGGCGCTTAACAGTGCAAAGATCATGCTTGCCTTCGGTACTGATTATGAGTATTACAACGCAGTTTGGGTCAAGAACGAGTGGTCAAGGTATCTTAAGCTGATGGCAAAGGATAAGGAGAAGCACCTTATTCCTTGTTTTAAGGGGATAGATGCCTATGATATGCCCAAGGAATTTGCCAAGCTTCAGGCACAGGATATGGGCAAGGTGGGTGCCATACAGGACCTTCTGCGAGGCATAGAAAAGCTTTTACCGCTGAAAAAAACAAGCAGTAACGATGTTATAAATATCGGACAGACAGCTATATCCAATACCGCACCTCTTTTGGAGCGAGGCTTTATATTCCTTGAGGATAAGGAATGGGAAAGAGCGGATATGTTTTTTGAGCAGGTGCTGAATCTTGAGCCTAAGAATGCCTTGGCTTATCTGGGAAAGCTGATGCTTGAAATGAAGGTTACCGGTCGCAAGGAACTCGGAGAGCTGAACGTTATTTTTGAGGATAACAATAATTATAGGAAGATTATTCGTTTCGGTGATGATGATACCATCAATGAACTTAAAGGATATATTGTCGCGATCAAAGATAGGTTGGATATGGATCGTCTCGCACGTGAAAAGAGGGAAGAGGAAGAACGTATCGCCCTTGCGAAGAAAGAGGAGGAAAAGAGACGTGCTATTGAAGAACTGATGAAAAATCTCAAGCCTTTCCGTGAAAAATGTGCAAAGGCAGGAGAATACATACATCTTAGTAAAAACGATGCGCTGGGTATAATGCTTGACGGAAGAGTATTGTCGGCAAGAGGTAATGATTCCGAACAGCAAGCTATCTCAGAATGGAGAGAAGTCAAGACTTTGAGTGCAGGTGCGCATCACACCGTTGCTCTTACCGTTTACGGTAAGGTGTTTGCTTCGGGTGACAATAAATATGGTCAGTGTAATGTTTCAGATTGGCGAAACATTGTTGCTGTATGTGCCGCCGATGAGCATACGGTAGGTCTTTGTGCTGACGGTACTGTGGTTGCCGTTGGAAAAAATGATATGGGAAAATGTGACGTTTCATGGTGGCGTGATATCGTAGCTATAGCTGTAAGCAAAGATTACACCTTCGGACTTTGTTCAGACGGAACCGTTTTAGTTGCCGGTTTGAGCTATTCCTGGAACTGCCACGTATCCCGATGGAGCAAGGTGACCCGTATAGTTGCGGGAAAAAATAACCTTGTGGGAATCTGTTCTGACGGTACTGTTCTGGCAACAGGAAATAACGATTACAAACAGTGTGATGTTGATCAATGGCGCAATGTGTGTGATGTCAGCGTAGGTGACAGCTTTATTATCGGCTTATGTGATAACGGTACGGTGTTGGCAGCGGGAGATAACACCTACTTACAGTGCGATGTTAAGAATTGGAATACTGTGATTGCTGTGACTACTGGCGAAAGACACGCAATAGGCCTTTGTGCAGACGGTACGGTCGTAACCTCCGGTGACAGAACCTACGGACAGTGTAACGTGGGTCGGGCAAAGAATGTGGTGGCGGTCAAGGCTATGGGCTATAAAACTATGCTCCTTTGTGCTGACGGTACTGTTATTGTAGCAGGAGACGATCGTCTTTCCGTGAGTAAATGGAAGCTGTTTGAGAATTTCGATACCATCGAGCAGGACAGATCAAAAAAGAGCGAAATTTTAACTGAGTTTGACAGGATCAGAACACAACGCCGTCTGGCTGAGGTATGTCAGCATTGCGGCGGCACCTTTAAGGGACTGTTTACCAAAAAATGCTCTGATTGCGGCAGACCTAAGGATTATTAAATATATATTTAGCTGTAACGTAATTAATATGGCAGACGCGATTTGTGTTTGCCATATTTTTGCGTTTTCCCGGAACCTCGGTTGAGTCTTATTGTATATAAGTGATACTGACATACAGTCAACTAAGCGTACAATTTATCCGGCTTTGATCCAAGTATACATTAATCCAAGCTTACAATCAAACGAGCATACATTAAATCGGGGATTACAATCGATCAGTGAATACATCAATCCCGGCATATACTCATTCCGAGGGATATAAGCAAAAAGGGAAACAGCTAACAGCCAATACGGGTGCGTACACAAGCACCACCACGCTCACAAGCACTACTGCGTACACAAGCACCACCATGTTCACAAACGCCACCACGTTCACAAATACCACCACGTTCACAAGTACCACTGCGCTCACAAGCACCACTGCGTACACAAGCACTACTGCGTACACAAATACCACCGCGTCCTCAAATACCACCACGTCCTCAAATACCACCGCGTCTTCAAATACCACCACGTCCTCAAATACCACCGTGTTCACAAAACATTAACAAAAATGGCGAAACTTTGACTTTCTTTGACCTTGACTTTCTCTGACTTTTGTGATATATTAAAGTCAAAGAAGGTCAAAGTTGCGTACTATAGCTCTTGATTTGCTTGGAGTTTAGTGAGATTATATCGAAATAAGTGAAATAAGCGGAATACTTGAAAAAATCTAAATAAGCGGAATAAGAGGAACAACTAAACGATCAAACAAGTGAATAATCAAAACAAGTGAATAATCAAAACAAATGAATAATCAAAACAATTAAAATATCAAAACTATCGAAATTAACGAAAAAGAGGTAAATGAAAATGTTGATGAGTGATATTATAGCAAATATGATAGAAGAGATGCTTTCCGAGGGAGGCGGAGAATTAGAGCTTAAGCGCAACGATCTTGCCGGGCGTATCGGATGTGTACCCAGCCAAATAAACTACGTTATAACCTCCCGTTTTACGCCTGAGAGGGGATATATGATTGAGAGCCGTCGCGGAGGCGGCGGATACGTGCGTATAACCAAGGTTCAGATGACCCGTGACGAGTACCTGATGCACCTGTTTCACGGTATCGGTGCCGAGCTTGACGACCGAAGCGGCAGGGTGTTTGTTAACGCGATGCTTGAAAAGGGTGTTATAACCCTGAGGGAAGCTAATATAATAAGAGGAGCTTTTGCTATTCCTATGGAGGATAGCATACGTGCCGATATGATGCGACAAATTATACTGGCGCTTCTGAAGTAGAATGGAGGTATGAAGATGTTATGCAGTAAATGCCACAAGAACGAGGCAAGTGTTTATTTCAAACAAAATATTAACGGTGAGGTAAGGGAATATGCCCTTTGTCCTCAGTGCGCTGCTGAGGCAGAGCTTGGCTTTGCTCCCCTTAATCTTTTCGGCTCTATGCTTACACAGGCAAAGCCCAAGACAGATCACAAGCGGTGTACTCTTTGCTCCTCTGACTTTTCCGAGATAAAGAAAAGGGGTAAGGTTGGCTGTGCACAGTGCTACAGCGTGTTTGCGGAGGAGCTTAAGCCTATGATAGAGAGCATCCACCGAGGGGCAAAGCATAACGGCAGAGCTCCCGAAGGATACTCCGAAAAGCGTAAGGCACAAAACGAGCTCGAGGCTCTTAAAAATGAGCTCAGAGCGGCAATAGAGAGTGAAGAATACGAAAGGGCAGCCAAGCTGCGTGACCTTATCAGGGAGAAGGAGGCAGACAATGATTAAGGATATTGACGTTGTTCTCTCCACGAGAATAAGATTTGCAAGAAATATTAAGGATTATCCCTTTGCCTCAAGGCTTGATGCCACCTCCTGCAGGGAGATAATCGAAAAGGTCGAAGCGGTGCTTTGCGGCTTTGAGAAGACGGATCTTACCGATACCGATCCCCTCAAGGCTCAGTGCTATGTTGAGGCTCACAGGATAAGTCCCGAGTTTGCAGTATCCTCCTTGCCCCACGCTTTGCTTGAAAAGGGGGATACAAGGGTCATGGTATGTGAGGAGGACCATATAAGATTGCAGGTCATCAAAAGAGGCTTTGAGCTTGACTCTGCCTTTGCCGAGGCCTGTGTCAGCGATGATGCTCTTCTGAGCGGCCTGCGCATCGCCTATGACGAGGAGCTTGGCTTTCTGACCCATTGTCCAACCAATCTGGGAAACGCAATGAGAGCCTCGGTTATGATGTTCCTTCCCGCCCTTGCTATGACAGGGGAGCTGAAGGGAATAGTGTCGCAGCTTTCCAAGCTTGGCTTTACCATACGCGGTATCTACGGAGAGGGAAGTGAGGCACAGGGCTATCTCTACCAGATCTCAAATTCAGAGACCATGGGCTTGACAGAGGAAGCTACCGTGTCCCGTCTCGGCGACGTGGTCACACAGATCATCGGACACGAGCGCAATGCCCGTGAACGTATCAAGGCGGCAGGAGTAAAGGCATACGATCCTCTCTGCAGAGCCTTCGGAGTGTTGAAATACTCCTGTACAATGACCTCAAAGGAGTTTATCGGGCTTTATGCCAAGGTGCGTCTCGGTGTTGCAATAGGTGTCGTTAACGAGATCGGTTACGAGACGCTTGACAGCCTGTTTACAGCGGTTATGCCCTGTACCCTTGCAGAGGGAGAGAGGCTCAGCGAGGCACAGCGTGATAAAAAGCGTGCCGAGGTCATAAAAGAGAAATTAACTTAAGAAAAGAGTGATGATAAATGTCTAACAGATTTACAAAGGGTGCGCAGAACGCGCTTAACAAGTCTTTGTTTTTTGCAAGGGAGCTGGGACATACCTATATCGGTACAGAGCATCTGCTTATGGGAATATTAAGCGAGCTTGACTCTGCTGCGGCAAAGCTGCTCTCAGAGCATACGGTGACCTTTGATTCGGTTAAAAAGCTGACGGCACAGATAGCGGGAACCGGAGGGGTCAGCTCTGTTACCCCCAACGATATGACTCCCCGTACAAAGCGTATAATAGAAAACTCCTCCTATGAGGCTATGCGCCACGGACAGAGCTACATCGGCACAGAGCATCTGCTTCTTGCCTTGATTAACGAAAGCGACTGCGTGGGTGTTCAGATTCTCAATTCTCTTGGTGTGGATATGGAAGCCCTCCACCGGGAGATACTCGCCTTCCTCGGTACAGAGCTTGACGATATCAACGAGGACAGCGTGCTTACTTCACCTAAGCGCAAAAAGCAGGAGAATAAGCCTGCATCAAGAGACCTGAAGGGCTGTCCTACCCTCAGTCAGTACGGCAGAGACCTGACCGAAATGGCAAGACAGGGAAAGATAGACCCTGTTATCGGCCGTAACAGCGAGATGGACAGGGTAATACAGATCCTGTCCCGCCGCACAAAGAACAATCCCTGCCTTATCGGTGAACCCGGTGTGGGTAAAACAGCGGTGGTCGAGGGTCTTGCACAGCGCATTGCAGAGGGGAACGTTCCCGAGACCCTGGCGGATAAGATCCTGGTCACCCTTGATCTTTCGGGAATGATCGCAGGAGCAAAGTACCGCGGTGAGTTCGAGGAGCGTCTCAAGGGAATAATGTCGGAGGTTCAGAAGGAAAAACGCATAATTCTCTTTGTTGATGAGATACACACCATCGTCGGCGCAGGTGCGGCAGAGGGTGCTGTGGATGCGGCAAATATCATTAAGCCTGCTCTTTCAAGAGGTGAAATGCAGATGATAGGTGCCACCACTATTGACGAATACCGTAAGCATATAGAAAAGGACAGCGCACTTGAGCGTCGCTTCCAGCCTGTCAGTGTAGGTGAGCCTACCGAGGATGAGGCGGTAGAGATATTAAAGGGTCTGCGTGATAAATATGAGGCACACCATAAGGTCAAAATAACAGACGATGCAATAGAGTCTGCAGTAAAGCTGTCGGTGAGATATATAGCGGACAGATATCTTCCCGATAAGGCTATAGATCTTATCGACGAGGCAGCCTCTAAGCTTCGTATAGGGGCGGTCACACCTCCTGCCCTTATAAAGGAGCTTGAGGAAAAGCATAAGGCTATTGCTGCAGAAAAGGAAGCCGCTATCAAAAAGCAGGAGTTTGAGCGCGCAGCACAGCTCCGTGACGAGGAGCACACCGCCCGTGAGGAATACGAGAAGGCAAAAAAGGAATGGGACGATACCAAAACAGGTAACAGCCTTTCTGTAACAGAGACTGAAATTACCGACATTGTAGCCCATCAGACCGGCATTCCTGTAAAAAAACTTGCCGAAGAGGAAAGTGAAAGGCTCAAAAACCTTGACAAAATTCTACATCAGCGTATAATAGGACAAGAGGAAGCAGTTGATGCGGTCAGTCGTGCTATCCGTCGCGGAAGGGTCGGACTCAAGGATCCCCGACGTCCTATGGGTTCGTTTATATTCCTTGGCCCGACAGGTGTGGGAAAGACAGAGCTTACAAAGGCTCTTGCCCAGGTCCTGTTCGGTGATGATAACGCAATGATACGCATCGATATGTCGGAATATATGGAGAAGCACAGCGTATCCAAGCTTATCGGCTCCCCCCCCGGCTATGTCGGCCACGAGGAGGGTGGACAGCTTACCGAGAAGATAAGACGTAAGCCTTATTCGGTGGTTCTGTTCGACGAGATCGAGAAGGCTCACCCCGACGTGTTCAATATCCTTCTTCAGATCCTTGACGACGGTGTACTCACCGACAGCCGGGGAAGAAGGGTGGACTTCAAGAACACAATAATCATTATGACCTCAAACGTAGGTGCTTCTGGAATCGTGGAGAGATCAAACTCTTTGGGCTTTGGCGACAGAGCCTCAAACGACGGTACCGCAGTACGTGAGCGGGTCATGTCGGCTCTGCGCTCTACCTTCCGACCCGAATTCCTCAACCGAATCGATGATATAATCGTATTCAATAAACTTAAAGAGGAAGAGATAGAACAGATCACACGCCTTATGCTCGGCGCTCTTGTTAAAAGGGTCGCTGATATCGGTATAACTCTTGAATTTGAGGACAGTGCAGTCAAGCTTGTTTCCGAAAGGGGCTTTGATCCCGTTTACGGAGCAAGACCTATACGCCGTGAGATACAGCGCAGCGTTGAGGATGAGTTTACGGGTGCTATGCTTGACGGCAGTATAAAGGCAGGAGATATTGTGTCAGCAAAGGCTCTTGACGGCAAGGTGATCTTTTGTAAGAAGAATGAATCAGAGGATTAAATCAGTTATAGCTTTAATAGTGTGCTTAATACTTGTATGCTCCTTTTTCTCCTGTAAGAAGAAAAAGGAGCTACAGGTGTTTTTTTATGATGAGTGTACCGTTGCCGAGGCAGAGAACGAAGCTCTTGTGGTTGGAACAAAAAAGCCTGAAACAGAAGGGAATATCATCGATACTCTCATCGTTCCCGATTATGACAAGGACACCTTATCAGAGGTAGAAAGTCTGCTGAACGAGTATGATATTGATACGGTCTATATCCCCGACGAGGAGGAACTGTACCGACTGTGCAGCGGCTTTGACGTTGCGACTGTGAAGGTGGAGGGCTCTATGTCCTTTGGTATCGGCGGTGCCTCGGTCACCGTTACCGCAGGGGAAAAGGACACCTCTCTTATCACAAGGCTCTCTATAGGCAAGGAAAGGATGCTTCTCTGCGGCAGTATGGATAAGACAAGATTTGAGGAGCTTAAGAGCATAGACAACGACAGCTTCGCATATATCTGTCTTACCGCGGCTCAAAAGGATATCGCGGAGGATATCCTCAGTACCTACACACCAAAATCGCTTATATTTAAAGGTATAGATCCTTATATTGAGGGATATGATATCATAAAGGACAGCGTAACATTAAAGGAGTAAATATGATATATACAAGTGCCGATCAGCTTATCGGAAAAACACCTATGCTGCGGCTTACCAATATAGAAAAGGAATTAAAGCTTTGTGCAAGGCTTACCGCAAAGCTTGAAGCCAGGAACCCCGCGGGCTCGGTAAAGGACAGAGTTGCCCTTGCTATGATCAATGAGGCAGAAAAAGAGGGCAGATTAAAGCCGGGCTCTGTTATAATTGAACCTACCAGCGGAAATACAGGTATAGGACTTTGCTCTGTTGCTGCCGCAAGGGGCTATAGGGCTATCATCGTTATGCCCGACAGTATGTCGGTCGAACGTCAGAAGCTTATGCGAGCCTACGGTGCAGAGCTTGTGCTTACTCCCGGATCAGAGGGTATGAAGGGAGCCATAGCCAAGGCAGAGGAGCTTGTAAAAGAGATACCTGATGCCATAATTGCCGGACAGTTCACCAATCCCGCAAACCCCAAGGCTCACTACGAGACCACAGGCCCCGAGATATATGAGGACACCGAGGGTCAGGTGGATATATTCGTTGCAGGTGTGGGAACAGGCGGTACGCTTACCGGTACCGGCAGATTCCTTAAAGAAAAGAACCCCGAAATCAAGGTAGTGGCTGTAGAACCTGATGATTCACCTTTGCTTTCGGGCGGTGCGGCAGGGCCCCACGGAATACAGGGAATAGGCGCAAACTTTATACCCGATATACTCGACCGTGATATATACGACGAGGTCATCCGTGTCAAAACAGAGGATGCATACACCCTTGCACGTCTTATGGGCAAAAAAGAGGGAATCCTCTGCGGAATCTCGGGCGGTGCGGCACTGTATGCCGCTGTCGAGATAGCTAAACGACCCGAAAACAAGGACAAGAATATAGTCCTTATCCTGCCGGATTCGGGTGACAGGTATCTTTCAACAGAGCTGTATTAAAAAAGAATGAAAAATGCAGAATTACAGAAGCTTTTTGACGTAATGTCAAAAAGCTTTTTTAATTTCGGCTTGCTTTTGCCATGAAGCGATCGCATTATACCGATGCTGTATACGGTGATAAGAGGTACGTCGATGGTACCGTTACCTACAACGCTAAACTGTTATAAAATAATTCTTGACACAATTTTCCGAGTGTGATAGAATATTATTGCCAAACAAAGTTTAATATGTGTCCCGTGTAGGTGTGTGCGTTTTGTTTTTTTTGATAAAAACGCAGATGCTCTTTTCTTGCATACACTTTTTCGGGACTGTAAGGCTTTGTTTGGCGACAGGCGGAGCTGAGCGTTTTTTGTGCGTAGCTTCGGCTGCGCACTTTTTTGTTTTCAAAGGAGAAATACGACTATGAATAAATAAAATGTCGCTTTAAATGCGACCATAACAGATTTTATAAGACTATAATATAAGTACAATATCACTTTGGAGGTATATTATGAAAAACATCAAAAGGTTAATCTCATCTCTCTTGACCGTCGTTATGCTTACGGCAACTATGATTACTGCAATGCCCCTTGTATCCGATGCGGCAACACAAGCAGGCTGGCAATGGCCTGTTACCGGTCACATTTTCGGCCGTGGCTGGTCATCGTCGCATTTCGCTATTGATATTGAGGCAGGGTATGGAACTCCTGTGGTAGCTGCAAAGGCAGGCACGGTTCATTGTGCATCTACTGTATCAGCCGATGCTTCTCATTATTGTTCCGGCTGTGGGTACAAAGGCTCGGGTTACCATGTGGTTATCCAGCACGACAACGGGTACTATTCGTTTTATGCTCATTTGAGCAGCGTTTCTGTATATGTAGGTCAATATGTCAGTGGCGGTCAGCGTATAGGTGGAGTGGGTTCTACAGGAAATTCCACAGGAAATCACCTTCATTTTGGTATATCAACAAGCGGACTGTACAATTTGACAGACCCCTTGAAGATTATAACTCCGTTTTCTGACGTTACCGCAACCGGAATAACATATACAGATGCGACACTAACAGGTACGTTCGGCGCTGCAGGTCCGACTATGGAGACTGCCGGATTTTATATAGGTACAAGCAAAAGTAATATGACTAAAATCACAGAATCGTTATATACAAACGGATATGATGCAAACGGAAATGCTATCATACGAATATATTATAACCTTAATAAGTGGTATGGGACTTTATCACAGAATACTACCTATTATTACAAAATGTATATAACCCGTGACGGCGGAGTGGAATATAGCAGTGATATCTATTCTTTCACTACCGGTGGTCCTACACATACTCATAAATGGAATACCGGTGTAGTTACAAAATCTCCTACATGTACTGCTACCGGAATTAAAACCTATACCTGCTCAGGCTGCGGTGAAACAAAAACAGAAACCCTCGCCAAAACAACGCATACCCCGGGAGAATGGACTAAGACTGTAGAACCTACATACATTCAGAAGGGAACAGAGGTTCAGAGCTGTAAGGTCTGCGGTGTTCAGCTTGATAAGCGCTCCATACCCATGCTGACATACGTCAACACCTTTACCGACGTCAAGGACGGTGCCTGGTACAGCGACGAGGTGGAGTACGTTGCTAAGCGCGGATATATGAACGGTATGTCGGAGACCGAATTCTCCCCCAACACCAATATTACCAGAGAACAGTTTATTATGATACTGGCAAATTATGCAAAAGCCAATCTGCCGAATTACGTGGGTAAAACAGGCTTCAGTGACGTTCCCGAAGGCAGATGGTACTCCAATGCCATTCAGTGGGCTCGTAAAAAGGGCTATACCGACGGTGTGGGTAACGGTAAGTTCGGACTGGGTCAGGAGGTCACCCGTGAGCAGATAGCAAAGTTCCTCTATAACTATGCCGAGGTCAAGGGCAGAGACGTAAGCGGCAGAGCGGATATTACCGGATATACCGATGATACAAGGGTTTCCTCCTGGGCACTGCAGGCTGTTAAATGGGCTGTTTATAACGGAATCATAACAAGCACAAAGAATGACAGTTATGTTATCGCACCCAGAGAAACCACCACAAGAGCCCAGGCTGCAAGAATGTTTATGATATTTAACGAAACGAAATAGTAAAGGAAAAAGGTGTCCTATGACACCTTTTTCTCAGCGTGTCGATAAACCTATCGACACGCTGTCAGGCTTCGAAAAGGGAAGGTAGGTTCCCGTCGAACCGACTCGTCGGCGTACTAAGTACGGTAGAGACGGTTTGACGGGAAAGTGTGAAAAAGTGGCGTAAACTCGATGTTTGCGCCACTTTTGAATACTTATCAACTATATTGGGAGATATAATTAAACAAGATTATCTTCTCGTCGATTGGAATAATTTTCTTTATATATAGTTTTTTTCACACGTCCGACCGACTTTTTCGACAGTCTGGGAAAAAGGTGTCCTATGACACCTTTTTCTGCTTTTATGTTGACATAACCGATGGGGGAGTTTATAATATCATTATCCTGTTTTTACGAGGTTTATTATGTTTCGTTTATTATCAAAATTAGTTGTTTACCGTAATATCGACAAGGAGTCCATCCTTTTCAGGCTTTCTGATATTACAAGAAGCTTTGATTCGGGAAGCTATGACCGCGAGGAGCTTGTTTCTCTGATCTATACCGAGATCCACCGTATTCTTGATATCTCCACCGCCTATGGCTTTGACGGCAATCTCTGGCATTGCTACCTTGCTTATCTGCTTGCTACTACAGAGAATCCCTTTTCTATTTGCTGTGAAAAGAAGGGGGCAGGTGAGGGCTCGGTAAACTCCTTTGTCAAGGGGGATCTGAAAATATTCAGGGCTTTGTTTGACTATGATTTTTCTGTGATGGAGCAGGCTCTTGATATTAATTGCTTCTCCACAGTAACCTGCTATACCGCTATACATAAGTCGGAGCGCTTTTATAACAAGAACGTAAGCGAAAAGGTCAGAGAACTGAGCACTTCTCTTGCAGCTGCTGCCGACGAGAACGTAATGTTTGACGTGCTGACAGCCTTTTACCGTGACTTTGGTGTGGGAATGTTCGGTATGAACAAGGCCTTCCGTATCCGACCGGGTTCCGACTGCGAGCTTGAGCCTATCACCAATACCGAGATAATCAGACTTTCGGATCTTGTGGGCTACGAGCTTCAAAAACAAGAGCTTACCGAAAACACCGAGGCATTTGTCAAGGGACAGAAGGCTAACAACGTTCTTCTGTACGGTGACGCCGGTACAGGAAAATCCACCAGCATCAAGGCTATTCTTAACGAATACTATGACAGGGGTCTTCGTATTATCGAGATATACAAGCACCAGTTTGAGTTCCTGCCTAAGATAATTGCGGATATCAAGAACCGTAATTACCGCTTTATCATATATATGGACGATCTCTCCTTTGAGGAGAATGAGGTTGAGTACAAATACTTAAAGGCTGTCATTGAGGGCGGTCTTGAGATAAGACCGGATAACGTGCTTATCTACGCTACCTCTAACCGCTGGCATCTTATCAAGGAGACCTGGGCAGACCGTAAGGATATACAGGTACAGAACGACGTGCGCCACTCGGATACTATGGAGGAGAAGCTTTCTCTCTACGACCGTTTTGGTGTTACCATCAACTACTCCAAGCCCGACCAGAAGAATTATTTTAATATCGTCACCGAGCTTGCTCACCGCAATAATATAAACATCTCCGACGAGGAGCTGATAAACAAGTCAAGAGCCTGGGCTATGCAGCACGGCGGCAGAAGCGGAAGGACCGCGCAGCAGCTGATCAACAGCCTGTTGGGACAGCAGCTGTAGTATCAGGATAATATAAAATCGGACAGTAATGTCCGATTTCTCTTATTTGGGTAGCTTTACCGTAAATTCGGAGCCTTTGCCCGGGGTACTTTCTACCGATATCGTACCCCCCGCACGGGTGATTATCTTCTTGCATAGTGCAAGACCGAGTCCGTTTCCGTTTCCCTTATGGGAGGTATCTCCCTGATAGAATTTTTCAAAAATATGCTTGGAGGTGCTCTCATCCATACCTATACCGGTGTCGGATACACATACCGAGATAATGCTTTCGTTTTCTGTCATCTTAACGCTTATACAGCCGCCCTCGGGTGTGAATTTTACAGCGTTTCCGATGAGGTTCAGCCAAACACGGAGCAGAAGGCTTTCCTCGCCTGTATAGCTTATCTCGGGAAGCTCGATATCAAGCTCTAAGTGCTTACGTTCCCAGACACTTTCGTGGGTAAGTATTGCCTCTCTGAGCTGTTCGTCAAGGCGAAATTCCTTTTTCTTTGTGGAAAAGGTCTGATTGTCAAGCTTTGAGATAAGCAGTATATCTCCTGTCAGAGCCGACAGGCGTCGGGTATTGTCTGTTATTTTTGTGATATACTCGTTACGCTCCTCCTCGCTGAGGCTCTCGTCCTGCAAAAGCATGGTGTACCCCTCTATTGCCGAAAGGGGAGTTTTGAATTCGTGGGATACATTTGCCACAAAATCGTTACGCAGGGTCTCTATTGAGTTAAGCTCGGTAACCATATTGTTGAAATTGTCAAAGGTGGAGTTCAGCTCCTCTATATCTGTGCGCAGGTCGATACGCACGTCAAAGTTGCCTGTGGCAACGGTTTTTGACGCGTCGCTGAGCTTTCGTATGGGCTTGAGTATATGATCGTTGATATAGTAAGCAAAAAAACTTGCCATTGCCACGCTTATGCTGAGAATTGCGAACAGGAATCCGAAGGGACTTGCTCCTACGGTGGGCAGAACCCTCATGTAAGCCAGACCGAAGGTAAAAAGCACCGCGAGAAGCAGAGACATAATTATCATCGTAAAGATGACAAAGGTCAGATACTTGGTCAGGGAGCGCAGAGACCTTTCCTTGTCGGATACACGGTGCTTCATAGCTCTATCACCTTATAGCCCAGTCCTCTTACCGTAACAATCTCAATATCCTCGTTACCTCTGAGACGGTCTCTTAAACGGTTGATATGCACATCTACCGTATGGGTCTCGGTCTCGCTTGCCATCCCCCATATATCGTCCATTATCTGCTGACGTGTGTATATATGATTGGGATTTGATGCAAGCTTGTATAAGAGCATAAACTCCTTCTGCGGCAGTGTCTGTATACCCTGGGGAGTGTTGATACTGAGAGTATCGTATTCAAGCAGAGTATTGCCGAAGCTGAGTCTTCTTTCGTTGACTATTCTTGCACGGCGCAGAAGCGCTCTGACACGGAGCATCATTTCATTGACGTCCACGGGCTTGACCATATAGTCGTCCACTCCTGCATTAAAGCTTTGCTGCTTGTCGGCAAAGGTTTCCTTTGCGGTTATCGTAAGCACGGGCATATTGTATCTTGCATCACGAAGTGAACGCACGAGCTCGATACCGTTCATACGCGGCATCATTATATCCGAAATAATAAGGTCAATATATTCATTTTCAAGGATGTCAAGAGCAACTACACCGTCCTCGGCCTCAAAGACAGTGTACCCCTCCTTTTGAAGCACACGGCTGAAAAGACGGGAAAGCTCCTTGTTGTCCTCAACTACGAGAATCTTAAACATAGATCCACCTCCGATATTATCCGATACTATAATAATATAACAGTTTCAACCGAAAATCAACAAAATTTGCATATTCCGTTGATGTTTAATTGAAAATGGTGTAATATAATCAAAACAGGAAATGAGGGTAGAAATGAGATTCAGAGATAAATTAGCAAGATTTATGTACGGACGTAACGGTATGGATCGGCTTTGTACCGGTATGCTTGTTACGGTGGTCATTCTGTCGGTGGTAAACGTATTCGTTCATTCGTCGGTCATTTTGATTTTAGAATACATTTTGATACTGTTGTGTCTGTTCCGTGCTTTGTCAAAAAATATCTACAAGAGACAGAGGGAAAATCGGTGCTTTTTACGTATTTGGAGTAAGATAAAGGGCTTTTTTAAGCTCCAGAAAAGCAGGTTCCGTGACCGTAAGACACACATTTACCGTATGTGTCCTCATTGCAAGGCGAATTTAAGGCTCCCGAAGCGAAAGGGTAAGCATACTGTCAGGTGTCCTAAATGTAATCTGAGATTTGAAATCAGATCCTGATATATACGCTTCGGCGTTTATATATAATCCATCACCTTCCATCTAAGCAAAAAGCAGATGTCACAATGACATCTGCTTTTTGTTTATGTAAGTATAGTATATCACGCATACCACTATTCCGAATATTGTGGATATGGGAACGGCAAAGCCGATTTTTGAAAGAGAAGGGTTGTCGCCGAGGCTCATAAGATATGATACGGGCATTCTTACAAGAAAGGCAGAGGTGATACCCTGTATCATCACAAAGAGCGTTCTTCCGCAGCCGTTAAAGTATCCCATAAAGCTGAACAGAATACAAGTGATAACGGTGTCTATAGCAAAGCCCTTGAGATAGCTTGCAGATTCGGCGATATATGCGGTATTGTCCGAGAAAAGCGAAGAGGGAAGAGAGCCGAAGAAGAATATAAGTATAAATATCACCACACCGACCGATGCGCCCATTCCCATACCCCAGTACATAGAATGCTTAGCACGTTTAAACTGTCTTGCACCGATATTCTGGGATATAAAGGCGGACATACTCTGCATAAGGGAGCTGGGGATAAGCATAATGAAGCTTATTACCTTCTGGGCTATACCGTAGCCTGAAGACTGGGCAAGACCGATATTGTTGATAAGTGCACATATAACGAGGAATGAAATATTCGTCAGTATATCCTGAAGTGCGATGGGGAGTCCTACACGCAATACCTTCTTCGTTTCATCACAGAAGCGTATATCCTTTAAGGAAAATCTGAAGGGCAGCTTTTGCCGCTTTATAATGATAAGTGAGAGTATGACGCTTACCGTCTGAGCAAGGACGGTAGCTAAAGCTGCGCCCGCTACGTTCCATCCCAGCACGGCTACGAATACAAGGTCGCCTATTATGTTTACCACACAGGCAATTGCCACGAACAGCAGGGGTAAACGTGAGTTACCCATACCGCGGAAGATACCGCTGATGATATTGTAGGCGAATATAAATATGAGACCTCCGCCGCAGATCATAACGTATTGAACTGTCAGGGTATGAGCTTCCTTTGGAGCGCGCATAACGACTGTCAGCATATCCGCTCCCAGCACTACAAACGCGGTGAAAATGACGGTCAACAGTAAAAATACAGCAAGAGCGCCACCGATTATCTTACCTATACGCTCAGCCTTTTTTTCTCCGATATACTGACCGATCAGCACCGTCATACCCATAGACAGACCTGCTATGGTAAAGGTGAAGAGATTGATTATATTGGAGCCTGTTGATACTGCCGAAATTCCTTCCGCTGTTCCGAATTTTCCTACTATGAGCAGGTCTATCGCTCCGTACATCGCCTGGAGCACCAAAGCACCCAGAACAGGAAGCATAAAGGCTATCAGCTTCTTCGGAATACTGCCTTCTGTAAAATTGTCTTTGTTTTTCATTGTACCGATTCCTTAATAATCAAATGAAGATTTCCGTACTAATGTACGGAAATCCTCAATGATTCTGTATTATGCATTATTTTTCAAGTGCCATAAACATATCGACTCTGGTCTTATGTCTTCCGCCCTCAAAGGGAGCATCAAGGAATGCATCCACTATCTGAAGTGCCACACCCTTGCCCAGCACTCTTGCACCGAAGCAGAGTACGTTTGCGTCATTGTGACGTCTGGTCATCTCTGCAGAGAAGGTGTCACAGCATACAGCTGCACGGATACCCTTGTGCTTGTTTGCCGCCATTGACATACCGATACCTGTTCCGCAGATAAGTATGCCAAGCTCAGCCTTGCCCTCCTGTATGTCAACGCATACCTTGTGAGCGTATTCGGGATAGTGTACCGATTCGGTGGAATATGTACCGTGGTCGGTATACTTGATTCCTCTTTCCTCAAGATGCTTGATAACGTCAAGCTTAAGCTCGTACGCCGCCTGATCGCAGGCAATGGCAATTATTCTTTCACTCATTGTTTTTTATCCTTTCCAGTCTTTCACGCTCGGCCTGGGATGCTCTGAGATATATGGGCATAACAGAGGTGTCGGTGAAGATGTTTTTGTTTTCGTTATAGCTTTTTATACCCTCAAGCGCAACGCTGACAGCACTCTGCAGACGCAATCTGACGGGGGTATTCATAATGTTCGGCAGGTCGATAAGCTTTTTTGCAAGCTCGTAGCCGTCACCTGTAAAATAGATGGGACATTCATATGCTGCGAGCATTTCTTTGAGCTCTTCGCAGGGAATAAGCATATCATCGGTTATTCTTATACCGTCCTTGAATATGGCTGTATATACCTGATTTCTTCTCGCATCCATTACAGGACAAACTATACCGCCGAAGCCCTCAAGGTTACGGGCAAGAGTATCCATAGAGGAAAGTGCCGCGATCGGCTTACCCTTGCCGAAGCAGAGCCCCTTTATCAGGGAAATACCTATACGTACTCCCGTAAAGGAGCCGGGACCTGCCGATATTGCAAAAAGGTCAACGTCCCCCGGGGTAACCCCTGCCGCCTGCATAACCGCCTGTGCCATAGGGAGCATAGTTTCGCTATGGGTGTGTCCCGTATTCTGTGTGTATTCTGCAATAACCTTACCGTCCCGCAGCAGAGCAGCCGAGGCAGCCTTTGCCGTGGAATCTATTGCTAACGTGATCATCTGATCTCCTCAATAGTTATCTCTCTGGTGTTTTCGTCTTTTCTTCTGATAGTGACCTTATAGTATTCCTCGGGAAGGGCGAATTCTATATTCTCAGACCATTCGCAGACAATGATACAGTCCTCATAGTCATAGAAGCCTATAGAATAAAGGTCCTCGTCATCGGTAATACGGTACATATCAAAGTGACACAACCGTACTCCGTCGCCGTAATACTCGTTTACTATGGCATAGGTGGGACTGCTTACAGGCTCACCGGGGCATAGAACTGACCCCAGGCCTCTTGTAAAAGCGGTCTTGCCGGCGCCCAGGTCTCCGTACATAGCCACAAAATCGCCCTTTGTGAGCTTTTTGGCAAGCTCACGGGCTATCTCCTCTGTCTCGTCGGGAGAGGTGGATATATAAGTATTAATAAGTGAACTCAAGGCTGTCCTCGTACTTGCTTACGCTGTCGCCGTAGCGTACGGTGTAGGTCTTGCCGTCAACTTCCTTTGTGGCACTGTCACCTGTAACGGTAAAGCCTGCCTCGGTAAGCTTCTTCTTATAAGCCTCAAGGTCGGAAGCAAAGCTCTTACCGCAGGCATAGGATACGGAGAGCTTATTTCCCTTTACGTACCAGCCGTAAAGTGTGGAGTCTGATACTGAAAAGGCAGGGAATACCTTGGACACTGCCTCGGGATATTCAACGGGCTTAGACTTGAAGATGTCTACTGATACGCAGAACTCGCCGTCGATCTCCTCGGTATAGAGGTTGAGGATCTGCTCGCCGTTGCCCCAGAAGCCGACGATCTTGTCGCTTTCAACGTAGCCCTCGGCTTTCAGCTTTTCGAGCCAGTCCTCATAATCCTTTTCGGTGGAATCAAAGCTGAGGTACCATTCCTCGGCAGATTCACCGTCAGCATACTGTGTGGGGTACATTTCTTTATAATCCTCAAAGGCGGGAACGTCCTTGGGGAGACTGTCGGTAGGCCAGAGACCCTTTTCGCTGCCGCCGTCACTGATGACTATTGCAGGCGTGGTCTCGTCTGCGGTGTTCTGTACAGGGGTGTCGGGGTCTTCAGCACCTGAGCTTCCCTCTGTATCGCCGTTACCGTCGGTAGCGGGGCCTGTCTCGTCGTCGGTATGTACTTCGCTGGGATCGTAGCCCTCGATTCCCTCAACAACGTAGCCGTCGGACTTGCCGTCTCCGTCAATGTCTATAGTCTCACGGGGCTTGGTCTCCTCAGTTACGGGCATTCCTACGATATCGCCGGAATCCTCACCGGGGGCGGGAGCATTGCTCTTTTTCTTGCAGGCTGTACCTGTAAGGAGTATGGCACATACGCACATAACAAGTAAAATCTTTTTCATAATATCACGTTTCCTTTTCATAATTTTCTATGATTTCATATGCTTCAAGGAGCATAATTTCATATTCTTCTTTTTTTGCATAAAGCTCTGCCAGCTTTATATGGTCTGTGGCGCACAGCTCAGCCTCTGCGTCACATTCTTCTATTGCCGTCTCAAGCCTCTCGGCATCCTCAATAGCCTTTTCGTAACGGCGTTTTTGCTTACGCAGTTCCGATTGCTGCTTTTTCTGATTGAGATAATCGGTCTTTGAGGCCGTCGGTGCTTCAGCCGAAGCTATACCGCCTTCCTTTTCGTATCTCTTACGGAAGCTACAGAAGTCGTCATATCCGCCTTTGTAGTCGTATATGCTACCCTTAGCTTCAAGATCAAAGCAGAGTATACGGGTAGAGAGCTTTTGTATAAAATATCTGTCGTGTGATACGGCGATTATCGTTCCGTCGAACTGCATAAGAGCTTCCTCCAGAGCCTCACGGCTGCCTATATCAAGGTGGTTCGTAGGCTCGTCAAGGATAAGCACGTTCATACGGGACAGCATCAGCTTGGCTAATGTCAGCCTTGCTCTTTCTCCTCCCGACAGGACGGATACAGGCTTTATAACGTCCTCGCCGCGGAACAGAAACAAGGCAAGTGCGTTTCTTACCTCGGTCTGTGTAAGGTCGGGATAAGCATCCCACAGCTCGTCGAGTACGGTCTTGGAAAGATCAAGATTCTGATTTTCCTGATCGTAATAAGCAAATACGGTATTCAGTCCCCAATGCAAGGAACCGCTGTCTGCGGCAAGCTTTTTTGCCAGTATCTTTATAAGCGTGGATTTACCGCAGCCGTTTGGACCGATGATAAAGGCGTGGTCGCGCTTCATTATCGTAGCAGACAGATCACGGAAGAGAAGGTTGTCGCCGTAAGCCTTTGACAGCTTCTTCAGGGTCAGAACCTCGTTTGCACCCTCGCCTGACTTATTAAAGGCGATGCGGATATTCTCCAACGGAGCATCCGGACGGTCCAGCTTTTCCATCTTGTCAAGCTGCTTCTGTCGGCTTTCAGCGGCTATGATGTTTCTTTCTCGGTTCCAGCGCTTTTGCTGGGCTATGTATTCTTCGATACGCTTGATCTCTTTTTGCTGGTTTTTATAGTGTTTTTCCTCTATCTCACGGTCCTTCTTTTTCTTCTCGATAAAGGCGGAATAGTTACCGTTATAGAGCTTACCGTGTTTGTTCTCGATATCAAGAGTATGGGTACATACACGGTCAAGGAAATATCTGTCGTGGGATATGACAAGCACCGTCTTGGGATAGGAGATAAGAAACTCCTCGAGCCAGTTAAGAGCATCTATATCAAGATGATTCGTAGGCTCGTCCAGCATAAGGATATCAGGCTCGCTTAAAAGCAGGGAGGCAAGAGCAACACGGGTCTTCTGACCGCCGCTGAGCTCGTACACGGGTCTGCCGTGTTCCTCCTGAGGAAAACCTAAGCTGACCAATATTCCTCCCGCACGGCTTCTGTATTCATAACCGCCGTCACGTCGGAACGTCTCTTCTGCCGTAGCGTAGCTTTGACTAAGGGAGCTTTCGCCCCATTCTATACGTCGGCGTAATTCTTCTAATTCCTTTTCTCTCCTGATAAGATCAGGGAAGGCGTTTGTCAGAACCTCGTCGTATATCGACTTGTCTCCGTCGGCACAGGCGTTCTGCTTGAGAACTCCCACCTTCTTCTGACGGTCAACGTGGACGTTGCCCTCCGTCGGAGTATATTCACCTGTAATAAGCTTGAAAAGTGTGCTTTTTCCCGCACCGTTGACACCGACTATACCCAGCTTGTCTCCATCATTAAGAGAGAAGGATATCTTGTCCAGGATCACATCTGTACCAAAGGCAAGGGAAAGCTTTTCGCAGGATAAACAGATCATAATTCCTCGTTAAAATACAATAATACATTATATTATAGCATTTTTATATTTTAAAGTCAAGGTTTATGCTTACTAATATACTACCGATAAATACAAAAAGGTCACACGCTTTTGTGAGTTTTTTGGCTTCTGTTGACATTTTTCAAAATTTTACTATAATGTTTTATTGAGTCATTATGACTCGGAATATTGTACAATTGAGGTATTTACTATGAAAAGGATTTTAGCTTTTTCCAAGTACGGAAGCTACTATTACTGTTCATCATGCCTTGAGCTTGTAAAAGCATTTTCATAAAAAGCTATGACTTCAGGAGTGTTACAAAAGCTCCGACAAAAAACGGTTTCCTATGGGAAACCGTTTTTTAATATATAGGAATTTTCTTTATTCCGTGTGGTTTGAATTACTGCGTAAACGGGCGCAGTATGGGTGCGGCGACTCACCCCTATACCTGTGCCGAAATATCTCTTTTCAGCTTATCTATTATTCTTTTCTCCAGGCGTGATATGTAGGACTGGGATATACCCATCTGATCCGCCACCTCCTTTTGGGTGTATTCCTTGCCGCCGTTCAGGGCAAAGCGTCGGGAGATTATCTCACGGTCACGGTTACAGAGAGTGGACACAGCCTCAAGCAGTATCCGTTTTTCCTCCTCATTTTCGATATTTTTGTACACTATATCCTCATCCTCCCCGAGAATATCGGACAGCAGAAGCTCGTTTCCGTCCCAGTCTGTATTCAGAGGCTCGTCTATTGACATTTCGGTGCGCTGATTTGAGCTTTTGCGTATGTACATCAGTATTTCGTTTTCTATGCATCTCGAGGCATAGGTGGCAAGCTTGATGTTCTTGTCCGGCTTAAAGGTATTTATTGCCTTTATCAGCCCGATAGAGCCTATTGAAATAAGGTCCTCTATGCCTACTCCCGTATTTTCAAACTTTTTTGCGATATAGACCACCAGCCTGAGATTATGCTCTACCAGTACAGAGCGTACCGACGGGTCGCTGTCCTTTTCTTCTATCAGCCTTGCCTCCTCCTCTGCCTCCAGGGGCTGAGGCAGAATATCCGGACCGTTTATGTAATATAATTCCTTGGTGCTTCTGGTAAGCACCTCTATCAGCCTGTTAATAATTTTCAGCATATTTCCTCCTATAAAACAGACGTTGGTACTATTGATTGGGTATCGGCATAGTCTGTGCTTTCGCTGTCGCAGACCACGCACAGCCTTTTGATTTCGCCGTTTATTCTTATTTCGTCCGGGATTATTCCGGCCTTTAATCCCGAACCGCCCACGCTGTGCATAGGAACAAGTCTTATTTTTTTTGACATCTGCGGGTCGGCGTATTCAAGGATGCCCAGCTTCATATCACGGAAAAGCGGAAGCAGGCCTATGGGCAGGATAGGCTCTATTACCGAAAAAGGACATATAAGACAGGGTAGGGAGCCCGAGGGTTCGCAAAGTAGATTCCCGCTGTCACATAAGCCTGTAAGGGTGATATCCTTATGACCGATACGTATGTAGACCTTTGCCGTTTTCCGTGATTTCATTCTTGAGCTGACAGCGGAGCAGATATATGAGAATATTACAGAGACTGCCGCAATAGCTATGAGAGTCAGGGGAGGAATATCCGAGGACAGTGTTTCGGGATCGCCGTTTATTATTATTCCCCGGCCGCTTAGTCCTTTGTTTATAAGGTTATATATGCCGGTCATAACACCTCCCATAAGAAAGCTTATACCATAGAAGCAGAGAGTGTTGCGTATAAGAGACAGTATCGATACCGCACCGAAGGCAATATAACACATAAGCAGGGCGACAGAAGCATTTATCAGTGCGCAAAGCAATCCGTTACCCGACATAACAAGGGAAACAACTCCGTATAAGGCACCCAATGCCGCTGCCAGCACCAAAGGAATAAAATGATCGCTGTGATGCAGCAGGCGGCTTGCTATGTATAAAGCAAGAAAGTCCATACTGAAATTGACTATAAAAAGTATATCCGCATAAATTATCTGTTCCACGATTTCCTCCTTGATGGCATAATTATAGCCTGTGACCGATAAAAAAGATGTCAAAAGAGGGGATAGATATTGCAATTTTTATTAATTGATGTTAAAATATATGCTGAAAGGATGTGTATACAATGGCAATTTTAAATATAATAACAGAAGAAGATCCTTTGCTTCGTAAAAAGAGCAGAGAGGTAACCGAGATAACTCCCCGTATCATAGCTCTGCTTGACGATATGCGTGATACCCTTCATAAGGCGCAGGGTGCAGGTCTTGCGGGTGTGCAGGTGGGAGTATTGCGACGTATTGCCCTGGTTGAATATGAGGAGGGAAATACCATAGAGCTTATAAACCCTGAGATAATCGAGGTTAACGGAGAGCAGACAGGGCTTGAGGGCTGTCTGTCCCTGCCCGGCAAATGGGGTGTTGTGACCCGTCCCGAAACGGTGACCGTGCGTGCAATGAACCGTAACGGTGAGATAGTTACCCATACCGCCTCGGGGCTTGGAGCGAGAGCCTTCTGCCACGAGATAGAGCATATGGACGGTATCATATATACCGACCGGGCAGAGCGTATGCTTACTCCGGATGAGATTGAGGAGATGTTTGAAGAATGAAGGTAATATTTATGGGCACCCCCGACCTTGCCAAGGTGGTACTGGAAGCCCTGATAAATTCGGATAACGAGGTTCAGGCTGTAGTCACACAGCCTGATAAGCCCAAAGGACGAGGTTATGAGCTGACCCCTCCTCCTGTAAAGGTTTGCGCACTTGAACACGGAATAGAGGTCTATCAGCCCACAACTCTCAAAAACGGTGAAATGCAGCCGATCATAGATCAGTATAAGCCTGACGCTATTATCGTAGTGGCATACGGTAAGATATTGCCGCCATATGTTCTTGAATTCGGAGGTTACGGTTGTATCAATGTTCATGGTTCTTTGCTCCCCGAGTACAGAGGAGCTGCCCCTATTCAGAGAGCCATCATTGACGGTAAGACCAAGACGGGCATCACCATCATGAAGATGGATGACGGTATTGACACGGGTGACATGCTGACAAAGGCGGAGGTAGAAATAAAGCCCGAGGATAACTTTGAAACTATGCACGATAAGTTAGCCGAAGCAGGCGGCAAGCTCCTTGTTGAGACTCTCGAAATGCTTGAAAAGGGTGAGATCACCCCCGAAAAGCAGGATAACAGTCTTTCAAATTATGCAAAAAAGATAGAAAAATCCGACTGTCTGCTTGATTTTTCCGAGGATGCATACAGCATCTGGTGCAGGATAAGAGGGCTTTCTCCCATACCTCTTGCCTTTGCATATCTCAACGGTAAAATGGTTAAATTTATTAGTGCCGAATACTCTGAAAAAGATCATAACGGGGCAGAGGGAGAGGTAGTTTCCCTTGAGGGCGGCAAGATAGAGATCGCATGCGGTAAGGGAAGTATTCTTCTGACCCGACTTCTGCCTGAGGGTAAGGGAAGAATGGATTCCCTTGGCTTTATCAACGGAAGAAGAGTGTCAGTCGGTGATATTTTTAAAAGTACAAAGGAGTAAAATATTATGCCTTTTTATTATATGGATTACTGGTACGTCATATTTGTAATACCCCCGATGCTTCTTGCGATATGGGCATCATTTAATGTTAATTCCACCTTTAAAAAGTATTCCAAGGTAACCAACCGCTACGGCCTGACAGGGGCAGAAGCGGCGAGAAAGATCCTTGACAAAAACGGACTCTACAACGTCCGTGTTGAGCGTGTGGCAGGTAATCTCACCGACCACTTTGACCCAAAATCCAACGTCATACGTCTTTCTGAATCCGTACACGACAGCAACTCTGTTGCAGCAGTCGGTGTAGCCGCCCACGAGGCAGGTCACGCTGTGCAGTATGCCGAGGACTATACTCCAATGAAGATAAGAGGCAGTCTTGTGGGAGTAGCGAATATCGGTTCAAGCGCAGGCATATATCTTGCAATTTTCGGTATTATACTGACTATGCCTCTTCTCAGCTATATCGGTATAGGTCTTTTCTGTGCGGTGGTGGCCTTTCAGCTTGTGACCCTCCCCGTTGAGTTTAATGCCAGCAGCAGAGCGCTTGTTGCACTTGAGCAGGGATATCTCTCGGAGGAGGAGATGAAGGGTACAAGAAAGGTTCTGCGTGCAGCAGCTCTTACCTATGTTGCGGCTTTGCTTTCCGCCATCGGTAACCTCCTCAGACTTATAATGCTTGTAAACGGCAGGAACAGAGATTGATAAACGTAAGACAAGCGGCATACCTATCTGTATTGCGGCACTATAAGGAAAACAGGTTCAGTAATCTTGAAATCGATTCTGCTATAAAAAAATACGGATTTACAGGTCCGGACCGCTCGCTTTTTACCGTGATAGTATACGGAAGCATTGAGCGCAGGATAACCCTTGACTATTATCTGTCGGCATGTTCTGTAAAGCCTGTTGACAGCCTTGATCCCGAGGTTATGGCAATACTGCTTACAGGTGCGTATCAGATACTGTTTCTTGACCGTGTGCCCGACCACGCGGCGGTAAACGAGGCGGTTGAGTGTGCAAAAAAATATAAACCCGCATCAAAGGGCTTTGTCAACGCGGTGCTTCGTAAGCTTATTTCTGTAAAGGACAGCCTTGAGCTGCCCTCTGACAGGATAAAAAATCTGTCTGTCAGATATTCTATGCCTGAGTGGATAGTATCCCTGTGGCAGGAGCAGTATGGCGATGCCGAGGATATTCTTTGCGGTATAGACAAGCCTCCCACCATAACCCTGCGTACCAATACTCTTGTCAATACGAGAGCTGAGCTTATGGAAAAATTAGGGGATACCCCCTGCGAATATACCGAAACCTCCCCCGACGGAATACATATTTTGCGGGGAATATCCTTTGAGGAGCTGGAGGAGCTTTGCGGAAACGGAGCTTACGTCCAGGATGAGGCGTCACAGATGGCTGTAAGAGCGGTGGATGCGGTACCGGGTGAGTTTATAATAGATACCTGCTGCTGTCCCGGAGGCAAGACCTTCGGTATAGCTATGTGTATGGAGAATAAGGGAAAAGTACTTGCCCTTGACCTTCATAAAAGCAAGCTTTCCCTTGTGGAAAAGGGAGCAAACAGGCTTGGTATCGATATTATTGAAACAAGAGAGCATAACTCAAAAAATGCCATCCCCGAATATATAGGAAGTGCAGACAGAGTGCTTTGTGACGTACCCTGCTCAGGTCTTGGTGTTGTTGCAAAGAAGCCTGAAACACGTTATAAAAACAGAGAGGATATCGCCCGCTTACCTGAGATCCAGTATGCGATACTACAGGCATCCTCCTCTTATCTCAGAAGCGGCGGAACACTGGTATATTCCACCTGTACCCTTAACAAAAGTGAAAATGAGAATATAGTCGGCAGATTTATTTCCGAAAACAGCGGCTATATCCTTGAAAATATGACCACCTATTTTCCAAAGGCAGGGAAGACCGACGGATTTTTCGTGGCTAAAATCAAAAAGACTTCGGAGGAGAAGATTTTATGAAAAGAGTGTTATTACTGATACTGGCTATCCTGTGTATCATTCCCCTTGCCGCCTGTTCCTCGGTTCCTGCAAATGCGGATCCCGATGAATGCTACGGCTATAGCTTTAATATCAAGATATACGATTATTACGGTGATTCCTATGATAACTGCGACGTCACCGTGACCTCCGCAGGAGGCGGAAGATTCAAGGAGAGCTACCTGCCTGATGCCGGTATCTGTGCAATATCCCTGTCAAAGGGTCAGTACACACTTACAGTAACCGACAAGGAAAGCGGTAAGGAGTGGAAGGAGGATATCACGGTTATAGCCGAGGGTAAAAAGTCCTTCCTTGAGATCAAGACCGAGTTCGGATACGATCATTCCAAGACTGCAGGTCTGCTTCTCACCGAAAAGAGAGAGGAGCTTATCTCGGAATACGGACTTATCTCAAACGAGCCGGTATACGAAAAGGACGTAGTTGATACAAGCTCCGACAAGCAGCTTAAAAGTGAGTGGCTTTCTAAGGATGGTATTATAGTTGTATCCTACACCGACCTTGATTATGATGACAATACTGAGCTTTACCTGCTCAGAAAAGAGGGAAATAAGCTTATCACACAGGCGTTCTACGTGTCCGGTGATGAGATGAACGCTACCGAGGAGCTGTCACAGGAATTGCCTGAGCCCAACTTTGGCGTTTGCATGAATTTAAGAAATTATCTTATAAAGACGGAGAACGGTACCAATATATGTACCGATATGTATTACTATACTATGTATAATGCGGACGGTTTCTCTCTCGGTCTTAATGCATACCGCTTTTCCAACGGCAAGCTCCTGCCTTATATGACCCTTAACGGATCGGGTTCTGCAGGTGTAAGCTATGAGCTTGTTACATATACGGGAGGTGCTGCAAGCGAGCCTGAGACTATCAGCGTTGATGCGGCAAACGAGGGTCAGGCACCGATCCCCTCGGCATTGACAGGTCTCGGATATCCTGCACTCGAGGCGGAGGCTGCAATAAAGGCGGATGGTTACCTTGGCGGCTACGGTAATGCCTGCAGCTATTATGATCATACAACGGCTGTTAAGCTCTGTAAGCTTACGACAGAATACATCACCTCCGACCATATTCAGGGAAATGACAGCTACGTAAAATGTCTGATCACCGATAATACAGATACTCACGTGCTTTACGGCGAGATCTCCGAGACAGAGGTAAAGGATCCCTATGAGCTGCCTGCGTGTTATAAGGAGATTATAGACCTTCTTATCAACGGCAAGACCTATTGGGCAGTGGGCTCGGCAGAGTCGGGCGGAATTCCCGGACTTCCCGAGGTAGGCAAGCTGTACGCTAACTGTAAAGAACTGTCCCAGGTGGGATATGCACTTATCGATATCGACAACAACGGTACGGACGAGCTGTTTATCGGCGGCGGTACCGAAAAGTTTGAGATATTTGACATTTATACCGCAAAGGACGGCAAGGCACTTCATCTGATCTCCGGGGCAGAGGGCAGCAAGTATATGCTCAACAGCGACGGAACCCTTTACAACACCTGGTCAAACGGTGCATACAACAGCGGTGAGTCCTGGTATAAGATGAATCCCGCAGGAGACGGGCTGGCTCATACCGTTTCGGTGTTTACCGATAAGGCTGCTGCGGCGACCGAGGAAAAGAAGGATACGGAGGCTAAGGCAGAGGACAGCAAGGCTGAAGACACTAAGCCCGAGACAAGCGGTGATGCTGCTACGGTTCTCTATGTTGCAAACGCAGCAGACCGTTCCGACAAAAAGACTGTAACCAAGGAAGAGGGCGATGCCGCAAAGGGTAAGCTCGGTGACAAGACTATTGATTACAGAACTCTTGAAGAATACAACAAAATCGTATAAAACAGCAAAAAATCGGACAGATGTTACTCTGTCCGATTTTTAATATATCTGTTGCTTTAAACAGAACGGCTGTGGTGCAGCTCGTCCTTTTATTTTACGATAGCATCAAAGACAAGTATTATCATGGGTATGGTCACCACCGATATAACCGTTGAAATACCTACGCAGAGGGCACTGTACTCAGGCTTTATATCAAACTTTTCTCCGAACACCGTTGTTGTTGCCGCCGTGGGCATTGAAGCCATAAGGGTAGCAAACAGAGCAATGTCACGGGGTAATCTTAACAAAATTACGATAGTTCCTACGATTACAGGGAACAGTACCAGCTTGCAAAGGCAAAGCCAGTAGACCTTCAGGTTAGTAAAAAGCTTCTTAAAGGGCAGATTTGCCAGTACACCACCGATTATAAGCATTGATATGGGGGTGGAAAGACCTGCAAAATAGCTCATTGTATCCTTTACGGGTACGGGCAGAGGAATGCGCAGAACAAAGATAAGAACACCAATTGCGGCGGGTATGGTGCCGAAATTTACGAATACCTTTTTGATATTCATTTTGATGCTTCTGTTGGCAGAGCTTAAAACGAACATACCGTAGGTCCAGGAAAGGATGTTGAATATGATACAGTAGAATGCACCCCAGAAAAGACCCTTGTCCCCTAAGACCGCAGCCAGTACGGGAAAGCCGTAGAAGGCGGCGTTTTCAAATATCAGGGCGTACTGCATAATAGCTGACTCACCCTTATCCTTTAAGGGTCTTGAGCATAAGAAGGCAAAGAGAGCCGACAGCACGTGTAAAAGGAATGAGAGAAGGATGATAAGTCCGCCCTCCTTGAGTGCTGTGGGTGAATACTCCGTATTGACTATTGAGGATATGAGAAGAAAGGGCTGAGCTATGCAGAGAATCAGGTCTGACAGTCTCTTTGAGGTATCCTTATCTATCCAATTAAATTTTCTTACACCGAAGCCCACCAATATGAGCAAAAACATTGTGGCAACGGTATTGACTGAAACAGAAATGTCCAAAAATCTAAAACCTTTCGTTTAAAAATTGAAATGTAATGAAGTTTTACGCAATGCGGAAAATGACATTAACTTTGCACTTTTAACTTTGCACTTTGCACTTCGTCAAGACGTCGCTTGATCTCCTTCATATCCGTAAGCATGTCCTCTTTTTTTCTGGGGTCACGGAGCAGAAGGGAGGGGTGGAATACGGCAGTCATATCGAAGTTCCCCTTACGTACCCACTGACCGTGCTGAACGGTTATCTTATAGTTAGGGTCGATGAGTCTCATTGCGGATATTCTGCCCAGACAAACGATCATCTTAGGTTTTATAAGTCTGATCTGATCGCGCAGATAATCTATACACATATCCTGCTCTGAGGGCAGAGGATCGCGGTTCTTGGGCGGACGGCATTTAAGCATATTTGCTATATACACGTCCTCTCTTTCTATGCCCACAGCCTCAAGATATTTGTCAAAGAGCTGTCCTGCACGGCCCACAAAGGGAGTACCCGACAGGTCCTCCTTTTCGCCGGGCGCCTCCCCTATGAACATAAGCTCGGCATTGCGGTTACCGCATCCGAAAACGGTATTTGTCCTTGTTTTGCAAAGCTCGCACTTTGTACACTCACTACATTGCTTTTCAAGTTCTTCCCAAGTCATTTTAAGTCCTTTCAACGAAGGGCAGCCAACGTCTCTACAGCTCCCCTTGTGCATATCCTGTCACAGTGCTCAAGGATATGGTATATGTATTTTTTATTTTCACGCATATCTGCGTATTCATCGATAAACAGCGGTTCGTCCGAAATGCTGAGATAATAGCTTTTTTCGTCACAGTACGCCGAGCTTTCTCCTTCATATCCCCTTTGGGACAGTATTGAGCAGACGGTCAGCAGGTCATTTATATCAGAAAAACGGTATATTGTGCCCGGCTTTTTCTTTGCTACCGAAACCGACAGATCATCCGCACTGACACCGTTTTCAAGCTTGGTGACGAAAATTTCACAACCTCCGCATCTGCTGGGGAATACTTGAACGAATATTCTTTCCTTTGCCGCATCAAAGCCTGTTTTGTGCTTAGCCTCGTCAAGTATGTTCCAGAACGCGCGTCTGGTCTCGGTGTTATCGTAATTTATGTCCTCTATATGAAGGGCGTATTTTGTCATATCCTTTTGTGACAGCATAATTTTAAGCTTGCTGTCACTTATTAAGATCAGCTCCATTTCATCACTTCCTCTGATATTATTATAAGCGGAAAGCATCAGAAATGAAACAATAAATTCTTGGAAATTCAGTATACTTCCTTAAAGCATTGGCAGATTCCGTTGCTGTTAGCTTTAATGGCGGAATATCCGTAAAAGGCTGATCCCATATAGCTTTTCTTTTGTCTTGCGTACTCTATCTGATCGGAAATTTCGGTCGGGGAGCTCCATTCCCCGGCTCGGTATGCTCCGTGGGAAACGATAAGAGGAATATCTGTATCTGCAAGGGCTTTATCCCACCAGTCGCACAGTACTCCGTAGGGGGCCGCCTCGGTATCAAAGCTCCAGTAGAGCTGTGGGGAGATAAAGTCGATATAACCGCCCTCTATCCACGCAAGAGCATCGCAGTATATGGCAGAAAAAGCACTTAAGCCCTTAGTGTCCGAACCGTTGTTTGTTCCGTCATTATTACACCATATACCAAAGGGAGATATGCCGAAATAGCAGTCGGGACGGACAGCTTTTATTATATCGTGGCTTGATTTTATCATAGCGTTGACGTTTTCACGTCTCCAGTCCTCAAGGTCCATTCCGTTACCGTATTTTGCATAGGATGCCGAATCATCATAGACTTCGTTTTCTACGGGATAGGGGTAAAAATAATCGTCAAATATTATGGCATCAACCGGGTAACCCTCAGCTATTTCCTTCACTCCCTCAGAGATAAGAGCTCTGACCTCGGGCAGTCCCGGGTCGTAGTAAAGACTTCCGTTGTAGCCGATACAGTATTCGGGGTGTATAAAGGCGGGATTATTCTCAGACAACAGTGCAGGATCACCTTCGGAAGCATTCATCGAAGTGGATACTCTCAGGGGATTGACCCAGGCACAGACTGCAATATCAAGCTTATGAGCCTCCGTGGTCAGATATTCAAGGGTATCAAGGGGCAACCTGTTTCCCTGTGCTCCGCAAAGAAATTCCGAGGAAGGAAATAAGCTCGAAGCGTATAGAGCGTCCGATGAGGGTCTGACCTGAAAAATAACGGTATTCATTGAGTTTTCAAGGGCTGTGGTGAGTATGGAATCTATCTCTGCCTTCAGCTCCTCAGAAGTTAAATTGCTTTCGGAGGGAAAGTTGATGTTTGCCACCGTTGCTATCCACAATGCGCGTATTTCACCGTCTCTTGTAAGAATATCCTCCACAAGCGTGGTCTTCTCGGTCGTCATCACAGGAGTAAGCTGCGGCTCAAATCCGCTCATTATAAGCCCTCCCACCACCGAGGATAGCAGCACCAGGGCGGAGCATACGAGAATAACGTTAAGCCTTCTTGCGTCAATGATTTTTGAAGCCATAATTTTCTCATCCTATAGCATAACATATTTTTATCGGTTTTTCAAGCACCGACAGTACAATATATTTATTTCGGGACAAGTATATTACTATTGACACAGAGGCTTATTATATATATAATATATATAACTATATTTATAACTTCAAAGGAGATCATTATGAAGTACAAGGGCATTGCCACAAGAGAAATAGCTTTCCCCATAGGTGGTATCGGTACAGGCTGTATCAGCCTTGCAGGTAACGGCCGTCTTGTTGACTGGGAAATTTACAATAAACCCGCAAAGGAAACCGAAAACGCATATACACACTTTGCAGTAAAGGCAGAGGCTGACGGCGAGATACTGGACACCCGTATACTCCACGGTGACTACCTCAAGTGCTATATGGGTCCCACCATCAAGGGTGACTATATGGGCTACGGTCACGGTCCCTCCACCTTCAGTATGGCGGCTATGCCTCACTTTGAGGATACCGAGTTTGACGGCGAGTTCCCCCTTGCTACGATGTCATTCAAGGACAAGCACTTTCCGGGTGAGATAAAGCTTCGTGCCTTCAACCCCTTTATCCCCTTAAACGAGGATGACTCCAGCATTCCTGCTGCATTCTTTGAGATCGAATTTACCAACTATACAGGCAAGGAGATAACCTATACGGCTGCATTCTCCTGTAAGAACCCTCATAAGGAAAAATCCCTCAACCGCTACAGCCGTGAGGGTGATATATCAAAAATATATATGTACAGCGACGAGCTGGGCGAGGATGAGATCGGCTACTACGATATGACTATCGCTACCGACTGTCCCGACCTTTCCTATCAGGAAATGTGGTATAGAGCCGGCTGGAAGGATGACGTTATAACCTACTGGCGTCAGTTCAACGAGCAGTCCAAGTTTGAAAACCGTGTGTACAAGGAATACAGCGACCGCGGTGACCACTGTACTCTCGCTCCCTACGTTAAGGTAAAGCCGGGTGAAAAGAAGGCACTTCGCTTCTTACTGTCTTGGAACGTACCCAACAACTATAACTACTGGACTCCCTACAAGGTAGAAAAGGACGGTCGCGAAGTAGACTATACCTGGAAGAACTATTACGCTAAGCTCTTCAAGAACTCCGAGGCTTCCGCAGACTATGCGATGAAGAACTGGAACAGACTCTATGACGAGACTATGCGCTTCAAAAACGAGTTCCACACACAGACTCTGCCCGGCAAGATCGTTGACGCTATGGCAACTGCGATAAGCGTTCTTAAATCTCCTACGGTATGGAGACTTGAGGACGGTTCGCTCTACGGTTGGGAAGGCTGTCTTGAACACGTCGGTGCCTGCGAAGGCTCCTGTACTCACGTATGGAGCTACGCATACGCACTCTGCTTCCTGTTCCCCAGACTCGAGAGATCTATGAGAGATCTTGACTATACATATAACTATAAGCCCGGCGGTAAGATGGAGTTCCGTATGGCGCTTCCTCTTGGCAGACCCGATTACGTACCCTTCCACGCCTGTGTTGACGGTCAGATGGCAGGTGTATTCAAGACCTACCGTGACTGGAAGATCTGCGGCGATGACGAGTGGCTCAAGAAGAACTGGGAAAGAGTAAAGGGCGCACTTGCTTATGCCTGGGACGAGTCAAATGAAGAGTATTGGGACAGAAATAAGGACGGTATCCTTGAGGGACGTCAGCACAATACTCTTGATACAGAGCTGTTCTCCGCTTCATCCTGGCTTGAGGGCTATTACCTCCTCGCTTTGAAGGCTGCTTCTATTATGGCTGATTATCTCGGCGAGCATGACCAGGCAGAGGAATACAGAGCACTTTATGCCAACGGTAAAAAGTACCTTGAAGAGGAGCTCTTCAACGGTAAGTATTATTTCCAGAAGATAGACCTCGGTGATTACAGCCTCGTTGCTCCCTTTGACGATGCGGCAGGCGTATGGAACGAAGAGGTAAACGAGATAAAATATCAGATAGGAGAAGGCTCCGAGATCGACCAGGTAGGCGCTCAGTGGCATTCTGATATCATCGGTCTGGGTGATGTCTTTGATAAGGAAAGAGTAAAGTCTGCAGTTGACTTTATGTATCACCACAATTTCAAACAGTCTATGCGTGAGCACGCTAACATCTGGCGTATCTATTGCTTGAACGACGAAAAGGGTGCTGTTATCTGCGATTATCCCGAGGGCGCACGTAAGCCTGCAGTTCCTTTGGCATATGCCGAGGAAACAATGCACGCATTTGAGTATATGCTTGCGGCACAGCTTCTTTCTGCAGGTCTTATCGACAAGGGTCTTGAGGTTATCGCAGGTGTACGTGACCGTTATGACGGTACAATGCGCAACCCCTTTAACGAGATGGAGTGCGGTAACCACTATTCACGTAACATGTGTACCTTCTCCTTCATTCCGATCCTTTCCGGTTTTGAGTTCGATATGCCTCACGGTATGATAGGCTTCAACCCCAAGCTTTCCGGATATTTCAAGTCCATTTGGTCTCTTGACTGCGGCTGGGGTAACTTTGAATGTGACGAGGGCTGGTGCAAGGTAAATATGATCAGCGGCAAGCTGCCTTTAGACGAGCTTCGTATCCCCTTGGAAAAGGTATCAAAGGTAGTGGTTGACGGCAAGGAGATTACAGACTACCGTGTAGAGGGCAGAAGTATTTTCTTCGGCACAAAGACGACAATCACAGATAAGGTAGAGGTATACGCATAATGTATATTCCGAGAAAAATTGAAAAAAGAGAAAAGCCTTATAAATTCCTTACCCTCAGCTTTGATGACGGTGTGACTCAGGACGAGCGTTTTATCAAAATGCTTGACGAAAGAGGACTTAAATGCACCTTTAATATAAACACAGGTATATGCGGTTTGGTACATAACTTACCTTACCGCGATGGCGAGGTTACTCACAACGAGCATACAGAGGAAAAGATCAGCGAGGTGTACGTCAATCACGAGGTTGCCGTACATACCCTCACTCATCCACGTCTTGATCTCCTTGATGAAGCGGGAGTTATAAAAGAGGTGGGCGAGGATCAGAAGAACCTTGTTCGCCTGACAGGTCAGGATGTTGTAGGTATGGCATATCCGGGAGGACCTTACTATACCGAGGAGACCAAGCGTATTATCCTTGAGCATACTCCCGTAAGATATGCACGTAACGTTCAGAGCCATCATACCTATAAGATGCCCACCGACTTTATGGAATGGGCGCCCACCTGCTTCTGGCGTTCAGAGGCCTGCAGATGGCTTATCAAGGAATTCATCAAGCTTGAACCTACCGAGGACAGTCTACTTTATATCTGGGGTCACGCTTATGAGTTTGATATGTATGACGGTTGGGAGCTTATTGAGGAGCTGCTTGACCTTATGGCAGGTCACGAGGATATTACCTACGTTACCAACGGCGAAATTTACAAATATATGACAGAGGAGTAAACCAATGAGCATAGTTGATTTTTCCAAAGCAAAATGGATATGGGGCGCTGATAACAAGACCCCCGATCAGAAGATAGTAATCAGAAAAAAGATCGAAATAGACGAAGTGCCCGAAGAGTGCTTTGCATACATAGCCTGTGACACCAAGTTCTGGCTCTGGATAAACGGTGAGCTTGCAGTTTTTGAGGGCTGTGTGTTCCGTGAAAGCGTGGCGGGCGGTTATGCAGAGAAGGTTGACCTTGCTCCTTATCTTAAGAAGGGTGAGAATACCTTTGCATTCCTTGTACAGTTCTACGGTAACGGCGGACGAAACAACACCGACAGCGGCGAGGCAGGCTTTATCTTCTCCTGTGATGCTCTTGAGCTTTATTCCGACGAAAGCTTCCTTGTTGCGACCCATCCCGCATACGTTAAGACAGGCGAGCCTTATCCCGCATATCTTTTCGGCGGTTATAACATAGGCTTTGACGCCCACCTTGATTTCGGTGATTTCACCGAACCCGATTTTCCCGAGATAGAGTTTGAGCATGCAACCGTATATCCCAACAACGTATGGGGCGAATGCGTTCTTTCTCCTCTTCCTCTCATTAAGCTCTATGATGAGGAAAAGGCTGATTATACCGAAACCGAAACAGGTGCAGTAGCCACACTTCCTTATGCAATGTGCTTCTCAGCGATTTTTGAGGTGGAAGCAGAGGGCGGTGAGATAATAGATATCCGTTCCGACCGTTATAACGTCAACGGCGGCCCCGGTGACGAGTTCCATAACTATAACGGCCACCGTATAGAGTATATCTGTAAGGAGGGCAAGAACGAGTTCTGGTGTCCTATGTACCTCTACGGTGAGAAGATGATCGTTACCTGTCCCGATAGTGTAAAGATCAAGAAGCTTGCTTATCAGGAAAGCGGATATGATACAAAGCGTATCGGTAATTTCAAGACCGATAACGAGATATTCAATGCTCTTGTTGAAAAGTCCATCCGTACACTTTACGTATGTATGCGTAACAACTTTATGGACTGTCCCGACAGAGAAAGAGGTCAGTGGATAGGTGACGTTTCGGTTCAGGCTCCTCAGGTATTCTTTGTGTTTGACGACGAGGCAAAGAAGCTTCTCAAGAAGTCTATTTCAGACTTTATCAATCTCCGTAAGGGCGATGTGCTTGTAGGTAACGTGCCCGGACATCACTTCTCCGAGCTTCCAAGCCAAAGCCTTGTGGCTATCTCCAAGTTCGGTCTGTTGGGTGAGTATTACAGCTACTCCCTTGATGCAGAAATGCCTAAGATGGCACTTGAGCCTGTTGTTAACTACCTCAAGCTCTGGAGCTATGATGACAGAGGACTTCTCACTCCCCGTAGCGGTAACTGGAGATGGTTTGACCACCTCTGGAACGTTGACGAGGACGTGCTTGAAAACTGTCTCTACGTTTCTGCCTGCAAATATGCCCTTGAAATGGCAGAGATCTGCGGAAACCACGAATTTGACTCCTTCCTGCAGGAAAGGATAGATACTATCTCCGCAAACGTAGAAAAGTATTTCTGGAAGAATGACCACTATGCATCAGGCAATTTCGTTGACGACAGAGCCAATGCAATAGCTATGCTCTCGGGTATTTGTCCCGAGGAAAGATATCCTGCTATCCGTAAGGTATTGCTGACAGTATTCAATTCTACTCCCTATATGGAGAGATTTGTACTCAAGGCTCTTTGTGATATGGGATATATCAAGGATGCATATAACCGTATGATGTCAAGATACTATAATCTTGCAGTAAACGAAAACAGCACTCTTTGGGAGGATTTCTTCATTCTCGGTACACGTAATCACGCCTGGACAGGCTGTCCTCTCGAGATCGCATTCAAGTATATCCTCGGCTTTAAGACAGAGGATGGCTTTAACTCCTATACCATCGATCCTGTTGACGGTATATTCAAGGAGATCGAATGCAGCTTCAATATAGCAGGAGAGAACGTAGAGCTTCATCTTAAGGATGAAGACGGAAAACTCACTTTACAGTAATTAAGGATAAAAATATGACAAACATCCCCGAAATATTCGGAAGCCTTGTCTTTGATGACGAGGTTATGAGGGAGAAGCTTTCTCCCGAAATATATAAATCTCTTCACCGTACCATCGAGCGCGGAAAGCCTCTCGACATAACCGTTGCAAACTCTGTGGCAGCGGCTATGAGGGATTGGGCGGTGGAGAAGGGAGCAACTCATTTTACCCATTGGTTCCAGCCGATGACGGGTATAACTGCCGAAAAGCACGACAGCTTTATATCCCCTCAGAAGGACGGCAAGGTAATAATGGAGTTCTCGGGCAAGGAGCTTATAAAGGGTGAATCGGACGCCTCCAGCTTTCCCTCGGGCGGACTTCGAGCAACCTTTGAGGCGCGCGGCTATACTGCCTGGGACCCTACCTCCTATGCCTTTATCAAGGACAGCTCTCTATGTATCCCCACGGTATTCTGTTCCTGGGGAGGAGAAGCCCTTGATATGAAGACTCCTTTGCTCAGATCTATAGAATCTGTAGCAAAAGAGGCCAAAAGAGTGCTTCGTGCCTTAGGCAATGAAGAAGTCAAACGTGTAATACCCACCGTCGGTCCCGAGCAGGAGTATTTCCTTGTGGATAAGGAGCTTTTTAATAAGCGTAAGGACCTTATCTACTGCGGCAGAACCCTTTTCGGTGCTAAACCGCCTAAAGGACAGGATGTGGAGCATCACTATTACGGTGCGATCAAGCCCCGTATATCCGCATTTATGCACGATCTTGATATCGAGCTGTGGAAACTGGGAGTGCTTGCCAAGACCAAGCACAACGAGGCAGCCCCTGCCCAGCACGAGCTTGCTCCTATATTTACTACACTCAATACTGCGGCAGACCATAACCAGATAACTATGGAAACTATGAAGCGTGTAGCAGAACAGCACGGACTTGTCTGCCTGCTTCACGAAAAGCCCTTTGCAGGGGTAAACGGATCCGGTAAGCATATAAACTGGTCGCTTTCCACCGAAAAGGGTCAGAATCTTTTTGAACCGGGCAAATCTCCTCAGGAAAACGCACAGTTCTTACTGTTTTTGTCTGCTGTTATCCGTGCGGTTGACGAATACCAGGATATTCTCAGAGCATCTATAGCGTCTGCAGGCAACGATCACCGTTTAGGTGCAAGCGAGGCACCTCCCGCCATAATCTCTATGTTCTTGGGTGACGAGCTTACCGAAATACTTTCCGCTATGGAAACAGGCGAGGAGTATACAGGCAACCACAAGACCGAAATGGAGATAGGTGTTGACGTTCTGCCTCATTTCCCGAAGGATGCAACCGACCGCAACAGGACTTCGCCCTTTGCCTTTACAGGTAACAAGTTTGAGTTCCGTATGCCGGGAAGTGCATTATCCGTGGCGGGTCCCGCAACGGTACTCAACACCATAGTTGCCGATGTCCTCTCCGACTTTGCTCTTAAGTTAGAGGAAAGCGAGGATATCAACAAGACCTTAAACAAGCTTATCCGCCGTACTATCCGTGAGCATAAGCGTATAATATTTAACGGTGACGGTTATTCTGAAGAATGGAAAGAGGAGGCAGAACGCCGTGGTCTTTCAAATCTTGCAACTACCGTTGACGCTTTACCTGCACAGCTTTCCGAAAAGAGTGTAGGCGTGTTCTCAAGGCATTCCGTTTTTACCGAAAAGGAGCTTCACTCCCGATACGAAATACAGCTTGAGGGCTACTGCAGTACGGTAGAGATCGAAGCGGCGACTATGCTTGACATAGCTAAGAAGGATATTATTCCTGCGGTCAACCGTTATGTTACCGAGCTTTCTCAGTCTCTTGCAATTCAGAAAAAAGCCGGAGCAAGGGTGTGTATCGGTACACTTACCGAGCAGGATCAGCTCTCACTTCTCTTTGACGAGCTGTACCGTTCCACGATCAAATTAGAAGAGGCGGTGTCGTGTATACCTAACTATAAGGATATATATGATAAGGCAGAATACCTATGCAACACCGTGCTTGTCCGTATGGAGGTGCTTCGTGCAACCTCTGATAAGATCGAGGAATCCACTCCTGCCGATATGTGGCCTATGCCCGATTACGGCGAATTGATGTTCAGTATATAATTATATAATATAAAGGAAGGGAATTGTATGATTTACACTTGGGTAGCACTACTTATAGCCTTTGCTGCGGTTGAATTGATAACACCACAGCTTGTATCCATTTGGTTTGCCATTGGTTCTCTCGGAGCTTTGATCGCAACTGCATTAAAGGCTCAGTTATGGTTGCAGCTCCTCATATTTCTTGTAATATCGGCAATAATGATAATTGTATCAAGACCGCTTTACAGAAAATTTATCAAAACCAAGCTTGTTCCTACCAACTCTGACCGTGTAATAGGCGAGACTGCTGTTGTTACTGAGAGTATCGATAACATCCAAGCAAAGGGAAGTGTCAAGGTACAGGGTCAGCTATGGACTGCGAGAAGTGAAAACGGGGAAGTCATCCCCGAAGGCTCTCAGGTTACGGTCATCCGTATTGAGGGCGTTAAGCTCATAGTAAAATAATATTTATATAAAAGGAGAATAAAAATGGGAATTGAAATTATTGTAACTTTAGTTGTTCTTGCGCTTATTCTTATCGTTGCGAATATCCGTGTAATACCTCAGTCCTATGCTGTTGTTATTGAGCGGCTGGGCAGATACCATACTACATGGAATACAGGAATCCATTTTAAGATACCTTTTCTTGACCGTATGCTCCGTAAGGTATCTTTAAAGGAACAGGTAGTGGACTTTCCTCCTCAGCCCGTTATCACCAAGGATAATGTAACTATGCGTATCGACACCGTTGTTTATTATCTTATCACAGACCCCAAGCTTTATGCTTACGGTGTTGAAAATCCTCTTCAGGCTATTGAGGTGCTTTCCGCCACCACTCTTCGAAATATTATAGGTGAGATGGAGCTTGACGAAACACTTACCAGCCGTGATGTGATCAACACAAGGCTCCGTACTATTCTCGATGAGGCAACCGATCCCTGGGGTATCAAGGTGAACAGAGTAGAGCTCAAGAATATCCTTCCTCCTCCCGAGATCCAGGATGCAATGGAAAAGCAGATGAAGGCAGAGCGTGAGCGCCGTGAGCAGATCCTTCGTGCCGAGGGTGAAAAGAAGGCCGCTATCCTTGTAGCGGAGGGTAAGAAGGAATCTACCATCCTTACCGCACAGGCAGAGAAGGAGGCTGCGATACTCCGTGCTGAGGCAATAAAGGAATCCACCATCCGTGAGGCTGAGGGTAGAGCAGAGGCGATACTCAAGGTCCAGGAGGCTACCGCACAGGGTATTGCAAAGCTGAATGAAGCAAATCCCACAAAGGAAGTTCTTACACTTAAGAGCTATGAGGCTATGAAGGATATTGCCGACGGCAAGTCTACCAAGATCATCGTGCCCAGCGATATGCAGGGAATGGCAGGTATGGCAGCATCGCTTCAGGGCGTGTTTGAAAATAACAAGCCCACAGAATAATGTTAAATAATTCACAAATGAAATATATATAAATCGGTCAAGTTTGTGTATTTGTTAAATTGACATTATTATCGTGTTATGGTAAAATAGTTACAATATATAATATAAAGAGAGGATAATCAAATGCTTTACATCATTGACAGTGCAGATATTGAGCGTATTAAAAAATGCGCAGAGTTTTATCCCATCGACGGTGTTACCACCAACCCTACGATCATTTCCAAGGAAAAAACAGATTTTATCAAGCTTATAACCGAGATCAGAAGCGTGATCGGTCCCGATAAGATGTTCCATATTCAGACAACCTCCACCGAATGTAAGGATATCGTTGAGGAAGGTCTTCGTCTGCGTGAGATGATGGGCGAGAACTTCTACCTCAAGATTCCCGTATCACCTGAAGGCCTCAAGGCAACTATGGCACTTAAGGAGCAGGGTGTGGGTATTACAATGACGGCTATCTTCACCCAGCAGCAGGCTCTTATCGGAGCTAAAGCAGGTGCAGATTTCGTTGCACCCTACGTTAACAGACTTGATAACATCGTATCCGACGGTGTTCACGTTGTAAGCGAGATAGTTGATCTCTTCAAGGTTCACAACGTTGACTCCAAGGTTCTTGCGGCAAGCTTTAAGACCGCAGAGCAGGTACACAAGATAGCAATGGTGGGAACACAGGCTATAACGATCAATCCCGAGCTCTTTGAACAGCTTGTATACCATCCTCTGACCCTGTACGCTGTAGACGACTTTGAGGCAGACTGGGCTAGCGTATACGGTAATCAGAAGATTATTGATATGATTAAGTAAATTAGTATGAAAAAACGCCTTTGGGCGTTTTTTCTGTTATTGTATAAAAACAACAAAAACATCGTTCATTTTTTGTACTCTTTGACATTGCAATTTGTTAAAATTTGTGATAAAATATCGGTAGTAAGTATTACCCTGGGCTAATGCTGTGAATGCCCCGGTTAAACTACAACAAAATTTTCTTAGGAGGAAAAACATGAGAAACTTTAAGCGTATCTTAGCTATCGTTCTGGTAGTTATGATGGTTGTTCCTATGATGGCAACCGGCCTTTCTGCTGCTACAGCTGAAAATACCTACGTTTATTCTAACACAGGTACTGAAGTTGCAGGCGGTAACTGGAAGGCATTTGTAACTTGCGATTTCTCCGGTGCTTACGGCCCCGATTTCGCACTTTACGATTACAATGGTCTTGTAACCGTTGACTCTGAAGGTCAGATGGTTCTTTACAACACCATTCAGAAAGACTTTGCAGGTACTCCCTTTGTAACTCCTGCAGCTCGCAATGTTTTACAGAGCACCAACACCACTGCTATTGACGATCTGTTCATGCAGTTCGGCTTTATGCCCAGCGGTAACAACGGTGCATATCCCGTTAACTTCTCTATCGCATTCTCTGAAACACAGCTTCAGGGTTCTCTTACAGCTGACAGCTATACTGTAGAGAACGGTTTTGCAGTAGAGGACAACGGTATGGTTAAGGACGGTCTCGTTATCAATATGTACACAACTTCTGTACCCGCTAACGCTGACCCCTCTTACGAAGTAATCACCGCTTACGTTATGGAAAACGGTAAGGTTATTTCTTCTCAGTCCTTCGACATCGACAATCAGGGTAAGGATTTTGGTCTCACCGTAGGTCATCCTATGAGAACTTTCTTCACCTTTGACGATGCAGGCGTTCTTACATACCACGTAGAGGACACCTACTCTGCTGACGGTGCATACATCAACCAGACCTACACATTTGATGAGCTCGATATGAGCAGCATCAACGCAACTGAAAAGATGTACTACATGTCCATCGGTTCCGGTGACTACTGGAACGCAGCTTCCAGCGCAGGTGTTAACATTAACCTCGCTCGTGTTGGTACAGTTATCGATGACGGCGACGGAACATTCTCTGTTGAGGGTGAGACCAAGAACCTCGCTGACTGGACCGGTTTCGGCGTTGCTTCCTGTGAACACGTTTGGGGCGAGTACGTAGAAGTATCTGCTCCTACTTGTACCGATGCAGGTCTTCTTGAGGCTGCTTGTCAGAACGGCTGCGGCGCAACCGACGTTAAGACTGTTGCAGCTCTCGGTCACGCTTGGTCTGATTGGGCTAATACTGTTGAGCCTACCTGTACTGATGCAGGTACAAGAGCAAGATCCTGCGGTAACTGCGGCGAAACACAGACTGACGTAGCTGCAGCTCTCGGTCACTCTTGGGGTGCTTGGTACACCACCGTTGAGCCTGAGTGCGAGTACGTAGGTCTTGAGCAGAGAGACTGCTCCGTTTGCGGTTCTTACGAAGAGAACGTAATTCCCGCACTCGGTCATACCTGGGTTTGGGATACCATTCCTACCTATGACGTAAACGGTGCAAGACACTGTGAGACCTGTGCTACAGTTGAATCTGATCTTGTATACGATGTTTCCTACTACTGGGATCTCGCTTCCAAGAACACAGCAAGTGCTATTGACGAAGGCTATGCTGAATATGACGACGAGTTCGCATATGAGGTTGACGGCTATATCGCACTTTCTGACCTCTCTCTCGCTTACGGCGGAGAATACAACTACAACACCCTTCTTAAGGCTACATCCGAGTTCGCAACCGAGATCTCCGGCTTCTCTGCAACTGTAGAGAATGTTGTTGAGGGTTACGAGGGTACAGCTCTTGAGGGTCAGTATCCTACAGTTCTCTCCTTTATGTGGACAACTGAGCAGGATAACTACGACGATGCATCCGAGTTCTCCACCTCCGTTCCTGCAAGCCAGGTTGGTTGCTCCGGCACCGCTGAGTCTTCCAGATACGGTCACCTCTGGAACCACTATATTGCAGGTAAGGAATACTCTGTAAATATCGTTCTTTCCGACGGTTGTCTCTTCTGGGGCAGCACTTGGTACGGTGAACTTGATGACGGCGAATATGACTGGATCTACTATGCAGTTATCTCCGGCGGTAACTTCTGGAACCTCAAGATGATCCAGCCCACCACACCTATCAATGCACGTGAGCCTATCACCGTTTCCGTATTCCAGGAAATGGACTTCGCAGCTAACAAGCTCGGTCTCTTCGGTGATGTAAACGGCTTCCTCTTTGACTTCGGCGATCTCGCAGGCAGCCAGACCGCTGATAAGAATTACTACTTCTCCGTTGCTGCTTACGGTGACGGTATGAACGCAGCTACCGCATCCTTCAAGCTTACTGACGTTTGCGGACAGGCTCCTGACCTCTTCACAGGTTTCGAGCACGAATGCTACGACATCGATCCCGATACCGCAGAAGTTGCTCCTTCCTGCTTCGACGACGGTGCACATCTCTGCGCTGTATGTAAGGATGTTCTCGAGGTTGTTCCTGCTATCGGCGAGCATTCTTGGGTTGATGCTGATTGTACAACTCCCAAGACCTGTTCCGTATGCGGCGAGACCGAAGGCGAAGCTCTCGGTCACTCCTTCGAAAACTACGTATGTACAGTATGCGGCGCATTAGAAGGCAAGGCATATATCGAAGGCGGCGCAGCTTATGCTACACTTCAGGATGCAATCGACGCAGCTGTAGCAGGTGACAAGATCGTTCTTCTTGCAAAGCAGGAGTCCGGTCCTTACACTGTTCCCGCACAGAAGAATATTAAAATTGATATTAACGGCTTCAATATCAGAAACAAGTCCGGCGACGCTCTTATCGTTGACGGTGCTAACGTTGAGCTCTACGGTACCAACGGCGGTACAGTTCGTTCCTCCGACGGTGTTGCTATCGTTGTTATGAACAGCGGTTACGTAACTATCTGTGATGCTATCACAGTTCGTTGCTCTACAGATCTTGAAGAGTACAACGTATTCTCTCTTGATGAAACATCCGGCGCATCTATTATAGCTCTCGGCGGCAGATACTATAAGGATCCTACCGCGTGCGGTGTTGAACTTGCTCCCGGTCTTGCTATCGGCGGCGAAGGCACCAGCCTGACCGTAATCGAAGCTCCCGTTGAGTGTGCTCACGAGTGGGGCGAATGGGTTGTTACCGTTGAGCCCGCTATCGGCGTTGAAGGCTCTCAGGAAAGAACCTGTACTCTTTGCGGCGAGGTTGAGACTGAGTCTATCCCCGCTCTCGAAGAGCCCGTTGTTGAAAAGGATTACGTAATCACCTTCGATCCCGACGGTGGTGTAATGCCTGAAGGCGCTCTCCTTGAGCTCCCCATCAACTACAACGAAAACTATAAGGAAGCAGCTGGTTACGATTATCCCGTTCCTACCCTCGAGGTTGGTTATGTATTCGCAGGCTGGTACTGGGAAGCATACAACTACACTCTCTACAAGGGTGACTGGGATACCGGTTACTATGCAGTTCAGCAGAGCATCACTCTCGTAGCTCTCTACGAGGAGTGCGCACATGCTAACTTCGGTGAGTGGGCTACCACTGTTGAGCCTACCTACGATGCAGAAGGTGAGAAGAGCAGAACTTGTGCTGACTGTGGTTATGTTGAGACCGAGGCTATCGCAAAGCTCGAGAGACCTTGGGTTATCACATTTGATCCCGACGGTGGTGTAATGCCCGAAGGCGTTCCTACCGAAATGAGAATCGCTACAAACGAAAACTATAAGGAAGCAACCGGTTATGATTATCCCGTTCCTACCCTCGAAGGCGGTTATGTATTCGCAGGCTGGTACTGGGAACTCTACAACTTCGTACTTGATGAAGGTACTTGGAACGGCGGTTACTTCGCAGTAGCTATGAACGTTGATCTCGTAGCTCTCTACGAGGAATGCGCACACGCAAATATGAGTGAGTGGACTGTAACTGTTGAGCCTCAGGTAGGCGTAGCAGGTGAGCAGACCGCTACATGTCTCGACTGCGGTTATGTTGTAGTTGAGGAGATCCCCGCTCTCGAAGCTCCCGCAAAGGATTACGTAATCACCTTCGATCCCGACGGTGGTGTAATGCCTGAAGGCGCTCTCCTTGAGCTCCCCATTAACTACAACGAAAACTACAAGGAAGCAGCTGGTTACGATTATCCCGTTCCTACCGCTCCCGAAGTAGGTCTTGTATTTGAAGCTTGGTACTGGGAAGCATACAACTATATGCTCTATCCCGGTGACTGGAACTCCGGTTACTAT
>JAFQDF010000016.1 GCA_017416185.1 Clostridia bacterium
ATCGGGGATGTTGGTGATGATCGCCTGGAGACCGTTCTCTACAAGTACGGGAGTTGTAACGGTAAGAGTATGATGAATAACGTCAACGGTACCGTCGGTGTATCTGATAAGTACGGTGTAGTCACCGGGATCGGTCATTGTATATGTGAAGTCGTGTGTGGTCTTTGCGTAGTTAGCAAGCTTAGTAGCAGATGCCTGATACTTGAATGCTGTGGAAGCCTTGATCTCGCTGTAGGAGTTGAATGTACCCTTAGCAAGCCAAGCATCCTTGTAGCCTTCGCCAAAGTCGTTAACCGTAAGCTTTACACCGTAGGAGGTAACGTAAGGATTGATCTCGGTGAGATCAGCGTAGAGCCAATACTGAGCACCGCTGTTTGTTCTGATCCAGAAGGTGTAGGTGCCTACCCAAGGCAGATCGTATGTGAAGGTACCGTCAACGGTGTTGCTGTTAACGATAGATGCAGCAAGAGTTACGTTCTTCTCTGCGTTCTTAAGCTGAGTACCGGTCTTGTAGGTACCGATAGCAAATCTGATCTCCTTGATATCGGAAATGTTCTTAATGGTAACGGTGTAGTTCTCAAAGCCTACGATATAAGGATCTGTACTTACAAGAACGGGAACTTCCTGTGTCTCGGTTGCACCGCATACCGTACAGGTTCTGGTCTCTTCTCCGACTGTCTCGGTGGTAGGCTCAACGGTTACTACCCATTCGCCCCACTCGTGGCCGTTTGCGGGAATAGACTCTGTCTTCTTAGCCTCACATACAGTACATACGTAGGTCATTGTACCCTTAGCAGTACAGGTGGGCTCCTTGGTTACGGTGCCTTCGCCGTACTGACAACCAACCTCAGGGTTGAGTGCGGGGATAACCTCTGTAGTTGTACCAACACCGCAAGCACACTTAATGGTAAGGATACCGTCTGCGGTACAGGTGGGCTTCTTGGTTACTTCTTCCTCAAATACGCATACGTGAGGAGGAGCCTGGTAGCCGTCGAAGGAAGCAGCGGGCTCGCCGCATACCGTGTTGATCTCGAAGGAGGTACCTCTGAGGAATACGCCGTCAGAGAAGGAACCAACGCCGAAGTAATACTCATCGGTTGCAAGCTGGCTGCCGAGAGACTCGGGCATATTAAGCTTGAAATCGTTAAACATAGCAGACATTACGAGGCTGCCGTTGTTGTAGTCGTTAACGAAGGAAACGTTAAGAGCGTCTCCCATAGGAATACCAACATTGGTGGCATACTTAGCGGTCCAGTAGTTACCGCCGGAGATGATCTGATAAACGATCACGTCATATACGTTATCGCCTGCAACGCCGTGAACATAACCTTCACCTGCGTCCATATAGTCCATAAGGGTTGCGATAACGGTATGCTCGTCGCCCTTGTAGTCGTGGCTGTAGTTGAAGCCGTAACGCATATCGTACTTCTTGGAAGAGTTACTTGCACTTGTAAATACACTGTACTCGCCTACAGAATCGTAATCCTCAGGCTCGTTTGTGAAGATAAAGCTCATAGTCTCGGGGAACATAACCGAACCGTCAACTATGGTAACGGTCTCGGTGCCTGTAACCTCACCTGTCTCGGGATCAAGGATCTCCTGATCTGTGGTGAGCTTATGGTTACTCATATTGATGGGAGTAACGGTTGCACTGAAGCCGTTGATGGAAGCAGCGAACTTGCTCATTGCAACGGTTACGTTGTAAGCAACCAGATTGTTGTCGTTGTAGTGAGCCTGATCCTCAAGGAAAAGGCTGCCGTCTTCCTTAACGGAAGGATAGAGAAGCTCTGCGCCCTCAGGCCACTCTGTGGTCTGGTCGAATTCGTTGTAACCGTAAACGGTCCAGTACTCGGTGTAGTCGGAACCGAGCATAGGAAGAACCTGCTCCTCTACAACGTTACAGGTAGCACAGGTTCTGGTTCTGAGACCTGTAGCCTCTGCCGTAGGCTCAACTGTTACCTCATAGGTAGACCAGTCGTGGCCGTACTTTCTTGTGATCTTTTCGTTGATGCCGTCACATACGGTACACTGCTCGGTGTAAACACCGTCGGTGGTACAGTCTGCAAAGGTCTCGGAAACGAATACATAATCGTGACCTACTGCGGGGATCTCAACGATCTTAACGTTACCGCAAACGGTACACTTGTAGGTCTCGTAGGAAGGATCTGTACAAGCGGTCCAGTTGACCTCGATAGGCTCGTCGCCGTAGGTACACTCGGTATGAGTGTTGACCTCGCCGTTCCACTGAGCTGCGGGCATACCGTTTACGTATGTAATGGTGTACTCGTTAGCGTCGGTGTTGTTGTTCTGACCTGCGGAACCGATGGTGAGGTAACCGCCGTCAAGAATCTCGGTAAGAGCGGTAAGGTCGATGTCAGCCTTAGCCTCAGTCATAGAACCGATATAGTCACCTGACTGAGTCTTGTATTCGTTATCATCGATAGCGCCTGTATTGGAGGGGAAGTATGCAACGTCCTTACCGAGACAGTAATCGTTACCGTTGATGCTGATGATGTATCCGAGAGTCTCGTCTGCTCTTACGTTGAAGGTAATACCGTTACCTGCGTCGATACGCTGTGCAGCCTGAACGATACCGGAAGAGTCCCAGTTGGGAGTAGTCTCGTGGTTTCTGCCGCAGAATGACCAGCGGTAACCGGGAACATTGTCTACCTTATCCATAAACGCGCCGTCAAAGTAGTAGATCTTAACGTCGGAAGCCATCTGACCGTCAGCATCGTATGCGCCGTAGGAGTTAGCTACTGTAACCATAATACCCTTGGCATCCGGGGGAACCATACCGCGCAGACCGTTGGTAGCGGTAGTGGTCTGATGACCGATAAGGTATGCGGGAGAAGAGGTGCCGTCACCGTCCTCGTCTACCATAGTAGCTGCCTCGTCCATAGTGTAAACGGGCTTATCCGTCCACAGCATAGAGATAGAAGCGGAGTTAATGGAACCGAAGGTGAAGGTATCTGAAAGCTCGATGGATACGGTAGTGCCGTCAAGCTGTACCTTCTCTGTAGAGGTAACTGCAGTAACGGGAAGAGCAGCAGCTCTCGTAGCTATTGTAGTACCGTACTGGGTGGGCTTTGCGATATCTACGAAGATACCGCCTTCAGCAGTTTCCGTAAACTTGAAGCCTCTGTCCTTGTTTGCGCCGTAGTAACCGCCGAGGTACTTACCTGCGAATGTAGTCCATCCGCCGATAGTAGCCGCAGAAACGGATACAACGAACATAGGAACAAGCATAGCAAGTGTAAGAACAACTGCTAAAACACGTTTAAAATTGTTCATTGTTTTTCATCCTCCGTGAAAAAATTTTACTAATAGTAATCTAAGTGTATTATATCATAGTCCTCCAACTAAATAAAATGTTATTATTTAATCTGTATGACCGACATATTTTAACAATACTTGTGCATTTTGTCACAGATTTTAACTAAATATTTATAATAAATGACATAAAAACAATTAAGTTGTGAACATTTTCATTAAAATTGCTCTTTCTATTGATATTTAATTGTGAAAATGCTATAATTTTATGTAAATACTGTTACCTGCAGCGGGTGCTGCAACGAAACGGAGGAATACTCTTAAATATGATAAAAGGTGTAATTTTCGATCTGGACGGTACACTTGCATACACCATTGAGGACCTGCGTACCGCTATGAACCTTATGTGCAGGGAGATGGGATATCCCGAAAGAAGTGTATCCGACATTCTTGCTGCTATAAACTGCGGCTCCCTTGAATTTGTACGTAAGTCTCTGCCCGAGAACGTTCAGGGTGACGAAGAGCTTGTCAAGAGCTGTCACAAGTGTTACAGCGGACATTATACAAGGCATTATCTCGACAACACGGTTCTCTATGACGGCATAGAGAAGGTCGTACATATATTAAAGGACAAGGGCCTCAAGCTGGCAGTTCTTTCCAATAAGGGAGATGAGCACACCGTAAATCTGACAAAAAAGCTTTTCGGTGAGGGTGTTTTTGATCATATCCAGGGTTATAAGCCCGAGTTCCCCACTAAGCCGGATCCCGCCTCCGCACTCTACATTACCCGTGAGATATTGGGACTTGAGCCAAAGGAAATACTCTACGTGGGTGATTCCAACGTTGATATGGAGACCTCAAGAAACGCAGGCTTCTTCACCTGCGGCTGCACCTGGGGCTTCAGAACTCCCGATATTCTTGTCAAGACAGGAGCAAGTGCTCTCGTAAATAAAGCAGAGGAATTATTGTTACTTTTATAATATGAATTATATCGTACTCGATCTTGAGTGGAATCAGCCCACCTCAAGAAACAAGCTGATAACCGACCCCATAAAGCTATACGGGGAAATAATACAGATAGGTGCGGTGAGCTTTGATTCGGATTTTAACAGGCTGGGTGATATAAGCATTACCGTAGCACCAAAATACTATACCGAGATGAACCATTACGTAAGGGCATTGACCGGTATCCGTACAAGAGATCTGAAAAAGGGCAAGCCCTTTCCCGAGGCACTGCGGGAATTTAAGGAATGGTGCGGTGCGGATTGTTGCTTTATAACCTGGGGGCCTGACGATATGTCTGTGCTGAACGCAAACATGAAGCTACATTCCATAGACAGCTCCGACCTGCCAAGGTGTTATAATCTGCAGCTTATATTCAACAAGCAGATAACAGGCGAAAACAGACAGTGGTCTCTGGCATCGGCAATGGAAAAGCTGGATATGCCCCTGGACCTTGCCTGTCACGATGCCTTAAACGATGCTATATATACCGCCCGCATCTGCTCTGCCCTCGATATGGACAAGGGTATTGCGGAATACGTTGAGCCTCCAACCAAGGAAAAAAAGGCTCCCGGTTCAAGATATCACAGACTTAAGCCTCATCTTATCACCGCAAAGGAGATATCCTCCGAGCGAAAGGACAGTATGCGTTGTCCTCACTGTGATCTTCCTTTGGTCACAAGCCGCAGGCTGCGTATGCGTAACCGCGACAAGGTATTTCTGGCTTCCTGTCCCGACCACGGCAGCTTCCTCATAATACTGATGAGAAAAAGAAATGCCGAAAGCAACCACGTATACGAAGAAAATATATATACGATAAACGAGCAGACCGAGGGCTTCTTTAACAAAATGAGCCTTAAATGCTCGGGCAGATGCTCGGCTAAGGCGCCCCGCGCCAACTCTAAACTCTAAACTCTAAACTCTAAACTCTAAAGATCGGAGAATAAAAAATGAACATCAAACAGCTTATCGCCGCTTCCCTTCTTGCGGCAGCAGTCCTTACACTCCCCTCCTGCAAGGACAAAACTTCTGACGTTCCGAAGGATCCCGCCCCTATAATAAACAACAACACCGCTGTTAGCTCGGAGATACCCTCTGCCTACCTTATGCAGATGAACAAGCTGCTTAATGAGTGGGAGCTTCGTGAGGGATCTATGAGCGATCCTCTTATCGGTACACGTCTTCTTATGTACGATAACGTGAAGAAATGTGTGAAGACCAAGGACGAGGTAGGATATATGCTTATCGACCTTGACGGTGACGGCACCGAGGAGCTGATCACGGCACCCTTGGACGGCTTCAAGGAAAACGCTATGGTATACGATATACTCACCATAAAGGACGGACAGGCATTCCACCTTGCAAACAGCCTTCAGGCAACCTATCATCTGATGGCTGATAACAGCTTTATACTGCGTACACCCAACGAGGACAAGAGCTTCAGCTTCAAGCGCGTTACAATAAACGGCACAGAGCGTCCCACCGAGGTGGAGATAACCAAGGAAGAGTCGGCAAAGTATTATATTTCAACTGCCGAGCTTACTCCCTTCAGTGCATTGGAGAAATAATCAATTCTCAATCAAACCAAAAGCACCGTGTTCGTAAAGAACACGGTGCTTTCAGTATGCTGATAAACATATCTGCGCACTCTGTTTTTTTCACAGTCTGAGCATCCGATGTAAATCGGATGCTTTTGTTATTTAACTGTCATCTTATAGATATCGGTACCGTTTTCGTTCTCTACGTATATGTAGGTAATACCGGAATTGATATCCGTTTCCTCAGAAACTCTTGCTGCACCCTCAATCACTGTATTACCTGTGAAGGGGTCAACAAGACTGAACGTGTTTTCACCGACCTTCAGTCTGACAAACCAACTTATACAGTCATAACCCTTATAAATAAAATCGCCGTCCTTGAAGCTGTAATACATATATCCGTTATCCGTTTTGATACGGGGAACATTGTAGGAGCTTGTAATAAGCTCATCGCTTCTCTCTTTTTCAAAGAGAACCTTACCGTCAAGGTCGATAATCTTTGAGATTTTTGAGTCCTCTACCAGACAAAGCTGCTTGGTTTCCTTATATGGCTCTACCGTTTCAAATTCCTCGTTTCCCTTTACAAGAACATTAGCGTTAAGGTCGTAAATATTTCCTGTGGCCTCTACTCTGATAAATCCATCATAATAGTATATGGGACCTGTAAAATCACCGGATGCCTTCTTGCCGTCAAAGTCAACAAGGTAGCAGGTATCGCTTTCTTTTTCCCTTACGAGGAAATATGTATCTCTGCCTATCTGTGTATTATATATAGCAGAGCTCAGGGATGAAATACTTTTTCCTTCCATATTCATCTCAAAAAGCTTATCGCCGGTGACGGTATACATAGTGAGGACGCCGTCTGCCTCAACAGAATAACAATCAGCCATTGCGTATCTCTGGGCACCTGCGGGTATAACGTCACCGTTATAGTTTATAACAACTTTGTCATCGGTATCATTGGTGTACTCCAGAAATCCGCCCCAGGCGTTCACAGCGTACTTGTTTGTACCCTTGATTCCGTTGATCTCCTTCTTTTCCAAAGCGTCATATACCTGCCACTCGCCCTTGTAGAGAAGATCGCCGTCCTTTGCTCCGCTGTGTATCCAGCTGTCTGTTAAGTATACAAGAGCCTCGTCTTTGTTATCAGTACTCTCTGTTGCCTTGAATGCACGGACATATCTGTAATTCTCTGCTGTTATAACAGCATATTCCATCGGCACTATGATTTCTCCCATGGCATTGATAAGTCCCATATTGTTTACATCCCCGGGCTCGGTACCTTCTGTACGCTTTTCGGCAACCCTGAAATAAAGTCCCTCGGGAGAACAGTATTCATACTTTGCTCCGGTATCATATTCACCGTCGAAGCTCATTACTCCGTAGAGCTCTCCCTCCTGATAGTAAAGACCTCCCGATCCGTGGTTGATATTCTTCTTTTCCACCGACCCTACCTTTTCAAGACCAATGGAAGAAATGCTGCCGGAGGTGACATCCGGAGTTTCAAACAGACCGTCATCTTTTGATCCGTCTGCCTCCTCAAAAGAGTTAGCGGGAGCCTCCTCTGTTATGCTGCAACCTGCCGCAGAAAGCAGCATAAGCAGTGCAAGCATAATAGCTGAGAGTTTTTTCAACATATAATAATTCTCCTTTTTTTGGATATATTGTATATTATCACTCAAGAATTGATTTGTCAATCCTTCATCTTCTTCAGTATTCCCAATCCTATGGGCACAGACACCGCAAAGGAGCATACATCCGCCACTGCCTGGGCGGCTTCAAGTCCGGTAAGAGCAAATAACGCCTCAAGGACGAATATCGCAGGGACAAAAAAGAGAAACTGCCGTGAAAGAGCAAGAAAGGTAGCTCTGCCTGCCATACCGATGGTCTGGCTCATCATATTGCAGAACACAACGTAGCCCGACAAAGGGAAGGTGCAGCACTGAAATCTCAAAACGTTAATACCTATCTTTATGACCTCAGGATCCTTTCTCAGCAGCTCTACCAGAGGCTCGGCAAAAACGAATCCGAGTGCCGCAACTAAAAGCTGTATTGCAAAGGAGCTTTTTACACAAAACCAAAATGCCTTGCGGACTCTGTTATAGTTTCCCGCACCGTAGTTTACACCACATACCGGCTGAAAGCCTTGACCGTATCCTATAAGTGCGGAATATGCAAACATCATCACACGGCTGACTACCGAAACTGCGGCGATCGCCGGGTCTCCGTAAGCACCCGCCACATTATTAAGGCAGAGGGTCGATATGCTGCCGCAGCCCTGCCGTGCAAGGGAGGGCAATCCTCCACGGAACATTTCCTTATAATAGTAGCTCTTGAATTTAAAGTATGAAGGCTTTACGGGAATTCCCTTCTTAAGAACCATTATAAGAAGAATGGTGAAGCCCACCATCTGGCTTATCATTGTGGCAAAGGCAGCACCGGCTGTACCCATATCTAAAACAAAGATAAATATAGGGTCAAGGATCATATTCAGTATACCGCCCGAGGTAATACCTATCATCGCATAGGTCGCCCTGCCCTGAAAACGCAGTTGATTGTTCAATGCAAACGAGCCTGTCATAAAGGGAGCGGCAAAGAGAATATATCTCATATAATCGCAGGCGTACGGGAGTATCGTCTTTGTGGAGCCTAAAAGCAGAGCCAAGGGCTTTAAGAATATAAGCCCTACCGCCGTTATAAGAAGACCGCCTGCAACAGCGGAATAAAAGCCTACCGCTGCCATCGAATTGGCATCCCCGTACTCCTGTCTGCCCATAGCACGGGAGATGAAATTACCCGAGCCGTGACCGAAGAAGAAGCCTATAGCCTGTATCATCGCCATAAGTGAAAAGGATACGCCCACCGCCGCCGTTGCCGACGTGCCTATGCGTCCCACGAAGTAAGTGTCTGCCATATTGTAGACCGAGGAGATAAGCATACTTATTATGGTGGGGACGGCAAGCTTGAGTATAAGAGGCTGCAACGGAGCCTCCGTCATACGTTTAAACTGGGAATCGAGTGCTTTGTCAGACATTATTTTATAAACAGATCCTTATATATTTTTATCATTTCATCGTAGGATACCTTGTAGGGTGCGTTGACGAAGTTCCTTGCGTTTTTAACTTTTTCACAGAACATAGTTACGGTTTCGTCATCTATCTCCGCGGTAAACTCGGCAAGGCGGGGCAGATATTCTCCTATTATTTCGGGAGTGGTACCGAGAGCTTCGGCAAAGCCGCAAAGAAGCTTTCTTCCCTCCTCACTCTTCATCTGATACTCTACATATTTACCGATAAATACCGCACAGGCTCTGCCGTGGGGCAGGTCTGCATAGAAGGTCAGGTTATAACCCATGGGATGTGGAAAGCCTGTTCCCGTGGTGTTTATGGCAACACCGCCTGCAAAGGAGGCATACATAAGAGCTTCTCTCATATCCTCGGTTATCTCGCCGCGATCAAGTCCGTCAAAGCAGTTCCAGATATTCTTTGCACCGTAGAGTGCGAACATACGGGATATATCGGTGGACTTTGGAGACATATAGCTTTCTATACAATGACAGAATGCGTCGAGAGCCGTGGAAAGCGAATAGTTGCGGGAAAGCGAAAGCGTATACTTATAGTCAAGAAAAGCATATTTGGCATAGGAATAGGGGGAATTGAAGGTCTGCTTCTTATCCTTGCCATCAAGGGAAAGTATGGAATAGGGGTTACCCTCGCTTCCCGTACCCGAGGTGGTGGGAACGAGAATTATCGGCACAGAAGGCGAAAGTGCGGGAATATTGAATATTTCGTCAGGCTCTATATCGGGGTTGGCGATAAAGCCTGCAATAGCCTTTGCCGCATCCATAGGTGAGCCTCCGCCGATGCCTACAACGAAATCACAGCCAAACTCTCTTGCTATAACACCGCCGTCATAGCAGGTGCTGAGCAGAGGATTCTCTCTGATCTTATCGTACACGATATACTCTATACCGTTTTCGCAAAGCGCATCTATAACGTCATCCAGAGCTCCGCTTTTGATGGCGGAGGATGATCCCGTTACGATCATACAGCTCTTTCCCAGCTTGAAAAGAGCCTTATTCTGTGAAATACAGTCCTTGCCCGAAATAACCTTTGCGGGCATATAGAAATTCATATTCATAGCTTACCTCCGAAAAGAGTTATACATAGATTATAGCATTGTGAGAAAATATTGTCAACAAAAAAGCGGCGAGTCGCCGCACCCATACTGCGCCCGTTTACGCAGTAATTCGAACCACACCGCAATAGAGAAAATTCCTATATATCAAAAAACGCAGACCGTAGTCTGCGTTTCAGTACGTATTACTTTTTCTTGAATACCAACTTTATGCCGCTTTCATCGACAACAAGATCGCCGTCTTCATATTCAAATTCCAGCTCATCACCGCCGTCGTTGATAAGAGTTACCTTGTCATCGTCAAGCTCGTATTCACCGGTCTCCTCAAACTCGTCGCCCATACCCTCCATCAATTCGTCGATGGAATCGGTAATTTCATCGTTATCAATGGCTTCTACCATTTCCTCGAAATATTTTTCAAGGGATTTTTCGTCAACGCTCATTGTAACCTCACCGTCACCGTCGAACTCAAGTTCTATCTTGATCTCGGAATCAATGTCGTTAAGGTCAACACCGTACAATTCTTCAAACATATCGGCGCTGTCACCCATTGCATCGGCAAGACCGAATTCAGCTACCCACGTGCCCTTTAAATATTTGTCGTTAAGAGACTTAGGAGCACCGCAGGATGCAAAAGCGGCAACAGTCAGAAGTGCGCAAAGCACAAGTGCAAATAATTTTTTCATAATGTATCTCCTTTTAATAGATTTGTCTAATTATACCATCTATTCACGATTCAGTCAATAGTTTTTAATATTTTTGTAATTTTTGTGCTTACCCGGTCAACCGGGGTATACACCGAAAAAATATAACCACCCTTTAACGGGTGGTTATGATTACGTTCTATATTACGCTTCTTCTGTTGAGGTATCGTAGGTTACCTTGTACCATGCAACGTATCTTGCAAACGCGGAATTTGTAAACTTGTTGTTCAGGGCAGCTGCAACAGCTTTGTTTGCGGCGAATTCCTGACCGAGAGTGTTCATATATGCAATAAGTGCATCGCCTGTTCCGGTGAATGCAGCAAGCTTTGCCTCTGCATCGTCCGAGGCCTTGATGACCTCTGCCATGATCTCCTCACCTGTCATCTCAAACTCAGACATGGTGTCCTCATCCTCAAACATAACGTCGGTGGTTATGGGCGAGAAGGAGAGGTAGGGACTGCCTACAGCCTCAAGGTTCTGCTGCTTACCGAGAGCCCACTTGTCAGCGGAAAGGGTAAGCTCCTCCCTTGTCATATCTGTATTCTGATATGCAAGGAACATATTGCCGGCATACTCGGGGTTCATCTGATATTCGTCACTGATAACGGTTACGATATCATTCTCCTCGTCGTAGGTGTAATGCTCATCGGGTACACCGTAGCGAAGAATGTTTGCAAGCTCAGAGTCCGTCTGCATATAATTGATGATCTGCATACATCTCTTAAGGCTCTGAGTGTAAGAGCTTACTGCATATACAGAGCTGAATACGTTCTCGTTGGTAGCGGTAGGATACTTGTATACCGATACGTAGTAATCCTCACCGTAAAGCTCGGGTATGGCAGCACTTCCCTTGGCAAATATGCAGGCTGCGTCGGGAGTTTCGGTAAGCTCGCCGTCAACCATAGTACCTGCCGCCTTGAGAGTTCTTATCATACTGTATTCCTTCTGGAAGGAGGTGTTGGTAAGAAGGTTACGGGGCATTGCATTGTTGCTCTGTGCGGGATTGTAGCCTACGTGAGAACCGAAAAAGGAGTCCTCACCGGTCATAGATATAGCGAGAGGTGCTACACCGTAGGTATCAAGCACGGGGGTAACACCCTCACCCTTGACATCGTTGATGTAAGTCTCAAGTCTGGAAAGAGTGGTCAACGCAGAAGGATCATAGTTGTACTTGTCAACCAGGTCCTTGCGGAGCAATATGTACTCATAGTCACCGATAAGCTTGTTGTTGGGAATACCAAAGGTTCCCTCCACGGTAGCTACGGAATTCATAAGAGTAGGATTAATGTACTTTTTGATAAGAGCAGCACTGCTCAGAAGCTCGCTATCCATAGCCTGGATACTGCCGTTGTCGATATAGTTGTTATAATCGTCAAGAGAGTTTACAAGGAAAATATCTACCTGTGTTCCGTTTTCTGCAGGATAGCTTATCTTCTCCTCGTTGATAACGACACGGTGCTTTGTCTCGCCGTTTTCGTCGGTCTCAACCTCTCTCTTGGTGGTAGCAAGAGTTTCCTTGGGTGTTGTAAGAGCCGCGGTTACGGTCTCGCCGTTTTCGTCGGTTTCAACCTCAGGCTCGGTATAGTTCTTCTCAGCTATGGCAAGGTCGTTTTCTACCTGAGCCTTGTATTCCTCAGCTGTGAAAAGTCTGAGAATGATATGTGTATTGAACTCATACTCTGTTATTCTGTTGATCTCGTCCTCAACAGCCTGTCTCGCCTCGTCGGTGGTGGCTTCCTCTGTTATGGAATATAAGGTAAGCGTTACGGGAACAGGTCCGTTCTGAACAAGATCCAGACTGCTTTCTTCATCCTTACAGCCTATAAACATAAAGGTGGGAAGAACAAGCAGAACCGCAAGTATAAATCCGAGAATTCTTTTCTTCATGGTTAACCCCCTACAAATGTAGAAATATACTTAATTTAGTTTACTATATTTTGTCTGATAAGTCAAGGTGTAAATGTAAATTATCTGTCAATCCATAAAGCCCTGTAAACGCTTTGAACGACTGGGATGGCGGAGCTTACGCAATGCCTTTGCCTCGATCTGTCTGATACGCTCACGGGTAATGTTGAATTCCTTGCCTACCTCTTCAAGAGTTCTGGGTCTGCCGTCCTCAAGACCGAAGCGGAGCTTGAGCACCTGCTCCTCACGGTTTGAAAGGGTGTGGAGCACCTCGTTGAGCTGTTCACGCAGCAATGTGTAAGCCGCTGCCTCTGCAGGTGCGGGAGAATCCTGATCCTCGATAAAGTCTCCGAGATGGCTGTCCTCCTCCTCACCTATAGGTGTTTCAAGAGAAACGGGATCCTGGGCTATCTTCATAACATCACGGACCTTGTCGGGGGTCACGCCCATTACCTCTGCGATCTCTTCAGCTGTTGCCTCACGGCCGTGTTCCTGAAGAAGCTGACGCTGGATACGGGTAACCTTGTGGATAGTCTCAACCATATGAACGGGTATACGGATGGTTCTTGCCTGATCTGCAATAGAACGGGTAATCGCCTGTCTTATCCACCAAGTGGCATAGGTGGAGAACTTATAGCCCTTACGGTAGTCAAACTTCTCTACCGCCTTCATAAGACCGAGATTTCCCTCCTGAATAAGGTCAAGGAAGAACATTCCCTTACCCACGTATCTCTTGGCAATGCTTACAACAAGACGAAGGTTTGCTTCAACCAGCTCTGTCTTTGCCATTGCATCTCCCTCGCTCATACGCTTTGCAAGCTCCAGCTCTCTTTCCGTCTCAAGCAGGGGAACCTTACCGATCTCCTTTAAGTACATACGAACCGGGTCGTCTATAGCAAGACCGTCCTGAGCAAGCATCTGCTCCATATCCTCAGCACTCTCGTATCTCTCGACCTCGTTTTCGATCTCCTCGAACTCAGAGGAATCCATATAGCCCTTGATCTCAATACCTGCAGCTTCAAACTGCTCGTAGATCTTCTCGATCTGCTCGATATCAAGGTCACACTCGGCAATAGCCTCCATGATCTCGTTATTGGTAACGGTGCCCTTTTCCTTTGACTTTTCAAAAAGCTCGTTGATATCCATGGGCTTGTCCGACTTTGCCTCTGCCTTTCCGTCGGGATCCGCCTTTTTCTTTGATGCTCTCTTCTTTGCGGGAGCCTTCTTCTTTGGAGCCTCCTCATCTGTAGCAACAGTATCGGTCACTACCTCCTCTACTGCCTCTTCAACCAAGGTTTCCTTTTTCTTTGCTGCCATTTTTTAGCCTCCGTCTATATGTATTTATTGTTTACTTCTTTTGGCTTTGATAATGTCCTCAAGAGACATATCTGCCTTTTTTGCCGCCTGCTTCAGTGCGGCAATACTGTCGGAAAACACTCCGTCCGTATTTGAAAGCCCCTCACGGGCTATCTGCATTTTAATGATCCGTGCCATCTCTGCCTCGGAAAAATCCGAATTCAGCATTCCGAGCTCAAAATCGTCTCCCGCCGCCATAACCGCATTGAAAACTCTCCTTGAGAACTCTGAAACAAAATTCTCACTTTGCAGTTCAAAGCTTCCCTTCCTTATCCTTACCGAATATTCGGGATATTTAAGCAGTATTCCGAGAATGACCTCCTCGGCTGCCGCTGCCTTGAGATTCTTTATCTTATCGGGATTGACACGGTCGCCGTAGCCTTGAGCAGACTGAATAAGCTTCTGCTTTTCTTCCTTTGCGTTTGACCTTTTGCGGCGGCTGATCTTATTCTCTACGTCTCTTTTCAGACTATCGGGGGAAATGCTCAATCTTTCCGATGCTTTTTTGATATATATATCCCTTTCAACACTGGAGTAAACACGGGATATCTCCTCAGCTGCCTCATCCGACGCCTTTATTCGCCCCTCCGCGGTTTCGGGGTCATGCTTTTTCAGTATCGATTCAAATTTATAGTCAAACTGTGTATAGCTTGAATCTATGACCTTCTGAAACGCCAGCTTTCCGAATTTCTGTATATATTCGTCAGGGTCCTTTGCTCCGTTCATACGAAGTATCCTGGTCTCAAGCCCCGCTTCACCCAGAAGGGTAAACGCCTTGTTTGCCGCCCTCTGTCCCGCCTCATCCGAGTCATAGGAGATAAGCACGGTCTTGGTGTATTTCTTCATCAGCCTCGCCTGATCCGGGGTGAGGGCCGTGCCGAGGGTCGCCACAGCATTCTGAAAGCCTGCGGCGTGAAGAGCTATAACGTCCATATAGCCCTCGCAGAGTATCATCTGCTCGGAGCAATAATTCTTTGCATAATTGAGAGCAAAGAGGTTTCTGCTTTTTTTGAAGGCGGGGGTATCCGAGGTATTGAGATATTTAGGCTTTGAATCATCCATTACTCTGCCGCCGAAGGCTATTACCTCTCCCGCCGTGTTTATGATGGGAAATATTACTCTGTTTCTGAAATAATCGTATGCTCTGCCCGTTTTCTGGCTCTTACCTGCAAGGAAGCCTGTCTGAAGCTCCTCGTCGCTATAGCCTAATTTATGCATATGATCGGTCAGTGCTCCGAAGCCGGGCGGTGCAAAGCCCAGACCGAAATGCTTTATAACCGAGCCTGAAAGCCCTCTGCGGCTAAGATACCCAAGGGCTATCTTATCGTTTTTTAACTGAGAGTGGAAAAACTTTGCCGCCTCGCGGTTCATCTCCAGCACTCGGGTACGGCGCATTCCGGTTTCCGCCTCGTAGCCGTCGGTAGGTATTGTTATTCCCGCCCTCTTTGCAAGAAACTCAAGAGCACCTACGTAATCGAGATTTTCCACCTTCATAATAAAGGTTATAACGTCTCCTCCCGCTCCGCAGCCGAAGCAATAGAAGCTGTCGGTACCCTTAAAAACGGTAAATGACGGTGTCTTTTCACTGTGGAAGGGACAAAGTCCGTTGGCATTGCTGCCTGCTCTTTTCAACGCAACATACTGGGAGATAACGTCCTCGATATCGTTACGTCTTTTTATTTCTTCAATTATTTCTTTTGATATCAAAGCTACCTCCTGTAAAAATGTATAATGTGTATAATTAATGAGGATTTTTGTCCTTTAAAGGACAAAAATCTTCCTTAACTCTTCACTTTTCTCTCTTCACTTTTCACTGCGGTTTTCAAAAGAAAACCGCCTTATCCTCCCCAACTGTCGGGCACAAAAATTTCATTAAATTTAGCCACCGCATATCTGTCGGTCATGCCCGAGATATAGTCGCATACCGCTCTGGGTATACCCTCCCACTCTGCGGTGGGCAGATATTCGGTAGGCAGCTTTTCGGGACGGCGGCAGAAATAGTCAAACATCATATGGAGCATCTCCTCAGCCTTGCCCTCCTCCCCCTTAGCCTTTGGGTTTTTATAAACAAGCTCAAAAAGAAGCTCGCGAAGCTCCATAGTCGCCTTATGTATGTGAGGCTCCATCTCTACCATTGCCTTTCCCGAGCTTTCACGGATAATGCTTGAAACCATAGTGTTGATACGGTCGCTGTGGGTATATCCGAGAACAGAAAGAATACTGTCGGGGATGTCTCTTTCGTCAAGCACGCCTGCACGGCAGGCGTCGTCTATATCGTGGTTTATATAGGCTATACGGTCGGAATACTGTACTACCCTTCCCTCTAAGGTGGAGGGCTTACATTTCCAGACGTGGTTCAGAATTCCGTCACGGGTCTCATGAGTAAGATTGAGCTTTTCAAGCTTGTCCGCAACGCGAAGACTCTGAGCATTATGAGAAAAGCTCTTGTCATAGCATCTTGCAAGCACCCTCTCTCCCGCGTGTCCGAATGGGGTGTGGCCCAGATCGTGTCCTAAACCTATTGCCTCGCAGAGATCCTCATTGAGACTGAGACTTCTTGCGATGGTACGGGCGATCTGAGTTACCTCGAGGGTATGGGTCAGTCGGGTGCGGTAATGATCAGCCTCGGGCGACAAAAAGACCTGTGTTTTGTACATAAGACGGCGAAACGCCTTAGAATGAGTTATACGGTCACGGTCACGCTGAAACTCGGTCCTGAGCGTACAGGGTTCTATATATTCAGGTCTGCCGCGGCTGTCAGCAGAGTGTACGGCATAGGGTGCAAGGGACGTCTTCTCTCTCTCACATAAAAGTTCCCTGATCGTCTTCATCCTCGGGCATACCTCCGTTCTTTAACACCTTGACTACCTCAAACTCCTCGGGCATAAAAACACCCTCTTCACCGAAATCATCTGTGATGCGGAGCATTCCGTATTCCAGATCACGGGTGGCGAAATAAGCCTTGTCCCGCTGAAATCTTACGCTGTAATAGTCGCCTGTATATTTTACTTTAAGATAATCATAATCGTTGTTGTATTCCATAACATTTATAATATACGCAAAAAAAGCAAAATAACCTTTTAAAAAATCAATTTTTTCATTATAAATCGAAAAAATCACAAATAATCGAATCTTCTACCGGTTTTGGTCGGTTCTATGCGTCCCTGAGTCATCTCGGACAGCCTTTGTGCATATTCGTCGAACCTTGTTTCCTTGATGGCAAGCTTCAGGCGCACCGAATCGGCAAACTCGGAGTTATCAACGATAATACCGTACGCGGGAAAATCATACTGGAGCTTTTGATAATCCGAATAGCTTACCGACATACAAAATTCGGTATACTGCTCGTAGGTAACGATACGAGCCTCGTCTACCGCTAACTTTGCCGCCGCGGAATAAGCACGGACAAGTCCGCCTGCACCCAGAAGTATTCCGCCGAAATATCGGGTAACGACTATGACCGCATCGGTAAAGCCGCTTTTGCGTATAACGTCAAGCACGGGAATGCCCGCAGTACCCTGAGGCTCGTTATCGTCAGAATAGCGCTGGATATTGTTCTCCTTCGTCATATAAGCGTAGACGTTGTGCGTCGCCTGAGAATGCTCTGCTCTTATCTTATTTATAAAGGCTATTGCATCCGCCTCGGTGGTAACGTGAGCGGCGTGTCCGATAAAACGGGACTTGCGCTCGATAAGTTCGGCGTGCGCCTCCCCTGCAAGGGTGGTATATAAAACCTTTTCAGCCTCAGCGGGTGTGTTATTCTTCTGTTTCTTCATCCTCGCTTCTCCTTTTAAGATACTTCTGCATTCTTCCCTTTGTTTCCTTGTCAACGGTGGCGCATACCACAACGTGTTCGTCACCGTACTGAACGTCGTGAACGGTAGCATACTTATAAAGAGCATTGACCTGTCCCTGATCCGAGAAGGGTATAACGAATATCTCCTTCGTCTTTCCTCCGTTACAGAGCGCTGAGAGGGTCTCGAGCATTTCGTTTATACCTACACCTGTCTTTGCACTGATATAGGCAACCGAGGCTGTGGGAATACGGCTGGAGGCTCCCATAAAGCCGGGGGCTGCCATATCACACTTGTTGTATACGTACAATATAGGCTTGTTTGCGGCATCGAGATCAAAAAGAAGCTTCTGTGTTACCTCAAGCTGCTCGTCACAGCGGGGATCTGAGGTATCCACAAGTATCATTATAACGTCCGCGTACTTTACCTCATCAAGTGTAGAACGGAAGGCTCTTATAAGATGATGGGGCAGATTGCGGATAAAGCCTACGGTATCGGTCAAAAGTATCTCGGTGTTGTCGGGCAGAGTGAACTTACGGGTGGTGGGGTCAAGGGTAGCAAAAAGCTTGTCCTCGGCAAGTATGCCTGCACCTGTAAGATAATTTAAGAGGGTGGATTTACCTGCATTGGTATAGCCTGCGATAGCCACCTTGCATATTCCCGACTTTTCCCTTGCCTTACGCTGGGTGGCACGGTTAAAGTCCATTTCTTTCAGCTGAGCTTCAAGGGCAGAAATACGGCGCATAAGGTGACGGCGGTCTGTTTCTAACTTTGACTCACCCGGACCTCTTGTACCGATACCGCCTCCCAGACGCGAAAGCTCGGTACCCTTACCCATAAGCCTCGGTATGGTATAGCGCAGCTGTGCAAGCTCTACCTGCAATTTACCCTCACCGCTGGTAGCGTGGAGAGCAAAAATATCGAGGATCAGCATGCTTCTGTCGATAACGCGTACGTCAGCTTCTATCTCGTCCTCAAGGTTTCTTATCTGGGATGGAGAAAGCTCGGTATCAAATATAACGAGCTCGATCTCATTTGCCTGACAGAGATCGGAAAGCTCCTTGACCTTACCCTGTCCTATATAGGTACGGACGTCGGGTGTGGACTTGTTCTGCAAAAGGCGGAAAACAGCCTCGCCGCCTGCGGTCTCCACAAGGCGCTCAAGCTCGTCAAAGGACGCTTCTATGTCAGACTCATCGTCATATCTTGTATTTATCGCCACAAGGGCACAACGGGTTAATTTTTCTTCTTTAATTATTGATTCCATTATAACTCTCCACTCTAAACTCTTCACTCTAAACTCGCTTGCAGTTATTGATTATAAAAATCTGACAATGGGATCTGCAAAAATAAACCGATCACAAACAGTCAATCAGTGATGAGTTTACAGTTTAGAGTTAAGAGTTTTTTGTTTACAGCCTTTGGATGTAAACAAAATGAGGTGAGAGGCGCATACGCACTTCTCACCTTTGTACATTTTGTGATTACTTCTTAGCAGCCTCAAGACGCTTCTTGAACTTATCAAGACGTCCGCCTGCATCAACGAACTTCTGCTTGCCTGTGAAGAACGGATGGCACTTGGAGCAGATTTCAACACGCATATCACCCTTGGTGGATCTGGTATTGATTACGTTGCCGCATGCACAAGTGATGGTGCATTCTTTATAATCCGGATGAATTCCCTGCTTCATTCCTAAGTCTCCTTTACAATAGTTTTTTACATAAGTGCTGATATTATATCACAAGCTTTTTGATTTTGCAATAGTTTTTGAAAATTTTTTATATTTTAATATTTTCGTTATTTTTTTTGCATTATTCTACTGTTATCAAATAGAAATTATAGGATTCATCGTTATACTGCACCATAAAGCTCCATCTGCCGGCAGTGAGACCGTCGATTATTATCTGACCGTTACCGTTGATATCCTCTGCCTTTTTGAACATTGAACCGGGGGCGTTCTTGATGTTGCCTGCGGTCGTATATTTGCCCGCCGCATATCTGATGATATAAAGATCATCGAGATCACCGAAGGTTATCCTGTTGCCCTCAAGAGTATAGGTAGGCACCTTCTTGGCTACGTTGTAGTAGAAGTAATGCTTATAACCGTCGTTGTACTCAACGATGATGGTAACCTCACCCTCTTCCCTATACTGGATCATATACTCTTCCGCGTCCTTTATTGCTGTCTTGTTGTTAAAGTAACGGACAGTAGACGCCTTCTTTATATCAGCAACAGAAGTATAGTGGCCGTATGCCGTTCTTATGATCTTGATATCGGGGATATTATGTATAACTGCTCTGAGTCCATCCTCTTCAAGCACGGGAGTTGTAACGGTAAGTGTATGATGGATCACGTCAAAGCTGCCGTCGTTGTATCTGATAAGCACCGTATAATCGCCCGGCTCCTCCATAGTATAGGTAAAATCGTGTGTGGTCTTTGCGTAGTTGTCAAGCTTAGTCTTAGATGCCTGATACTTGAATGCCGTGGAGCTCTTTATCTCGCTGTAGGAGTTGAATCTACCCTTTGCAAGCCAGGCATCCTTGTAGTTTTCGCCAAAGTCATTGACAGTAAGCTTTACACCGTAGGAGGTAACGTAGGGATCTACCTCATTTACGTTTGTGTAGAGGAACTCTGAGGTACCGTCGTTGAATCTTACCCAGAAGGTATATTCACCCATCCAGGGAAGATCGTACGTAAATCTGCCCTCCGACGTATACTTGGCTACGGTTGCCGCATCAAGGGTCAGATTCTTTTCTGCCGCCTTGATCTCCGAGCCTGACGTATATCTGCCGATAGCAAATCTTATTTCCTTAACGTCGGTGATACCGTCGATTATTACAGTATAGTTATCCACCGATTTTACCCCGAGGTTCTCGTGAGAAGGCTCGTCGGGGATATCCTCTCCTGCCCATACCGCCTTGAAGGTAACGTCATCCTTTAAGGTGAAGTTGTCGCCTGCATTAAGGGTATAACCGTATTTTTCGCAGTACCAGCCCGCAAAGGTCTTGCCTTCCTTTACTGCTGTGATATGAGATGCCTTGGCATAGCTTTCGTTTGCCTGGAAGACAAGCTTTGAAGAGCCTATAACAGAACCGCCGTCAGCATCAAAGGTTACCGTATAGCCCAGAGGCGGTATTGTTCTTGTCGTCTCGTTACCGCAGGTGATACAGGTACCCTTAAGTATACCTGACTTTGCAGAGGTGGGAGCCGTCTTTACGGTCCAATCCTGGCTGTAGTGTCCCTGACGAAGAAGCTCGGTACGTGCACCAACGCTGTCACAGTAAGAGCATTTAACACAAACGTAGCCGTTTTCGGTACAGGTAAGATCCTTCGTCTCCACCTTATCGTGATTACACATATGAGGTGTGGAGCCGATATTCTCGCCTATCCAGGGGATTATTCCGCAGCTGTCACAGGTCACGTAGTCGAACAGCATAAGTCCGCGGATACGCTCGCGCTGGATTATCTCGATCTTGTGACGAAGGGAATCCTTGTCGTCATAGGAAATAAACTGCTGTGACCAGGGATTATAGAGATAGGGAGCCTTGGCGGTATCGTCCCAGTATCTTGTAAAGCCGTTTCGGTTGACGTACTCGTTCATCAGAGTATCGTAATGGATATTGGATTCATCAAGGCTTCCCGACTGGAAGAGTCCGTTGTTGGCAGCGGGAACGTTGTTCCAGCGGCGGGAGTACATACCCGCGCCTGCAACTATCTTGCTTGCGGGGATACCGAGAGATTTATAAAGTGTGATATCACTCTGAACAGAGCCGCCTGTGAGAATATGTCCGTAGGGGTCCTGATTGTCGTAGGGAGGAGTATGATGATGGGTATAAGGGAATGCCGAGCCGCAGTACAGATCATAGTTCATCATATTGAAATAGTCAAGATACTGTGCGCAGCCGGGAAGGTCAAACTTGGTATACGCCCATACCGAGGCAGGTGTTGCGATAGACAGGATATAGTGCTTGCCCGTCTGTGCCTCAAGAAGATTAAAGCGGGATCTTATCTCGGCAAGCAGAGCTACAAAGTCACTCTTTGCGGCATTGGTGGGAAATTCATAGTCGATATCAAGACCGTCAAAGCCGTAAGCGGTAACCGTATTGACAAGCTGCTGGGCAAAGGAAGAACGGTTGCCTGCCGAAAGCCAGCTCTCAAAGGTAGCGATATTTCTGTTAAATACGGTAAGAACTATCTTGATGTCGGGGTTCACCGCCCTTGCACGGTTACGTATACCGCTGAGATTGCTGAAATAGTCGCCGCCGAAGGGGTTACTGCCGGGACCGTTGTCTATTGCCGGTCCGATATAGTTAAGTGTGTCTATGTATGCATAATCGTCGGAGCCTGCGCCTACGGCGTAGTTGTTATATGCAATTACCTCCTGAGGAACCATAACCGTAGAGTCTGCAATATACGCGTTGTAGCACTGATTGCAGAACTTTGCAACCTTTCCGTCCTCAATGGTGTTCCAGCTGTCGTAGGTGTGAGGCGTGGTTTCGTAAACGATGGTATCTACGTAACCGCAGGACTTACACTCCTGAGTGAAAAAGCCTTCGGTAGTGCAGGTAGGTGCTTTGGTATGCTTTTCAAGGATATGGTAGCCGTGAAGCTCCCATTTTGCACTGTAGGAGGTGTCCTTGGTAAGAGCATAATACTCGGTATCGAGTATAAGCTCGGAGCCTGTGTCATCGTTTACCCATCCTCTGAAGATATAACCCTGACGGGTGGGTATGGGAAGCTCGGGGATAGCCTCCGAAAGCTTCTGTCCGTAGGACACCTTATAGCTCTGCTTTGAGGCTTCAAGATATCCCTCCATAGCATTGAAGGAGATATAATACTCACCTGTGGGCGCAGCTTCCTCCCACTGTGCATAGAGGACGAGAGGCTCGTTTGAGCCGTAGCCCTTTATCACGTCACCTGCAGCATAGGACTTGCCCGTGCCGTCGGGCTTGGTGTTCCAGCCCTTGAAGGCCGTTGTATTTTCAAAGGAATTTGACTTAACGGTATAGTTATTATAATTATATTGGCTTCCGCCTGCATAGGTCATATATTCTACAACGTCCTTGCCCGTGCCACCGTTTGCCTTATAGGTGACAGAAGGCTCCCATATAGCGTGAAGCAGCATACCCGATTCACCGTAGGAGGTATGACCGCAGTAGAAATCAGACCAGCTGTAGCCGTTACCGTTGAATATAGGTATCTCAAGTCCCGAGGTAGAATGCTCCATACGGTAAATACCGCCGTCGGTAAAGACTCTTGCATAGACCTCTTCGCCGTTCTCGGTGTACTGACGGCATCCCGCCTTATAGGGAGCGTTCTCCCCTGTAGGCATACCGAAGTTGCCGTATGCGTTATACAGACCGGGGGTAGAGTCAAAGCCCGTGACGTAAGATTCCATAACACCCGTGCCGGTATAATGGAAGAAACCGCCGTCTGCAGAGTAAATCACGGGATTTCCCCATATAGCATAAAGGGCGGTGGGGGCGTTGGCTGTATATTTCTCGTGATAGGCGGCGCCGTTACCCTTACCGGTAGGAAGCTGTGCGGTGTTCCATTCCACAAAGACCATAAGACTGGTAACGTCACCGGAAGCACCGGGAAGCATACCGTAGTTGGGCTGTATATCAGACTTGTGGTGGAAAAGATCAAGGTCTCTTGTCGGGAACTTGTAAAGCTTCTGTGTAGCTCCCCATCCTCTGTTACCGGGGAGGAGAGTTACCTCGTAAGCATAGGATGCAAAAAGGGTGGCAGAGTTATTACAAAGTACCTGATGCACCTGATCTGCCGAATAGGTTATGTAGCCTGCATCTGCATCCGCCTTATTGAATGCCCAGCCGCGGAATACCATACCCGCTATTTTGGGCTGCTGGGTGGGCAGCGTTATAACGCTGCCTGCATTTACCGTAATCGTAGCAGGTGCCCCGATTCCTCCGTTGGCATCAAATACGATACTTACCGTATCTGCCGCAGACACGGGAAATGTCACGGAAATGCTCGTTAAAAGCATTACCGCCGTCATAAGCAATGACAAAAGCCTTAAGGTATTTTTCATAGCTTCCTCCTGTTGTTGTTTATTAAGAATATATTACCAATAAATAGACGATTTGTCAACAATTTATGTGTTTTTCATTATTCGTTTGTGCATAATGACTAAATATAATGGATAATTATTTTTAAGAAAATTTTGATATTTTGTTGATTTTTAAATCATACGGTGATATAATATCGAAAGTAAGATCTTTAAGAATGTACAGAGATACGGCAAGATCGACCCCCATAGCGTAATTATGCCGTCACTCTGTGGCGGTATTTATTTTGCAGATTACAGGAAATATTATGGAAGAAAAAATCGTACTTGAGGGTATAGCCGTGGACAGGGCGCTGACAAGGATAGCCCACGAGATAATAGAACGCAACAGCGAAGCAAACGAGCTGTATCTTGTGGGAATACACCGTAAGGGTGTACCCCTGGCAAAGCAGATCGCGGAGTCTATCCGAAAATTTTCGGATATCGAGGTATCGGTAGGTGAGCTTGATATAACAAACCACCGTGACGACCTTCATATATTTGATACCTCAGGGGCGCAGGGGGAGACGAATATCCCCTTTGATATTCACGACAAGATAGTTGTGCTTGTTGATGACGTTATCTTCACGGGCAGAACGGTACGCGCCGCAATGGATGCTCTTATCGCAATGGGCAGACCAAGCTGTATTCAGCTTGCGGTCCTTATAGACAGAGGTCACAGGGAGTTGCCTATCCGCGGAGATTACGTAGGTAAAAATATCCCCACCTCAAGAAGTGAAAGAATTTCGGTAAGGCTGCCGGAGTTTGACGGCAAGAAAGAAGTCGCGATAATCAAAATGCTGTAAGCATTTTGATTAAATGCAGAGTGCAGAATGCAGAGTGCAGAATTATGGTTGATTTTCTCCCTCGGGTCGAAAATCTGCATTATATTTATATTCATAACTGCATTTTGTAATAATCTGCTTTATCTCTGAATTATATGCTTTTATTTTTAATTGATACTGCAAATATTTGAAACTTATATGATTAGATGGAAATTTTGTTGCTTCCTGCAACAAAATTCTCCTCAATTCTGCATTCTGCATTATAAATCTCCTCTTAGTAAACAAACTAACAAAAACAAAAAATTTTATATAAGGAGGACATTTTTATGTCTAAAGAAAAGGTCGTTATCGGTAACGAAGGCATTACCGATGCCCGTACGCTCGGCATACCCAAGATGCTGCTGCTCGGTTTCCAGCATATGTTCGCTATGTTCGGCGCAACAGTGCTCGTTCCGTTGCTTACAGGTCTTGACGTTGCCACCACACTTCTTATGGCAGGTCTGGGTACTCTGTTCTTCCATCTTGTTACAAAGTTCAAGGTTCCCGCCTTCCTCGGCTCTTCATTTGCATTCTTAGGCGGTTATGCGGCTGTTGCTCCCATGCTCGGAGAAAACGGCGATATCCCCAACAAGGAGCTTCTCCCCTATGCTTGTCTCGGTGTTGCTGCTGCAGGTCTTGTTTATCTTGTGCTTGCTCTCATCATCAAGCTGGTGGGTGTAAGAAGAGTTATGAAGTTCTTCCCTCCCGTTGTTACAGGTCCCATCATCATTGCTATCGGTCTCGGTCTTTCAGGCTCTGCAGTTAACAACTGCAAGGCTAACTGGCCTTTAGCTCTCATAGCTCTGGTGATAGTTATAGTATTTAATATCTGGGGCAAGGGTATGTTCAAGATCATCCCTATCCTTCTCGGTGTCGTAGGCTCCTTCCTTGTTGCCGTTATCGTCGGTAACCTCTGCGGAGTCGAAAGCTGGGCAATCGACTTCTCCGGTGTTGCGGCAGCTAAGTGGATCGGCTTCCCCATCCATAAGGAAGCAACCATCTTAGGCGTTGACTGGTCACAGACCTCTCTCGTGATCGGTTCCATCATCGGCATTATGCCTATCGCCCTTGCTACTATGATGGAGCATATCGGTGATATCTCCGCTATCGGTGCTACCACAGGCAACAACTTCATCAAGGATCCCGGTCTCCACCGTACCCTTATCGGTGACGGTGTTGCAACCACGCTTGCTTCTGTAGTCGGCGCTCCCGCAAACACAACCTACGGTGAGAACACAGGCGTTCTTGCACTCTCGAAGGTTTATGACCCCAGAGTTATCCGTCTTGCAGCTATATTTGCCGTTGTTCTTTCCTTCTCTCCCAAATTTGCGGCACTTATCAACTGCATCCCCACTGCCATTATCGGCGGTATCTCCTTCGTACTCTACGGTATGATCTCCGCTATCGGTGTAAGAAACGTCGTTGAGTCCAAGGTTGACTTCACCAAGTCCAGAAACCTTATCGTTGCAGCTATAATCCTCGTATCTGCTCTCGGTCTTGGTTCGATAAGCTTTGCTATCGGTTCCGTTACCATCACTCTTTCTGCTCTTGCAGTTGCGTCTATCGCAGGTATCGTTCTCAATGCTATTCTTCCCGGTAAGGATTACGTATTTGAGAGAAGCAATCCCAAGGATACAGGTGTTAACTTCGCAGTAGGTCAGAATACAAAAGAAGAAAACTAAATATTACATAAAGAAAAAACGCCTTCGGGCGTTTTTTCTTTATGCCATATAATATTTATCATAAAGCACCGCCGCATCCTCAAAGTGGTAGCTTGGATATTTTTTTCCGTCGCCTGCCCCGAGGGTTACAAGGATATATCTGCGTCCCTCAAGCTCGGCATAGCTTGCAAGACAAAGTCCCGCACCGGTGGTATAGCCTGTTTTTCCGCCTAATATCTTTGTTTCAAGTGAATACTCCTTCACAGGCTCGTTAAGAGTACTCTCCAGCAGTATTCCGTTTTTGTGATGCTCGGTAGCACGGGTCAGATATTTATCGGCGGTAACTATGTCAAAAAAAACCCTGTTCTCAAGAGCTGTGGCAAAAAGCAATGCCATATCCGCTGCCGTTGAATAGTTATCCGCATCGTCAAGACCCGTTACATCTGAAAAGTGAGTGTTTTCCATGCCCAGCTCCTCTGCTCGTAGGTTCATAAGTTCAACGAAATCAGCCTCGCCGCCTGCCGTACAGCTTGCAGCCCCCAGGGCCGCATCTCCGCCGCTGGGAAGCATAATGCCGTACAGCATATCTCTTACACTTACCCTTTCCCCCGCCTTAAAGCCCGCCACCGAGGCGTGGTTTTTCTTCATACGCTCTACGGTATCCTCGGTAAAGGTATATTCCTTGTCAAGATCCTCTGTCTGCTCTATGACCACGAGTGCGGTCATGATCTTAGTGAGAGAGGCTATGGGCAATTTTTCATTATGATTCTTTGCATAGCATATTTCCCCACCGTCAAGATCTATCATAAGAGCACTGTGGCTGGACAGAGTATGCGGAGTACTGTGTAATCGGGCAGTCCTGCATCTTGCACAGCCCGAAACAAAAACTGCAGTCAGAACCGATAATATGAGCAGTATAGGTAAGAGATAATGTTTTTTCTTATTTTTAGCCATTCTTTTTTCCTGTTTTTCCGGAGAGAGGGTTATGACGCATTGCCTCCTCCATTCCCTTGTCGCTGACATGGATGTATATCTGGGTGGTATTGAGCTGCTCGTGACCCAAGATATCCTTGAGCACACGAACATCCACCTTGCCTGTCTGATACATAAGGGTAGCCGCAGTATGTCGGAGCTTATGCACCGAGCAGTTTTTATAACCCAGATCTGCCATATCAAGGTATTTATATACTATCTTCTGGACCATTTGATTACTTATACGTCGATGGTTACGGCTGATAAAAAGTGCATTTTTATCCTTTGGTTCACCGTATTTTGCCCTGACCGCGATATAGCTCCTCAGAGCATCGGCACAGGCTTCGTTAAGATAGATAATGCGTTCCTTATTGCCCTTTCCCAACACCCGCAATGAACGGAGTTCTCTGTCAATGTCGGACAGGGAGATCCCCGTCAGCTCGGACAGACGCATTCCGCAGTTAAGAAAGAGGGTAAGTATACAGTAATCCCGTTCACGGTACTTTGATTCGGTATCCCTTTCCACCGCCTCAAGCAGAGAAATGCTTTCCTCGAGGCTGAGAAACTTAGGCAGCTTGTTCTTTATTCTCGGGCCCTCCATATGCTCGCAGGGGTTGGTCTCAAGCTCCCCTCTTACCACCACAAGATATTTAAAAAAGCCCTTCAAGCTCGAAAGCTTTCTTGCACGGGTGACGGCAGAGTTTCTCCTTACGTCGGCGGTATATCTCATGTATCTGTAGATATCCTCCCTTGTTATTTTGCCAATATCCTCGATTGTAATACGGCTTATATCAGTTTCTTTCATTTTTTCTTCGCTTATATCCCCGCTCTCCGATGCCTTTATATATCGGAAAAAGGTAAGCAGATCGTGCTCGTATTCTGACACGGTCTTAACCGAACGGTTCTTTACGGTACGGCAATAAGCACAGTACCCGTCAACTGCTTTTGGCATTTCAGGCATATGGTACTCCTTAAAATTAACAAATATGTATTGTAATTTATTATTATTTAATGTAAAATGAGATAAGTGTACTTTTGTACGAACGGAGGAAACTTTTATGATAAAAAAATATTCTTACGATATGTTCAAAATGCTGCTTAACCAGATAGGTATTGCAATGCTGGCTCTGGTTATGACCATAGCTACCTACCAAAGCTCAAAGCTCTATTTTATAACCACTTCCCTGTGTGCAGTACTATATGTGTATCTGCTCTACGTAATGATGTACGATATCGGTCAGAAGGACAAGCCTGCAATAGACGGAAACAGACTGAGCTTCAATCCCTTGAAGGGTCTGTGGATCTCTTTGGGAGCAAACTCCTTCAACATCATCTGCGGTATAATGATAGCAGTATTTTCTGCATTTATCGTTATGCAGAGCCCTGTTGCGGTGCTTGATGCCCAAGGCAACGAAATGAAGGTATATACCCGTGAAGAAGCGGCAGAGACTATGGATGCCGCCGACTACACCTATACAGAGACTCAGCTTTATTCCAACAGTGGCGGCAATGTAAAGACAGCAGAGTACGAGGGATCAAAATATTCCGAGACAGTCAACCGTAACGGAGGTGTCGTTACGTTATACGATAAGGACGGCAATGAGCTTGAGCTCTTTTCGGACAGCGGTATGAGGCTCTGCATACACCGCAATTCAGTAAAGACCTGGGCAAGCAACCTTTACGGAGTGCCCTATACCATAGCTACCTTCTTCCAGTCCATGTTCCAGGGAATAAGAGATAAATTTTTCTTCGGAAACGACGATTATTTCTATCTTCTGACACCCATTCTTCCCATAGCATTCTCATCTCTTGCATACTATATGGGAGCAAAGGGCAAGCGTATACTTTTCTTCCTGCCTGAACGTAAGCAGAAACCCAGATATTAAGTACAAATGGCTTTCGGTCACTTATCATACAATCTTCACCTGCGGAATAATATATAAGCAGATTTAGTTTATATTGGCGGTGATGATTTGAAGATAAGGGCTGTATGGGTCAGCTTTAAATTTATAATATTTACGGTGCTGCTTATTCTCTGTGCACTGCTGCTCCACGGCTTTCGCAAGGAACTGGGAATAAAAAGTGCGTGGACAGACTCTGTTCCGACGGTGGTCATAGACCCGGGACACGGAGGAGAGGACGGCGGAGCCGTAGGCATAAACGGCTGTATCGAAAAGGATCTGAATCTCGAGGTAGCCCTGATACTGCGCGATCTGCTTGAGGCATCGGGAGTAGAAACGGTTATGACAAGAACCGAGGATATAATGCTCTATGATGCCGATACTCCCGGAAAAAGGAAGATGCAGGATCTTAAAAAGCGGGTAGAGATCGGCTCGGAAAACGAGGGCTCAGTCACGGTAAGCATCCATATGAACACCTATCCCTCCGAAAAATGCCGTGGTGCTCAGGTTTACTATTCAGCCAACGATACAGAAAGTCTGCTTTTAGCGGAGCTTATCCAGTCAAGGCTGAAGGAGCTGCTTCAGCCCGAAAACAACAGGCAGGTAAAACAGGCAACCTCGGCGATATATCTGTTGCACAACATAAACAATCCCGCCGTACTTGTGGAATGCGGGTTTATCTCAAGCCCTGAGGAGGCTGAGCTGTTAAGCGATGACGACTACCGCCACAAGCTGGCTTTAACAGTATATTCAGCAATTATCGAATATCTCAACAAGGAAGTTTAATATGAAAGAAAAAACAGTTTTTGTCTGTACCGAGTGCGGTAATACAGTTTCACGCTGGGCGGGTAAATGTCCTGCTTGCGGCGAGTGGAATACTCTTGAGGAGCGTACTGCCATACCCGAGCCTAAAAAATCAGCAAGACCCCGTGCCGCTGCCTCTGTCTATGACAGCGCTCCCGAGCTTCTTCGTGATCTGGAGCTGCCCAACTACATCCGTTCAAAGAGCGGAATAGGTGAGCTTGACCGTGTGCTTGGCGGCGGTATAGTTTCGGGCTCTGCCGTGCTTTTGTCGGGTGAACCGGGTATAGGCAAATCCACACTTCTTATGCAGATATCGGGTAAGCTCTGTCCGAAAAACAAGGTTCTTTACGTCTCGGGCGAGGAATCGGGCTCTCAGATAAAGCTCAGAGCCAAGCGTCTCGGAGTTTTCCCCGACAATCTCTATATACTTATCGAAACGAATATCGACAAAATTCTCGGACAGGTTGAAAGCCTCAAGCCCGATATAGTTATAGTCGACTCTATACAGACGGTGTATGACGACAGGGTCGGCACCTCGGCGGGCAGCATCTCTCAGGTAAAGGAGTGTGCCGCAAGGTTTATTATAACCGCAAAGAATGCGGGTATATCCATAATATTAGTCAGCCACGTCAATAAAGAAGGTAATATCGCAGGACCTAAGGTCCTTGAGCACGCAGTAGATGCAGTTCTCTACTTTGAGGGTGAGAGCCGCAGCTCCTACCGTATAATCCGCGCCATCAAGAACCGCTTTGGTTCTACAAACGAGATCGGCGTTTTTGAGATGAACGAGGAGGGCTTAAAGGAAGTACCCAACCCCTCCGAGGCACTGCTTGCCGGCAGACCCAAGGACGTTTCGGGAAGCTGTGCAGTTTGTCTTATGGAGGGCAGCCGTCCGATAATTGCAGAGGTACAGGCATTGTGCGTGCCTACCGTGTTCCCTTCTCCCAAGCGTACCTCCAACGGTGTCGACTATAACCGTATGTATATGCTTCTTGCCGTTCTTGAAAAAAGACTGCGGGCAAAATTCTCGGTAAACGACATCTATCTGAACGTCGTAGGCGGTCTTCGTGCCGACGAGCCTGCCGCAGATATGGCAATAGCCCTTTCTCTGCTTTCCTCTCTTAAGGACAAGCCCGTTCCCGAAAACGTAATAGCTATCGGTGAGATAGGTCTGGCGGGAGAATGCCGTACGGTACCCAATATAGATCAGCGTATAAGCGAAGCTGTACGCCTCGGATTTGATACGATAATCATACCCAAACGCTGTTATACCAAAAGTCTCAAAACAGAAAGCGGAGTTAAGATAATTCCGGTTTCAAGCGTGTTTGAAGTGATGATGAAATAATAAAATGCAGAATGCAGAGTGCAGAGTGCAGAATTAAGGAGATTTTTGACACCTCTAAGGTGCCAAAAATTCCATTAAATTATATATTACTTGTTTGAAATTAAAATAACAAAGCAGACAGCAGAAAACAAAATATGATATAATGCAGATTTTCGACCTGAAGGGAGAAAATCCTCCATAATTCTGCATTTTTAATTCTGCATTCTGCATTCTAAAAAGTGCCTTCACAGAAGACACTTTTTAAAGCGGGGTTATTCTGCTTTAGGCTTCGGCTTTTTCTTTATCTTTCCGTATCCGTTACCGTAATAGTTGATAAGCCTTCGTGACTTACCTCTTGCAATAAGCAGCTTGTTTGCGTAGTCAACAAAGATAGCATACAATGTTGCAAATATCGGAACGCCGATAAACATACCGGTCAGTCCAAGGACACCGCTCATAAAGATGATGGAGAACATTACCCAAAGAGCACTCATATTCGTAGTATCACCTAAGATCTTAGGACCTATTACGTTTCCGTCAAGCTGCTGGATAGCGAGTATGATGATAAGGAACCAGAAGCTCTTTACGGGATCTGCAATGAATATAATAAATGCACTGGGTATAGCACCTATAAATGGGCCGAAGAAGGGTATAACATTTGTAACACCTACGATGACCGCTATCAGAGGATAATAGGGCATACGGAATATCATCAGCACGAAGAAGGTAATAAATCCGATAATAATAGAGTCTATTATCTTACCTATAATAAAGCCCTCAAAGGTATTCTTGGTGATACGAGTAACGCGTACCATACGGGATGCATGCATACGGCTGAAGAGTGCGTAAACCGTCTTCTTAACCTGAGCACAAAGCTTTTCCTTGGAGAAAAGGAAATATACCGAAACGATAATCCCGATGAATGCATTCTTCAGCGAATTGATTACGTTTGTGGCAAAGTTGATTATGTAGGGAGATATATCGATAATAATGCCGTAAGAATTCTTGATGATCTCGGTTACGTTTTCGTTAACCTCCTCGGTATCGATAAAGTTCATAATGAAATCGGGAAGGAAGGTCTTTTCCTTATCAAAGATATTCATCACGTATTCCTGTGCACCGGAAACGTATCCCGACACTTTAGTCTGAAGATCGTTATAGCTTATTACGATCTGAGGTACTACCATAGAAACAAAGACACCTATAAGTACAGAAACTATAATATACGCACTGATAAGCGAAAGCACACGGTTAAGCTTGGGACGGGGCTTTTTCTTTTCCACAAAGGCAAATACGTACCTTTCGCAGAGCATCATCAGCGGATTGATAAGAAAGGCTATACAGAAGCCTACGATAAAAGGATTGAGTACGGCAAGTATACGTCTTACTGTCCCCCACACAACGTCAATGTTCAAAGCCGCAGCAACAAGCACTACCGCGAAGGTTATAACAATACACACATATGCTGCTACCGTTGTGTATTTTTTATTCCAATCTATTTTCAAAAAACATCACCCCTTTTAAAGCATTTTATACCAAACTTTTCTTAATGTCAACCAATTATATAAAATTTTATCGGAGTTTTTATGATAAGACTTGAAGCAAATGCAAAAATCAATCTGTTTTTGGAGATAACGGGAAGGCTTGAAAACGGCTATCACACCATCTCCACCGTTATGCAGGAGATAGGTCTGTGCGACTACGTGAGTGTCACCGAAACCGATTCGGGCAGCATCACCCTCACATCCGACTGTGACACGATGCCCCTTGACGAAAGGAATATTGCATATAAGTGCGCCGCGCTTTTCTTTGAAAAGGCGGGTATGGAAAACAAGGGCATCAATATCCATATCGAAAAAAACATCCCTATGGAGGCAGGGCTTGCGGGAGGAAGTACCGACGGCGGGGCTGTTCTGAAGGGATTGAATGAAATATACGGTTATCCTTTCAACACGGAGGAGCTTTGTGCCATAGGTGCAAAGATAGGAGCAGATATTCCCTTTTGTATCCTCGGCGGTACGGTGCTGTGCGAGGGTATAGGTGATATTATGACTCCCATATCCCCTCTGCCTCCTTGTCATATTCTTATCGCAAAGGGTAAAGAGGGCGTTTCCACCAAATGGGCATACGAACAGTTTGACCTGATGGAGAACAGAGAGGTAAGGGACAACCCTATGCCCGAGCTTCTCAAGCTCGGAGATATACATACGGTCTGCAAGGGTATGTACAACTGCTTCGAGCTGCTTGTACCCTCTGTTGAGGAAATAAAAAATATAATGAACGAAAACGGCGCCCTCGGTTCTATGATGAGCGGCAGCGGAACCGCGGTGTTCGGTATATTTGACTCAGAGGAAAAAATGAAGGCGGCTGGCAATAAATTACAGCAAAAAAATATTTCGGTTTTCTGTTGCGATAACAGATAAAATATGATAGAATAAAATTATTGAGATATAGACTTTACAGGAGGTAAATTATGAACCCTTTCAAAGATCCCGTATACAGAGCAATGTTTGAAGACGAAACTCTGGAGCTTGGTGAAAGAGCGGGTCTTGCGTATAAATATCTGGCAGAGGAGATGCCTGTTTATCTGACCAACACTCTCCTGCCCTATGCACGTATGATAAGCCCCACAGGAGGCGGCTGCATCAGCTACGATGCAGGTGTTGACTGTGACAGAGGCAGATATAAGTGGTTTGCCGAACAGGACCCCGAAAACGCAGAGGATATCCTCTACTGCTGCGAAAAATTCAAGAGCCTTACACGCCGTTCTCAGCACATCAACTTCACAGAAGCTGCAAGAAAAATGGCTGACGCAGGTGCAGGCTGGGGCGGCACCTGGGGCGGTCACTCTAACCCCGACTTCGGCCTTATAGTTAACGAGGGTACCGACGGTATCCGCCGCCGTATAGACGAGGGCAAGGCTAAGGGTAACTATGATTCCGACTGGTTCTACCGCGGTTGCGAGTACACCATGGACGCTCTTGATACCCTTGGTGCAAAGTTCCGTGTGATGTACACAGAACGTGCAAAGACCGAAAGTGATCCCGTAAACAAAAAATGGTGCGAGGCTGCGGCAAAGGCATTTGAGACCATACCCATGAAGCCCGCATACGATTTTGTTTCTGCAATTCTTGCATTCACTCTGGTATTCTCTGTTGACGGCTATGACTCTCCCGGCCGATTTGACCAGTATATGTTCCGTACCTGGTCTTGTGAGCAGGACGAGGCTATGAAATACGATGCTCTTAACCGTTTTTGGGAAGAAATGCACGACAAGCGTGCGTGGAATCTCTGCCTCTGCGGCTCTGACGAAAACTGGAACGATCAGACGAACGCACTGAGCTACGAAATACTTAAAATAGCCCGCGAAAAGAAATATCAGACCCCCAACATCACCCTCCGTGTAAACCGTAACACACCTGAGGAGATGTGGCAGGCTATAGCGGACACCGAGGCATCCGGCATCGGTATGCCCGCCCTCTATAACGATGAGGTAGTTTGTCCTGCACTTGAAGCTATGGGCATTCCCCCTCACCATAGCCATATGTACTGTATGAACGGCTGTAACCAGATCGACATCTTCGGCAAGAGCCATATGGGTCTTGAGGATGCTGAAGTAAATATGGGTAAATGCCTTGAGCTTGCACTGCATAACGGTGTTGACACCTGTTATCTCAAAGAGGTAGTATCCTTCACTTCCGGTGATGCCACCAAATTCACCAGCTACGAAGAGGTGGAAAATGCATTCATGCAGCAGATGGAATTTGCTACCTACGTATTCTGCGGTAACGCAAACTCCGCTCAGCATATGAGAGGCTACTATGGTCCCAACCCCTTAAGAAGCTCTCTTATCGAGGGTTGTATCGAAAAGGGCCGCGACTACCGTAACGGGGGTCCCCTCTATAACCACGGTCAGATCCTGGCCGAGGGTCTGGCAGACGCAGGCGACAGCCTCTATGCTATAAAGAAGCTGGTATTTGAAGAAAAGAAATATACCATGGCAGAGCTTATCAAGGCTCTTGACGATAACTTTGAGGGTCACGAGCAGCTCTATCGTGATTTCTCTACCTGCAGTAAGTTCGGCTGCGATATCGAAGAGGTAGACAAGATCACCGCTAAGATATTCAACCGCTTCAGCGTTGTTGCAAAGCGTAACAACACATACCGCGGCGGTATCTTTGCTACAGGCTGCAGCCCCTTCAGCCGTGCGGCTGACCATGCTCACCACGTGGGCGCACTTCCCAACGGCAAGAAGTTCAGAGCATACGAATATGCCGATTGCATCGGTGCCACCCCCGGCAATGATACAAAGGGTCCCACCGCACTTATAAATTCGGTACTCCACTACAACCAGTATAACACCGGCAGCGGTATGGTATTCCAGACCAAGTTTGACAAGGAGCTGTTCAATACCGATACGGGCAAGCAGGCGTTTATTGCTCTTGCCAAGACCTACTTTGCAGGAGGCGGTCAGCAGTTCGTTACCTGTGTTGTAAGCCACGAGGAGCTGCTTGATGCTCAGATACATCCCGAAAAGCACAAGGATCTTATAGTCCGTGTAGGCGGCTACAGCGATTACTTTGTAAATATCTCAAAGGCACTTCAGGACAACGTTATAAGAAGAACGTATCAGGAAATTTGACATTATGATAGGAAAAAGACTGACTAAGTTTGCACAGGAAAACAACCTTACAATATTTGACGAGATCGCCTACGGCTATTATAACGGCTATATGATGACGGTGAATCAGAGCCATCATTATACTATATCGGTATCCTTCGCGGTAAGGATATACGACACTCCCTACGGACGAAAATACTCCGAGCTTCTCTGCGACCATAAGAACAAGGTAAATTGGTCGGTTTCCGACATCGTCTTTACCGAATCGTATCTTGAATTATTCATTAACGATACCGGAAACACCATCGAAAAGATGAAGAGCTGTATTGATACCGTTACCGAAATGATGAAGGAGGACGGCGTTGCGGCCAACGACGTCTGCACCGTCTGCGGTGATCCCATAGACCCTGACAATTCGGGACTGTATCTCTACGACGGCAAGGCCCAGATAATGAATCACAACTGCGTTATCAAGCTCAACAACGAGCTGGCAGAAAAAAAGCGTAAGTATAACAGTCTTAAGTACCGTATACTTGTTAAGCTTAAGCGAAAGCGTAGGATCATTTTCCCGAGGAAGATAGTTAAGCTGAAATAAAAATAAGAGATTGTGGTTACCACAATCTCTTATTTTATTTCTGTTTTCTGAAATTCTTGTAGCCGCGCCCGATGACCTTCTTGGCTTCGGCTGCGCCCTCCTTGGTCATAGGCGGAATATCCTTTAAGGGATATTCTATACCAAGCTCCTTGTATTTTGAAATACCGAGGGTATGATAGGGCAGAACGTCCACCATTCTGACGTTATGAACAGAGGCTATAAACTGTCCTAACTCATAGAGACTATCCTCATCGTCCGTGATTCCGGGTACCACCACGTGGCGTATCCACACAGGGATCTTCTTACTGTCAAGATAGCGGGCAAAGGCAAGGATATTTTCATTTTGCACGCCGGTAAGCTTCTTATGCTCCTGACTGTTGATATGCTTGATATCAAGCATGACCAGGTCTGTATATTTCATCAGCTCGTCAAGCTTTTTGTCCCCCTCGCGGTAGGTTACACCCGAGGTGTCGATGCAAGTATGTATTCCCTGCTGCTTGGCTAATCTAAAAAACTCGATCAAAAAATTGATCTGCATAAGCGGCTCGCCGCCGGTAACGGTAATGCCCCCGTGGGTGTAAAAGGCTTTATTCTTACGAAACTGCCAGATAAGCTCCTCGGGGGAATAGAGCGTGCCGCCCTCTGTGTTCCAGGTATCGGGATTGTGGCAATACTGACATCTCAGGGGACAGCCCTGAAGAAATACCACAAAACGGATTCCGGGACCGTCAACGGTCCCGAAGCTCTCTATGGAATGAATTTTTCCGTACATTATATCTGTGTGTGGAAGGTACGGGAGATTATCTCATCCTGCTGTTCCTTTGTCAGCTTGATGAAGTTTACCGCATAGCCGCTTACTCGTACCGTAAGCTGGGGATACTTTTCGGGATGAGCCTGAGCGTCAAGCAAAGTTTCCTTGGTAAAAACGTTGACGTTCAGATGGTGTCCTCCCTTCTGAACGTAGCCGTCAAGAAGAGCCACAAGGTTATCTATCTGATTCTGTGTTGCTTTCATTTTTATTACCTCTTATTCTTCGTCAAAATCAAGCCCGTCAAAAAGGGTGGGCTCAAAGCAAGCACCGTTGCCGCAGTCTATATCTACGTCGATATCACCCGCAAACATCTGATCCTCCTTACCCAACGCTCCGGGGATGATGGAGAAGGTATTTGATATACCGTCCTGTGCATCCTTGAAGGGAAGCTTTGCAACAGAAGCAAGGGATGCAACAGCTCCGTTTGTATCACGGCGGTGCATAGGGTTGGCACCGGGAGCAAAAGCCTCGCCTGCTTTTCTTCCGTCGGGGGTTGCACCCGTAGCCTTACCGTAAACAACGTTTGAGGTTATGGTAAGAATAGAGGTGGTGGGGATGGAGTTGCGGTAGGTATGATTCTTACGGATATGCTCCATAAAGATATGGACTATATCCGTAGCAATAGAGTCAACACGGTCATCGTCATTTCCGTACTTGGGAAAATCTCCCTCTACCTCATAGTCAACGGCAAGACCGGTCTCGTCGCGTATTACTTTTACCTTTGCATACTTGATAGCGGACAGAGAATCCGCAACAACGGAAAGTCCTGCGATTCCGGTAGCAAACCAACGGGTAACCTGCTTGTCATGGAGAGCCATCTGAAGCTTCTCGTAACAGTATTTATCGTGCATATAGTGGATGACGTTGAGGGTATTTACGTAAACCTCCGCAAGCCATCTCATCATAGCATCGAACTTTTTCATAACCTCGTCATAGTCGAGGTATTCGCTTGTAATAGGCTGGAACTCGGGACCTACCTGCTTACGGGAAATCTCGTCCTTACCGCCGTTGATGGCGTAGAGCAGACACTTTGCAAGATTGGCTCTTGCCCCAAAGAACTGCATCTCCTTACCTACGCGCATAGAGGATACGCAGCAGGCGATAGCATAGTCGTCACCGTGGGTAAAACGCATAAGGTCATCGTTCTCATACTGGATAGAGGAGGACTCGATAGACATCTTAGCACAATAGCGTTTGAAGTTCATCGGCAGATTTACCGACCAGAGTACGGTAAGGTTAGGCTCGGGGGATGCGCCTAAGTTGTTGAGGGTATGGAGATATCTGTAGGACATCTTTGTGACCATATGACGTCCGTCGATCGCAACACCGCCGATAGCTTCAGTCACCCACTGGGGGTCGCCCGAGAAGAGGGCGTTGTATTCGGGAGTACGGGCAAATTTAACGAGGCGGAGCTTCATTACGAAGTGGTCAACCATCTCCTGTATCTCACGCTCGGTGTACTTACCTTCGCGAAGGTCACGCTCGGAATAGATATCAAGGAAGGTGGAGGTACGTCCCAGGGACATAGCCGCACCGTTCTGCTCCTTGATTGCAGCAAGGTAACCAAAGTAGAGCCACTGGATAGCTTCCTTTGTATCACGGGCAGGCTCGGAAATATCAAAGCCGTAGCTCAGAGCCATCTTCTTAAGCTCCTGAAGTGCTCTTATCTGTTCTGCCAGCTCCTCTCTCTCTCGGATGACCTCGGAGTACATTGCAGTACGGGTGGTCTCCTTCTGCTCTATCTTGTCCTCGATAAGTCTGTCAACACCGTAGAGTGCTACACGGCGATAGTCACCGATAATACGGCCTCTGCCGTATGCATCGGGCAGACCCGTGATGATATGGCTGGAACGGCAGGCTCTCATCTCGGGGGTATATGCATCAAAAACACCTGCGTTGTGAGTCTTACGGTGTATTGTGAAAAATTCTTTGATCTTGGGATCAATAGACAGACCTCTGTCTGTTACAGCCTTCTCTGCGGTACGGATTCCTCCGTAGGGCTGGAACGCGCGTTTGAAGGGCTTGTCTGTCTGAAAGCCCACTATTTTTTCAATATCCTTGTTAAGATAGCCGGGACCGTGGGAGGTAATGGTAGAAATAATGTCGGTATCCATCTCAAGAACACCGCCTGCCTCGATCTCCTTCTTGGAGAGCTCGCAAACCTGAGCCCAGAGCTTGTTTGTATCCTCGGTTGCGCTCTCAAGGAATTCATCGTTTCCGTCATAGGGTGTATAGTTGTGTCGGATAAAGCTGCGCACGTTGATCTCTCTTATCCATGTGCCATGCTCAAAGCCTTCCCAACCTTTATATTTATAGTCCATATGAACTCCTTTCTATATCAATCATAATTATAATTTCGCTTGTTAATATTATAACACAGTATGAAAATCTATTCAAGAATAACAGGTGACAAAATGATGAACATTTTTGTGATAAAAAAGGGCAAATTTAACAAAACAAAAAGATGCCGTTACAAACCTGACGACATCTTTCGAATCAACATATAAAATTATTTAAGTATATCGGTTATTTTGCAAAAAGCAGTGATAAGCTCGCTCTGTTCTCTGTCTGATAGCAGCGAAAGCTTTTCACACAGCTCGGAGTTCTTTGTTTTTATAGTGGATTCGATGAAGGTTTTTCCTTTCTCGGTGATACTCAAGAGTATGAATCTTGTATCCTCCTCGTACTGTGTTCGCACAAGCATACCGTCCTTCTCGAGCCTGCGGGCGATCTTGCCCACATAGCTTTGACTCAATCCGTAATTCTTTGCAAAGCCCGAAGCAGTTATGTTTTTACGGGAATAAACGTCCATTAAAAACAGCTCGGAGGTTGAATATGCACCAAGAGTGTTGTTGTTAAGTATCAGCTTTGATATGGGCAAACAGCACTCGTTGATTTCGATGATCTTATTTATGATAGCTTTTTCCATATTGTCTTACCTCCGATAGGTACAAATTACAGCATTGCTTACTCCGGCTACGCTTGTATAAATTATATCAAATCCTACCAACCGAGTCAATAGAAAACCATGTATCAAATAAAAGATAGTGTCATCAGGACACTATCTTTCGTGCCTAAATCGAGATAGTGTCATTAGGACAGTATCTTTTGTACCAAAGTTGAGATAGTGTCATTAGGACACTATCTTTAATCCCAAAGTTGAGATAGTGTCAGCAGGACTGTATCTTCCGTACCTAAGCAGAGATAATGTCATCAGGACATTATCTCCCATACCTAAACTAAGATAGTGTCATCAGGACATTATCTCCCATACCTAAACTGAGATAATGTCATCAGGACAGTATCTTTGATACCCAAGTTGAGATAGTGTCATCAGGACAGCCTCTCCCGTGCCTAAACTAAGATAGTGTAATTAGGACTGTATCTTCCGTGCCTAAACTAAGATAGTGTCATCAGGACAGCATCTCCCGTACCTAAACTAAGATAGTGTCATCAGGACACTATCTTCTATGCCTAAGCTGAGATAGTGTCATTAGGACAGTATCTTTCGTACCAAAGTTGAGATAGTGTCATCAGGACAGTATCTCCCGTGCCAAGCCAAGATAGTGTCATCAGGACACTATCTTCTATGCCTAAACTAAGATAGTGTCCTAAGGACACTATCTTCTGTATCTATGCTGAGATAATGTCATCAGGACTGTATCTTCTGTATCTATGCTGAGATAATGTCATCAGGACTGTATCTTCTGTACCAAAGCTGAGATAGTGTCATTAGGACACTGTCTTCTGTGTCTAAGCCGAAATAATGTCATCAGGACAGCATCTCCCGTGCCGAAGTTGAGATAGTGTCATCAGGCTGTATCTTCCGTACCTAAGCTGAGATAGTGTCATCAGGACTGTATCTTCTGTACCAAAGCTGAGATAGTGTCATTAGGACACTATCTCCCGTGCCGACGTTGAGATAGTGTCATCAGGACAGCATCTCCCGTGCCAAGCCAAGATAGTGTCATCAGGACACTATCTTTAATACCTAAGCTGAGATAATGTCCTAAGGACACTGTCTTCTGTGTCTAAGCTGAGATAGTGTCATTAGGACACTATTTTCTATGCCAAAGCTGAGATAGTGTCATCAGGACTGTATCTCCCGTGCCGAAGTTGAGATAGTGTCATCAGGACTGTATCTTCCGTAGAGATGATAAGATAGAAGCCTAAGGACTGTATCTTAATTTCATCTCGCAGATAATGGCTGTATCTTTCATTTCAACCGTAGAATAGCCCCTTGGACAGATAACGTTAAAGCGGTGTCATTTATATAGTGACACCGCTTTTAGGCGTATTATTTAAGACGAGGGAGGAGTTGCGTTGGACACCGGGCTGAAATAATCTGCCTGTATCGAACGTTCAAATATCGCTGCAGCCTCTGCCCGTGTGCAGGTATCTCTTGGGCGCAGCATCCCGTCATCACCGTAAAGTATAGGTTTTATCTCACCCGGACCCCTGCACATAGAGGAATCACATACCTCTACCGCAAGGCGCATAGCATCATAAGCATAGTAGGAAATACCATCAACATCCGAAAAAGAGTTGATCCCGCCTTTAATATAATAATCTGCCAGAAAATATTGTATCTCGTAATCTCTGAATACTGCATTATAAACAAGGGTCATAAGATCCTGTCTTGTAACCGGTCTGCCTACACCGTACATATCGTTACCCACACCCTTGGTATATCCCTTTTGGTACATCCATTCCACCGCATCGGCATACCAGGCTCCGGGAACTACATCCTTAAAGCTGTAACGGGTGTAGGTCTCGTCAGCTCTGAGATATTTGTACATCACCATCGCAACCTGCTCACGGGTCAGGGGGGCGTTTGGATCAAATCTGTAGTTGCCCATACCCTCCATATAGCCTCCGGCATAGCAATACTGTATGCCACTGAGATACCATCCGCCGGGATGAAGATCCTCAAAATAGTTTTCCACTATTCCGATCCCCGATGCTTCAAAGGGGATCCATTTTGCCGTTTGGGAATAACTTTTACATATCTCCGACGTCCAGAACTCGGAGTTCTCGGGATATAATACCTCACCCTTAAAATCGGTAAGCATACCGCTATACAGCTTGGGGGCCTTTCCGTTAAAGCTCATTTTTTCAAGAGCGTTACAGCCCTTAAAGGCAGAGTCGGTTATCTCTCTTATTCCCGCGGGAAATACTATCTCGGTAAGAGAGCTGCAACCCTCAAATGCAGATCTGCCGATTGTGCGAAGTGATCTGTAAAACTCAATATCAAAAAGCTTCTTGCAGTTATAAAAGGCTTTTTCACCTATTCCGAATGCTTTTGTTATCTTGGCCTTGGTCAGGTTTTCACAGTTATAGAAAGCGTTGTTTCCTATCTCCCCTTTTATGTTAACCTCAAGCTCACGGATATCGTACCTCCACCTCGACGAAGGCGAGGTGCTTTTGCCGTCGATTACTTTATAGTCGGGCATATTGCCGTTACCCTCGACGGTAAGCTTTCCGGTAACCGGATCAAAACGCCATTCGATACCGTCCTCGTTTACCGTCAGCTCCTCGGGACTGTAGGTATCAACACCGTGCTTTATTGCCATCTCGTAGATATCCTCGCTGTCAAGGATTCCCATTTCGTAGGACTCTTTAACCGTCATAAAGCCCGGCTCGTAATACATATCCCAGGTATACAACAAAAATCTGTCGGCATAAGCCGCGGAGGAAAAGCGAAAGCAGAGCTGCCCTATATAAAGATCATAAGGTTTATCGTCCTTTTCTTCTCCCTTGATACCGAGAATAACCACACGGTTTCTCAGCCATCCTCCGTATCTTCCGAGATCCTCCTCTATGATTATATCATCCTGTGAATATCCCGACCTCTTGGCATATGCCTTTATCATTCTGTTCGGGTCATAATCATAATCTGCGGATATGGGCAAAGCCGCAGAGATAAGTATAAAGCACAAAAACACCGTCAAAACGCGATAAATCTTTTTCATAACAAAACCTCCCTTTGTGTCTTTGAATATAAGTACACAAAGGGAGGTTGGTTTACTACAGGCTTTATAAATGATTTTAACCCGTATAAGGTGCTTTTGTAAGTCTGATGAAATATCCTTGCTCGTGCTGGCAGACAGGACAGAAAAGCGGCACCTTTGCTCCTGTATGAATATGTCCGCAGTTGAGACACATCCAGCTTTCCACCTCGGTGGAGGCAAAGAGCATATCCTTTTCCATAAGCTCGGCGAACTCCTTGAAGCGTTCTCCGTGAACCTTTTCTATAGCGGCGATCATCTCAAAGGATGCTGCCACCTGCCCGAAGCCCTCCTCCTTTGCGGTCTTTGCAAAGCTCTTGTAAACCGAATCATACTCCTCAAATTCGTTATGTTCGGCTGATCTCAGCAGTTCAAGAATGGAGGTAGAGTTGTTGACGGGATAGCTTCCGTCAATGTTTATCACTTCTCCGTTAAGCTCCTTTAAGTGATTATAAAATATTGTCGCGTGTTCCTTTTCCTGATCGGCGGTAAACTTAAAGATCTGTTCGATCACGGGGAGCTTCTGCTGACAGGCTATTCCTGCGGCGATAGTATAACGGTTTCTCGCCTGGCTCTCTCCCGCAAAGGCCCGCATAAGATTTTTTGACGTTTCGCTGTTCTTGAATTCTATCATAATAAAATCCTCCTTTTGAGGATATTATTGCCGTTAATTGCAATATTATTCAAAGGAGGCTTTTCGCCAAGCGAAAAGCTTCCTGAATTTTGCATTATTCTACTGTTACCGTATAATAATCATATGACTCATCATCAAACTGTACACAGGCAGGGACACGTCCCTGCACCCGTTAATCGGAGATCGTCCGGTTTAAACCGATTACAATCACACGATGGGTAGCTTTATGCTACGGTAACTGTATAATAATCATATGATTCATCATCAAACTGTACACAAAATGTATAAGTGCCTGCTTCAAGATCGGAGATGATGGCATATCCGCCGACAAGATCAGCGGGCTTAAGAACCTTTGAGCCTTCGGCTGCCTTTATCTGGGATGATGTTTTATACGTACCCTTGGCATATCTTATCATAACAAAGCCGTCAAGATCGTCAAACATTACCGTATTCTTACTCTGTATCATAGTTGCAGACTTAGGCTCTATGTTAATATAACAGAAATGCTTATAGCCGTTGTTATACTCAACGATAAGAGTTACCTCTCCCGCCTCGCGGTACTGGATCATATATTCATCTGCGTTTTTGATATCGTTCTTGTTGGAGAAATTGCGGACACCGCTTGCTTTCTTGATGTCTCCCACAGATTCATAATGACCGTATGCTGTACGGATTATCTTAATATCGGGAATATTCTGTACCGTTGTCTGCAATCCGTTTACGCTGAACTCGGGAACGTCTACGGTAAGCTCGGTATGTATAACATCGGTGGTACCGTCGTTATATCTGATAAGAACGGTATACGCACCGGGATTGGTCATCGTATAACTGAAATCGTGGGTAGTCTTGGCATAAAGATCAAGCTTGTTTTTGGATGCCTGATACTTGAAGGCTGTAGAAGCCTTGATCTCAGAATAACTGTTAAAGGTACCCTCTGCAAGCCACATATCCTTGTAGTTTTCAGCATAGTCCTTGACTGTGAGCTTAACGCCGTAGGATTCCACATAAGGAGTGATTTCATCTACATTTGTATAGATAAAATACTGGCTGCCGTCGTTATATCTAACCCAGAAGGTATACTCGCCCATCCAGGGAAGGTCATATGTAAATATGCCGTTGTCGGTATACTTCTTAACGGTAGAAGCGTCGAGAGTTACGTTCTTCTCTGCAACCTTAATATCAGCACCCTTGGTATAGTGTCCGATAGCAAATCTGATCTCTTTGATGTCGGTGATCTTGTCAAGTGTTATAGTGTAGTTGTTTACAGAAACAACTGTAGGAGCATTGGGGTCAACAGGTTCTTCGGGCTCGGGATCGGGTGTAGGTTCTTCGCCCAGTGCGGGAATAACCTCTGTTTCGGAGGTCTTACAGGTCTTACAGTATCTTAACTGCTCACCGTCCTCTGTTGCGGTAGGCGCGGAGATCTGGATCCATTCGGACCAGTTGTGGTTGGTCATAGGAACTGATTCTTCAAAAACAATTTCTCCGCATACCGAACAGTATGTTGTATTTATTCCCTCTTCTGTACATGTAGGTGCTTTTGTTTCTATTGCAGTACCGGGTGTATGACCGAGTGCAGGGATAACTTCGGATTCTATCTCTCCGCAACGGTTACAGGTTCGGCTGTTGGAGCCTACCTTTGTACAAGTCGCCTCAGTTTTTATCCATTCTCCCCAATCGTGACCGAGGGCAGGATCAATTATTAAAAACTCCTCTCCACAATCATTACATATACGACCTTCTTCTCCATCCTCGGTACAAGTAGGAAGGATAGTGTATGTTGCGGTATATGATTCATGGGAGCAAGCATCATATTCACAAATGAAACCGCTTACATTTTGATTGATATAGTCAAAATCATTCCATCCACCCTCGGTATATATTCCAAGATAATTTTCGGAAAGGTTTCCCTTGTTGTTAGGTTCACCTGACAACCAATTGATATATGAAAATTCTTCACCTGTTATCCATTCCCAAGTACCGTTTTCATTGGTTGCACCTAAATATGCACCTTTACCGTTTGCAAGTGCAGCGACGATTTCTTGTTCTTCTGCGCTTGTAATCGTTGCTAAATGACCGCCTAATTCTTCACATTTGGCTTTTGCATTCTGCCAGCTCAAACGATTGAGATATAATTCATAGGTGTGTCCGTTATATTCAACCGAATTTGCAGGTTCAAAAGTTCCTTCGGTAACGGTAAATGAAACTGCATCACTATATGTTCCCCACCATCTGTTGGTATTTGTTAAAGATTCATTTATGCCGACAACATTAGCATAATATTCTCCTGCAGGAAGTTGCATCGAATAAAGCCTGCTTTGATGACCATATGAAATAGCAACAAGTTCATCAGTAACAGAATCAAAAACTCTGTAATCGTATGAGTCTGCAAAATCAGCTATTGATGACAAAAAAATTATATCTTCTGCAGAAGTACCAGTATATACGGTAAGCGTGGGCTTGGAGGGATATCCTACACAAATATCACAGGAGTCATAATAATTACTCGAAGATGTATCTGCATTTACAGCACCACAAATTGAACAGGCATAACAATTATGGTGGGGGTGAGATTTGAGGAACCACTTAAAACCACCGGAAAGGTTACAGGTGTGTTCGGTAGTATAATAAAATGAATTGCTCATCGGGTTATAGTGATAAGAGAAACTTTTTCCACTCCGTGTTTCGAAATGAAGATGCGCTCCTGTTACATTTCCGGTAGCACCGATATATGCGATAACTTGACCAACATAAACACTTTGTCCTACAGAAACATTTAATTTGCTGCAATGTGCATATAGTGTATATATTCCCAATTCCGGGTGATGCAATAGGATATAATTTCCATATGAGCTGTGATTGTTTACAGCTTCAACTACAGTTCCGGCAGCAGCTGCATAAATATTATTACCTGTAGAACCGGATATATCAATACCTGAATGAAAATCGCTTACAGTCTGGCCATTATTATCTACATATGTTCGATTGCCATAGTAAGAATTAATCTTTCTCGAATCAGCAGGCCAAAATAAAGAAACGCTTGCGGCAATAGACACAACCGGCATAGCCGTGATCATAGTAGTCATAAGCATTATGATGACAAGAAAAGATGAAACTAATCTTTTTATTTTTTTCATATTTCCTCCAAAGATTTTATTTACAACATAATCGACATTATGTTGTATTGCATACTCAACAATACAAAATAAAATATAACTTTTTGGTAAAAAAGGGCATGACGAAAAAGCCTCTTCGCATAATTTTTAAAATTAATTGAAAAGGCTTCTTTTGTCATACTTAAAATTTGATAAATATTTAATTTTTTCTCCGGAGTATTGATTTTTTTGGAATATTATGCTAATATGTATACAAATCTATACAACATAATGTCGATTATGTTGTTTGCCGCCGAAAGGCGGTATTTTTATTTTAAGGTATAATAATATTAAATTAATGTTTAACTGAACAATCGGTTACGGTGAATTCGTAGGGGCGGATATTATCCGCCCGCTTATTTGCGGCATAAAATTATGTCACTCTTAAACGATCGTTTTCGGGCAGATAATATCTGCCCCTACAAATATTATACCTCACCCTCGTGTGATAGTGGTACGGCTTCAGCAAACTTCATGCGATTAAAGGGTGCAGGGTCGCGACCCTGCTACATCACCAGATGCATATTTTCCATACGTCTGCGATGCTCGGCACCTGTGGTTATAATATATATCCTTGTTGTATCAATACTTGAGTGTCCCAATATATCCGCTAACTTTGCGATATCCTTTTCTATACCGTAAAAGGTTCTTGCAAACAGGTGTCGCAGATTATGCGGAAAAACCTTTTTCGGATTGACCTCTGCCTTTTGGCAGAGCTTTTTCATATCCCGCCATATGCTGATACGGTCTACAGGTTTTCCTGTCTTTGTGACGAATACAGTCCCCTTAATATCATTATCCTGTATATATTTCAACAGCTTCTTTTGTAATTCCTTTACGATAAACACGGTTCGGGTCTTGTTTTTACAGGTGACCGTAAATTCTCCCTGTCTCACCGATTCTGCATCTATATATTTAAGCTCGCTGACTCTTATTCCGGTTCCGCATATGGTACGGATGATAAGATCTAATCTTTTGTTCTCTTTTGCTGCCTTGATAAGCCTTTTATACTCTGCTTTTGTCAGCTCCTTTTCCTCGGAACGGTAGGTCTTTTTCTGTATTTTAAACTGTTTTACTTTCAGATCCCCTCTGCCGATAAAGCTTAGATATGAATTTAATGATGCAAGCATTGAATTGGCACTGACAAGGCTGTAGTTCTCTGCAAGATGATTTTTGTATGCTATAAGCGTTTCTTTTTTCGGGATGTCGAGGGCGCCATCCCCTACGCATTTGGCTGCATATTCTTTAAACCTATTAAGATCACGAACATATTTTTCTATCGTTGCTTCGCTTTTTTCCTGTTCTTTTAGATATGTTATATATTTTTCCATACTGTACCTCCTGACTATACTATACCATTTTAGTATCGCCTTTCGGTAGGGTACCATATGCGGTTTTTAAACCGCAGAGAAAAGATAAGAGATAAGAGATAAGAGAAAAGGAAGCTTTTCGCCAAGCGAAAAGCCTCCTTAATTATACATTATACATTTTACATTATACATTTATAAAACCGTGTATCCTGCGTCAGTCACAGCCTTTGCAAGTACGGCGTCGGCTACCTCTGCGCTGAGTGTTACCGTTGCGGTCTTTGCGTCAAGATCAACCTCAACGGATGCTACGCCCTCAACTGCCGCAAGAGCCTTTTCTACGTGTGCCTTACAGTGCATACACATCATTCCTTCAATCTTTAATGTCTTTGTCATTTCTTTATCTCCTTTTTGTTTTTGCTTACCAAAATTGTATAATCTCAGAGCGTTTGTGACCACACAGACAGAGCTTAAGCTCATTGCCGCTGCTCCTATCATAGGGTCAAGCTTGATACCGAAGGGTATAAACAGCACTCCCGCCGCGAGGGGAATACCCAGAGTATTATAGAAAAACGCCCAGAAGAGATTCATCTTTATATTACGGATAACCGCTCTGCCCAGCTCTATTGCCTTTGCGGCATCACGAAGCGAGCTTTTCATAAGAACTATATCTGCCGAATCTATAGCAATATCGGTTCCTGCGCCGATGGCTATACCCACGTCAGCCCGTACAAGTGCAGGAGCATCGTTTATTCCGTCACCCACCATTGCGACCTTTTTGCCCTCGGCTTTAAGGTCGGCAACACATTTTTCCTTATCTGCGGGCATAACGTCGGATATAATATGCTCTATTCCCGCTTTGTCGGCTATAGTCTTTGCCGTATCACGGTTGTCGCCGGTCAGCATTATTACGTCGATATTATGCTTCTTAAACTCCTCTACCGCCTCGCGGCTGTCCGAACGGATAGTATCTGCTACGGCTATCACTCCTATCACCTTACCGTCAAGGGCGAATATGAGAGGAGTTTTTCCCTCTTTGGCATAGGCGGGGATATCGGTCATCTCTATTCCCTCATCGCTCATAAGTGCAGGGTTTCCACCGAGAGCTTTCTTGCCCTTGTATATAGCCTTAATTCCTCTGCCGGGGATATTTTCAAAGTCGGAGATATCCTCCTTTGTTATTCCCTTTTCCTCAGCATATCGGCACACCGCCTGACCTAAAGGATGCTCGCTTTTGCTTTCAAGAGAATACGCCACTCTTAAAAGCTCGGCTTCGTCGTCCAATGAATAAACGTCGGTAACCCTTGGCTGTCCCTCGGTGACCGTTCCTGTTTTGTCAAGAACGACGGTATCTATACCGTGGAGGCTTTCAAGAACCTCTGCGGATTTTACGAGTATACCGAGGCTTGCCGCTCTGCCCGTACCTACCATTATGGCAACGGGGGTGGCAAGTCCTAAAGCGCAGGGACAGGATATTACCAACACGGCTATGGCAAGAGAAAGCGAATGATCAACACCGTAGCCCAGCGCCATCCATACTATGAACGTGACTATGGCTATGCCAATAACCGCAGGTACGAAAATTCCGCTGACCTTATCGGCAAGTCTGGCTATGGGCGGCTTTGAGCTGCCTGCGTCCTCCACCATTTTTATTATCTGCGAAATGGTGGTCTCCTCGCCTACACGCTTAGCTTCAAAAAGGAAGCTGCCGTTTTTGTTTATGGTGGCGGAGATGACCTCGTCTCCTTCTCCTTTTTCAACAGGAATACTCTCGCCCGTTACCGCGGACTGATCGACCCAGCCGTTGCCCGAAACTATAATTCCGTCAACGGCTATAGCTTCGCCGGGCTTAACCGAGATTATATCCCCTATTCTAATATCAGAAGTGAGAACCGTTATTTCCTTACCGTCGCGGATGACGGTGGCGGTCTTGGGAGAAAGATTCATCAGCTTGTCAAGAGCGGAGGTAGTCCTTGCCTTTGAACGTGCCTCAAGATATTTACCCACAGTCACAAGAGTCAGTATCATAGCTGCCGACTCAAAGTAGAGATCGTGAATACCCGAGTTATCCCCGTATGCCATACGGTATACTGTTATAAGTCCGTATATAAATGCCGCGCCCGAGCCTATCATAACGAGGCTGTCCATATTTGGTGAGAGCTTTATAAGCGCCTTTGAACCGACTATAAAGAACTTACGGTTTATGAATATCACAAGAATTGCAATAAGCATCTGGGTGATAGCGTTTGCAATATGGGGCATAGTCGGCATAGGTAATCCTATCATATGACCCATTGCGATATACATAAGAGGTACCATCAGAATGACAGAGCTTATAAGCCGACTAAGCATATTTTTTCGCTCTGCTTCTGCGGTGTTATCGATTTTATTTTCTGTTTTTTCGCCGTAAAGGTCTGCATTGTAGCCTATCTCGCAGACCGCTGCTATTATTTCGTCATTTCCTGTTACCGACTCGTCAAACTCAACCGTCATACTGTTTGAAAGGAGGTTTACGTCTACGTTTTTTACTCCCTCAAGCTTTTTTACACGGCGGTCAACGTTTGCTTGACAGGCGGCACAGGTCATACCTGTTACGTTAAATTTTTGTTTCATATATTCACCTCGGTTACCTATAGGTAACTATAGTTATTATATACCCTATTTTATACATTGTCAAGAAAAAGGGGCAAGTTGCCCCACCCAAACTGCGCTCTGTAGGGTAGAGGCTTGCTCCTACCGTATCACACGCCACAACGCAATTTTCTATATATTAAATAAACACCTGCGATGCAGGTGTTTATTTACCACATTCCTCCGGGTCTGCCGTGACCCGGACCGCCGTGCATACCTCCGCCGAAGCCGCCGCCAAAACCGCTCTGACTGTATATAATATCGTTCATAGTGATCTCGTAGCTTTCACTTCCTACGGTAAGCGTGTAGCTCTCGCCTGTTCTGATATCGGTATGGCTTAGTATAATACAGCTAAACGACTGATCCGTACTATGCTCAAGTATGAGATTTCCCTCGCTGTCGGTGAGAATTACGGAAGTGTCGGCATTGCCCGAGACATTGACCATAATTACACCCTGAGTAGATGCAGTGTCAAAACATTCGTTCATCATATTGCCGCCTGCGCCCACGAAGCTTCCTCCCGTGATCACACCCTCCGTGGCAAAATCAAGCAAGGACGTATCCCCCATAGTCTGACCGGATACCCTGACGTCACCGCCCTTGATATACAATTCGCCGTTGGAGTCAAGGGCATCGCCTCCTGCATTGAGATAGAGCTTACCGCCTGAGATAGTTATAACTCCGCCGTTATCCATACCTCCCATACCGCCGGGACGTCCGAACATACCGTTATCTCTGCCGCCGTACCCGCTTTGGTCGTTACCGCCTGCGGCATTGATACCGTCGTCGGCGGCATAGACCGAGATATCACCGTCGTTTAACGTAACCTCAAAGGCTTCAAGACCTTCGTAGCTTTCCTTGATGCTTATATTTCCGTCGTTTATAACGAGAGCTTCGTCTGCGTGGAAGCCGTCGTCACCGCTTTTTATCTCGTAGCTGCCGCCGTTTACGGTAATAGCCGTGTTAGAATGGACAGAATCATCGGCGGAATCTATATCGAAGCTTCCTCCTTCAAGGGTTATATTTCCCTCTGCCTTGATACCCTTGATGCTCTCGGCATCCTCGGTTGAGGTTTCAGCGTAATGTCCGCCCATAAAGCCGCCCCATCCGCCTGAGGTCTGTTGATCTCCGTTCGCGGAGCCTCCGCCTGTGGTTATACTGAATTCACCGTCTGTGATCTTCATATAGGCTGAAGCGGATATTCCGTCTCCCTCGGCTTCGAGGTTAAAGCTGCCGTTCTCGATATATACAAAGCCGAGTGAGGTGTCCTCGTTATTCTCTGCCCGTATAGCGTCCTTGCCCGAATCTACGGTAAAGGCAGAGCTTACCGCTCTTACACTGTCATTGGCATCAATACCGTGAGAGGCACAATGAACCGTATAGCTGCCACCTGTAAAAACAAGATCGTCCTTGCATACTATTCCGTGTCCGACGGGAGATTCTACCGTGAGGGTTCCGTCACCGTTAAAGGAAAGGTCCTGCTTAGAAAAGACCGTTGCGTCAACGTCATTTTCGTCCCTGCTCTCAAAGCTGCCGCCGTTTGAAAGAATACTGTCACCCTTGAGGGTAACGACTACTTTATCCGCTTCTGCGATATACAGGGCGGCATAATTATCACTTGCTATCTCCACGGAATCGAAAACCAGATGGGGCTTTGCCTTTTCGTCGGTCTCTACTATAAGAGTACCCTCATAGCTTCCGCTGATGAGATAATCGGCTTCTTCGGTTATCGTTACCGTATTATCACTTATCTTTACCGTATCCGAGCTTGCCTTAACGTTCTTGCCGTCAAGCTCTATAGTAACGGTATCGGTATACGACGTATCAAGGTCTCTGTCTGTGAACATTTCCGACGTTGACACCTGCTTTGTGCTTTCTTGCTTTTGGGTTTCTGAATTCTCTGATATTTCAGTTGTTTCTTCGGATATCTCTTCTTTCATCCCGTCAGTTGAACATCCTGTCAGTATAAATATCAGAGTCAATAATACTGCTAAATATCTCATATCACAGCTCCGCTACGATGGTTTGTTTTGAAACGGTTATCTCAAGATTACCGTTACGCTCACGGATACGGTCTATCATTTTCTTTTCCCCGGCGGTATCCTTTAAAACGATATCGTATGTCAATCTGAACATACTGCCCATATTGGTGGTTTTAACGTTCGTAAGCTCATATGAAGCAGTATATGTATTGAATATATCGTCAAAAACTCCGGTATAATCGAGATCCTCGGGAATGGTTATGCGTATGCTCTTATACTTTTCGCCGTTCTTTGACGTTCCGAAATCAAGACGGTTATATATAAGAAATACAAGACACATAATGAGGGTAAAAAGCAGAGCGAAAGCTACGTATCCCATACCCATAATAAGTCCTGCTCCCATAGCTAAAAATAGGGTGCATATCTCCTTTGCCGTTCCGGGAACACTTCTGAAGCGTACAAGGCTGAAGGCACCTGCCACCGCCACGCCTGCACCTACGTTGCCGTTGACCATCATAATAACGACACACACCACGCAAGGTAAAAGGGCTAAGGTAACCACGAAGCTCTTGGTGTATCTGGTTCTGTACATATAAGAAAATGCCATCATCAGTCCTATGACGAGGGATACTCCCATACAAATAAGAAAATTTTTGGGTGAGATGACCGTTATAAGGTCTGTATCAAATAATCCTTTAAATAAGCTGTCCATCATTATTCCTTCCCGAAAATCAATTTTTTATAAGTCTCTCCATATTTTGAAAAAGAGGTTTTGTATATTTTCATATCAGACAGAACACGGGTCATCCACAACGGGATTCCTCCTGCCGTCTTTATCTCCATAAGTACCTTCCGTTCATCGAGCACTCTGTCTCCGTAGATCTCCGACCCGAGAGAAACATCCTCGCGGCGGCAAAGTATATCCTCGTCAAAGGTGACTCTGAAATCAGGCTCGTTGACCGCATAAAACGCCTGTCTTTTATAGGTAATAAGCACCTTGGGTTTAAGAGGTGCATAATAGGACACAAAATAATCGATCTCCCGTCCTATCTGTGTGTCGGGCGGTGAGGCATCCGTACATATCCATTCCAGAGCTTCGGCTTCGTCCATAGCAATACGCCTTTTGTATACCACGGAATCATATTTCTTTTTAAGCTCCACAAATACTTTAGTATTACGCTGAGCTTTTTGATAGCTTCGGATACGGAGCTTTTCCTTGTATGCGGGCTTTTCTATCGACCGTCGGATAAGTCGGTAGCTGTCCGTATCAAAGTATATATTTCGTACGGTGGACTCTCCGTATCGGTCAGGAATTATATGAGGACCTATACGGGCAAGTATTTCCTTTTTTTGTTCCTTTGTTATCAGGTGTTTAAGTTCATATCGCCGGAAAACCGTTTGAAACGCCAATCTATCACATCCATTCTGCTATTATCTTAGCTTTTTTATGTGACGGACAGGTGAATGAAAAAAGAAAAAGGACTGATTTTAAGTCCTTTTAAAGTAAATCATTCGCTCCATACGAATCTATAATTTATAGATTCTCCGCCGTCGACCAGAATGTTCTGTCCCGTGCAGAAGCTGTTGGTTACCGTGAGAAAATATGCCCATTCTGCTATCTCCTCGGGGGTCGCCCATTTTTTGAGGGGAGTTTCTTCCATTATCTGAGCCCAGAGCTTCTCGTCGTTCATAACAGGCTCGTTTAAGGGAGTGAATACCCCGCCCGGATCAAGGCTGTTACAGGTAGCTCCGTAGGCCGCTATACGCTGTGCTACGTTTTTGGTATAGGAAAGTACACCGCCCTTAGAAGCGGCGTATTCGGGAAACTCCGAGCCTGTATGACCGCTTGCAGAGCCGATATTGAGAACAGATTTAATGTCCTTACGTACTCCGTATTTTTCGGTAACGTATATAAGAGCCTTAAGATTGACGTCAATATCGTCCTCGTTTTGTGTGCCTGCGTTGTTTATAAGGATATCAACGTCGGATATTTCGGGGAGATTCTCCTTATCCCTTATATCGCAGGTATAGTGGGTATACTCGGGATGCTCTATACTCTTTTCCTGTCTGTCGATACCGCAGACCGAATGTCCTCTCTCAAGAAAAAGCTCTGCTATAGCCTTGCCTATTCCCTGTGATGTTCCTGTAATCAAAATCTTCATTTTTTTATTTCCTGTTGATATATTCAAGATATTTTCTGCCTACGTTCTCTTCCTGCCAGCGCTTGGTTATACGATAGCCTATGGGAGAAAAGGCGATCTCCATAATAAGCTCCGCCACCGCACCTGTCAGCGCACACATAGCGCACTGGAGCACAGACCAATGAAAGCCGTTCCAGAATATAGGGGCAAAGATAACGAAAACTATTATAGAAAAGATAAAATTGTCCATAAACTGACCTATAAACGTTGAAATATAGGTCCTTGCAGCATATGCCGCCTTACCGTCGGGGTTATGCTTAAAGCACCTGCCTATAAGCCAGTTAAGGGTGTTGTTTATTACGGCAGAGGACAAAAACGCAACCGTACTGCCAAGTAAAATAAACCAGGTACCGCCGAAAATAGAGTCAAATGCCGTATAATCAGCAGCGTTGCTGGGTATTGCACTTGCCACAAAGAATATAAGGCAGGTCAAAAGGTTTATTGCCGCCGCAAGCACCGAAATACGGTTGGAAGCCCCCGGTCCGTAGTGTTTTGTGATGATATCCATACACATAAAGGAAAGCCAGGATATAAGTATACCTCCGTCAAGGGCTATCCAGTCAAGCTGCAAAAGTGTCTTGTTGGCAAGGAGGTTCATAGATATTACGCTGACCACAAAAAGAGTCACCACCGTTGCGGGAATAGACCTTAACAGTATACCGAATTCCTTTTTTTCTTTCAGAAACCAGTTCTTCATATTACCTCGAATGAACGTTTTTCATAATTATAGCACAAGCATTTCGTAAAAGCAACTGTTATTCGTGATTCGTTATTCACTATTCATTATTCACTATTCGTTATTCACTATTCGTTATTCACTATTCACTATTCACTAAAGAAGCGGTCTTTGATAATAGGACGTGATTTGCTGTAGCTTACCGTTGTACCAAGCAAATACTATTCACTTAAACTTAAAACCAAGTGAATAGTGAATAGAGAATAGATAATAGTGAATAGTGA
>JAFQDF010000017.1 GCA_017416185.1 Clostridia bacterium
AGTGAAGGAGGATTTCCGCTGTAGCGGAAATCTGCTTTATAATCTTACTCCTGTTTCGGTGTATATCTTTTCAATAAACATATCCTGTATTTTTTTTGCAAGGGCTTGGTCCTTGCCGCCGACAGACTTACCGTCTATCTCATAAACAAAGATAACATTCTTTGTGGTGGAGCAGAGGATGATCTCATCCGCCTCGGTAAGCTCGGATACCGTGAAAACTCTTGTCTCTACGGGTATGCCCGACTTGTTACACAGCTCCTCGATTATCGCCCTTGTGATACCCGGAAGGATAAAGCGGTCAAGGGGCGGCATAACTACAACTCCGTCCTTTATCATAAGGATAGAGCTGTGGGCTGCCTCTGTTACCCGCTCGCCACGGTGCATAAGAGCCTCGGTTGCCCCGAGAGAGGTGGCGCGCTGCGCCGCAAAAACGTTTGGCATAAGGTTGGTGGTCTTGATATTACAGAACTCAAAGCGCATATCCTCGATACTTGCAAGGGTAGCCCTCTTATCCTTATTGGGTAGGGTAAGGGGAGAAATGAACATTATGAGATTGGGCTTGGTATCAAGGGGAAACTCGTGCTTGCGGGGAGCATTGCCTCTCGTTACCTGTATATAGAGCATCGCTTCCTTGTCACAGGGGTATTTAAGAAGTTTTTCTATCTCGGCTTTAAGGGAATCTCTTGACATATCAAAGCTTATCCCTACAAGCTCACAGCTTCGGTAAAGCCTGTCAAGGTGCATATCAAGGGTAAAGGGCTTACCCTCTAAGAGCAGTATGGCATCGTATACCGCATCCCCGTAGAATACCGACCTGTCGCAGAGGGGGATAGTCATTTTGTCAAGCTCGTCTGTTACACCGTTAAAATAACCGATTCTTTTCATATTATTATCTCCAATAATCTGTTTGGTGGGGCAGAGCAATGTTTTCTGCCTTAAATACGGGTTCCTTGCCCTGTTTACGCTGTCTTGTATAGTCACCGAGGGCACGGTAGGCATATCTGCCGAGGATGATAATAACCGGCATATTTATAATGGTCATAGCGCCCATCGTCACGTCTGCTATATTCCAGAGCAGCTTTGCCGACAGACCCGAGCCTAAAAATATAAGCAGGGAAGCAACTATATAAAATACGGTATTGAACTTTTTGCCGGGCTTCCTGCCTAAGATATGGCAGAAGGCCTTGTCTACGTAGTAGAGGTTGCCCAGAAGTGTTGTGAATGCAAAGAGTGTCATTGCTACGGTGATGAATATGGGACCGAACTCTCCGAGAGTGGCTTTTACAGCCGCCTGCACGTAGGGTGCGCCCTCAAGCTCCTTTGCGGGCTCGATACCCGAGGCGAGGCACATAAACGCCGTTGCTGAGCAGACCAGCAGAGTGTCGATGAATACGGACAGAACCTGAACCAAGCCCTGCTTTACGGGATGTTCGACCTCAGCAGAAGCAGAGGCATTTGGAGCAGAGCCTACGCCAGCCTCGTTCGAAAAGAGGCCTCTCTTGATTCCGTACATAATGCAGGAGCCTGTAAAGCCGCCGAATATCGCCTTAAAATCAAAGGCTGAAGTAAAAATATTTCTGAGTATTCCGGGAAGGAGCTTTGCGTTTATAATCGTAATTACGAGGGCTATGAGTATGTAGCCTGCACCCATAAAGGGAACTATAAAGGACGTAGCCGAAACGATACGCTTACCGCCGCCGAAAAGACAGAAGCCTACGATAAGTGCAAGAATTATACCGATGATCCAGGGTGTTACGTTTTCATTGTAGAAGCTATAACCCGAGAAGGTGGACTGCAGGTTATAGGAAGCGAGCATATTAAAGCCGACACCGTAGGTCAGTATGAGTAATATCGAGAATACTATAGCAAGAGGCTTGGATCTGAGAGCCGTTTCTATATAATAGGCAGGACCTCCGTAGCTGCCGTCAGGTCCCTTCTTTTTGTATATCTGGGCAAGGGTGCTTTCCACAAAGGCAGAGGCGGAGCCGATAAGGGCAATGACCCACATCCAGAACACCGAGCCGTAACCGCCTAAACATATTGCTGTGGAAACGCCTACGATGTTACCCGTTCCAACGCGTGAAGCGGTGGATACCATAAGCGCCTGAAAGGATGATACACCTTTTTTGTCCTTTGGCTTTTCGGTAAGTGCGCGGAACATATCGGGGATCATACGGAACTGAACGAACTTGGTTCTGAGGGTAAAATACAAGCCGCCCAGCACTAATATGATAATAAGGATATAAGTGTAGAGGGCATCGTTTACCGATGCAATGACAGAGTCTAACATAAAAAAGCTCCTTTGGTAGATTCGGTTTATTATATCATCCGATAAGTGGGAATGTCAAGGAAAAACGGATAGTTAATTAGTTATATTGTACCTACGGTACAGTGATATTTTTGCAAAGCAAAAGTTATATTGATACTTATGTATCAGTTATATTATATTCGCCACAAAAACTCGCGAAGCGAATATAACTTGTCGTAAGACAAATATCACTGCGTAGCAATATCACTCGCCGAAGGCGAATATAACTGAAAAACCGACTTGTCGAAACAAGTCGGTTTTTTTGGCTGCCGAATAGGGATTCGAACCCCAACAAACAGAGTCAGAGTCTGTCGTGCTACCGTTACACAATTCGGCAATATCATCGGAACGAGTGTTATTATAACACCATTGTTTTAATTTGTCAAGTAGTATTTTAACATTTTTTGATTTTTTTCATAACTTGATATCAAGGTGAGAAAAGTGTTCTTGAATTTCATATACGGGGTATTATTTATGATCACATTCTATTTTGTAATGAGATATAAATGAAATTTTCATTTCCCCCTTGACAAGTAGAATAAAATATGTTATTATTTATGAGCATTGAATCTGCGGGTGTAGTTCAATGGTAGAATTTCAGCCTTCCAAGCTGATTACGTGGGTTCGATTCCCATCACCCGCTCCAGAAAAAACCGACTTGTTTCGACAAGTCGGTTTTTTGTTTATCAGAAAACATATGTATAACCCGTATTTTACCGTTCAGCTGTATCAAGCCATTTTTCTATAGGCTCACGGTTTGCAAGCTCATAGTCGTTTACGTACAACGCGCTGTCAAATATCAATAACGGTATATCTCCGGCATCAAAGCCGTAAAAGTTCTCGGCATAAAAGTTCAAAAGTGTACCTACACGTATTCCGTTGCTTTTATATAACTTGACCTTGAGTTTAAAATCACCGTCGTCAAGGGAACTGTATACGTGTGTTGGTATGTCGAATTCATCTTTTATAGAATAGTCGTTTGCGGGGTAATATTTTACCCCGTTATATTCAATATAGTCGCAGAAGAAGTCGGGCATAAGATAGATAAGATAGAGCCTTAAGGATAAAAATACCGTAAGTAATATTGCTGAAACGATAAGTACGGTTTTAATTCTTTTCTGCATAGCTTTGTTCCTCTATTCTCTCCTTAAGCAGAGCCTTTGCCCGATATGTGGGCAGGGTATAGGAGAAGATATTTTCCTCCTCTTCCTTTTCCGTATGCCAACGTGCAAACAGATCGAGTGCGGCATCGGCGTGGCTGTTGATATTGCCCGCGGTAGCTTCTTCTAATCTTACGAGTGCGGGAACGGCAGAATCACCGAGATCACGTAACAGGTCTATATCAACGCTGTTAAGACTGCCGTCGAGATATTTATCTACGTTGTAGTCGGCAATACAGCCGTCAATATTTCCTACGCAGAGCAGAGCAAAGCATACCACCAGTACCGCAAAGGACGAAATGACAACGTTGAACCTTGGTATAAACTGCTTTAATATTATAAGTATGAATATCACTGCCAATACCACCTCAAACCAAGCCGCGTAAACACGGAGAGGTGTCAGTCCGTAGATGCCTATATACATCGACAGCTTTGCTATAGCAGTTGCGATAAGCACAAGGGAGGATATGGCATAGAGTATACATATAACCTTTGCTGCAGCCGATCTTGTTTTTGTGTTTCTCTTTGAAAAGGAGCTTACAAGGGCGATTATAATAAGGTTGATTACCGAAACTATACAAAGCTGGAAAAATCCTTCACGGGCGTATTCGGAATATACAAATCCTTTGGGCAGAACTCCGGTAAAGCCGGAGATATAATATTTCCACTGGGAAATAAAGAATATCACATATAATACAAGTATGGGGAGAGTTGCCGCCGCCACGGTAAGCAGGGGAGCAATTTTGATCTTTTCGGAGGTGTTCTTACAGCCATCGGCTGTTATTTTATCCTCGCACTGCTTTTCGGACGCGGATACAAAGAGTCCGTAGCCGAACGCAGATAAGGGAAATGCAAGACATATGCTGACAAAATGTGACCACAAGTCCCCAAACTCAAAATCAAATATCTTATCTATAAGCTTGTTGAAACTTGCATCGTAGGAGAGAAGTGCAAGCACCATAACGGTAGGGATTATGGCGATACCTATACCGATAAGAAGACGTCTGAATGCCTTACTGCCCTTTTTGTTTGAGAATACAGCGGCGAACAAAGCTCCGAAGCGTACAAAAGGCAGAATAAACAAAGCCTTGAAATAATCTATCGCCACAAGGTCAGAAAAACCTTTTTTCAGGCTGTTGCCGAATGCCGCGTATACAAAGTACAGATATGTGACAAGGGCATAGGTATAGGCAAAGAAGTGTATTACACCGTTGTCGCTTAACACAAGTCCCAGACATAGGATAACGGCTGACAGAGCGGATATCACCGCCATAGGGGTGAAGCTTGCGCCCTTTATTTTAAGGAATACCGTACTTACTGCAAAAAGGGAAACGATAAACAGAAACCCGCCAAGAGGACTGTCGTTTACGGGAGATATCCTGCAGAACAGATACGCGGATATAAGACATATCCAGGCGAACAGGGTATCTGTAAGGCTTAAATTATTCTTTTCTTCTTCCGGCGGAGTTTCGATAATTAAAACAGGCTCGTTCATAGCTTTACTCCTTTAATTAAGATTTTTGTATTCGTCAAGTATCGAATTTGCAATAATAAAGAATGTTAGTATCCGAATCAAAAATTGCCATTTCAAAGTTTACCGAATATCGGTTAAGAAGATCGGTATCGTCATATGGGTCTGTAGACTCGGAATGGTTATCATAAAAATAGTAGTAACCGTTTTCTACAAAGCTGAATAGCTGTTTACCGTCGCAGGAAAAAGCCGCTCTTTCCTCTGTGCCGTATGCGAACTCAGACAGGGACTCGCTTAAGGGGAGTGGTTTCCAGAACCCGCTTATAATTTCAACACTTTCGGTGTCGGTTATAAGGGCTTTGACAAAGGTCGTTCCGTCTCCGAAAGCAGCGTGGTTTTCTATATATTGACCGATGCTGCATCCGGTAATATCAATACCGATACTTTCCGATACCGATTTAAGATTATTTTGCTTGTATATTTCTTCATTGTATGGATTGCTACATGAAGAAAGTGATAACAGCAACACTATGACGGTTATATATCTAAAAAATAACTTCATAGCTTTATTCCTTATATTCCAATATATCCTCCACCTTGCAGTCAAGCGCCTTACATATGGCATCAAGGGTAGAGAAGCGTATCGCCTTTGCACGGTTGTTTTTGAGGATCGAGAGATTGGCAAGGGTGATGCCTACCTTATCGGAAAGCTCATTTAATGACATTTTGCGCTTTGCCATCATTACGTCAAGATTAATTACTATCATATTCCACCTCACACCGTAAGGTCGTTTTCAGACTTTATGATGGTAGCCTGCTCGATGACGTTCTTGGTCACCCTTAAGCATATTCCGAGGAATACGCCTGCAAAAGCGAAGAGGGCTGCAAGCTGAAAGTATATGCAGAGCAGTCCGAATATAAGACCTAAGAACATACAACACCAGGACACACCGCGTATAAGCGCTACGCTTATTTCGGTAAACACAAGAGAATTCTTGACACGCATAAGCAGAAACAGAAGCATTATATCGGCAAGTATTGCATCAAGAAGTATTGCATATGCCAATATATGCACAAATACTCTGCCGCCCAAGGTTATCTCGTCACGGCTGCCTATACCGTCATCTACGTTGATGAAGGTATTTGTGACCTTAGGCAGAACAAAGGCGCATACTATACATCCTATAAGGAATATCACTGCAAGTATGATTGAAATACGGGTTGAAAGTCTGCTTGAAATTTTTAACATAACTACCTCCTTTGGGTTATTCTGTAATTACATAATACACTATAATAATATGTTTGTCAATATAAAATTATCGAAAAACGATAAATAATTATCGAATAAAAAAGTCTGAGGGTAACCTCAGACTTAAATTATCTTTCGATTTTTAATAATTTGTCTTTAATGGATCCGAACACAAATTTTGGCAGCTTCATCATTCTGCCGATTCGTTTAGGCTCCTTGCACAGACGGTAGAACCATTCAAGGTTGCACTTGATAAAGAACTTGGGTGCGCGCTCTATAGTACCTGAAAGTACGTCAAGACTTCCGCCAAAGCCCCCCATTACCTTGATATTCAAGTCATCTCTGTGGGATACCATCCACTGCTCCTGTTTGGGAACACCAAGGCACACGAAGAGGATAGAAGCACCGCTTGCGTTGATTTTCTCGATTACCTCGGAGTCATTCTTGAAGTAGCCGTCATTGATACCCGCCACAAGCATATCGGGATATTTTTCCTTGAGCTTTTCTGCGGCTTTTTCCGCAATACCCGGCTTACCGCCTAAGAAGAATATGCTTGCGTTCATCTCTCCCGAGATGCGGCAGAGATTTTCACAAAGCTCAATTCCCGCGACCTTGCCTTTAAGCGGCTTCTTAAGTATCTTTGATGCAAGCACAACGCCTGCTCCGTCCGGGATTATAAGGTCAGCGGAGTTTACGGTCTTTTTAACCGCCTCGTCTTCAACACAGAGCTGAGTTATCTCCGCATTTGGAGTATGTATTATTTTTGCGCCTTCGCCGGCGAGAAAGCCTTTGCAGATATCAACTGCCTCGTCCATTGTTACGTTGTCAAAGCTGACGCCTCTGATGTTTATCTTGCTCATTGTTACCTCAATAATAATGTACTTTTTGACATTATAACATAATATTTTTGCAAATGCAACTGTTATTCGTTATTCACTATTCGTTATTCACTATTCGTTATTCACTATTCACTAAAGAAGCGGTCTTTGATAATAGGACGTGATTTGCTGTAGCTTACCGTTGTACCAAGCAAATACTATTCACTTAAACTTAAAACCAAGTGAATAGTGAATAGAGAATAGATAATAGTGAATAGTGA
>JAFQDF010000018.1 GCA_017416185.1 Clostridia bacterium
ATCTCACCGTTACAGAGATATATGAATTTTTGCGCTATCTCGATGCTCCGAAGTGCGTTATAGAAAAAGCTCCATCCGCAGCACTTTTTGACGGACAGACCGATGAAACGGAAATGGGTGTAACCTACGCCGAGCTTGACATATATCTTTCCGGTAGTGGAATCTCTGAAGAGAAAAAAACAATTATTGAGAGATTGCATAATGCAAGTGAACACAAACGGAAAGGAATTGCGGTATATAAAAATGATTGATATGTAGGTGTTGGTTTAAGGCAAAAGAAAGTGGAATAATTAAACAGCAAAAGGGTGCCGTTCTGCAACGGTACCCTTTTTTGCGTGCATTTGTCTGAAATCATACTACTGTCAGAGAATTTGCCACGAAGGGAACTGAATACCGAGACATAGGCAAAGATTGAACCATAGAACAAATTAAGGAGGCAGTATATTGTGAAGCTTGAAGAAAAACTTGCGGAAATTCCGACCGTTAAAAATGAGAATAACCAGTGCAAACTGCTGAAACGTTTGCTTGCAGTCGAAAAACTTGATAAGGCACCGGTAGGCTACCTTGTGAAATCTGTTACAATCTATTTGGAAGGAAAAATTCATATAAAGTGGAACTTTTCATATTTCTGTGATATAATGAAAAAAAGAGTAGCCGAACAAATGATGTCCATGAAATGGAAACATCAAACCGTGTTTGGCCATATTATTGTTCCGATTAAGGTTTGGAAAAATTGAACAGTATTAGATAGGCAGTTTCTGAGTGTGCTAAACAACTCGGATTGATGGTTGTTGGCGATTCGAATGACAATGCCGGGCTTAGTTTAACAGCAACCGGTTTCAAAGAGATGCAACGTGCCGTTCGACAGGGGAGCGTAAATGCAGTAATCGTTCCCACACTGGATGGTATTTCTAAGACAACAGAGGTATACACTTCTTTTGAGCGTGGCATTCGTAAACGAAAGGTCAAGCTTTACGATATGCATGGCAACCTTATTATTGGATAAAAACGAACGGATCGACTTGGTTTATCAGGTTAGTGCACTACATAATCAGCATTAATAAATCAAAAATTATGAAAGGAATTTTGGCAAAAAATAGAAGATATTTTTTGTGCCAGTTAAAACCACAATTATGAATAAGTATTGAATCATTCATATTGAGGCAGATGCGAAGATTAATGTTTCTTTTCTTGATCTCACGGCAGAGTGCTTCAAGACAAAGAGCGCTGTCCTTTGTCTGTATCATATCACGGTTGGCAGCATCGTCGTCAAGACAGGCTACCGAGATTGCGATGGTTGTCAGTCCTACCGAATGCTTGAAAAAATCGAGAAAGCTTTGATCGATGTATGCTCCCGAGGTCTGCATCTCTATGTTGAGAAAGGGGTTGGAAAGAGATCTATTTACCTCGCTGAAGACTCTGAGAAATTCCTTGTTTTGCTGGGGCTCGTTATTTCCTGTCAGCATACAGGTATTACAGTTATTCTCACGGGCATATATCAGACGCTTTCTCATATCCCCCGAAAAGTCGGAATAGTAGTTTATATCGGTAAAGCGGTCGGTGTAGTCTGCGGTATGCATTTTACTGCAGCAGAATTTACAGTCGTTTATACATTTTTTTTGCGGGTACATATACGGACAAGCTTTGAATGTTCATGATAATATTCTCCTTATTTAGTGTTGATGACGTTTTTTAATCTCTTGAATCCATCGTTTGGCCTGAAGAAAAAGCTGCCGACAGAAATTTTCTCAAGAGTTTCGTTTTCGCTGTTCATGATGGAAATGCTGCTCTCACAAACGTTCAGAGTATAATCATCGTTTATTGGGTAAACGGAAGAAAACTCTTTGATTCCGGATTCGCGGATTTCGTCAAAGGCTTTGTTGATTGCTGTCATAAGTTGGTAATCATTTTCCGACGTTACGGAAAACAGCTGATATGATTGGCTGCAGCTGTCAAGCAGATGCTTGCTTGTGAACTGCGGAGGGCCTCTGTGGGTATCTCGGATGCTGATAGGAGGTGAAAGCTTCATCCAACAGCGAACCTTGAAGTAATAATATATCTCGTCACCGTTATTTCTGTTCAGAGGTACGGGGATGCGGCTTCGCTTGAGCTTCTGTGACGCTATTACCTCGCCGTAACGGTGAATGCCCGGCTCACTTCCGACCCCCTGTTCGTGAAGTGCGATATATCGTATGGGGAGCCTGTCAATTGTTATGAAATGAGCGGGAACGTAATAACTGTTGTTACGTATAATAAATTCAAGCTGCTGTGCATCACGGACAGTACCTACCATCACATCCCACACGGTAAACTCAGACTTTTCTTTCGGTATGCTTGCGGTGCGGAAATCTACGTATTTTTTGACAGAATTACGCATTTGCAGAAGAGCCTTGCGTTTTCTTTTCTTTATTCTGCTTTTAATTGATTTTTTACTTTCAAAGGGTCTGCTTTTTTCAAGCTTGGCTTCAATGCAAGAGAGAAGAGCTTTACCTCTGTCGCGACTGTATTCCGTGTCGATATCTGCTTTGAATTCCCTCTGAGTTCTGCGAAGATAGTAGCAGAACGTACTAATGCTTTTCAGGCCTTTACCCTTGAGGTAAGCCTCAAATCCATCCTTTTGGAAAGACATATGCTCCTCCCTTTGATTTTGAGGTCATTATATCATATAAACTTATGTTTTGCAACAGTATCTGTATTCGAAAAGTCATATGGTGTATCTATTGACAACTTCCTTTTTGACCGATATAATTTAATTGTCAGTATTTAATATATATTTAAGGAGAATAGATATGCGTAAAAATTTCGGTGTGAAAAGCTGGCTTTATCCTATGCCTGTGCTTATAGTAGGTACATATGACGAAAAGGGTATACCCAACGCTATGAACGCGGCTTGGGGCGGTATCTACGATACAAATTTAGTTATGGTCTGTCTTTCCGATGATCATAAGACCACGGACAATATTAAGAAAAACGGAGCTTTTACCGTAAGCTTTGCAACAGCCGATACGGTCATCCCCTGTGACTACGTGGGTATCGTTTCGGCGAACGACGTGCCTGACAAGTTCGCAAAAGCAGGCTTCCACGCAACAAAAAGTGAGTTTGTAAACGCACCCATAATCGACGAGCTTCCTATGACGGTAGAATGTAAGCTCTTAAAGTTTAATGAGGACGGAATCTGCATCGGTGAGATAGTCAACGTATGCGCTGACGAGTCTATTCTTGATGAAAAGGGGAAAATAGATGCCAAAAAGCTTGATCCCATTATATACGACGGCGTGACCCACGCATACTGGAGCTTTGGTGATAAAGCAGGTCAGGCATTTTCCGACGGAAAAAGGATAAAGTAATGCTAAAAAAACTCTATGACAAAAGCGAGCTTACGTTTGCGATCATCTGGATCGTAATTTACTGTGTGTCAATGTCGCTGGGCGACGGGCTTTCCTTAAAAACAGGGGTGGAAAGATCTATCTCCTTTATCATTGGATCCTTTCTGTCAGTCACTTTGCTTTTGTTTTTGAAAAAACACAACCTTACTGTAGCTTACGGGCTTCGTCCCTCTATGATCCCATCAGCAAGGGTTTTGTGGTATATTCCACTCGTCATCCTTCTGAGCGCAAACCTCTGGTTTGGAGTGACGTTGAATTACTCTGCCCTTGAGACGGTTTTATATATTCTTACTATGCTATGTGTGGGCTTTCTTGAGGAGCTTATATTTCGCGGACTTTTATTTAACGCGATGAAAAAGGATAATCCGAAAGCAGCAGTACTTGTGTCAAGTCTTACCTTCGGGATCGGTCATATTATAAATTTGTTCAACGGTTCCGGAGCGCATCCCGTTTCAACCTTATTGCAGGTGATCTATGCCGCTTCCGCGGGCTTTATGTTTGTGATGCTGTATTGCAAAACCAAGAGTCTTCTTGCCTGTATTATCACTCACGGGTCGTTCAATGCCTTGAGCGTTTTTTCTGTTGAAGTACAGAGCGTTAAGCTCGAGATACTTTCCTGCGTTTTTCTTACCGTAATAACCGGAGCATACGGCATATATTTATTGTTTGAAGCAAAGAGGTCATATGATAAAAAGTGATATAGTTTTTGAGGAGTAACGAATGATCAAAGAACTGATGCACGACCCGATTTTTCTTGCCGTAAGGTCGGAGACTGCAACGAAAGAAGATATACAGACAGTACAAGATCTGCTCGATACCTTGATCGAGCACCGAGAAGGGTGTGTTGGTATGGCGGCAAATATGATAGGTGTTCGTAAGCGTATAATCGCCTTCCTTGACGAAAGCGGCAAAAAGCCTGCGTATACGGTTATGCTCAATCCCGAGATCATCAAGGCAGAGGGTGTGTACGATACTGAGGAAGGTTGTCTTTCACTTTTGGGCGGACCGAGAAAATGTAAGAGATATAAAAGCATCAAGGTCAGATATCAGACTCTCGAGATGCAGACCCGTATCAAAACCTACACAGGCTTTACTGCACAGATAATCCAGCACGAAATTGACCATTGTGAGGGGATACTGATATGAACAAAATGATCCTGACAGATCATATTTTATAAAAAGTGAAATATACTGTAATGATAATTGTAAATTATCCAAAATGATTGAGATTTTTAATAAAACCCATTGCAAAGGCACTCGATATATGGTACAATTAATATACAGTTTGGTAATTGATTTTAAAAAAAGTCAGGTGTATGAATACGATTAGAAAAGTATGGAATGCCGTGAGCCTGGTCTTGGTTGTTGCCGTGATCATTCTCGCAATTCTTATTGCGGGAGTAAGAGTGGTCGGAATAACCCCCTTCAAGGTGCTTACCGGCTCGATGGAGCCTAACTATCCTGTAGGCTCAATGATATACATAAAAAACAATGTGGATGCAAAAAGTCTTGAGATCGGAGATACTATAACCTTCCGTTTCAGTAACGATTATGCAACCCACCGTATAGTGGATGTAAGGGAATCCGCCGAGTTTCCGGGTACTCTTGAGTTTCAAACCAAGGGAGATGCAAATAAGCTTACCGACGGTGAGTGGGTCAAGGAAAGCGATATAGTAGGAAAGCTGCTTTTCTCTATACCCGGCTTCGGATTCTTTGCAAATTATATCCAAACGCCTCCCGGATGCTATCTTTCTATAGCTGTTGGCGGAGCGCTGGTTATCTTTGTTTTTCTTCCGGATATTATTTTTCCGAAGAAAAAGAAAGAAATAAATAATAAAAAGTAAAGCCTTAAGGGCTGCTTAAAATTAATAAAGGAGGAAGGTTTCAATGAAAAACGGAATGAAAGCTCTCTTGATTGCCGTATCTGCGGTTCTTCTTGTAGCTATCAGCGTTGGCCTTACAGTTGCTTACTTTACCGATAAGGAAGAAGTAGTAAACGTTTTTACCGTTGGTAAGGTAGACATTTCTCTGGATGAAGAAGGCGCTGAAGAAAACGAAGACGGTACTTACGGACAGACCTACGATGATATCGTTCCCGGTGAAGTTTATCCTAAGGCTCCCACAGTTACTGTTGAAGAAGGAAGCCTTGAGTCATACGTACGTGTTATCGTAACAGTTAAGTTTGAACAGGCAATTGACGAAGAGCTTACAGGTGAAAAGCTTGATAACATCTTTGTGAATGTTTCCGACAAATGGGTGCTTAACGCTAAAACTGTAGCAGATGATTTTACATCTGTAGAATATGAGTATCGTTATGCAACCACAGTTGCAGCTCCCGATGCGGCAGTAGAGCTTGAGCCTATTTTTACAGACGTTACCTTTGACGGTGAAGCATGGGGCAACGAGCTTGCTTGTCTCAACAATATGCACATCAACGTTGAGGGCCACGCAATCCAGGCATTTAGTTTTGCAGATGCAGATGAGGCTTGGAGCAAGTTTTGATCGAAAATGATTTTTCGGTAAAAGCTTTAGGTGTACAAACCCAAAATAAAAATTATTAAGGAGAAAGAACAAATGAAAAAGGCTATAATTCTTATAGTAGCAACACTTTTGATCTGCACCACCGCTATCTGCGGTACATTCGCTTGGCTTAACGCTAAGACTCAGAAGCTCGACAACGTATTTACAGTAGGCGAAGGAATCGGCCTTACTCTTACAGAGACCACAGAAGACTACGTAGTAGAGCCCGGCGCTACCATCGCAAAGGACCCTAAGGTTACCGTTACCTCCAACGGCGGCGGATGCTGGGTATTCGTTAAGGTAGAAAGCACTCTTCCTGATTTCGTTAAGTATGATATCGACTCTGCTTGGACTGCAGTTCCCGGCGTTGCAGGCGTTTACTATATCCAGAACGCAGCAGAGACCGCTTACCCCGTTCTTGCAGGTAATCAGGTAACAGTTGATTCCGACGTTTCCGACGTTTCCGCAGCAAACAACGCTACTCTTTCCTTCACAGCTTACGCTATCCAGGATGATGCAGGTACTACTGCAGCAGAGGCTTGGGCTGCAATGCTCGTTGAGCTTGCATAAGCTGTAACTGTAAGTTTGACCGTATAAATGGTTTATAGCCTGCACCGACAAGCTCGGTGCAGGGTATACAGGGGCACCCCGATTTATCGGGATGCTGCTGTATGCCCAAGACGGCAGGATGAAAAGATTTTTAAGATGACAGGAGTGAACAGATACTGTGAAAATGCGAATAGTATTGATTTGCGCTCTGGTTCTTTGTATAGGAGTTTCGGTTTTTTCAACAGTGGCCTTCTTTACAGCTGAGGACACAGCGCGTAACGTTATTACTGCGGGCTCACTTGATATTGAGGTTATTGAGGAGCAGAAGAATGAAGCCGGGGAGATCGTTCCCTATCCCGAGGAAGCTATACAGGTGTTACCCGGTGTAACGGTAAGTAAGATAGTTTCTGTAAAAAACAAAGACGCAGATGCTTATATTCGTATAAAGCTGGAAGTAGCTGTCAAGGATGCAGAGGGTAATGCTCTTGATGTTGACGGTGCAGTTCTCACCGTTTCTTCGAACGAAATGTGGCAGGCAAGGGAAGAGGATGACGGATGGCTTTATTACAACGGAAGCGTAAAAACCGGTGAAATAACCCTTCCTGTAATAGACGGAGTTGAATTTTTACCCGAAATGGGTGACGAGTTCCAGGGTGCAGTAGCCGAGATCAACGTCATAGCCCAGGCTGTTCAAACAGCCAATAACGGTGAAGATGTATTTAAGGCACAAGGATGGCCCGAGGAAAAATAATCAAACAGGAGGAAAGAACAAATGTATAAAAAAGCTTTAGCTCTCTTCCTCACTGTATTTTTGCTGTTTACAGGTGTCATAGGAGCCTTTAACGTTTCCTATGCTGAAGACATATCTGAAAGTGTAAGTGATTTTACTGTAGATACCGGGATGTTCACCTCGGAAACAGTGACTGAAGAAAGCGATACGCAAGCAACAGAATCTCTTGGATCAAGAGTAGAAGCTTCCGGGGACGTTATGACTCCCTCGGTAGCATTGGAGAAGACTCAAAATATTACAGAAAATGCGGGTGCGGGCGCACTTACGTCCGAGCAGATTGCCGCAATTCGCAAAACCGATACAAAATTTGACGAGCGTGCAGGCTCTCCGATAATTTCCGAAGCAACAGGAAATTACGTGGTCCTTTACTACACTACACAAAAGGATCCCTCCGGCACAGATGTTACGGGTATCTACTCTTACGATTCCGTGAGCGATATTTATACTCCCATTGCATATTGGGGCGCACCTGAGGTGACCCATCAGTATATCTGCACCACCATTGAGCAGGCTCTTGAGTGGGCTTGTATCTGTACAGCTGTAGGCGGCTTTGGTGAAGGTATAAGTATCGCAGGTGTGAGAATTTATATTTGTGAAATGTATCACGTACCCACCGACGGTGAGGTCTGGGGTCAGAACTATTTTAACGCTCATTGGCCCGGTGTACCTCTTGTACCCACACAGATACTCCGTGCTCCCGGATATGAGGATGAGATGATCCATATCCACACTGGCTTTGACAAGCATCTTTATGCACAGAATAACGTACTTATCGATAACGCTTCTGCTCATTGTCCAAACAATCCCAACCCGGTTGCGGTCAGAGTTGCTGACGGCGGACTTATGATAGCAGACGGTTGTCTCATTATGGATACGACTATTCCTTTGGATCCCGTAAACAAAACAGGTTATAAGGGCACTGGAGTTTTGCTTACCACTATGGATCCCAAGAATAAGGTATATCCTATGGTAGAGCTTAACGGCGGAGCACTTGAGCTTGTAGGTAATACTCAGATACATAACTTCGCAATCGGTGTTGACTCTGATTACGGCGTTACCCGTTTACGTGAACCCAGTACCACATTAGGTACCTGGAATATCGATAACAACGTGCTTTCGGTAAATCTTGCGTACGGTACCTACCTCGGAAAATGGTGTGATAACATCAGCCAGATAAATAACGTATCCGTATTTCTTGAGGACGTCGAAAAATGGAGCAGCGGCGATATAATCCTCGCCTCCGGTTACAGAACCAATCCCATACAGGGACAGCCCGATATCAAAACTCCGGTTATTGCTTCTGACAGATCAAAGATAGTGATTCAGAACGAGATGGATCTCAGCTACTCTATGGCGGTAAGCTTCTACAACGGGATCACCTCCGACCCATATCCTGTAATCCGGTTCGAAATAGCCTCAGTATACAATATTCAGCTTAATAAGTGGTATTTCACTCTTTACGAGGCTGTTGCGGCATCAAGGAATAACGACGAGCTCGTTTTCTATAACAATACCAACGAGGGCTATACAGTACATATTCCTCACAATCTTACGATCCGTTCCTCCTACAAGGGAGAAAAGCCCGGTGGTAAGAATGACCTTAGAGCAGGAACAGACTGTACCGCAACCTGGAACAGCAGGATAGTAAACGCGGTTATGATCGGCCGTAACACCAACCCCACCAATAATATGGTGGTTAAATTCGGTACTAACGACACTTCAAAGGAATATGCAGAGCTTACCTTTGATACCAACAATAAGTGTCGTCATCTTGAAAATTACGGAACGGCGTACCTCTATCCCAACTTTACGATGGTAAGAGGTAACTGTGAATACGGCGGCTCGGTGTGCAGCGTCGGTTTCACTTATCTTGACGGTGCAGAAATACTTAACTGTACTGCAGGAGCAAGCGGTAACGGCGGTGCGGTCGCAGTTACCCAGGGCGCGTTCTATTTCAGATCAGGTCTTATTGATAACTGTACGGCAGCCAAGGGTGGTGCCATCTATAACAACGTCGGCGGAACCGTTGAGCTTACAGGCGGTACTGTTTCCAAGTGCAGTGCCCCTACGGGAGGCGCCGTATATCAGGACGGCGTGTTTGGTTTAGGTGGCAAGGTGAGATTCACAGGTTGCGGACCCAACGACGAATTCTATCTGCCCTCCACTGCTACAAAGGACATTGCCACAGGCTCCAAGGTCATCACCAAGCTTTCTGACTTTGACCTTGGAACAAATAAGGTAAGAATAACCCTCGGTATGGGAGACTCCAACCTTTACGACGGCAGAAACGTCGTCATTTCAGGTACAGGTACGGTTGCGCAGGCAGACCTTGCAAAATTTACTCTTACCAATCTTTCAAATTACAATAAAGACCTTTTTGCAACCTTTAACTTTATCTATACGGCAAGTGACGTGACTCCCGGTAACGTGGGCAAGAGCGTGCTTGAGCTTGATATCACTCTGACAGTTAAGTTTGGCGATATTACCATTACCAAGACCGTTTCGGCGAACGGCGGCAAGGTGGATAAGGATCAATCCTTTATCTTCGATATCGTAGGAACGAGCACAGGTACCAAGGATATCAACCTGACCGTTATAATCTACGGTAACGGCTCCGTAACGCTGAAGGATCTTCCCCTGGGAACCTATAAGGTCTCCGAGCGTACCGACTGGAGCTGGAGGTATGCAAAGACCTCGGTCAAGGTATCACTTGACGGCGGTGCAAAGACTACCGCTACCTCGAAGAGTTTCACCTTAGGGGCAGATCAGACAAGAACGGTAGCATTTACCAATACTTTGACCAATAAGAAGTGGTTAGCGGACATTTGTTATGCCGTAAACAAGTTTAAGGAAGTATAAGGAGGGTTAGTAATGAAGCTTTTTAAGAATTACAAAGTCCTCGTTATAGCGTGTGTAATAGTAGTGCTTTGCGTTGGTGTCGGTGCTACTCTGGCATTCAATAATGACGTTACCGACACTCTGGTCAATACTTTTTTCCCCGGTGATATAAGTGCCGAGATCACAGAGGATTTTAACGGAGAAGTAAAGGAGCACGTTAAGATCAAGAATACCTCCGAGCGTTCAAAGGCTTATATCAGAGCATATTACGTAGTTACCTGGAAGGATGCGAACGGAAACATTTATTCCCAAAAGCCTGTAGCAGGTGAGGATTATACCTACAGAATGGGTAGCAACGGCAACTGGGATTTCACTACCACAGACGGCTATAGCTACTATGCTTTACCTATTGATCCGGGTGCTTCCACCCCCGATTTCATAAGAGAACTTAAGCCTGTAGCAGGCAGAGCTCCCGCAGGCTACCACCTTGAGGTGGATATCATTGCCGAGGCGATCCAGGCAAACCCCACCTCTATTGTTAAAAGCGAATGGGGCGTGACCGTCAGCTCCACGGGCAAAATAAGTAAATAAGGAGGTGGCAGGATGAACACTTTTAAGAAGATCAGCTTTCTTATTACCGCACTTCTCCTTGTGATATGTATGGGATTATCCGCCTATGCGCAGGGTAATGTGTCCTTTAACCCGGGAACAAGGAAATTTGTTTTTGCTCCCGGCAGCAAGGAATCCCTCACCGACCTTTTTGAATCCTTTAAGGATGTTATGCCGGGAGATTCTCTTACAGAGAAGATTTATATCAAGAATGAAGAATCAAATAACGTTAAGATAAAGCTTTATATCAAGGCCCTTGATACAAGTAAGGAAGAAAAATCCAACGAAGGCTTTCTGTCCAAGCTTAAATTAAGTGTCAAGCAGGACGAAAAGACCGAGCTTTACAAGGCTCCGGCAAACGAAGAGGCTCAGTTAAAAGACTGGGTGTATCTGGGAACTGTATTCTCGGGAGGTAGCGTAACTCTCAACGTTACTCTTGACGTGCCCGTGGAAATGGGTAACGAGTTTCAGAGTGCAATGGGTTACGTGGACTGGTGCTTTAAGGCAGAGGAGCTGCCTGTAGAATCCTCTGATCCAAGACCGCCCCAGACAGGCGATAATATGTTACTTTACGTTATTCTTATGGCAGTAAGTGCCGTTGTTATCGTTGTAACCGTAGCTCCTGTGATCAAGAGAAAAAAGACAGAGCAACCTCGTTAAATAATAAGTGTTGATGATAAGCTCAATACTCAAAAAGATGAAAGACCACACAGCTGACAATGGCAGACGTGTGGTCTTAATAATTATACCTTAAGCAGTTGAGCATGAAGTGGGAACAGACAATCTCCCGCATGCGGGTGGGAAAGAAAGGTTATACCAAAAATTCTCCAAACATAGTAGAATAAGTTGTTCAGGCTTATTTCAATAATGAAAGGAGAATTTTATGGCAAACCAAACAAATAGTTTATCGCATACAAAACGGATGTGTAAGTACCACATAGTAATCATGCCAAATATGAAAGATAATCAAATATAGTAAGTATCGTTTAGACTTGCAAGAGATAATAAGGACATTGTGCAAGTATAAAGAAGTAGATATATTTGAAGGAAATATGATGCCGGACAATCTGTCCTTACTATTAAGTATACCGCCAAAAAACAAATGTGTTAAGTTTTATGGGGTATTTGAAAGGAAAAAAGTGTATTAATGATATTCGATAAGCAGGAAAATTTGAAATATAAATATGGTAATAGACACTTTTAGGCATAAGGATATTATGCTTAAAAAAGAATGATCAAAAAACATTGGGATATAAGCTTCAGGTCAGCGTACAGGCAGTGTAAAACGGGAGCAGGAACCGATGTTATCCTGTTACCTGAAACAGCCAAGCTTTTTTCGGTCACCATCGACCAACTGTTTAATTAAGTAATATAACAAACACCCGATAGTTAAAGTCTATCGGGTGTTTTGCGTACGGAGACCATATCAAAGAAATGATACGATATTCTAAATAAAGTAAAAGTTATCGTGAAAATTAACAAAATGTAGGAGTATTATTTAATAATTATTGACAATTTGTACATACTATGGTATTATTTAAGCAAGAATTAATTTATGGAGGAATAACTATGAAGTTATCACAACGGATAATCAGCATTTTGATTTGTACGTTAATGCTGTTATCATCTATCCCCACTGTTTTGTTAGCTAATGCGGCTGACAATTCTTTTGATGCACTTCCGATGGAAGCTGCAGATGAAACATTGGCTCTTTCGGATATCAACGTTGACGATTATATCGATAGGTATACTATGGTGTCCGAAGAAGTATCCGAATACGGATACAGAGAAATGGTAATTTACGACGAGGATGGAAACAAGGTCGAAAGACGGGCGGCAAAGGCTCTTGATTCACGAGAGCTTGCTTCGGCTAACGCTGCCTCGGCCTTTCCCTCATCCTTTGACGCCCGCGAAGTAAAGAATTCGGTGGGTGCGTCTATCATCACCTCGGTCAAGGACCAGGGCGCGGCAGGTACCTGTTGGGCACAGGCCGCTACTGCGGCGGCAGAGGTTGCCTATATGCGTAACAACGCGGTTACCGACGTGGATTTTGCTGACGGTCACCTTGCTTACTTTGGCAACCGCACCAAGAATCCCGATCCTACAGACCCCGCTTATATGGACGGCTACAATGCGGCTGACCCTTATAATTACGGAGGCAACAACTATATGTCCGGTTCAGCCTTCGGCAGATGGTCGGGCCCCGAGTTTGAAGAGTACGCTCCCGACCCCGACTGGGACGGTCCTTATCACGGTTACGGTTATAACGAGACCAACCGTTTCGTGTCTGAGTCGCACATTATAACAAATATCCTTTTAGACGGACATAACATCAGCACGATGAAGGCGTATCTTCAGATATACGGTTGTCTTGCGGCTACATATTATTCGGTAAAGACCGCATACCGTTTCGGAGAATACACAACCCACTATCAGACGGATTTCCCGCAGCTTAACCACGAGGTACTTATAGTCGGCTGGAATGACAATATTCCTCAGTCCGCATTCGTTAAGTCACCTCCCGGTCCGGGTGCGTGGCTTGTTAAGAACAGCTGGGGAACCGACTGGGGCGACGAGGGTTACTTCTGGCTGTCCTACTACGACGTATCTCTCAACAACGCATGGGTTATGGACTTTGAGTCCATCGACGTGGTTGACAACAACTACACCTACGATCCCTCCTGGGGTGAGTGTACCATGACGTTGGGTCTCAGCGTTGCAATGCCCTACAACAACACCATTACGACCGCTAACAACTTCTATGCCAAGGGCAACGAGCTTCTTACCCAGGTCGGTATTTATACGCTTAACTCAAGCTCCCGTGTAACCGTTAAGGTATTCGTTGACAATCCCATAAACGATCCCTATAAGGGGCGGCTGGTTTCCGCCGTTACCGAGAATGTATCCGGTGAGGGTTACAGAACCATCCGCTTAAACGATCACGTTACTCTTACTCCCGGTCAGAGGTTTGCGGTAGTATTGGAGAATACCTCTCTCAACGGTGAGACTCCTATGGCGGCGAGCGAAAATACCGAGTATTCGGTAGCAAGATCGGGACAGAGCTATTATCTGATCAGAATATCGGATACAAGTTATGTCTGGTATGAAAATGAGGGCAATTTCTTTATCAAGGCGTTCACAAAGGATCTTGATCCCGTAGATAAGTCTGCACTTCAGGCTCAGTACGATACCGCCCTTGCTTTCGGTTGTCCCGAGGACAATATTTATCTTATGAACGCAAAGGCTGTTCTTGAGGACCCCGACGCTTGTAAGCAGGACATTCAGAACGCATATAACCGTCTCGGTCATCAGAACAACTACTACGGAGTCGAGGTATCCTTTGATCCCGTGCTTGATGCCGAAGCTCCCGAACCTATCATCAGTGCAACAGGTAATGTTATAGAGATCCCCGACGTTACACCCGAATATGAGGGATGGGCGTTTGTAGGCTGGAGCGAGTCGGGTAATGCAGGAACTCATATCTTTACTCAGGGTAAGAAATATATAGTTCCCGGCAACATCACCCTTAAGGCTGTATGGATCCGTTCGGACGAGGACGGCTTATACCCCACAGGCGGTAACTACGCGGTATATTACAATGCTAACGGCGGTAAGTGGGAAAAGTGGAAGACCGTACAGAATATCAAGAGTCCCACTACCCACGGTCTTATGAAGTTCGCTTCAGTATTTGAATTCCCTCAGGACATCAGAAGTATTTCCCGTGACGGATACCGTCTCCAGACAGACCGTGACGATATGACTGTACCCGAATTCTGGACGGGTAACGGTAAGGGTGCGACCACTTACGGTGATCCCGATGCCAACAACGGCTACGAATATGTTATCTACCCCAATGCCTATAAGGACAGTGTGTTTATGGTAGATACCGACCGTGTTTCTTACGGTGAGAATATCTTTGTATATGCCGCGTGGGATCCGATCGTTACCTATGATTTTAACAACAACACGGGTATAACCGTACAGGATTTCAACTATATTACCGACGGTGACAGCTATACAGTGCTTGGTCTCGGCGACTATACCGAATATGCCGATGAAAACGGAAATCTCAAGAAGAATAAAGAATGCTATACAGGTTTGGCAACTATGCCCACAGGCGCCGAAGAGACTCTTGCAGGCTGGAACACCGAGCCTGACGGCAGCGGAATGTTCTATGCTATCGGCGAAGAATATGACGTAACCGAACCTCTTACCCTTTACGCAATGTGGGGTGAGGCAGAGCATATACACAAGTATACAGCCACCGAGACTCCTGCCACCTGTACAGAGGACGGTGTTATCACCTATACATGTAAGTGCGGTGACAGCTACACAGAAGCTATTCCCGCAATCGGTCACAGCTATGATGCAGGCACTACCACCACTGCTCCTACCTGCACCGAGGACGGAGTTAAGACCTTTACCTGCGCAAACTGCGGAGATACATATACCGAAGCTATTGCAGCTCTCGGTCACGTATGGAAGGATTGGGAGGTAACCAAGGAAGCAACCGAGACAGAAGCAGGCGTTGAAACAAGAGAATGCCGCCGCGGTTGCGGAGCTACCGAGACAAGAGAGATACCCAAGCTCTCCACCGATCCGGCTATAGTTGATGTAAATAACTATACAATTACTCTTGATAACATTACAGACATCAAGGAAATAAGATTTGCAATAGGTACCTATACCACAGGCTCCGAGATAAAGGCAGCAGAGCGTAACGTTACTCTTGATGCCGCAACGGTTGCTAAGTATACCGTTGACGGTGTATTCACCTACGATCTGCCCTGGATGGGAAGTTACACCTTCTGGGTAAGAACAAACGACGGTACAGGCTACTTCCTCTATGCAGATGTTAATGATATCACACCTTACGTAGAATCCTACGGTGTTAAGCTCACCATTAAGGACTATGCGGATAATTATAAGGATATATGGATCGCAGAGGGTATATTTGGCAGTTATAATGAGATCAAGCCCTTCACAGGCTTCAAGTATCAGGCATCCAAAAACAAGCTTGACCTGTATGCAAAGACCACCCACGATTTCAGCTATACTCTTACTAACCCCGGTCCTTATACCATTCTTATCAGATACAATGACGGTAGTTTTGATTTAATTCATCACGATATTACAGTTGACTACCCCGAGTTCAGTGAAAACGGACTTCAGCTGATAGTATCTAATATTCCCGATATCAAGATCATCCGTACCGCATATGGTCATTATACCTCTGTAGGCGATATCAAGAAGGCCGCAGGCGTTCGTAACTTCTCCAACAAGAGTGATATCAAGAACGCAGAGTCTTATATGATCCAGTACAGAGAAGAGGGTGAGGTAACTGTAGTAGTTGAATTTAACAACGGCTACAAACACTTCTACTATTACAACGTAGCAAAGAAGGTTCCTGCATTCGTTCAGGACGGCAACAAGATCACGATAGGCGGGCTTGACGATCTTTATATCGTAAGATATGCTCCCGGTAAGTATACAACTGCAAACAACATAAAGAACGCTCCCGATTCTAAATACCTCAAGTCTGCTGACGTAGTTGACGGCTTTATCAAGTTAGAGCTTGATAAGGCAGGCAGATGGTCGTTTATGGTACAGTATAACGATCAGTCCTATAATTTCTACGTAATAGAGATTACCGAGGACGATCTTCCCAAATGCGCTCACGAGTGGAGCGAATGGGTGGTTACAGTTCCCGCAACCGAAGAGGCGGAAGGAATTGAAGAAAGAACCTGTACACTCTGCGGCGAGACAGAGACAAGAGCTATTCCAAAGATAGAGGTAGCAGATCCTACCGCAACAAACGTAAAGGTTTCAAGTGCCTTTACCGATAATATGATACTCCAGCGCGACGAGGCTCTGTCTGTATGGGGCTTTGCCGATGCAAACAGCGGTGACGTTGTAGTTGAGCTTGACGGCAAGAGAGCATCCGCTCCCGTTGATGCCGAGGGTAACTGGAAGGTTACCTTCCCCGACACATTCGATTACAATACCGAGCCTCAGGATCTGACAGTAACCTCTGCTGACGGCGAGACGGTTATCAAGGATGTTCTTATCGGTGACGTATACTATATCATCGGTCAGTCTAACGTACTCTACAGCTTGGGCGAGCAGATATTCGACCTCACCCTTAACGGCAGGGGCAACGAGCTTGCTTATGACTTTGACGATAACCGCGATATGCGTTTCTTCCGTATTTCAAGCTACGATTATCAGAGTGCAACGGGCACTATGGCACAGGGTACACCCACACTCTACAATGACGTATACAACGGCAGAGTATGGCAGAAGCCCTCTGACGTAGGCGCGGCGCTCAGTAAATATCAGCAGCCTTCCGATATATACTATCTCTTCCGTGAGGAGATGGGTAAGGAGGTATTCTCAGCTTTGGGTTACCTTTTTGCATACAATATGACCAATAAGAGTGAGGTTCCCGTAGGCGTTATCGAGATAGACGCAACAGGTCTTCCCATAGCTTGCTTTGCTCCGAACGAGCTGGCGGAAAAGTGGGGACACGAGATCTACGATGAGGCAACCGGTACTTATTACTTTGGTTATAACGGTCTTATCAACCCCGCAATGAAGACCAGATTTGTCTATAACCAGATGATCAATCCCTTAAAGAACTTCTCCTGTGCCGGTATCCTCTGGTATCAGGGCGAGTCTGACTGGTATAACTCAAAGCTGACCTACGGCAAGGATTACTACAGCTTCAGCGATATGTTTACCGAGCTTATGGAGTACTTCCGTGCTAACTTCGGTAACGACGACTTCAGCGTTTATATGATGGAGCTTCCCACACAGTACCAGTCTGCCGGTCCTGCATTCCTTGACGTAAGTGCTGTTAAGGGCGAGCTGGGTATAGTACCCACAATGCTGGATGACTGCTATGTTGTATCCACCTCCGATCTCTTCAGAGATATGACCTGGTTTAACAACGTTCATCCTTATATCAAGCATCATCAGGCTATACGTCTTGCTGAGATAGTGGCTGCAAGAAAATATGGTATAGGAGATCTCAACAACCTTCAGGGTCCGCTGCTTCGCGAGGTTATCTACGAAGGCACAAGCAAGGCATATATCAAGATGGACTATGTGGGTGACGGACTTACCACCCACGACCGTTCAGGTAATGTTAAGGGTATTGATATCCTTGTTAATTACAACGGTACTCCCACATGGATCCAGCATCAGGGTATGATAATCACAGGTACGGATACCATTACCATTGATGCAGGCTCCTTTGAGCTGCTGGGTGTCAGATATAATGCTAACGTCGGCTACTTCTACGGTGCAGAGGTCACTCTCTGTAACGCGTACGGTATGCCAGCGATATCATTTACCGATTTGAAATAACGATCAAGAAATGAAAATGCCCACACAATGTGTGGGCATTTCAGACTGTCGAAAAAGTCGGTCGGACGTGTAAAAGAAATATATTTATAAAACATTTCACCAATTGTTGAATAACAGTAATATATTAATGTTTTCACCTATTGAAATTGATAAGTACTCAAGGACAGCATAAACATCG
>JAFQDF010000019.1 GCA_017416185.1 Clostridia bacterium
GAAAATGAGAGTACCACCCACGATTGACAAAAATCCCTGTCGCTGATAAAATTAATACATATAAATTCTGAAATCAACGTTTTACTTTGCCGTTGTTGTTCAACCCGCCTGTGCTTTCCCGTATAATATAATCACAAAATCACAGGAGGAATATAAAATGAACACAGACAAAATTTTAGCAGAATCTATCGCAAAGGACTACGCACCCAAGGATAACTCAAAGATAATCGCACTGAAAAAGCTTGATGCCCGTGCAAAGCTTCCCGCAACGGTATTCACCTACACCTTCGGCATCGTGTCCTGCCTTATTGCGGGCTTAGGTATGTCTCTTGCCATGCAGGTTATCGGCAGCGTCACCGCGGCAATGGTGCTGGGTATCGTCATAGGCATCATCGGCTTTGCGGGATGCTCGGTAAATTACCCTATCTACAAAAAAATGCTTGAAAAGGGCAAGTCTAAATACGCTTACGAGATCGTACAGCTCGCCCGTGAGATAGCAGAAAAATAATCATACCGTCAGAAGGTGGAGAAATGAACAGATCCGAAAGCAAATATTTTAACACGGCGATAAAAATGGACTTGGCTCTTATCTCCCTGTTGGGAAAAAAGTCCATCGAATATATCAGCGTAAGCGAGATATGCACCCTTGCCGGGGTAAACCGTTCTACCTTCTACCTGCATTACGAAAATATCGGAGAGCTTCTGGATGAGGCGGCAAGGTATCTGCTGGATGATTTTCTTTCCTATTTTTCCACCGATACACGCTCCGTAGCTCTTGGGCTCAGAGACTGTGAGCTTAAGGAGCTGATGTTTATAAGTGACAGATACCTGACCCCCTATCTGTTATATATCAAGGACCGCAAAAGAGTATTTGCCACCGCCCTTGCTCACAATAAAATTTTAGGCTTTGAAAACGTGTATAAACAGATGTTTGAAAACATCTTTGACCCCATCCTCGACAGATTCGGCTATCCGTTAAATGACAGAAAATACGTAATGGCTTATTATCTCAACGGCATCAACGCCATCATCCTTGAATGGCTCAGGGAGGACTGTTGCAGAGAGGTCGGCGAGATCGCAAAAATAATATCGGTATGCATTTACGGTCGTTACGGCATACTGACAGAAAAGCAAGACTGAAAAGATCTTGCTTTTTTGTTGATGATGTTGCATTAATGCAACGTTTTTTATTATTGTTGCATTAACCCGGGTTTCTTCTCCGTAAACCACGGTTTTTGGATACCGAAACTACACATAGTATAGTATAGGAGAGTAAAGTATATAAAAGCATATAAAAGGAGAGTAAAAGCATATGCCATCGGTCAACCAAACGGTAACCCTTTGACAACCAAACGGTAACCCTTTGACAACCAAACGGTCAACCAACGGTCGACCCAGGTAAGGTAAGGCTAGGTTAGGTTAGGTTAGGTCAGGTTAATAAAAAAGGTCTCTCCCCACAAAAAAAGTGGGTAATACTCTAAACACAAAAAGGACGTGCTATAATAAACACGTCCTCAGTTTATATCAATTATGATATCACATTTTTTCGGGATATCAAGTTCCGAGAAATACACCCTTTCAAGAGGAATCCACTCATTAAAAAATCTGTCTGCCATTTGGGGATTCCGCTTTAAGATACGCGCTCTCTGAAGCTCGGGAGCTATATCGAGAAATACCGAAAGATCATAATATTCACCGAAATAGGGGTGCATCGAATACGCTCCTTCGATCACCGTCAGATTTTTGGGTGTTACCGTCACACTCTCGCCCAAAGACATGGTTGAGCAGTCAAATTTTCGGTAACAAAACTCTCTGCCGTCTTTAAGGTGTGTTACCACCTCGTCATAAAAACGCTCCCTGTCGAGGTTTCCGCCAACCTCTTTGAAGCGTTCGGGGGTACGCTGATGCATCTGCAGGAAAAAGTCATCCATATGAATAACGTTACAGTCGTAAATATCCTCAAGCATACTGCCAAGTGTACTTTTACCGCTTGCACTGCCGCCCTCTACTGTAAGTATCACTTTTCCCTCTGCGAGTTTTTTGTCAAGCTCGCAAAAGAGGGGCAAAAAGGGTATAAATCTATTTGATATCACACGGTAGGAGGGCTTATATTCGGCTCTGAATCTTTCCGAATGATGAAGAGCCCTGAAATCATTTTTTGCCCAGTCATTTACAGCTTTTTCAAGCTCGGGGTCATCTATCAGTTCTCTCAGTATGTCAAGCTTAGCTAAAAGCACTTCTCTGCCATCTGCCTTCTCTGCAGAAAGATAAAAAAGCTTTCCGAGAGTTTCGGCAGACAGACCTCTGTCAAGAAAAGACAAAGGTACACGGGAATATTCTCCGTCAAGGGGTTCGATATCGGCATCAACTACTCCCTTTTGATATTCGTTTTTAATATACTCAACCGCTTTTTCAAGGGATTCGACCATATGTTCACAACCAAAGGAGCTTTGATGGATAAATTTGAATATATCCTGTATCTCTGCCTTTGGGTATTTGTAAAAATGCTCTTTTAAAAGTTCTTTCGTTTTCATATTCAGTCCAATTTCAACACCTTTGGATTATCTAAAACCATTACGAGTACGGGAATAAGAATTATCTGTACTATTATACCGGGTATGGCGTTGGTAAACGCGCCTGCAACAAATGCAGCAAAGCCGAACTCTGTACCGCCTATCCCCGCACAAATCATCATTGCCGCACCCCATACCAGTCTGCCGACTGTCATTGCAATTATAAGCGAGCAATATATATAGGGCTTCTTTTTGGGAAGTATCCTATGCATAAGACCGCTGACCCCGCCGTATACGGCTAATTCAAACGCCATACATACCGCCGTAGGAAAAAGCGGCGGCATACCGAGGACAAGAGAGCGCAGCAACGGAGCGATAAAGCCTACCGCAAGTCCCCAATAGGGTCCGCAGATAAACCCGCTTAAGATCACGGGAATATGTAAGGGACACAGCATTGCCCCCACCTCGGGTATCTGTCCGGTTAAAAAGGGCATAACGTAAGCAAGTGCCAAAAACAGGGCTGCAAGTATCATCTTTATAATACTGTTGTGTTTTTTCATAAATATCCTGTCCATACTACAAAAATAGTGCCACTATCCCTTCAGAGATAATGACACCTTCGTAGTATCCTTGAGTTATTATTTTTTTATAAAATGTGAAAGCTTCTGCTTTTTTATCGTTCTTCAGAACAACGGATACATTCTACCACAGATATAAGGAATAATCAAGTATTTTGCCTAAATTATACTGTGTAATTTTTTTATCACGTCAGTAATAAGCTCCCCCGTGTTAGGCTCGGATATACCCGCAACGAGGTTGTCGCATTTGTTCATAGGTATAAGTATGCGCACCGCATCCGCTTTTGCTATTGCAAGAGCCATTTTTTCGGTAACCTCACCCATAAGCGAATCCGCTATAACTATACCTACGGGACCGATGATAACGTCAGCTTTTCGGCAAGCGACCACAACGGGGTTTTCTCCCGTAGCACCGTTTTTTGCTCCTGCCTTCAGCATAGCCGCTGTAGCAATGGCATTGGTACCCACTGCACTCAGCTCTATACCCTCAAACTCAGCCAATATTTCTTTTACCATCCTTGCACCCAAAGCTCCGCCCTGACCGTCTATAACAGTAATATTCATAATCCACCTCAAAAATTCTTTGACCTATTATATCATAATTTTCCCTGTGTGTCTATAACAAAATAAACGGTTCGATTTTTTCGAACCGTTTACTTCCTTTAATTGCAAACTGAGAATTGAGAATTACGAATTATTTATAACCTCCGCAACGGCATTACCCAGATTTGCCGCCGCGTTCTTTGCCTCCTCCAGGGTGTTTGCACAGCTGCCTATCTCAAAGAGAAGATAGCCGGGTGCATATTGCTGATGAAAGCTTAATTTCCGCAGATTTATCGGTCTTGCCATTCCGTTGTAATCGGTGGTGAGCTTATGCTGGAGCTTGACTGCGAGATTCATATTATTCTGCAGCCACAGCGGGTGATCCGCTCCTCCCGCATCGGTTCCCACAAGGGTCATTACCTGAGCAGTGGGCTTACCGTCAATGGTACAGACAGGCTTCAGAGCCTCCCCCGTTTCCCGTATGATGGCATCACGGTGAAGATCAAAAACGTATTTCACCGAAGGATATTGGGCAAGATACTTCTTTACCGTAGCAAGAGAATTATCATATGCACCGTTAAAATCCCCCAGATCGTGAAGTGTTTCGCAGTGTACGGTGGGAATGCCTTTCCTGTTCAGGACCTCCGCCATTACTCTGCCCACCGCTACCATATTTTTGTCCGTATCCTCAGAACGGAACTCTGTACCGGGCGTATAGGATATCGTGCCCTGGTCGACAAAGCTTTCGGTTGCGTGGGTATGTACTATCAGTACCAGAGGCTCTTTTGCAATGCTGAGCCTGGATATACCGTCATCCCGCAGAGCCTCGGGATAAGGGGCGGATAGAAGCTGTCTTACGTCAACGCTTTTACCACTGTCGCTGTCCCGTATAAGTATATCACCCTGTGCGGCTCCCGCACTCAGATCCGTCTCGGTTATGGGGTATACAGGAGAGGCGTTGCTTTCCTTCTTCGGAGCTGTCTCGGGCAAAGACTGAGTTTTTTCCTCAACCACGTATATCTGATTTTTCAGAATACCCTCTTTTCCCGGCTCCATAACCTCATCCTCCTGAAGGGTAATAGGCAGAGTATAGCTGCCGTACCCGTCAAGAGCCATAAGTTCAAGGTTTTCCGGGGCAAAATACCGGGTAAGCTTGAGCGCCACTGCCGCAAATATAACAGCACAGGCAACACTGCACATAATCACACGATAAATCACCGAATAATTTATTCTTCGCCCTATGGGCTGAGTAGTGGTACGAGTATCCATTTTAAACCTTCCTTTCTACTTTATATATATGCAGCTACGGGCGGCAAAATGCCCTGTTCAGCGCAGAAGAGATCAGTTCTGCGGTTTCTGCCACTGCCACGTCGCTTTCCTTAAGGGAAACAAAAAAGTTTCTTCCGTTCTCAAGAACGCCCCTCAAAGCAGAATCTATCTCCTCTATCCCCGCCCTTGAAAGAGCATCATAAACAAGGGTCGAGGAATCAACCACCGTGGGTACACCTATGGCAATTACAGGAACACCTATACTGGTTCTGTTGATCTCACGTCTGCGGTTACCTATTCCCGAGCCCGGAGCAATACCCGTATCGGATATCTGTACGGTGGTACCGAGACGGTCGACACTGCGTGCCGCCAGGGCATCCACGACTATGAGTACGCTTGGCTTTACTCTGTCCACAGCCCCGCAGATAAGCTCAAGAGTCTCTATTCCGGTCTGACCCACGACTCCCGGAGCAACGGCTGCTATCTCCTCCTGCCCTATACGTTCAAACAGCTCGGGGTCGGCTTCCTTGACATGGCGGGTAACTATAAGTCCGTCAACAGTTCTGGGTCCCAGAGCATCGGGAGTTACGTCACGGTTTCCCAATCCTGCCACAAGCACAGTCCTGTTTCCCTTTGGTACAAGCTCCTCAACATATTCGGCTATGACCGAGACTATATTCTCCTTTTCTATATCCGAAAGCAGCCACACCTTACCGCATTCAACGGTAACGTAGCGTCCCACAGGCTTACCGATAATACTGCTGCCTTCCTCAGTTGTGATTTTCATATCGCTTACGCGGAGACCGGAAATCTCCTTTTCCGAATACCATATGCCCCTGATATTCTCAAGATTTACCGCCCGTCTTGCCTCACTGGCAAGGTCTGTACGGATAAAACCGTATTCAACCATAAAAAATCCTTTCTATTTACGAAAAAAATTTAAAAATTGTGCCTGTTTGTTCTTGCAAAATATATTATAATGCTTTATAATATATTATGTGACACTATATACGTATAATATTCAGGAGGAACAACCAAATGAAAAAAATATTAACCCTCATTATGTGTGTACTGCTTATCCTACCCTGTCTCGCTTCCTGTACAGGTATCAAACCTACAGACGAGGATAAGGGTGCAGAAATTCCCGTACACCTGACCACCGAGATC
>JAFQDF010000020.1 GCA_017416185.1 Clostridia bacterium
ACAATGACCGATCCCGGTGACTACACCGTACTTATCAGATACACCGACGGTACCGTTGACGTTATTCATCATACTCTTACCGTTACAACTCCCGTACTTGTAGAGAACGGTCTCCAGGCGATCATCACCAACATCCCCGATATCAGAATTATCCGTACAGCATACGGTCATTACACCGATGCACAGTCCATCAAGAAGGCTTCTACAGTTCGTTACTTCAACAACAAGACAGCCATCAAGGATGCAGAGGAGTATATGATCCAGTACAGAGATGAAGGTGAAGTTACCATCATCGTTGAGTACAATGACGGCTACAAGCACTTCTTCTACTACAACGTAACCAAGAAGGTTCCTACCGTTGTTCAGGAAGGCGATACAGTAACCTTCGGCAACCTTGATGATATGTATATCATCAGATACGCTGCAGGTAAGTATTCTACCGCTAACAACATCAAGAACGCTCCCGGTGCTATGTATAAGAAGGCAGACGCTATCAACGAAAACGGCGAGATCGTAATCTCCGGTCTTACCACAGGACGTTGGAGCTTCATGGTTCAGTACTATGATGATTCCTTCAACTTCTATCTTCTTGATATCGTAGTTGAGTAATTTAAATCAATTAACAAAAAGAAGGCTGAGTAATCAGCCTTCTTTTATTTCTATCTATGAAATTGCCAATTGTTATATTACGTGTTGTATATGAGAGGATACGGTGAACTAAGGAGCGCAGTATACGTGCAGGGTTACCCTGCAAGGCTGAGTAATCAGCCTTCTTTTACTTTTTATTTGAAAATATCAATCGTCATATTACGTGTTACATATGAAAGTATGCGGCAAACCAAGGTGCGCAGTAAACGTGCAGGGTTACCCTGTAAGGCTGATTTTTTCAACCTTCATTTTTATGTAAAAAGATAATTAAATTATATTCCGTGTGATTTGAAACACTGTATAAACACGCGTAGTATGGCAGCGGCAACTTGCCGCGCAAAAACAGCATTACAATGAGTTTCCCACTCTCATTGTAATGCTGTCTTCACAAAATAGGCAATGCCTATGTACTCACTTATAAAACCACAACATATTGTGTTTTTTGAATTAACGTAGTCTATTATATAGGGGTTTTTTGTAGTTGTCAATATCAAAAACAGTAAAAACAACTCATTTTCAAAAAATTAATAAATTGTTCATATATTTACTTGCTATATTCGGTTTTTTGGTGTATAATTAGTGAGCAACGATTTTGCCAGATTGACAAATGCGGGGAGTAAAAGTATCCCCCACAGTCCGAAAAGCCTATACCCTGCGTACATAGAGATAAGGGTAAGAAGAGGGTGCATTCCGATAGAGCTTCCGATGATCTTCGGCTCTATTACCTCGCGTACTACGGTGATGATGCCGAAAAGAATGAGTATTCCTATTCCGAGGGGAATATTTCCCATAAGCATAGTTATTGCGGCCCAGGGAATCAGCACTGTTCCCGTGCCTATAACAGGGAGCATATCAAGTAAGGATATGACTATTGCAAGGGTCGTTGCATAGCTTATTCCGAGAACGAGAAATCCCACAAAAAGCTGTGCGAAGGTAATAAGAAGGATGATGGCATATGCCTTAATATATCCGGAAACAATACCCTTTACAGTATTTATTGCACTACCCGTTTTACTTCTCAGCCTTGTGGGAATAAGCTTTTTTATTGCAAGGATCGTATTTGATATATCAATTGAAAAATAGAAGGATGCTATTACGAAGACTGTAAAAAAGAGAGCGATATCCGGAAGCTTTGTTACCACAGCGGTAAGGGCGGATGCAAGGTATGCTGACAGAGAGGTTATGAGGTTTTTAAGGACCTCAGTGACTGTACCGTTAATAACGTCACGGTCAAGGTACTCATAAATAAAAGGAAATCTTTTTCCCAGGTCATCCAACAGGGAGGCCGCTGAGGATAGGATGTTTTCTGAATTTTTGCTCAGTTTTTCAAACAGCTTGTTAGATTCGGATATAAGCTGGTTTGCCAGAAGAAAAGCAACAAATCCGATAAAAAGTATGACTGTAAGCACCAGTATGAATGAAAGGATCTTTTTATTTATTCCGGTGCGTTGGTGAAGTTTTTCAGAAGGTCTGCGAAGGACCACCCCCAGGAGAAACGCTGCAAGAAAGGGTGCTCCAAGAGAAAGGATCTTTCCGAAGAACAGATGTATTACGGCTCCGACTATCAGCGCATAAGCAGACACGACCAAAATTTTTGCCCATTTTTCCTCAGGCAGAAGTTTCATGATTTCACCTCCATAAAAGTATTATATATTTATATATAGCAGTTAATTCATGTCGAAAGGATAAAATTATGAAAAAGTTCATTGCTATTTTGTTGGCAGCTTTTATGCTTGCTTCATTTGCGGGTTGCAGCAAAAAGTTGGAATCACCGAAGGCTTCCGAAGAAACCGGGGAAGCAAACAGTAAAATAGATAATTTACACTCCGAGATTACTTTGGAAAGTGAAAATTTCAGTATAACGAACGGTATGCTGAGGTATTTCTATCTGTCCGGATTTTATAATGTATATGCAAGCTATAGCACGTATTTTCAGAATATGGGCTTTGATTCAACCAAGCCTCTCAACGAACAGCAGTATACCGAGGATATGACCTGGCACGACTATTTTCTTGAGATGACTCTGGGCGATGCCCGTACGTTTCTCAGGGTAGCAGAGGCGGCAAGGGCCGACGGCTATGATGACAGCTACGTTGAGGCAGAGGTGCAGAAGCAGATAGACAATATTACAAACAGCGAGGGTATTACCATCAAGGAGTATATTACTAAAATGTTCGGCGATACTCTTGATGAGCGTGATCTCCGCGAGGCACTTACTCTCCAAATATACGTGTACGATTATTATGAAAAAATACAGGAGCAGTTAGGTGAGGAAATTACTACCGAGGACTGCGAGGTATATTATAACGAGAATACAAAGACTTTAAGTAAGGTGGATTATATTTCCTATACCGTTACTGCAAGTACCGCCAATACCGAGGATGCCGAGACTGCATATGCCGAAGCCGAAAAGAAGGCACAGGAGCTTATGACAGAAGCGCAAACTAAAGGTATCGAAGGTTTTAAGAGCTGGGTTTCCGCATATATGACGGAGCAGAACAAGATCAGCACGACCCCTATGGCAGATGATGCTCTTGCCTCCCAGATAGAGAAGGTCCTTGCGGGAACAGTTGATGCAGGCTATTCTGAGGGTGATGAGCTTTCCGAATTTTGTTTTGAAGAAGGCAGAGCCACAGGTGACTGCAAGCTTACGGACAACGGCGCAGGCAGCTATACGGTGACCGTTGTTTCCAATCCCGCTCACCGCACAGACGACGAGACAAAGAACGTCCGCCACATTCTCTTCAAGCCCGAAAACTATGAGGGCTCCGAGTCGGCTGCCAAGGCAAAGGCTGAGGAGGTCCTTGATACTTGGAAAAACGGCGAGGCTACCGTTGAGAGCTTTGATGCCCTTGCAAAGGAATATAATGATGATAACTCCTCTCTCTATGAAAACGTATATCAGGGTGAGATGGTACAGACCTTCAATGACTGGCTCTTTGACAATGCAAGAGTTGAGGGCGATACAGGTATCGTCCAGACCGATTACGGTTTTCACATAATGTACTTTGCAGGCGAGGGATATCCGGTTTGGGAGTCTGAGGTCAGAAGAACCCTGATTTCCGCAAAGCTGAGTGAGGTTATGACTACCTTTGAGACAGAGTATCCCATCACCGAAACACAGGAGACCATAGATAAGCTTCCTGCTACCATACCTCAAACTGCACTCAAGGGCGATGACAAAAACGTATACGAATAAATGGGCATGTTGCCAATATTATGATCGTATCACTTGTTACAGCAAGTTGTATCTGAAGTGCTCAATTTGAAAAAAGGATATATTAAGAAAGGATATATATAAAATGAAAAAATTAATTTCTATTTTACTTCTTTGTGCTATGGTATTCAGCCTTGCAGCTTGCACCAAGCCCTCCAACCCCGGTACACCTACCGACGTGGTAGAGATCGTTATGGAAAACGGCGGAAGCATCAAGATGGAGCTTTATGCTGATATCGCACCTATAACGGTTGCCAACTTCAAGAAGCTTGTTTCCGAGGGCTTTTATGACGGAATTATTTTTCACCGTGTTATCAAGGATTTTATGATCCAGGGCGGTGACCCCACCGGAACAGGTATGGGCGGAAGTGAGGAGACCATAAAGGGCGAATTTCTTAACAACGGCGTACAGAATACCCTTTCTCACCAGAGAGGCGTAGTTTCTATGGCGAGAACAAACGACCCCAACTCTGCATCCAGCCAGTTTTTCATCTGTCACGGAGATGCTACCTATCTTGACGGCTCTTATGCAGCATTCGGTAAGGTTATAGAGGGTATGGACGTAGTGGATAAGATCGCAAGCGTTGAGACGGATGCAAGCAATAAGCCTACAACAGAACAGAAGATAAAAACTATAAGATTTGTGGAGGAATAAAGAATGGTAAAGATCGAAATGATGGACGGCGGCGTTATCACACTTGAGCTTGACGCCAAGTCTGCTCCCATAACAGTAGCAAACTTTGAAAAGTTAGTAAAGGAAGGCTTCTATGACGGCCTTATCTTCCACCGTGTTATCGCGGGATTTATGATCCAGGGCGGTGACCCCACCGGAACAGGTATGGGCGGAAGTGAGGAGACCATAAAGGGCGAGTTTGCTATAAACGGTGTAAACAACCCCATCCGCCACGAGAGAGGTGTTATCTCTATGGCAAGAACACAGGTGCCCGATTCTGCATCCAGCCAGTTCTTTATCTGTCACGCTGATGCATTCTTCCTTGACGGTCAGTATGCGGCTTTTGGTAAGGTCGTTGACGGTATCGAGGTGGTTGACAGGATCGCTTCTGTTGATACAGACTTCAGAGATAAACCCATAGTTGAGCAGAAGATCAAAACTATTACTATCGAATAATTATAAAAAGGACTTGCATAGCAGGTCCTTTTGTGTTAAAATATTATGTAAAACAAATGTTAATTAAGGAGAATTCCGATGATACAGAAACCGAGAGGAACCTTTGATATACTGCCTTCAGATACTCCAGTATGGCAGTTTATCGAAAAGACAGCAAGAGATACCGCCGCCAACTTCGGCTACGGTGAGATAAGAACGCCTACCTTTGAGGCAACCGAGCTTTTCCAGCGCGGTGTTGGTGATACCACCGACGTGGTACAGAAGGAGATGTACAGCTTCACCGACCGTGAGAACCGCAGCTTTACACTTCGTCCCGAGGGTACTGCCTCTGTTGCAAGAGCGTTGGTGGAGAACGGCAAGTGCTCTGATACCCTTCCTCTTAAGTTATATTATATGATAAACTGCTTCCGTTACGAGAAGCCCCAGGCAGGCAGAAGCCGTGAGTTCTACCAGTTTGGTGTAGAGATGTACGGTGCGGCAGACGCTGCGGCAGATGCAGACGTTATAGCTCTCGGCTCCGAGATCATTTCAAAGTTAGGTATCAAGGATGTTTCCCTTCATATCAACTCTATCGGTTGTCCCGATTGCAGACCTAAATACCGTCAGGCACTTTACGATTATTTCAAGGCTCACGAGGACGAGCTTTGCGATACCTGTAAGCAGAGACTTGAGACTAACCCTCTCAGAATTCTTGACTGTAAGAGTCCCATATGCTCTGCTATAGGCAAGGATGCTCCCAAGTCCATCGACCACCTCTGCGAGGGCTGTGCCGATCATATGGACAAGTTAAAGAATCATCTCGACGAGATGGGTATAGAATATGAAATAGATACCAACATCGTCCGCGGTCTTGATTATTATACAAGAACGGTATTTGAGTTTATCTGTACCGCTATCGGCGCTCAGAGTACCGTTTGCGGCGGCGGCAGATACGACGGTCTTATGAAGCAGATCGGCGGCCCCCAGATGCCGGGTATCGGCTTTGCGATGGGTATTACCCGTCTTATCCTTGCAATGGAAGCCAGCAAGGCTATGCCCGAGACAAAGCACGAGCCCCTTCTCTATATTGCACCTATGGGCGCTGCTGCTCAGTGCAAGGCGGCGGGAATCGTGGCAAAATTACGCCGTGAGGGTGTTTACGCCGAATATGACCTTGTGGCAAGAAGCTTAAAGGCTCAGATGAAATACGCAGATAAAATAAACGCCAAGTATACTCTTATTATCGGTGATAATGAGATAGAAAACGGCAAGGCTATACTTAAGAATATGCAGGAGTCAAGTCAGGTAGAGGTTGACTTTACCGATATGGCGGCTCTCTGTGAGGCTATGAAGTGAGGTAGAAAAGATGGCAGAGATTTTTACAAGTGCAGATAAGAGAACCAAATATTGCGGAGAGTTCCGCACAGAGGATATAGGCAAGAGAGTAGTAGTCAACGGTTGGGTACAGCGTCAGAGAGACTTAGGCGGTCTTATATTTATCGACCTTCGTGACCGTACAGGCGTCGTTCAGCTTGCCTTTGACGATGAAACAGACAAGGCTATATTCGATACAGCCTTCGGTATCAGAAGCGAATGGGTGCTTTGTGCCAAGGGTGTGGTAAGACAGAGAAGCTCTGTTAACAAGAACATCCCCACAGGTGAGATCGAGATCGCTGTAGACGAGCTTAAGGTACTGGGTGTTGCACAGACTCCTCCCTTTGAGGTTGGAGACAACTCAAATGTTGGTGAGGAGACCGCGCTTAAGTACCGTTATATCGACCTTCGCCGTCCCCAGATGCAGAAGAATATAATTATGCGTCACAATATCGCAAGGGTTGCCCGCGAGTATTACTATGAAAACGGTTTCCTTGAAATCGAGACTCCTATGATGATAAAGTCTACTCCCGAGGGCGCGCGTGACTATCTTGTTCCTTCAAGAGTACACAAGGGCAGCTTTTATGCTCTGCCCCAGTCTCCCCAGATCTATAAGCAGCTTCTTATGCTCTCAGGCTATGACAGATATATTCAGCTTGCCCGTTGCTTCCGTGACGAGGACCTCAGAGCTGACAGACAGCCCGAGTTTACCCAGATAGATTTAGAGATGTCCTTTGCAACACAGGAGGACATTATGGAGATGAACGAGGGCTTTATCAAGAGACTCTTTAAAGAGATCCTTGACGTGGATATCCCCACACCTATGCCCCGTCTTACCTTTGCAGAGGCTATGAACCGCTTCGGCTCTGATAAGCCCGACACCCGTTACGCTATGGAGATAACCGATATCTCCGACCTTGTGGCTGATTGCGGATTTGGTGTATTTTCAGGCGCAGTTCAGGGCGGCGGAAGTGTAAGATGCATCGTAGCTAAGAACGCAGTTTCCACCCTTACCCGTAAGGAGATAGACAAGCTTACCGAGCAGGCTAAGGGTATTGGTGCCAAGGGTCTTGCATTTATCAGATTTGCAGAGGATACTCCCAACTGCTCCTTCTCCAAGTTTATGAGCGAAGAAGAGATGGCGGCTATCCTTGAACGTATCGACTGTCAGAAGGGTGACGTTGCCCTCTTTGTTGCAGACAAGAATAAGGTGGTTCTTCCCGTACTCGGCGCGCTTCGTCAGACGGTTGCAAAGAAGCTTGATATCATTCCCGAGGGCTATAACTTCCTGTGGATAACCGAGTTCCCCTTCTTTGAGTGGAACGAGGATACCCAGCATTGGGATGCAATGCACCATCCCTTCACTATGCCTATGGAGGAATGTCTGCCTTACCTCACCTCCGATCCCGGTAGTGTACGTGCAAAGGCATACGATATGGTACTCAACGGTACTGAGCTGCTTTCCGGTTCTATCCGTATAACCGATTACGAGCTTCAGCAGAAGATGTTTGAGGCGCTCGGTATGACCGAGGAAGAAATAGATGCAAAGTTCGGCTTCCTTGTTGATGCCTACAAGTACGGCGCACCTCCCCACGGTGGTTCCGGTATGGGTCTTGACAGACTTTCTATGATAATGTGCGATGCCCAGAGTCTTCGTGACGTTGTGGCATTCCCCAAGATCCAGAACGCTTCCGAGCCTATGTCCCAGTGTCCTGCTCCCGTAAACACAGCAGACCTTGACGAGCTGGGAATTGCAGTAAAGCCTACAGAAGAAAAGTAAATTATATTAATGCAGAATGCAGAATTGAGGAAGAAAATAGTGTCATAAGGACACTATTTTCCACCATAATTTTACATTTTACATTTTGCATTTTCGGAGGTATATTATGCCTACAGCCAAAAAACCTACAGTTCGCCTTCCCGGAGATCTGTATTTCAAGTTTTCCCAAACCTCCACAAAGGAGCTGGAAAGATGCCTTCTCAACGGTGCCACCCGTGAGGAGAAAATATTTTACCGTAAGCTGCTTAATCTCAAATTACAGCTTGAGCAGGAGAAGGTAATAGGAGAGCTTCTGTTATGAAGCCAAAGTATACCATATTTGCAGGTGTCAACGGCGCAGGCAAGACCAGTCTTTCTCAGATACTTCGTAAATATGAAAATCTGGGAGAGCGTATAAATGTTGACGAGATAGTCGCAAGCGAGGGAAGCTGGCAGGACAGCCTTCTGCAGATCAAAGCAAGCCGACAGGCAATGACAATGATGGCAGACTGTCTCAAGCGGGGAGTCACCTTTCATCAGGAGACTACCCTTGCAAGCTCTACCATACTTCGTCAGGTTAAGAAAGCAAGAGAAGCGGGCTATACCATCCAGCTTTACTATGTAGGTGTTGAAAACCTGCAGACCGCGGTTCGCCGTGTTCATACCCGTGTGGAAAAGGGCGGTCACGGTGTGGATGACAAGCTGATAGAGCAGAGATTTGCGAGATTGCCTGAAACTTTGCGCAACATTCTGCCCTTGGTGGATTATGCATTTTTTTATGATAATACCGTCAAGTTCAAGCAGATAGCACACGTTAAGAAAAACATACTGGTAGACTATGACTTTGATCTCCCCGTATGGTTCTGGGAGATAATCGCCCGAAATGATGTACAACTAAGAAAATAGTCGGGCAAGTATGCCCGACTATTTTAATGAATTGACATCCTTGATGTCATGAATTGGCTTCGCCATGAATTGACTTACGGTCATGAATTGTATCCTTCGGATACATTAAGGTGGATTTTTGCCTTAGCAAAAATCAAATTCAATTATAATTGCTTTTCGGCTCGACGAAAAGCTTCCTTAATGCACTACAGGTGCAATTCATGACGCATCGCGTCAATTCATGTGCCATAAGGCACAATTCATGAATACGAAGTATTCAATTCATCCCTTTATATCCCACTTATAAACAACAAAACTAAAACCAAAAGCAGCTCATCATCTGCGTGACTGTTAAGAAGCAGGACTATAAGTCCGCCGAGAATAATATCATCTAAGGCAAAGGATGAACCGTCACGGCGGGTAAAGAGAGAGGAAACGGCATCCTTTTCTTCTTTTTCCGGCTTTGGTTCGTGTGACTCTCTTTTATCGCACTTTTCACATTTGTCGCACTTTTCACAGATCGTCTCGGGCTCTTCAACTTGAGGTACGTCAAAGGCGTTACCCTTGTAGTTAGGGGGCAGGATGTCGTTTTGAGGATAGCTTCTCTGATACATTTAATCCCCCCGTTTAAAAAGATTTGCCGAGCCTGTGAGCTCAAGAATACTTAATAAGCCTAAAAGCTTATCCGCCTTGTCACGGCGGTCGGCGTTGAGATATGGTTTAAGGGCGGAGATAAGCCTTGCACGGTTTTTTGCGTCTTCATTCTGCGGTATCTTAGGCAGAGCGGAAATTTCCTGCTTTTCTTCTTTTTCGCCTGCAGCTCCCGATACTGCGCCCGATATAGTTTTCATCGCCTCGGGATCAGACAGAATACCCGAGAGCTTGCTCATTATCTCAGGGTTGGACATAACTCCCGATAAAAGGGAAGAGAGTTCATTATTTTCCATTGTGATTTTCTCCTGAGTTCAGTTTTTTTATCAGCTCGGGGTCTATTTTTTGAGAAATGTTTTTTATATCATCCTCGCTCAATTCTTGCAGCTTTTTCTGCATATCCTCCGGTGAGCCCATTAGATTTTTGATATATCCGGGGTCTACGCCCAAAAGCTTTGATATGGCGGAAATCTTATCGGACAGCTCCTTTGGGTCCATATTTGAAAGCTGGTTTAACTGTTTTCGGTCAATATTCATTTCCATCGCCTCACATGTATATTTACTATCAATATATGTTCATAACAAAGAAAGGTTACTATGAGAATACTTGTTTTTTCGGATTCACACAACAATGACGGCAATATGAAACAGGCGCTGGAGCTTAACCGCGGGCGGTTTGACCTGTGCATACATTTAGGGGACGGATGCCGTGAGTTCGAGCTTCTTTCCGAAGAATATCCGACTATACCTTTTGTTACGGTAGACGGCAACGGAGAGGATTTTTTCGGCAGCAAAAGGTTGACTGAGACGGTTCTTGATCTTGAAGGAAAAAGAATATTTATCACCCACGGGCATAGGTATAACGTAAAGTTTTCCACCACTTCTCTCGAATACCGTGCTGTCGAAAAGGAGTGCGACGTTGCTCTTTACGGACATACCCATATTCCGGATAACAGATATATTCCCGATATAATGGGCAGAACACTGTATGTTTTTAATCCCGGAAGTATTTCAAGACCTCCCTTTGGACATAAGGCGGGCTTTGGTGTTATTGAGATAACAAAGGCAGGAATTTCCCTGAACAATGCATATATTCAGTAAACGGAGGAAGATATGTATATATATAAACCGAAAAGAGAGACTAAAGCGCATATCGTACTGCCCGTATTTTTCATATTGATATCTGCGGCAGCTATGGTATGCTCCCGTACAGCGCTAATTCCCGCCTTTATAATGCAGGCTGTGGCTGTGGTGAGCATCGCCCTTGCTATTCATATTATTTCCCGTTACTCCCTGACAGACCACACCTATGAAGCAGATACGGAAAAAAGGGTATTCAACGTAAGAAAGGTCACGGGTAGAAAGATAAGTCACGTTGCCGCCGTAGAATATAGCGATATAATAGCCGTAGATAAAAAGGAAAAGGGTTATTCCTTAAAGGAAAAATATAATAAAGCATATAAGATATACAATTTTTGTAATAATATCTTTCCCGCAGAGGCTTACTGTCTCGTATGTGACATCGAGGGTGAGGATATTGCCGTGATAATAGAAGCAGACAAAATGTTATTGGATATATTGGAGAGGAGATAATTATGGATATCAAAGACATTCTTTCAAAGGTGGACCACACCTTGCTTGCTCCCGACGCGACCTGGGAGGACATTAAAGTAATTTTAGACGATGCAATGAAATTCGGGACAGCATCAGCTTGTATTCCCGCAAGCTACGTTAAGGCAGCCAAGGAATACTGCGGCGACAGACTGGCTATATGTACGGTTATCGGCTTTCCTACAGGCTATTCCACAACGCTGATCAAGAGAATAGAGACCGCCGATGCTTTAGCAAACGGTGCAGACGAGATAGATATGGTAATCAACATCGGCTGGGCAAAGGAGGGACGCTTTGACCTTATCCTTGACGAGATAAAGCAGATAAAGACAACCTGCGGCGAAAGGATATTGAAGGTAATCATCGAGACCTGTCTTTTGACAGATGAAGAAAAGGCACAGATGTGCCGTGTGGTAAACGAGTCGGGAGCAGATTATATCAAGACCTCCACAGGCTTTTCCAAGGCGGGAGCAACCTTCCGCGACGTGGAGATATTTGCCGCAAACGTGGCTCCGCACGTTAAAATAAAGGCGGCGGGAGGTATTTCCTCTCTTGACGATGCGGAGAAATTCATTGAGCTTGGAGCCGACCGTCTCGGCACCTCCCGTATTATAAAGATAGTTAAAAACACCGATACAGGTGCAGGTTATTAAGATGAAAAGAATATTTCTCATAGTTCTTGACAGCTTCGGTATAGGGTATGCACCCGATGCCGCCGAGTTTGGAGACGAGGGCAGTAACACCCTTGAGGCTGTTAAAAAATCAGCCTTCTTTAAGGCTGACAATATGTCGAAGCTCGGTCTTTTTAATATCGACAAAAACGGCGGCAAGCTTGACACCGCAGGTGCTTACGGCAGATTGCAGGAGCGTTCACGCGGTAAGGATACCACCATAGGTCATTGGGAGATAGCGGGTATAGTATCGGATACACCTCTGCCTACCTACCCCGACGGATTTGACCCTGATATGCTCCGTGAATTCGGCGAAAAATGCGGCAGAAAAATTCTCTGCAACAAGCCTTATTCGGGCACGCAGGTGATCCTCGACTACGGACGCGAGCATATAGAAACGGGGGCGCTTATCGTCTATACCTCTGCGGACAGCGTTTTTCAGATAGCTGCCCACGAGGACGTAGTACCGATAGAAAAGCTCTACGAATACTGTGAGATCGCACGGAAGATGTTCAGGGTGGGCAGAGTTATCGCCAGACCCTTTGTGGGAGAGTATCCAAACTTTACCCGTACCGCAAACCGTCACGATTTTTCTCTTAAGCCGCCAAAGAAAACTATGCTTGATTTTCTCTCGGAAGCAGGTTATGACACCCCGTCGGTAGGCAAGATCTATGATATCTTTGACGGCAAGGGTGTGTCTGCCCGCAACCCCATCAAATCAAATGCAGAGGGTATGGCAAAATCTCTTGAATACCTTGATACCGATTTTAACGGTTTGTGCTTTATAAATTTAGTGGACTTTGACTCTCTCTGGGGACACCGAAACGACGTTGACGGATATGCCAAGGGGATTGCCGAATTTGATGAGTGGCTACCTACATTTACAGGGAATATGAGAGATGACGATATGCTTATCATAACCGCAGACCACGGCTGTGACCCTTCTACACCTTCTACCGATCACTCCCGCGAGGACGTGCCTGTCCTCATATACGGTAAGTCTGTCAAGAACGTGAACTTAGGCACCCGTCAGGGCTTCTGCGATATCGCAAAGACCGTCTGCGATATCTTAGGTGCAGAAAACGATCTTGAGGGAGAGAGCTTTAAGGAGCTTATATTATGAAAAAAGAACTTATAAACAAGGCGTATGAAGCAATGAAGCATTCCTACAGTCCCTATTCGGGGTTTAGGGTAGGTGCGGCACTGCTCACGAAAAGCGGAAAGATATACACAGGCTGTAATATCGAAAACTCCGCCTTTTCTCCTACCTGCTGTGCTGAGCGTACCGCGTTTTTCAAAGCGGTAAGCGAGGGCGAAAAGGATTTTTCGGCTATGGCTATAGTCGGCGGAAAAAGTGGAGAAACAAGTGAATTTTGTTATCCCTGCGGAGTCTGCCGTCAGGTAATGGCAGAGTTCTGCAATGCTGATTTTGAAATAATCCTCACCAACGGTAAAGATATCAAGGCCAAAAAGCTCTCTGAGCTTTTGCCCGAGAGCTTTAAGCTATGAGAATAATCAACACCACATCGGTATTTCCGAAATGTCACGATTCCTTTGATGCTCTTGAACGCTTAGCAATGGCAGGCTATGACGGAATAGATATGGCTTTTGATTATTGCGTGCAGGACAAGAGCTTTCCCTTTATGACCGATAAATACGAGGGCTGGGCGTACAGACTACGGGAAAAGGCGGAGGAGCTTGGGGTGGTTTATACCCATTCTCACGCCTCCTTTGATGCGTCCGTAAGGGGCGAGCTTGTGGAGCGCACTCTTCGCTGTGCTTCGATCCTTGGAGCAAAATATCTGGTGGTACACCCCTGCTGTCATATGGGAACGAGGGCTATCACCGATGAAGAAGAATATATTCGGCATAATGCAGATATGATAACCCCCTTGCTTTCCGTCGCAGAGAAACACGGGATGGTCCTCTTGACCGAGAATCTTCTTAACGGAGCTTCAAGCCGTGTGCAGGTGGTGTCCCGTCTTGTAGAGGAGGTTGATTCTCCGTGGTTTAGCTGGTGCTATGATGTGGGACACGCTCATTCTGAGGGTGACAGCTTGGAGAATTTCAGAGCTGTGAGCGTTGCACCCCTGTCCCTTCACGTTCACGATAACGACGGCACCTATGACGAACACCTAATCCCCGGTTACGGAACTCTTGACTTCGGAGAGCTTCTGCGCTCATTAAAAGCGGTTGGCTATAAAGGAGACTTTGTCCTTGAGGCTCACGAGCAATGCAAAGAGGCTCCCGATATAGAAAGAGACGGCATACTTCGTGATTTACTTGACCGTTCAAGAAAAATGGTAGAATATTATAATAGCATATAAAAGAAGGTTCTTCAAACTGAAGAACCTTCTATCGTTATAACCACTAATTCGGGCGGATTGTAAACTCTCGGAACAATAGTATTTTTCAACGCAAGTCCTCGGGAAACTATCATCGACATACCGTCCTCAAACTCATAAAGTCCGCCTGCGTATTTGGGAAAGAATCCTTGATTCGGAGCAATGATGCCGTTAAACACACCGGGAACTATCCATTGACCGCCGTGGGTATGTCCCGAGAGCATAAGGTCGATGCCCTTGTTCGTAAAATTCTCCCACTTGTCGGGGCGGTGGTATATCATAACGGTGTAGGCATCCTTGTCAGCTTCCGAAAGAGCCTTGTCTATACGTCCGTCAAACCCCTCGTTTTCGGGATAAACGTCCATACCGCAGACGTTGATCTTTTCTCCGTTAAGCTCAAGCACCGCACAGTCCTCGGTCAACAGCTCTACGCCAAGCTCGGCATATATCTTTCTTATATCATCGGCACTGTAACCGTCCATCTTGTATGCGTGGTTTCCAAGCACTCCGTAAACGGTGTATTTTTTAGTGAGCTGACCTATAAAGTCCTTCTCGATTTCTATATATTCTTCCTTGTCAAACATATCTCCGCCCAGCAGCACTACGTCCGGCTCGGCTTTATTTATCATCTCCATAAGCTCGCAGTTATCTTCACCGAACTCGGAGCCGTGATGGTCGGAAACGAAAGCTATTTTCACAGGTGTTGAGAGCTTGTCGGTCTTAAAGGTATATTCTCTTAACGTGAGAGAATTGTCAAGACCGGTGAGTATATATATTGCAAGTGCAATACCAAGGATCAGTGCTATTATTATAAGTACCATAAAGAATTTTTTCAAGGTTGTTGGCCATCTCCGTAAAAATTTTTGATCTTATTGATATATTTTATCAGCGAAAAACCGATTTGTCAAATTTCATAAAATACTTGCTATAAAACTGAACAAAATAAGTCCTTTTTATTGCTTTTTTTAGGTATATATGTTAAAATAATTATACGCGACTAAAATGAGGCATCTCTGAAAACATACTCCAAGGCTGAGCGACGGATATTTTTGCGCCATACCGCTCTACGAAAACTTGAAATAGGTTTCCAACTATTCCTGCGTTTTCTGCGTTTGTCCGGCACAAAACTCTCTCGCCGTTAGCTCTTCGATTAGTCTTCAGAGATACCTGTTACGAAAGGTGAAGCTTATGAAAAACACAAAAAGATTATTGGCACTGGTTTTATGTGTGATGATGATACTCCCCTGTCTGCCCTTGGGCATCAGCGCGGCGTATGAGAACACACATGTAAACACCGGCAATCAGATCGAAGACCTGATAGCCGTTGCCACAACACAGATCGGCTACACCGAGGGTAACTCCACCTCCCAGATGGGTGGAACCTCCGGCGGCAGCGGAAACTATACCAAGTACGGCAAGTGGTACGGTATCAACCCCGGTGCTTGGTGTGCTATGTTCGTTTCCTGGTGCGCTAACCAGGCAGGGATCCCCAAGACCACCATCACATCTCACGCAAGCTGTGATATCGGTATGCAGTGGTTTCAGAAGAACGGTTACTGGCAGTGGTCTCCCGCTTGCGGCGGTACCTATCAGCCCAAGCGCGGTGATATTATCTACTTCCGCACCAACACAAATCAGGTGACCGACTCTACCCACGTAGGTATAGTTTATAATTCTGACGCTTCCAAGGTTTACACTATAGAGGGTAACGCCTCCAACAAGTGTCAGACCAAGTCATATGCTCTCTCCAGCGCATATATCATCGGTTACGGTACTCCTCCCTATACCGGCACTACCGTTCCTCAGGATCTCGGTACGTACATAGTAACCGCCGGTTCTCTCAATATGAGAAATCAGCCTTCTTCATCCGGCACCATAGTCAAGGTTCTTTCCAACGGTGACGCTATCGTCGTTACACAGATATCCGGTAACTGGGCGTATACCACCTTTGAGGGTGTATCAGGCTGGTGTTCTCTGAACTATCTGCTTGCACAGAATGACATCAAATATGCTATCAGTAACGACGGTATTGATTTCATTAAATCCCTTGAGGGCTTCTCTCAGTACGCATACTGGGATTATGAGCAGTGGACTATAGGTTACGGTACTGCTTGTGAAGAAAACGAATATCCCAACGGCATCACCGAGGCTGAAGCGGATACTCTTCTTCGTTCTGCTATCGTAAGATACGAGCTTTACGTAAACGATTTCGTTTCTGAAAACAATATCGAGCTTAACCAGAACCAGTACGACGCCCTTGTAAGCTTTACTTACAATCTCGGCAATATCTGGGGCAACAGCTTTACTCTTAAGACCTATCTTATCAACGGTATCGAAAACTATACCGACGACCAGATCAAGGCAGCCTTCGGCGAGCACGTGACCGCAGGCGGTCAGGTTCTCGCAGGTCTTGTTTCCCGCCGTAATCTTGAAGCAGAGCTCTTCCTCTCCGGCGACGATTCTCAGACCTCTATGAGCGAGCTTTACGAGACCACCGCAAGCTGGCTTGCTATGCGTGACGGCCCCGGTACATCCTACGAGGCTCTTACGTCATTGCCTAAGGGAACACAGGTTACGATCACACAGATATCCGGCAACTGGGGTTATACTACCTATGACGGTTACTCCGGCTGGATCTCTCTCAACTATGCTCAAAAGGTAACGGTCAAGGATTGGACTATGACCTTTGACCCCAACGGCGGCGAGATGGTAGGAGCAACTACCTACGGCATCAATACGAACGAAAGCTATGCCGACGTTATGAGCGAGCTTCCCTTGGCGACCAAGGCAGGCTATACACTTACAGGCTGGTACTGTGAAAAGTACGGCTATACTCTCAGCCTTGCGGATATCTACACCGTATCCGAGGATACTACCTTCGTTGCGGTATGGCAGGTAAGCACCTGTACCGTAAGCTTTGACGCCAACGGCGGCGAGGGCGCTCCCGAGGCATTTACCGTAACTGCAAACGAGACCGTTACTCTTTCTTCCGCCGTTCCTGCCAGAAGCGGCTACGTGTTCCTCGGCTGGGCAGAGTCTGCTACAGCTTCCGAGGCAACTGTTAAGGCAGGCGCGTCCTATACTCCTGCCGGAGACGTAACTCTCTATGCTGTATGGCAGGATTCAGCAGGCCACGTTCATTCCTATACTCTTACATCTACAGACACCAACTGCACCGTTGACGGTGTAGCTACCTACACCTGCTCCTGCGGTGACTCCTATACCGAGGCTATTCCTGCCGACGGTCACGATTTCGGCGAATGGGGAACTACCATTCAGCCTACCACCGAGTGTGTGGGCAGAAAGCAGAGAAGCTGTGCGTGCGGTGCGGTCGAGGTTGAAACTCTTCCTAAGCTGAACACAACTACCTCTGCAACAGAAAAGACCTCCACCATTAATCCCGCCTTTGACGGTGAGACAAGTAGAACGGTAAAGACCCTTTATCCCGGTGTTACCAGCACCAATATAAAGACTTCATCTTCATCTAAATATGAGCTTGAAAACATAAATATCATAGAGTTTGACCTGGCACAGACAGACCTCTACGTTGACGTTACCAACACACGTGACTATGCTAACCAGGCAAGAACAACTCTTAATACGGTTACCAACTTCAACGCTAACAACGGCGAGGGCAAGACAGCTATCGCTGCAATAAACGGCGACCTCTGGATGATGTCCAGCGCACACTCCCGTGTTGAAGGCTCGGGTACCTCCTACGGCGGTTACTCGGATGCAGTTGTAACCAAGGCTCTTACACTTCCCAGAGGATTTAACGTATATGACGGTGAGATCGTTTGCTCCGCATATATGCAGCAGGAAACTCCCTACGAGGGCGAGTTCTGGTCCTTTGGTGTGACCGAGGACAATATCCCTATGATCGGTTGTCCCGAGCTTATTATGTCTGTAACCAACAACGCTACAGGCACAACGGTAAATCCCCACGGTCTCAACAGACTTCCCGCAAACAACGCTTTAGTTGTTTATACAGATAAGGGTTGTCTTAACAACTATGCCCTCAGCGATGCATATGAGGTAGTTATCGACTGCGGTTACGATTACACGGTAAGAAGCGGAGCTTCTATCACAGGTACCGTTACAGGAATCTATTCCTCTTCTACCGCAACCAATCCTACAATGCAGGCTAACCGCATCATCCTTACTGCACGCGGTTCCGCACTTTCTCTGCTCTCCTCCTTTGCTGTAGGTAACTCTGTTACAATTAACTTTGCAGTAAATGAAAAGTATAACAGAAACAGTGAGGGCTGGCAGAACGTTAAGAACGCTGTCGGCGGTCATATGCCCTTCGTTGTTGACGGTGTTAAGCAGGAAACCGGCTCTACAAACAACTATCCTACCACTATCGTTGGTATCAAGCACGACGGCAGCGTATGCTTCGTTGTAAACGACGGACGTCAGTCCTCCTTCAGTACGGGCTTTGACTTTGATATGTACTGGAATCTGGCAGACGACCTTGACCTCAATACCGCGTTTATCCTTGACGGCGGCGGCTCTGCAACTCTGGTTGAACTTACCGATGCAGGCTATGCGGTTTCCAACTCTCCCTCTGACGGAACCTCACGTTCTGTTGTTAACTCAGTTATCCTCTCCGCAGGTCCCGAAAGAGCAGCGCAGGGACACTTTGAGGTCGAGATACCCAGCCCCGACATCGATCTTACAAATCTCTATTTTGCAGGTAGCGACGCCTTCAATCTTATAGGCAATCAGGCAGAGATGAGATATGCCAAGACAGCACAGGGTGCACAGCTTATGACCTGGGATATCCTCAACGGTCCTAACGTATCAATAAGCTACGGCTTGCCGGGTACCTCCAGCAAGAACCCCAACTCTGTTCTTGCGGATCTGACATATCCTTCCATCAATGCATCAAGCTATCCTTACGTAGTATTTGATATGGCAATTACCTCCGCTTCCGCAAGCGCGGTACAGTTCCAGAGTATCTATGCCACCAGCGGCAGCACCTACGTTATAAACGGCAATAACTTTATCGGCTTTAATAATGCATACAACAATGCGGGATTCGGTAAGTATACCATCAATCCCGGTGCCAATGCATACTATAAGAACCAGCTTAATACCTTTAAGTTCGGCTTCTTCTATCCCGCAAACGGTGTTACCACCGTTCCGGGTGACTACGTAATGCTTCGTTCGGTACGTCTGGCTAAGACCGCGGCAGAGGCTAATGCTATGGCAATAGGTCAGCCCTCTGTTCTTACGGTTAACTTCAATGCCAACGGTGGCGAGCTTCTTACCACCTCCAAGACCGTAATTCAGGGTCAGAAGATGGGAGCATTCCCCACACCTACACGCGACGGCTATACCTTTGACGGTTGGTATACAGCGCCTACAGGCGGCGGTAAGGTTACCTCCTCCACTAACGCTTCGGCTATGACCCTTTATGCGCATTGGAGCGCAGTTACTACGGAAGATGATTCCGGCATTGCCGCTCCCGACCTCGATTACGAAGGCGAGCTTTCCTCTGTAGTAACCTACAAGACTACCGCAAGCTGGCTTACAATGCGTGATGCGGCAAGCACTGACGGTGCGGCTCTCGGCTCTCTTCCCAAGGATACCGTCGTTACCACCTCTGCCTTTGACGGAAAATGGGGCAAGGTATCCTACGACGGCAACACAGGTTGGATCTCACTTAATTACGGTGAGCCTACCTGCGGTCAGACTATATGGACTCTCGGTTTTGATGCAGGCGAGGGAACACTTGTAGGCACAAGCCTTTACGGTATCAACACAGGTGACTACTATGCCGATGCAATTTCCTCCGTACCTTCTGCGGTAAGAGAGGGTTACGATTTCGGCGGCTGGTATAACGAAAAGTATAACATCACCTTCAACAACCCCATTGATACATCCCTTCGTTACGAACTTACCGAGGATCTTGTATTTACCGCTATCTGGAACAAGTCTGCCGAGCATACACATAAGTATACTTCCGTTACAACAGAGCCTACCTGTACAACTGCAGGTAAGACGGTCTACAGCTGTAGCTGCGGTGACAGTTATACAGAAACTATACCCGCTACAGGCCACGATTACAGCGAGAGCATAACCGAGGCAACCTGTACCGAGGCAGGCAAGAATGTAAAAACCTGTAACAACTGCGGTGATACCGTGACCGTGACTGTCCCCGCACTCGGTCACAGCTTCGGCGCGTGGATCGAAACCACAGCTCCCACAACCACTACTACAGGTGTTGAAACAAGAGTTTGTACGGTTTGCGGCGCTACCGAGACCCGTGATATTCCCAAGCTTGAAGTGGTTGATCCCGTGCTTCCCGAGGGTGAGCCCGGTGTCCTTAGCGTAAACAACTATACTATCAGACTTGGTAACATTACCGATATCAAGGAGATCAGATTTGCTATCGGACATTACACCAAGGGTGCTGATGTTAAGGCGGCAGAAAAGAACGTAACTATGGATGCCGCAACCGTAGCCAAGAACACCGTTGACGGCGTTATGACCTACGATCTTCCCTGGATGGGTGAATATACCTTCTGGGTAAGATACAACGACGGCACAAGCTACTTCATTTATGCTGACGTAAACGAAATCACACCTTATGTTGAGTCTTACGGTGTTAAGCTCACCGTTAAGGATTATGCTGAAAACTACAAGGATATGTGGTTAGCAGAGGGAACCTTTAACTCCTATAGCGAGATCAAGGCTTCTACTGCATTCAAGTATCAGGCATCCGCAAACAAGCTTGATCTGTATGCAAAGACCACCCACGATTTCAGCTACACAATGACTAACCCCGGTCCTTATACCGTTCTTATCAGATATAATGACGGTACATTCGACGTGATTCACCACACTCTTACCGTTGACGTTCCCGTATTCACCGAAAACGGACTTCAGGTAACTGTAACAAACATTCCCGACATCAAGATCATTAGAACTGCATACGGTCACTATGAGTCTGTAAGTGATATCAAGAAGGTAAGCGGAGTTCGTAACTTCTCCAACAAGAACGATATCAAGAACGCAGAGTCTTATATGATCCAGTACCGCGAGGAGGGCGAGGTTACCCTTATCGTTGAGTATAACAACGGCTATAAGCACTTCTACTACTATAACGTAGAAAAGAAGGTTCCTACCTTCACACAGGACGGTAACACCGTTACCATCGGTGATCTTGACGATCTCTATATCGTAAGATATGCAGCCGGCAAGTATACAACCGCCACAAACATCAAGAACGCTCCCGGCTCAAAGTATCTCAAAGCAGCCGACGTTGTGAACGGTACTCTTACAATAGAGCTTGATAAGGCAGGACGCTGGAGCTTTATGGTTCAGTACAATGATGAGTCCTACAACTTCTATCTCATAGAGGTTGCGGAAAGTGATATCTCCGCGCCCTGTACACACGTATGGGGCGACTGGAAGGTAACAACTCCCGCTACCACCACATCTACAGGTGTCAAGACCAGAGCTTGTACACTCTGCGGCGAGACCGAAACTGCTTCTATTCCCAAGCTTGAGGAGGTTGTTACCGTTCCTACCGCAACGAACGTCAGTGTTTCGGGCGCATTCTCTGATAATATGATCCTTCAGAGAGACGAAGCTCTTTCTGTATGGGGTACTGCTAATGCTAACAGCGGTGACGTCGTAGTTGAGCTTGGAGGCAAGACTGCTTCTGCAAAGGTTGGTGCTGACGGCAGATGGAAGGCGACCTTCGCCGAAACCTTCTCCTACACCACCGACGGTCAGCCTCTTACAGTCAAGGGTGCTGACACTACCAAGACCTTCAATGACGTTCTTATCGGTGACGTATACTATGTTGTAGGTCAGTCCAACGTATTCTATTCGATGGGTGAGCTTATCCTTGACCTTAGACTTCTCGGCAAGGAATCCGAGCTTGTTGTGGATTACGATGACAGACGTGATATCCGTTTCTTCCGTATGTCCAATATGGATTACGTAGGTCTTACGGGTGATTATGCTCAGGGTACTGCTCTCGAGTTTACCGAGGTAATCAACGGCGAGACTTGGAAGAAGCCTACAGATATTGCAAACCAGATACTCACATATGCAAACTTTACTCCCACCACCTATGCATATAACCGTGATGCTATCAGTATGGAGGTATTCTCCGCACTTGGTTATATGTTTGCGTACAATATGTCTACCAAGACGGACGTTCCCTGCGGTGTTATCGAGATAGATGCCTCCGGCCATCCTCTTATCTCCTTTGCACCCAACGAGCTTGCTGAAAAGTGGGGTCACGACACCCTCGGTGCCGACGGCAGATACTACTATGATCTTAACGGTGTGGTATATAACACCAACCTGAGATCAAGATACGTATACAACCAGCAGATCAATCCTCTGAAGAACTTCTCCTGCGCGGGTATCATCTGGTATCAGGGTGAGAGCGATATGTCAAATACCCGTGAAATGTTCGGCTCGGATTATGACAACCACTTTGCTCGTCAGTTCTCTGAGCTTATGACTTACTTCAGACAGAACTTCGGCAACGATGACTTTGACGTTTATATGTTCGAGTATCCTGCTTGTTATTATAACAACGGTAACAACGCGTTTATGGACTTTGGTGCGGTAAGAACAGAGGTTGGTACTATACCTCAGTTCCTTGATGATGTTCATCTCGTTTCATCCTCAGACCTGTTCTGGGATCAGACCTGGTGGAACAACATCCATCCTCCGATCAAGCACCTTAACGCTTACCGCCTTGCAGATATAGTTGCGGCAGATAAGCACGGTATAGGTAACCTTGATGATGTCAGCGGTCCCGTACTCAAGGACGTTGTTTACAACGGAACCTCCGCTACACTTACCTTCAATAATGCTGGTGCAGGTCTTAAAACTGCAGACGGCAGCGGCAATCTCATAGGTATCGAGGTATTCGTACTGCTTAACGGTGAGTACGTATGGGCGCCCATAAGCGGTCAGTTTATCTCGGGCAAGAATACGGTGACCTTTGACGTAGGCATAGAGATCCTTGCAGTCCGTTACGGCAGAACGATAGATTCTACTCATCCCTACGGACGTAATCTCTGTAACGATTACGGTATGCCCGCAGTCGCGTTTGTAGATTATAAGTAAAAAATCTTTAATATAACGGTAAAAAACCTGCTTCGGCAGGTTTTTTACCGTTATATTTTAAATATTGTTAACACTCGCTTTCCCTTTTTGGTGTAAAATTATTACAATACTTAAAAAAGGAATTATTGTATGAAGAAAATTATTCTTGTCGTCTTGTCGATGTTGTTTATATTTATGGCTGCAGGGTGCAACTCCACCGTGCCTTTGGAGGAATATACAATCTTTCTGCATCCCGATGCTGAGAGCTGGGAAAGAGATGCGGCATATGATTTTCAGTCCGCTCTCAAGGAGGCCCACGGTGTCACACTTGATATCGTATTAAGTCAGGATAAGAGAACCGAGCATGAGATACTTATAGGTAAGGCAACCCTTCCCGAAGAAATGTGTAAGCTTTTTGATTACGCTTCAATGGGCTATAACGGCTACGGAATCGTTACCTATGAGGGTAAATACGTCATTTCCGCACCTACGGAAGTGGGTCTGACTCTTGCGATAAAGCATTTTAATGAAAATGTAATTACTGAAAAGGGCTTGCCCGAAAAATACTCATACACAGAGCAAAGCAGTGAGGGAGTAGCCGCAGACGGCTCAAAGCGTATCAACGTTTCTATAGATAAGGATACTGGTCTTGACGTGTATAAGGTGCATAAGGACGTGCCCTCCGGATACCGTTACGGTCCTTCCATGATAGTAAACGATGACGGCAGCATAGATATGTGGCTTGCAGGTGGCGGCTCCGGTCTTGAGCAGTGGGACTGGATAACCTATATGCATTCAAAGGACGGTGTTGAATGGAGCGAGGAAAAGTGCGTGCTTCAGCCTACGCCAAACGCCCTTGACCATTATTCCTGTTGTGACCCCGGTGTAATATATCTCAACGGATACTATTATCTCGGATATACCTCTACCTTAAATGAAAATCAGTGCGACAACAATCTTTACGTTGCCCGCAGTGAAAACCCCGACGGTCCCTTTGAAAAGTGGAACGGTAAGGGTTGGGGAGGAAATGATCCCAAGCCTATAGTATTCTTTGCCGAGGATCAGGCTCTGTGGGGTACCGGTGAGGTCAGCTTTGTAGAGCTTGACGGAACTCTCTATATTTACTATACAATGAACGGCTCTGACGGACACATCACCTGTGTTTCCACAGCCGATGCAACCGATGAAAACTGGCCGCTTACAATGAAATATAAGGGAGTAGCTCTCGGCAGCGGAACCAACGATGCCATCGACGTAAAATATGTAGACGAGTTCGGTAAGTTTATCGCTGTTGCCTCTGAGGAGAGGTTAAGCGAGAACAGCTATCTTATGTTCTATGAGTCGATTGACGGTTTCAGCTTTTTTCCGGTGGATGCGGTTAAGAAAAATATATACTATTTCTGCCACAATCCCGGAATTTCGGGTAGCAGCAACGGACATATTACTCCCGGTATGAAAACCTATGTTGCTTATGCCTACGGAAAGGGCTGGGGTATCTGGAATACCCGTCTGCAGGAGATAGAAATAACACAGGAAGACACTACCGACTTTGAAGAGATAAACGGTATAAATCTCCGTAAGCCCATACAGAGGGACGAAAGGGATAAGAACCTTCTTAAGATGGTTGGAATAACCACAGGTAATACCTGTGTTATGCGTTTTCCTCACACACAGAAGCGTATTATGCCTACCCTTGTGTATTGTGACGTAACTCATAGTAACTGGAAAAATCTCAATGCCTACAAAAGCGAAATAAAGGTTTACGGATATGATGAAAACGTTATAAAGCTGGCAGATGCGGGAGTTATCTCCTTTGACGTTGTGGGTATCGGAGAGACAACGGCTACAATAGAGTACAAAGGCCATATAACCTATCTTTACGTTATTATCTACGATCAGAAGCATGCCAAGGACATTGTTTCTGTTGAGCCTATGGCATACGATACTATCAACTTTGAAACTTTGGGAAACTTTCAGCCTCAGATAAAGTCTATTGTTACCTACGGAGACGGAAGCTGGGAATATGCCTGGTCACAGTCAGAGCACGGAATCAGTTATGAGTATGACAGTACAGCTCTTGAGATAAACGATAACAGCTATATATTCCCAAAGAAACCGGGTACGCATAAAGTAACGATAAAGGCAGGGGACAAGAGCTCTGTTCTTACGGTAAACGTAATCTCCCCCGATCTTACAAAGCTTGAGTTTGCAAACGACCCCAAGCTCGGTGTTCTCAGACAGATCAACAATGCGGAGACATCCATCGTTGACGGCAAGCTTAAATGCGTTACCACAAAGGCGGAGGATCCCTTTATTACCGTTGACTATACCGATGCCTTTTATAAGGCGGAGGATTTTGACAGCTTTACCCTTCGGTATATGATTCCAAAGAAAAACAGCATCAAGAGCTATCAGGCGCAGATCTTCTTCCGCTGTAACGAGGCAATTCTGACAGAGGAGATAACGGTGCGTACAGAACTTGTAAAGGACGGAGCTTATCACGATCTCAGGATAGATCTCTCGGACAAGGATTTCTGGACGGGAGATATCACCGAGATACGTATCGATTTCTTTGACACCTGCGGCTTGAAGGATGAGTTCTACATTGAATCTATTGAATTGAAATGAAAAATAAAAAGAAGATTGCATTAAATAGTCTGTTCAATTTTGCTATACTATGTACGGCGTTTTCGGTGTGGATAGCCGTAGACAGCTTTCGTACGGGTGATATTGAGTTTTTTATAATATCGGGAGTTATTGCATTGCTGATCTTATCGGCAGGTGTTGTTTTTACCCCATGTGTCTATATATTTGATTCGGAAGGGCTTACCCTGCGTTACGTTTTTTGCGAGGAACGCTATCTTTGGGAAAACATATCTGAAATTGAGATGAACTGGGAGCGATTTGAATTCGGCGGTTCTCCCCGTGCAAATCTGCTCGATCTGTTTTTTCCGTCTTATTCCGTATATGCCGATTGTGAAGGTAAGCTCTATTTCTTTATGTCGGGCAATATCCGAAAGACACTTCGCACAAAGCACCTAATAAAGAAATATTGGGACGGAGAGATCACCGGGTATTTCTTTGAGGATGCTAAAAAAGCCATAGATAAACGCCGCAGAAAAAAGAAGAAATATATAGCAGCTCATCTGACAGATGAAATAGTACCTATGGAACGCGAGGCGCGTGCAAAGGCGAGGGAATGGCTTAAGCCCTATGAAGCTGAGCTCAGACAAATGGGACTCACTATCCGCTGTAAATACGTATATACCGTTGATGGATGGGACGAGTATAATTCAAGACCTGATGAAGGATATAACTATACTCTTGTCATAGAGATATCCCGTCCCGACGAAAAAGACGAAAAACGTATTGTAGTTTTTAGCGAGGATCTTTTATACGTCAGATTAGGCAAGACCGCATATCGCGGTGTTGAAAATAATCTTGCCGAAGAACTGTTACAGCAGACTCTTACCCGTGAATTACGGGAGATCGCAAAAATCGGATTTGAAGAATATATCAATAAATAAAAGCACCCGTCGGGTGCTTTTATTATGACTTTTTTTCTTTGCTTTCTATTATGAAGAAAAACGGTGACGTGGGAGAATTAATTATCTTAAACTGTGATATGCACAGCTTGAAACGGGATATCTGACTCAGCTTTTCGTGAAGAAGCTGTCCCTCCACCGTGCCTTCATCGTGACCGGGGTACACGGCGATAAGGATTATTCCATCGTCGTCAAGCAGCTCTATTGCCGCATCCACTGCCTTGAGGGTGGATTCACGAAGGGTAGTGATGCTCTTGTCTCCTCCGGGCAGATAACCTAAATTGAACATTCCCGCCTTGATCTTTGTGGGAATATGCTCAAGTGCATTGGCGTGGGAGTCCTTGATAAGAGTATAGTTGTTTGGTGCCCCTTCTGCCTCAAGCAGCCCTCTTGTGGAGTCCAGTGCCTGCTGCTGGATGTCAAAGGCATATACGTGACCCTCGGGGCCTACCGTCTGAGAGAGCCACAGGGTATCGTGACCGTTTCCCATAGTGAAATCGGCAACGGTATCACCGGGCTTGATATGGGGTGTCATAAACTGCTTGTGAAGTGTCAATAAGTCTATCATTTTATTACCTCTCTTATTACGTGTCCTGCAATTATTAACCCAGCTGCCGACGGCACAAATGAGATCGAAGCAGGTGTTCTCGAGCCTACCTTTACGGGAGGTTCGTCGCTGAATAATACGGTCAGATGCTTTATACCTCTTTGTCCCAGCTCACGGCGCATCACTCTTGCCAAGGGACAGGTGTGGGTCTTTGAAATATCTGCGATCTTCAGCCTTTCGGGGTCTAATTTGTTGCCTGTTCCCATAGATGATATTAATGGGATATTTTTTTCGGCGGCGTATTCTGCTATAAGCAGCTTTGAGGTCACCGAATCTATTGCGTCTACGATAAAATCGGGATCTGCGTTGTCTATTATTTCTTTTATGTTCGTTGCATCGGCAAATACCGAAACACATTCCACTCTGCAATCAGGGTTGATATCAGCGGCTCTGTCTTTTACAGCCTCGGTCTTTAGCTGACCTATTGTTTTACGTGTAGCGATTATCTGACGGTTGATGTTAGACTCGTTAACTGTGTCGTTGTCCACCACAGTGAGGGTACCTACACCCGCGCGGACAAGAGCCTCTATCGTGTACCCGCCCACACCGCCGCAGCCGAACACCAGCACGGAAGCGTTGTTGAGCTTTTCCACCGCTTCCTCACCGATAAGCGAATATTCTCTTTCTAACCAAGCTTGTTTCATATTTTATCCTTTAGTGTAATATAGTTTGATTATACTATATACAATAATATTTTTCAAGAGGAATATATTTTTATAAAAATTATCATTGACAATATATATTTACATTTGGTATAATAATTTATTATTAGATGAATAATTATTTAGGAGGACATAGATATGTCGAACAAGATCAGAGCAGGTATCGTAGGCGCAACAGGTATGGTAGGTCAGCGCTTCATTACCCTTCTTGACAACCACCCCTATTTTGACGTTACAGTTTTAGCAGCAAGCCCCAGAAGTGCAGGTAAGACCTACACCGAGGCAGTAGGCGAGAGATGGAAGCTTGATATTCCCATGCCCGAATATGTTAAGGATATGGTAGTTATGGATGCCTCCAAGGTTGAGGAGGTTGCAGCAAAGGTAGACTTCATCTTCTGTGCAGTTGATATGAAGAAGGACGAGATCAGAGCCCTCGAGGAGGCTTATGCCAAGGCAGAGGTTCCCGTTGTTTCCAACAACTCTGCACACCGTCATACCCCCGACGTTCCTATGGTAGTTCCCGAGATCAACGACGAGCATCTCGCTATTATAGAAAAGCAGAAGGAAAGACTCGGCACCAAGCGCGGCTTTATCGCAGTTAAGCCCAACTGCTCTATCCAGAGCTACGTTCCAATGCTTTCCGCTCTTGCAGAGTTCAAGCCCACAAGAGTTGTCGTTTCTACATATCAGGCTATATCCGGCGCAGGTAAGACCTTCAACGAGTGGCCCGAAATGGTTGACAATATCATCCCCTATATCGGCGGCGAGGAAGAGAAGAGCGAAAAAGAGCCCCTTAAGATCTGGGGTCATATCGAGGGTAACGAGATCGTTGATGCTACAACTCCTCTCATTACTTGTCAGTGTATCCGTGTTCCGGTTACCAACGGTCACACAGCTACAGTATTTGTAGACTTTGAAAACAAGCCCACAAAGGAGCAGATCCTCAAGGCTTGGGACGAGTACGAAGGTAAGCCTCAGACACTCAAGCTTCCCCACGCTCCCGAGAAGTTTATCACTTACTTTGAAGAGGACAACAGGCCTCAGGCTCACACCGACCGCGAGATATACGGCGGTATGGGTGTTACCTGCGGCAGACTCAGAGAGGATACTATGTTCGACTATAAGTTCGTTGGTCTTTCTCACAACACTCTCCGCGGTGCTGCAGGCGGTGCAGTGCTTATCGCAGAGCTTCTCTTTGCTGAAGGCTATCTCAACTAAAAATAAGATCACTCTTCCGAGGAAGAGTGATTTTTGTTGCCTTTTGTTGTAATATTGCATAAAATAATTATATTTTTTGACATAAAACTATTGAAATTGCCCTAAAAATATGTTATAATCAAGATGTAATCACAATAGTGGTTGCAAATCCACCAGTAAAGGGGCGTTGAAAATGAACATTAACACATTCGGAAGACAGGTAGAGGTAACTCAGGATCTTAAAGATTTGTTCGCAAAGAAATTAGGCAAGCTGGACAAGTTCTTCCGCGATGATGCAGATTGCAACATCACTCTGCGTGAGAGAAAGAACGGCAGAAAGGTCTTAGAAGTAACGATTACCGCCGCCGGTACCCTTTTCCGTGCGGAGACCGAAGAGGAAACCTTCCAGAACGCTCTTGACAAGGCAGTTTCCACCATTGAAAGGCAGATTCGCAAGAACAAGACCAGATTGGAGAAGAGACTCCGTGAGAGCGCTTTTGTGCGAGAGATCGAGTATGAGGAGCCTATTGAGGAGGAGGGCGAGTTTGATATCAGAGTAAAGAGCTTTGCCTTTAAGCCCATGTCCCCCGAGGAGGCGATACTCCAGATGAATCTCTTAGGACACGAATTCTTTGTATTTGAAAATGACGAGACCCACAAGGTCAACGTGGTATACAGAAGACACGCAGATAAATACGGACTTATAGTACCCGACTGATAAAACCGCCGAAAGGCGGATTTATCAAGTGCAAAGTGCAAAATGCAAAGTGCAAAATTAAGGAAGTCTGTCGGGGTGGCGTCAGACTTGTTGTCA
>JAFQDF010000021.1 GCA_017416185.1 Clostridia bacterium
CAATGTATTATTTTCTAAATATAGTTATATACAGAATGCAAAATGCAAAATGAAAAATGCAAAATTATAGAGGATTTTTGTCTCAAAGGACAAAAATCTTCATTTATTATATTTTCTCTAAAATCTTTTCAGTCATTTCGGTGCAGGTAAGGGGAGTTTCCTTGGATGCGCCGAGGATATCGCCTGTTCTGTAGCCTGACTTAAGAACCTCGTCAACCGCCTTCTCGATTGCCTTTGCTTCTTCTTCAAGATCAAAGGAGTAACGGAGCATCATAGCGGCGGAAAGGATGGTTGCAATGGGGTTTGCCTTGTTCTGACCCGCAATGTCGGGAGCAGAGCCGTGAATAGGCTCGTACATACCGCACTTGGTGTCACCTAAAGATGCGGAGGGCAGAAGTCCGATAGAGCCTGTTATCTGGCTTGCCTCATCAGACAGGATGTCACCGAACATATTGGAGGTAACAACAACATCGAACTGCGAGGGGTTCTTGACAAGCTGCATAGCTGCGTTGTCAACAAGCATATCGGTAACCTCGACGTCGGGATAGTTCTCTGCTACCTTGTGTACTACCTCTCTCCAGAGTCTGGAGCTTTCAAGCACGTTTGCCTTGTCGATAGAAATAACCTTTTTGCCTCTCTTTTGTGCGGTCTCGCAAGCGACACGGGCAATACGCTCGATCTCCATAACACTGTAGCACTCGGTATCATAAGCCTCGGGACCGTACTTGCCGTCACGGCGGCCGCGTTCACCGAAGTATATACCGCCTGTAAGCTCTCTTACCATAACAAGGTCTATTCCCTTCTCCACAATGTCGGGGCGGAGAGGACACTCTGCGTTAAGTGCGGAGTAAAGCTTTGCGGGACGGAGATTTGTATAAAGACCCAGCGCTGAACGAATACCTAAAAGTGCCTTCTCGGGTCTCTGGTTTCCGGGGAGGGTGTCCCACTTGGGTCCGCCTACAGCACCGAGCAGTACGCTGTCGGAGGCAAGACAACCCTTAACTGTTTCCTCGGGCAGAGGCTCGCCTGTAGCATCAATAGCACAACCGCCTATAAGATAAGGAGTAAAGTTAAAGGTATGACCGAATCTCTCGCCGATCTTTTCAAGAACTGCAACTGCACCGTCAACGATTTCGGGACCAATGCCGTCGCCCTTAAGTAAAGCAATATTATAGTTCATTATTTTATTGCTCCCTTCTTGATGGATTCTATAAGACCGCCGTTCTCGATAATTGTCTGAATGAATGAGGGGAAGGGCTGGGTCTTGAAGGTCTCGCCTGTGGTGAGGTTGGTTATCTCACCCTTGTCCATATCGCAGGAGAGCTGGTGTCCTTCCTGTATTGCGTCAACCGCCTCGGGACACTCAACGATGGGAAGACCTATGTTAATGGAGTTACGGTAGAATATTCTTGCAAAGGATTTTGCGATTACAAGAGAGATACCGCTTGCCTTTATCGCAATGGGAGCGTGCTCACGGGAGGAGCCGCAACCGAAATTGTATTCGGCTACCATAATGTCACCGGGCTGTACACGCTGTACAAAGGTAGTATCAAGATCCTCCATACAGTGGGACGCAAGCTCCTTGTGATCTATTGTATTAAGATATCTCGCGGGGATGATAACATCGGTATCTACGTTGTTACCGTATTTGATTACTTTTCCTTCAAATTTCATCTTACATTACCTCCTCGGGACCTGATATCTTACCTGTAATTGCGGAAGCTGCGGCAACCTCGGGGCTTGCAAGATAAACCTCAGAGGTAGGGTGACCCATACGGCCTACAAAGTTACGGTTGGTGGTGGCAACTGCGCGCTCACCTGCCGCCAAAATACCCATATGACCACCGAGACAGGGACCGCAAGTGGGTGTGGAAACTACCGCACCGCACTCGATAAAGGTCTTGAGAAGACCCATTTCCATTGCTTCAAGATATATTTTCTGTGTTGCGGGGATAACGATACAACGAACGTTCTTTGCAACCTTCTTGCCCTTCATTATCTCGGCTGCAGCAACAAGATCCTGAAGACGTCCGTTGGTGCAGGAGCCGATAACTACCTGATCTATCTTGACCTCGTCTATCTCGTCAACTGTATGTGTGTTTTCGGGCAGATGGGGGAAGGAAACGGTGGATTTGATTGTAGAAAGATCTATCTCATAAACCTCGTCATACTCGGCATCCTCGTCGGGAGCAAATACAGAAGGCTCTTTTGCTCCTGCTTCTTTAAGATATGCAAGAGTCTGATCGTCAACCTCAAAGATTCCGTTCTTTCCGCCTGCCTCGATCGCCATATTGGCAATACAGAGTCGGTCGGAAACGGTGAGGTTATGTACGCCCTCGCCTGTAAACTCCATAGACTTATAGAGTGCACCGTCAACACCGATCATACCGATAATGTGAAGGATCACGTCCTTACCGGATACGTATTTATTTAATTTGCCCTTAAGCACGAATTTGATAGCGGAGGGAACCTTGAACCACGCCTTGCCTATCGCCATACCGCAAGCCATATCGGTAGAGCCTACGCCTGTAGAGAACGCACCAAGAGCTCCGTAGGTACAGGTATGTGAGTCTGCACCGATAACAACGTCACCTGCAGTAACCAAGCCTTTTTCGGGAAGCAGAGCGTGTTCGATACCCATTTCACCTACGTCGTAGAAATTTACGACCTCTTTTTCGCCGCAAAAATCACGGCACATTTTACATTGGGTAGCTGCCTTGATATCCTTGTTGGGAGCAAAGTGATCCATAACCATAGAAATCTTTGTCTTATCAAAAACGGCTTCCTTGTTTAATTTATTGAACTCGGCTATGGCAACGGGAGAGGTGATATCGTTACCCAGCACCATATCCAGGTTGGCAAGCACAAGCTGACCTGCAACAACAGAGTCAAGTCCTGCGTGCTTTGCCAATATTTTTTGAGTCATTGTCATTCCCATAATGATTCCTCTTTCTTTGAAAGAATGAATTGTGCCGTTGGCACATGAATTGACGCTGTCGCATCATAAATTGACGGCAAGCCGTCATGAATTGAAAGCCTATGGCTTTCATTAAGGTGAATTTTCGCCTTGCGAAAATTATTTCAATTAAATTGCTTTTCGGCACGACGAAAAGCTTCCTTAATGCACACAGAGTGTGCAATTCATGGCGAAGCCAATTCATGCCTAAGGCAATTCATGATTTCTTAGAAATCAATTCATTTATTTATTAGCTGCATTCAGCTTATTTATCGCATTGAGGTAAGCCAAGATACTTGCCTCCAGAATGTCGGTGGAAAGTCCTCTGCCTGTATAGGTCTTATTATCAGCCTTGAGCTTGACCATAACCTCACCCATCGTATCCTTACCTTCGGATACAGAGTTGATGGTATATACGTCAAAGGTATGCTCGGGAGGACAAACTATCTTGTCAATAGCGTTGCAAGCCGCATCCACAGGACCGTCGCCGAGAGCCACATCCTCGATTATCTCGTCACCGAGTGCGAGCTTGATGGTGGAGGTAGCGGTGGTATGGTTACCTGCGTGAACGTCAAAGCGGACAAGGCTGTAACCCTCGGTCTGAACAGAGTCGTGGTTGACAAGAGCCTCGATATCAAGATCGTTTACCGTCTTCTTCTTGTCGCAGAGAGCCTTGAACTTTTCAAAGGCGGAAAGAAGCTCCTCGGGGGTAAGCTCATAACCAAGCTCCTTGAGTCTTGCCTCAAAGGCGTGCTTACCCGAGTGCTTACCGAGAACCATCTTATTTTCGGTAATACCCACAGACTCGGGAGTGAGTATCTCATATGTAAGCTTGTTTGCAAGTACACCGTGCTGGTGAATACCTGATTCGTGAGCAAAGGCATTCTTACCTACGATAGGCTTGTTTAGGGGTGCAGACTGACCGATTATCTTGTAAACGGTGTTTGACGCACGTGCAATACGTGTAGTATCTATACGTGTATCCGCACCGAAATAGTCACGGCGGGTCTTAAGTGCCATAACGACCTCCTCGAGAGAAGCGTTACCTGCACGCTCACCGATACCGTTGATGGTACACTCTACCTGTAACGCACCGCCCTGAACAGATGCCAAGGCGTTTGCAACAGCCATACCCAAGTCATTGTGGCAGTGGGTGGAGAACTCAACCTTATCCGAATTTTCTACGTGACCGATCACATACTCGAACATAGCCTTGATCTCCGCAGGGCTACTGTAGCCTACAGTGTCGGGAAGATTGATAACGGTAGCACCGTTCTTTATTGCCGCATCAACTACCTTGCACATAAAGTCATAGTCGCTACGGGTTGCGTCCTCACAGGAGAACTCAACGTTGGAGCAGTAATTTGCGGCATATTTGACCATAGCGGCGGTTTTCTCTAAAACCTGCTCGGGGGTCATCTTTAATTTATACTCCATATGGAGGGGAGATGTAGCGATAAAGAGGTGGATACGGGGATCAACTGCACACTTGACAGCCTCATAAGCCGCATCTATATCACCCACCGTTGCTCTTGCAAGAGAAGCAACGGTACAGTCCTTGACCGTCTTTGCTATTGTATTTACAGACTCAAAGTCTCCCTTGGAGGAGATAGCAAAGCCTGCTTCTATAACATCCACTCTTAACTTTTCGAGACGCTTGGCAACCTTGATCTTTTCCTCAAGGTTCATACTGCAGCCGGGGGACTGCTCACCGTCACGAAGGGTGGTGTCGAAAATCTTGATTTGTTTCATTGTTATACTCCTACTACTTTAGTAATGAATTGAAAACCATTGGTTTTCATGAATTGCCTTCGGCATGAATTGCGACTAATGTCGCATGAATTGCATCTAAAGATGCATTAAGGAAACTTTTCGTCAAGCCGAAAAGTATTTTTATTATAATTGATTTTCGCCAAAGCGAAAATCTTCCTTAATGAAAGACAAAGTCTTTTAATTCATGACGTTTTTATCGTCAATTCATGATGACAAAGTCATCAATTCATGACAACGAAGTTGTCAATTCATCGCAATAGTGCTTACTGCACTATTGCTCCCTTGTCTGCCGAAGAAACCATCTTGGAATATCTTGCAAGATAACCCTTGACCTCACGCTTTTTGATAGTCATAGTGTTCTTACGCTCTTCCATTTCTTCGGGGGAGACCTCAATGTCTATTTTATATTCGGGGATGTTTATACTGATGATATCCCCTTCCTTGATATAGGCTATGGGACCGCCGAGAGCTGCCTCAGGGGATACGTGTCCGATGGATGCGCCTCTGGTTGCACCCGAGAAACGTCCGTCGGTAATAAGAGCAACCTCTTTGTCAAGACCCATACCGCAGATAGCGGAGGTGGGAGAAAGCATCTCTCTCATACCGGGACCGCCTGAGGGTCCCTCATAACGGATAACCACAACGTCACCTGACTTGATGGCACCTGCATAGATGGCTTCAATAGCCTCTTCCTCAGAGTCAAAGACTCTTGCAGGGCCCTTATGTACAAGCATTTCGGGGGCTACCGCACTTCTCTTAACAGCCGCACCGTTGGGAGCGAGAGAACCGAAAAGAACCGCAAGGCCACCTGTCTTGGTATAGGGATCGTCATAGTCACGGATAACACCGTTATTTTTCTTTTCGATACCTTCTACATTTTCACCTACCGTCTTACCGGTCACGGTCATAACAGAGGTGTCAAGCTTGCCGTGTTTTACAAGCTCATTCATTACGGCATAAACACCGCCTGCATCCTGAAGATCCTGCATATGATGGTGGCCTGCAGGAGCAAGGTGGCAGAGGTTAGGTGTAACCTCACTTATTTCGTTTACCATATGAAGATCAAGCTTAACGCCTGCCTCATAGGCTATTGCCGTAAGGTGGAGAAGTGAATTGGAAGAACAGCCAAGTGCCATATCTACGGTAAGAGCGTTTTTAAATGCACCCTCTGTCATAATATCAAGGGGCTTGAGATCTTCCTTTACAAGATCAACAGCTCTCATACCTGCAAGCTTTGCAAGTCTCTGTCTTGCCGCATAAACTGCGGGGATCGTACCGTTACCGCGGAGACCCATACCGAGAACCTCGGTAAGACAGTTCATAGAGTTTGCGGTAAACATACCCGAGCAGGAGCCGCAGCCGGGACAAGCGTTTTCCTCATAGTATTCGAGATCAGCGTCATTCATTGTGCCGTTCTTGTAAGCACCGACTGCCTCAAATACAGAGTTCAAGTCCATAGCAGCACCCTTGTCAGAGCAGAGAGAGAGCATAGGACCTCCGGAAACGAAAATGGAGGGGATGTTAAGTCTTGCCGCCGCCATAAGCATACCGGGAACTATCTTGTCACAGTTAGGTATGAATACAAGTCCGTCAAAGGCGTGTGCCTTTGCCATACACTCAACGCTGTCTGCGATGATCTCACGGGTTACAAGAGAGTACTTCATACCCTCGTGACCCATAGCGATACCGTCACAAACACCGATAACATTGAACTCCATAGGAGTACCGCCGTTAGCTAAAACTCCGTCCTTTACAGCTCTTGCGATAGTCTGGAGATGTATATGTCCGGGGATGACCTCGTTAAAGGAGTTTACGATACCGATAAGAGGCTTTCTTATCTGTTCGTTTGTATAACCCATTGCCTTGAGCAGAGAGCGCTGAGGTGCGCGCTCTGCTCCGGTTTTCATTTTATCACTTCTCATGATGCACCTTAATAAATCTTTATTTTTTGTAAGATCGGGAGATATAATAAATGCAGAGTGCAGAATGCAGAATGCAGAATTGAGGTTGAAAACCGTTTACGGTTTTCTTCCTTTAATTTTCTATTCCCGATTGTGGTCCGTGACCGCCTTAGTTATTGATGAACTTGTCTTCTTCGTTATTCCAGCTGTAGAGCTTTCTGATCTCCTCACCAACTACCTCGGAGGGATGCTCTGCAGCGAGCTTTCTCATAGCTCTGAAGTGAGACTGACCGCCTGCGGGAGACATGTCGAGGAGGAATTCCTTTGCAAAGGAGCCGTCCTGGATGTCGGAAAGGATCTTCTTCATTGTCTTCTTGGTCTCTTCGGTGATAACCTTGGGACCTGTGATGTAGTCACCGTACTCAGCGGTGTTGGAGATGGAGTATCTCATGCCTGCAAAGCCGGACTGATATATAAGATCAACGATGAGCTTCATCTCGTGGATACACTCAAAGTATGCGTTTCTTTCGTCATAGCCAGCCTCAACGAGAGTCTCGTAGCCTGCCTGCATAAGCGCACAAACACCGCCGCAGAGAACTGCCTGCTCACCGAAGAGGTCTGTTTCGGTCTCGGTACGGAATGTTGTCTCAAGAACGCCTGCACGCGCACCGCCGATAGCAAGAGCATATGCAAGAGCCTTCTGCTTAGCCTGACCGGAAGCATCCTGATGAACTGCAACCAGACAAGGAACACCCTTACCTGCCTGATACTCGCTTCTAACGGTATGACCGGGGCCCTTGGGAGCGATCATGGTAACGTCAACGTATGCGGGAGGAACGATCTGTCCGAAATGGATAGCAAAGCCGTGAGCAAACATAAGCATATTGCCCTCTTCGAGGTTGGGCTCGATATCCTTCTTGTACATAGCCGCCTGCTTCTCGTCATTAATGAGGATCATAATGATGTCAGCCTTCTTTGCTGCCTCTGCTGCTGTGTAAACCTCAAAGCCCTGCTTCTCAGCCTTTGCCCAGCTCTTGGAGCCCTCATAAAGACCGATGATAACGTTGCATCCGCTTTCCTTTGCGTTGAGTGCGTGTGCGTGTCCCTGGCTGCCGTAGCCGATAACTGCAATAGTCTTTCCCTTTAATAAGCTCAGGTCACAATCCTGTTCGTAATACATATCTGTCATTGTTCTAATCTCCTTAGTATATAAAAATTTTTTAACTTTTTCGGTTATTCACTATTCTCTATTCGTTATTCACTATTCACTAAATAAAAGCAAGTGAATAATGAATAGTGAAGAGTGAATAGATAATAGTGTCGGTTGAAAATAGTGTCCTTATGACACTATTTTCTTCCTAAATTCTTAATTTAGAATTAATCTTTTATTGTTGTCGTTCCTCTATCCAGCGAAACGGTTCCCGTACGGCAAAGCTCAAGTATGCCGTAGGGCTTCATAAGCTCAATAAATGCATCCAGCTTTCCGCTTTCACCCGTTACAAGGATACAAAGCGAGGTGGGTGTGAAATCTATGATGGTGTTACGGAAAATATTTACCGCATCCATTATCTCGCGTCTGGTCTCTGAATTTGTCGCAACCTTGATAAGTATAAGCTCACGGGAAACGATAGACTCAGGAACCATTTCCTTTACAACGTGAACATCGTGGAGCTTTTCAAGCTGCTTGATTATCTGCTCACGGTCACCATCCTCACCCGTCATAGTGATGGTCATACGGGAATAACGCTTGTCCTCTGTTTCTCCAACCACCAGGCTGTCGATGTTGAAGCCTCGGCGTCCGAACATACCGGATATTCTGGTAAGGACACCGAACTGGTTAGAAACCAGCATACTGATTATAAACTTTTTCATAGTGTCCTCCTTTTAATTAATAACCAGATCGTTTACTGTGCCGCCTGCGGGAATCATAGGAAGAACTCTCTCGTCGCAGTCGATAACACAGTCGATAAGCACGGGGCCGTCTGTGTTGAAGGCTTCCTTGAGTACCGCATCAAGCTCTTCTATGTTGGTTGCACGATAGCCCTTGCCGCCGAATGCCTCGGTCAGCTTAACAAAGTCTGTCTTGCGCTCAAGAGTGGTCTCGGAATAATGCTTTTCATAGAACATCGTCTGCCACTGTCTTACCATACCGAGTACACCGTTGTTCATAACAACGACTACAAGGGGAAGGTTCTGGGAAACGGCGGTAGCCATTTCGTTAAGATTCATACCAAAGCTTCCGTCACCAGTAAAGAGAACCGTTCTCTTGCCAGTTGCAACACAGGCACCAATTGCAGCACCCATACCAAAGCCCATTGTACCAAGACCTCCGCTGGTAATAAGGGTCTTGGGTGTCTCAAAGTTATAGTGCTGAGCTACCCACATCTGATGCTGACCTACGTCTGTTGCTATAGGGGTGTCAGCCTCGGTATACTCGTTTACCTTTTCGATTATCTTGAAGGGAGAAAAACCTTCCTGCTTTGCGGAGTTTTCTCTTTCATACTCTTTTATCTTCTCTATCTCGCACCACCACTCCATGTGCTTTGCGGGCTCGATACGATCGAGAAGCTTAAGCAGTACCTCCTTAACGTCTCCTACTATACCGAGATCAACACCGATATTCTTGTCTATCTCGGCAGCATCAACGTCTATATGTATTATTTTGGAGTTCTTGAGATATGCGGCACGGTTACCCGTCGCTCTGTCGCTGAAGCGGCAACCCAAAGCTATAACAAGGTCTGCGCGGTTCTTGACCACGGTTGAAGAATAGATACCGTGCATACCAACCATACCTAACTTACGGTGGCTGGATGCGGGAACAGCGCAAAGACCCATCATACTGGTACCAATGGGAGCATCAAGCTTTTCAGCAAGCTCGAATACCTCCTTCTCCGCTTCTCCGATGACTACACCGCCGCCTACGAAGATGTAAGGCTTCTTTGCTTCCTTTATCATCTCAAGGGCTTTTTCTATCTGATCTTCATTATATCTGGGCTTTGATATTGCAGGAAGGATATCCTTGCATTCAAAGTCACAGTCTGCGATCTGAACGTCCTTGGGGATATCTATAAGCACAGGACCGGGTCTGCCCGAGCGTGCTATCTGGAAAGCCTCGCGGATGGTATCCGCAAGCTTTGTAACGTCCTTGACGAAATAGCTGTGCTTGACTACGGGAAGGGTGACACCTGTGATGTCTACCTCCTGAAAGCTGTCTCGTCCGATAAGACTGCAGGGTACGTTACCTGTAATGAATACTACGGGTACCGAATCAAGATAGGCGTTTGCAATACCTGTTACAAGGTTTGTAGCTCCGGGCCCCGAGGTGGCAAATACCACTCCTACCTTACCTGTTGCTCTGGCGTAGCCGTCACCTGCGTGGGCTGCGCCCTGCTCGTGGGCGGACAGAACGTGCTTTATTCTGTCTGCACTTTTATAAAGCTCATCATAGAGATTGAGAACTGCTCCTCCGGGATAACCGAAAACAACCTCGGTCCCCTGCTCTATAAGAGTCTCTATAACGATCTGTGCTCCTGTCATATTGACCTCCTGTACCACCGGGTGTCTGTAATGATCGCATTACATTTCTGTAAATCCATCATTCAATACCCAATGGAAAATATACTTTAATAATAAAAAGAACTTATGGCTACAGTTAAGCCATAAGTTCTTGATAATATTTCAATAAATTTCACCTTTTTGGGAAAAATACTGATGTTCTATCATCATACCAGGGCACAACTAATAGCGCTATTTGTTTTGGTTCTAAGCACGAGTAGTACTAGACCGATAATAGCGCAGACTATTGTGTTCAGTACGAAAAATGTGAACATCGCTTTACTCCTTTAATTAACTAAAGAGATTATATCACCATTTAATGCGGTTGTCAATAGCTAATTTGCAAATTTGTTGATTTTCAGTCCGGCTATTTTATTCTTGAATCTTTATTGGCTTTGAGGACGAAATATCCGTATTTTGTCGGGAATCACCTTTATATCAACAGAACTTACCTCAGGGCTCTGTTCGCCGTCGATGGTCCAGGTTATGGGTTCCTCAGTCTCCACCCTTATTTCGGGAGTGTGAAGCAGTACCATGTGCTTATCATCGTTGAAATTATGCTTGGATATATTGGTAAGAATATTGCTTACGTCAACCACGTTCTTGGGGGTCTTAATAAGCAACACCTCAAACAATCCGTCCTGGAAGGACACCTCGTCATCGGGAAATGACAACAGACCGGCAAAGGAACGGGTATTGGTTACCGAAACGTATATAAAGTCATCCTCGATCACCTCCGAGCCATAGCTCAGCTTAACGTGATAGGATTTTATGTTTCCAAGCTCCATAGCTCCGTTTAAAACGTAAGCAAAATGACCCAGTACATTTTTTACAGACTGAGGCGTGCTGTAGGACACCTTGGTAAACGCTCCGAAGGATGCAATATAAGAAAAATATGCAATGTCTCCGAATCTGCCTATATCATGATAATATGGCTCACCGCCAACCACGGCGGAGGCTGCCTTCTTTATGGTTTTGGGTAATCCCAGATTATTTGCCATGTCATTGGTAGTTCCGCAAGGAATATATCCTATGGGAGGAACGTTGTCATTGCCTGAATCTAATAGGCCTGTTATAGTCTCGTTAAGTGTTCCGTCTCCACCGCAACAAACAACTATATCATGTTCGGACGCAATACTTTTTGCATACTCAGTACAGTCACCCTTTGCCTGAGTGGTAAGCACTGTAGGCTGATACCCCTCGGAACAAAGTGCCTCTATTATGGAAAATATCTGCGCCCTGATCTCTTGCTTGCCGGCAGTTGGATTTACTATCATTAACGCCTTTTTACGGTTCTTTTCCATGACTCCTCCATTATGCTATAATAATAAAGAAACTTCTCGGCATTATATTACTTTATTATAATCTTATTCTTATGCTTTGTCAACATTCTTCATACCAAATGGTTAATTATTTGTAACATAGTCGGCTTTTTTCAGCATATTACATAAATATATGTTATACTTTTCCGGTCGGAGGTGCTTATGACTAAAGAACTTAAATTTAAAGACTATATTTTCGGGGACAGAAAATTCTATTCCCACGTTATCAAAATACTTATTCCTATCATAATTCAAAACACCGTAACAAACGTGGTCAGCCTTCTTGACAACGTAATGGTGGGACGGGTAGGAACCCTTGAAATGTCAGCGGTCGCCATAGTCAACCAGCTGCTGTTTATCTTTTATATCTGTATATTCGGAGGCATATCCGGAGCGGGTATCTTCTCTGCTCAGTTTGCAGGCGCAGAGGATCACGAAGGCGTTAAAAACTGCTTCAGATTTAAGACCTATATAGCGTTTACTATGTTTTCCGTAGCTTTAGCGGTATTCATTATATTTCCCGAGCAGCTTATTTCGATGTATCTCGCCGAGGAAACAAGTCCCGCAGACGCCGCGGCAACTATGAATTTTGCCCGTGATTATCTCTTTGTAATGCTCTTCGGCATACTTCCCTTTGCACTGTCGCAGGTATACGGATCTACTCTTCGTGAAACCGGTGAGACAAAGCTGCCGATGATAGCAAGCGTTGCGGCGATCCTTGTGAATCTGGTATTCAACTATATCCTTATATTCGGTAACAAGGGGCTTCCCTTTCTTCCCTTTGAGCCTATGGGGGTCGTGGGTGCGGCTATAGCAACGGTAATTTCCCGTTTTATCGAGCTTCTTATCATCATACTTGCAGTCCACCGCAAAAACAACAAATACGAGTTTACCCGTAAGCTTTGGGCAAGCTTTAAGATACCGAGAGGACTTACCCTCAATATATTCAAAAAGGGTACTCCCCTTCTTGCAAACGAGTTTCTGTGGTCGCTTGGCGTAGCGATGCTTCTGCAGTGTTATTCGGTCAGAGGACTTGACGTAGTTGCGGCTACCAACATAACTCAGACGGTAGCAAATCTATTTAACGTGGTATTTTTGTCTATCGGAAATGCAGTTGCCATAATGGTAGGTCAGCAGTTAGGTGCGGGTAAAACAGAGGAGGCAAAGCTCTCGGTATGGAGACTTCTCTCTCTTACGGTTATATCCTGTATCGTTATGGGAGGACTGATGATACTGACAGCCCCCTTTATTCCGAGAATATATAACACCACAGAGACGGTAAGACATACCGCCACCGAGCTTCTCGACGTCGTAGCGGTAGCAATGCCCTTTATGGGATTCTCCCATACCTGCTACTTCACCCTGCGCTCGGGCGGTAAGACCTTTATAACTCTTATCTTTGATTGCGCTTTTATGTGGTTCGGCTCCTTTGCCACTGCGTTTATATTGGCACACTATACCTCGCTGCCCATAATACCGCTCTATGCAATAGTACAATCCCTTGAGATAATAAAATGTATTATCGGATTCGTACTTATCAAAAAGGGAGTTTGGGTGAATAATCTGGCGAAGCAAGCAACGTAATACAAAACACTATATCTTATGAAAATATTATACGCTAAGGATATTACGGCAAAAAACTCCTTTGCTATTAAAAAGCAAAGGAGTTTTTTCATTAAAATTCATATTTAGCTTTTTGTGCCTATATCACTTAATTCTTCATTACCTAAACCTCTGTCAAATCCGGTGTAGGTACAGTTATCCACAAAAATTGCAAATCCGTCTTCACCGCAGGTATTGCCGATGATACCGCCGAACCAGTTTTTATAGTTATCTGCATCAACGTTCACCACATCCAATTTTCCGGTGTTTTCACAATTTGTGATCTTCAGGTCAGCGTTAGCTGATTGAATATTCTTTTCGTCGGGTTTATCGGAATCCGTTGTCAAAAGAAGTCCCGTGCCGACACGACCGACGATACCGCCGGCGATACGAGAAACGGTCATTATCTCGGCATCCTCATCTGTCATAGAGTCAGCCGCTGCCGTTATTGAAAGAGTGCCGCTGTTGATGCACTTATCGATCGTTGTTAAAACATTTGCCATTCCCCAGTTACCGACAACACCACCGATATAACCGTTAACTTTATCAACCGTGATATTGCCGCTGTTTTCGCAGTCGGAGATCGAAATCGAAACGTCATCACCCATTTCAAGACAAACAGGCATATCCATAAAGCTGATGATGCCGCCGGCATTTAATGTTGAATTGATACTGCCTGTATTTTCACAGCCGTCAACAACTATGTTGGTATCTACGGGATTGCTGTTCATAAGCCAATAAGCAATGATACCGGCACAATGCTGTCCTTCGGAGGCAAGAGAACCTGAGTTTTTGCAATCCTTGATCTCAATGTCTCCCGTTTCGCTCATAAAGCTGCCTACAACACCGCCTACGGCTACAGTTCCGTTACTCAGCTCAGCTTTGTTTTCACATTTTTCGATCACGATGCTGTCGCCCTTTTCGTTATCGTTGTCACCGATACAGCTCATATGACCGATGATACCGCCGGTATAATCTTTGGAGCTTACAACTCCGTTATTTACACATTCGGAAACGGTAACGCAATAATCGTTGCGGTCGTTTGAAAGCATACCTACGATACCGCCTGCATATTGCTGTCCCTTAACTTCACCGTTATTTTCGCAATTAACGACCTCAGCACCGCGGCTCATATACGTCTCACTGCCTGTAGCAGAAACGAAAACCTTACCCGCTATACCGCCTGCGACAGCTAAATATTCACCGTCCTTGATCTCACAGTTGAGTGTTCCGTTATTGTTACAGCTTGAGATCTTACCTTCATACATTACACCCGCAACACCGCCGACAGAATCTACATTGTCGCCCGTAAAGATAAGCTCGCCGTTGTTGTCACAATGATCGATATTACCGTTGCAAACACCTGCTAAACCGCCGATATAGCTCATTGCACCGTCCTTTACCTGCGTGATCTTACCTGCAAAGGAACAGTTTTTGATGGTAGAATAATTGATACCTCTTTCTTCACCCTCGTCAACCATACCTCTGTCAACGCCGCCATTTGCGTTACCTGCAACACCGCCGCAGGTTGCGTCATAGCAGTCAAATATTGCATTCACCGAGCAACCGTCAATAACACCCTCATAAAGCAGCTGTCCCGTGATACCGCCAACGTTACAAGAATTACCGGAAACTGCAATATAAGAGCTATCAAGGTTAACGTTTTTTACAGTGCCGCCAACCTTTTCAAACAAGCCGTAATCGTTTGTCAAATTTTCTCCGGCAGTTCCACAGTTGGTGTTGATATACAGTCCGGAGACGGTGTAGCCTTTTCCGTCAAATACGCCGTCAAATTCTACGGTGTCAAAACCTATAGGCATCCAAGAATAATCGGGAGCCGTGTTTGACCAGTTATCAAAATCCGAAATATCATTGATTGTAATATCTGCCGTTAAAACATAATATGCATCTTTATATTCACTCTTAAGTTCCTTTGCCTCTGCGGTCATTTTTTCGTGAAGCAGTGCTAACTCTGCCGCATTGGATATCTGATAGGGATCGTCTTCGGAACCGTCACCTCCTGCAAACTCGGTTGCGGGGGTCAGATATTTTTCCTCGGGGAGATCACGGAACAGATATTCATATTCTGTCTCACCGCTCTGGTTCGGTTCTTCGTTATTGCCGGTTTCGATGGGATCATCAATTACCTTGTCGTCAGAGCAAGCACCCAGCATACATACGAGCAACGCCAATGATAAGAATAACGCAAAAAATCTTTTCATATTTTAATCCTCCTGTTTTTTTGCAAAGCCTTCGTTTAATCTGTCCTTTTCGGTTTCAGACATAGAAATAAATGTTTTCGTATTCAACATACCCGCATTATACAGCTCGGTATAATTTTCTTCCTTATCTAAGTCCGAATAAGTACATGTAACGGTTAAATAGTTTACGCTCATTTTATAGGTCACGGAAACACAGGAAAGAGCTTCGATGTCGGCAAATTCTGCCCTTGTGGTTCTCTCCAGCTCCGCCTTTTGAGCATCGTCATATCCGGATACGGGAATATAAACGGTTTCTACCAATTGCTTGACTATATCATCCTCATATCCGTAATCCTCACAACTAATGATACCGTCTGCCTGCTTAAGGGCGAAGCTTGCCGTATCCAAATTGAACATAGACTGAAAATGTACGATATAAGTACCCTCAAACACAGCCTCGTAATCACCGTTATCGGTCACTATAGATGGATTCGAGGGTTCGGGGGTAGGGTCAATACGCGGGGCAATAACAAATTTACCTATAAGAAAAGCACAAAGTACAACAGCCAAAACGATGAAAATATTGGCTTTCTTCTTCGGGACTTTCTTTGGTTGCTGTACAGATACATCAACAACAGTTTGTTGATTTCCGTTCACTTTCGGTTCAGCATCATTATTCACAGCCGTCTGCTGCGCGCCGCAATGATTGCAGAACTTAGTGTTGTCGGGTATCTGCTTGCCGCAGTTTGAACAATACATATTTGATTCCTCCTTAATAAAAATTTGATGATCTTTGCCTTGACAAACAAAACGCTCGTAAATATCACTATTTGGCATTATACACCAACTCGTACAGTTTGTCAATATTTGTACAATTGTTTCTGTTATAAAATTTGTAAGGGTTTATACTATTTGTATAAGTACAAAAGGGCGGTGAACATTATTTCAAGGATAGGTAAAATAATAAAGGAATACAGAAAAAAGAACAATCTTACCCAGTTTCAGTTAGCCGAGCGGATAGAGGTCAGCGAATTCTATATTTCGGCTCTGGAAACAGGCGCAAGGAACCCCGGCAGAAAGGCTCTTGTTAAGTTAGCCACCGAAATGAACGTTCCCATAGATTCCCTGTTAGATATCGAGACCGATTACAGCTTGAGATATGCATCTGACGATATTTATAAAAAAATAGAAGCCCTTCCCGAATCGAAAAGGACTTTGGCGATCGAACTTATATACGGTATAATAGAAACGTTAGCAAAAGACAAAACCGGCTGCAACTAAGCAGTCGGTTTTATTGATCATTCGTTTATCATTTTGATAAGCTCGCCAAGGACGGGCTCGAACTTGGCACCGTACCAGTGGTTATCTTCTTCGGCTGTGGCTCTGATACAACAGAGAACGTAGTCGGCAGCTATTTTTGCCGCATCGTACGCATTCTTACCGCGAACAAGAGCTCCTGCAAAGGCGGAAGCGTAGATATCGCCTGTACCGTGACAGCTGTTGGGCAGAAATTCGTGCTCGTAGTAGGAATATACTCCCTTTTCAAACACAACAACGCCCGTTTTCCCTTCCTCATAGGAGATACCCGTGAGGATTATGTTCTTTGCTCCGAGGACGGTCATCTTCTCGATAAGCTCGTCGATATAAGCTCTGTCATAGTCAGTCTTGTATTCCATATCACAGAGAAAAGCCGCCTCGGTGATATTGGGAACAAGGTAATCAGCCTTACCGCAAAGACCCTTCATAGCCTCGACAAACTCTGCATCAAAGCCGGGGTAAAGCTTACCGTTATCCGCCATTGCGGGGTCAACCACCTTGATACAGCTCTCTGTTCCTACAGAGTCAAAAATATCTGCAACATAATCTATCTGCTTTGTACTACCGAGATAACCTGTGTAGATAGCATCGAACTTAATGTTTTCCTTTGCCCAATGCTCCTTGATTGTCGGCATATCATCGGTAAGATCACGGAAGGTATAGCCTGAAAAACCTGCGGTATGGGTGGAAAGTACTGCTGAAGGAAGCACCGCACACTCTACTCCGCAAGCGGAAACGACGGGAAGTGCAACGGTAAGCGAGCACTGTCCCACACAGGAAATATCCTGTATAGTTAATAATCTTTTATATGACATATTTTTACACCTCAATTCCGCTATGTATTATAGCCTTATTTTGGTGATATGTATATATTCAGAATAATATATTTTTATAATACCAGTTTGCGGCGGTTACGGCGTACACGGTTAATATGTCTTTCAAAATCACCGCTCTCGATAAGCTCGGCTAAGACGTATTGCTCAAATACGGGAACGGTACAGGAATAAAAGCCTAACTTCTCTGTAAAAGTATCGGCAAGAGCCTTTGGAAGTATCATATAACCTACACGCATAGAGGGAGCAACCGTTCTTGAAAAAGTGTTAAGATATATAACCCTGCCGTCAGCATCAAGGGAAAAAACCGTATCCTCGTGCTTCTTGGAAACAGTAAGCTCGGAATCATAGTTGTCCTCAACAATATAACCGTCACGTTTTTTTGCCCAGCGGATATATTCGTTACGCTTGGAGGCATCGGCGGTCACGTTACTCGGGAAGCTGTTGAAGGGTGTTATATGAAGCACCGTAGCATCGGTGCGTTCAAGCTCGGAGGTCTTTATGCCGTCACCGCCTAATTTGAGCATATCGCACTCCACGCCCAAGGAGGAATAAACGCGTCGTATCTTATCGTAGGAAGGATCCTCAAGTCCAAAGACTCTCTCCTTACCCAGAAGCTGAACGATAAGGGTATAGAGATATTCCGCGCCCGAGCCTATGATTATCTGACTCGACTCTACCTGTATTCCGTTGCTTCTGGCAAGATAGTCCGCTATCGCCTTCCGAAGCTCCGAACAGCCGTGGTTGGGAGACTTGATAAGGATGCGTTCACCGTAATCGCTTAATACCTTCCGTATGATCTTAGCCAAAACGGAAAACGGAAAATCCTGTTTGGAGTTATGATAAGCTGTTGCTTGAGCGTTCCTTGCTTTCTCGCCTATGCTGATAAAATCATTTTCACGGTAGATAACATAATAACCGCTTCTTTGTCTTGCCTCCACGTATCCCTCGTCGCAAAGTATGGCGTAAGCGTGCTCAACGGTGATAACGCTTACTCCTGTTTCCTCGGCAAGAAGTCTTTTTGAAGGCAGCTTTGTACCGTATTTATAAATATTATCTACAATATCCTCTCTTAACTGAAGATATAGCTGCAAATATGCACTTTTGTTTGAATCTGTATCAATACTGTATTTCATCTGATCATATCACTTTCTGCGTCACTTGATGAATTCAGTATACCAAAAACCCACCTGCATTGCAAGTGGTTTTGCATAATTATAAGGAAAACCGCACCCTCGGGTTATGAGGATGCGGCATTAATGTACTTCATGCGATTATGGATGCAAACACTTGTTTGCCGATTTTGGATGCAAACACTTGTTTGCCGATTTTGGATGCAAACACTTGTTTGCCGATTTCGGATGCAAACACTTGTTTGCTTATTCTCCTAAATATGCCTTCTTGATATCGTCGTTGTTCATCATTTCCTTGGCATCGCCTTCGAGAACGATAGAACCTGTTTCAAGAACGTAGGCACGGTCTGCAATGGAAAGTGCCTTCTTTGCGTTCTGCTCAACCAGAAGGACTGTGGTTCCCTCCTTGCTGATCTCCTGAATGATAGAAAATATCTCTGTAACGAGAAGAGGAGAAAGACCCATACTGGGTTCATCCATAAGCAGGATCTTGGGGTTTGACATAAGCGCACGTCCCATAGCAAGCATCTGTTGCTCACCACCGGAAAGGGTGCCGGCTACCTGATTTTTTCTTTCCTTGAGTCTGGGAAAATGTGTGTATACATAGTCAAGATTCTTTTCGACCTGCTTCTTGTCATTCATTATGTATGCACCAAGCTTCAGGTTTTCATATACCGTTAAGCGCTGGAATATTCTTCTTCCCTCAGGCACGTGAGCCATACCGAGAGAAAGGATCTGATGTGCAGGGATCTTGAGAAGATTAACACCGTTAAAGGTAATACTGCCGGTTTTGGGAGTAACAAGTCCTGTTACCGTATGAAGAACCGTAGTCTTTCCTGCTCCGTTTGCACCTATAAGCGCAATGATCTCCCCTTCGTTTACGTCAAATGATATGCCCTTTATAGCATTTATCATGCCGTAATAGACCTGCAGGTCTCTAACTTCAAGCATTGCCATATTACTAACCTCCTGTCTTAGTCGTCTTCGCCAAGGTATGCCGTGATAACAGCGGGATCGTTAAGCACTTCAGAGGTATTACCCTGAGCAAGCACCTGTCCGAAATTAAGAACCGTCAGCTTTTCACAGATTCCGGCAACAAGCTTCATATCATGCTCGATCAGAAGGATGGTCATATCAAATTCCTTATTGATAAACCTTATGGTATCCATAAGCTCTGCGGTCTCATTGGGGTTCATACCCGCCGCAGGCTCGTCAAGAAGAAGGAGCTTGGGGTTGGTAGCAAGAGCTCTTGCTATCTCCAGCTTACGCTGTTTACCGTAGGGAAGATTACAAGCAAGAGTATTTCTCTCCTCCATGAGTCCGAAAATATCAAGAAGCTCCTTAGCACGGTCTCTCATCTTCTTTTCTGCGGCAAAATGTGCCGGGAGACGAAGCATACTGGTAAAGGGAGTACTCTTGTATTTCGGATCATTGTGAAGACCTACCATAACGTTGCTGATAACAGTCATATTATTGAAAAGTCTTATATTTTGGAACGTTCTCGCAATACCCTTGCGGTTGATGCTCTCCTGCTTTTTACCGGTAAGATTTTCGCCGTCCAGGAAGAATTTACCTGTGGTAGGCTGATAAACACCGGTGAGAAGATTAAATACGGTGGTTTTTCCCGCACCGTTAGGGCCGATAAGACCGTAAAGATCTTTTTTATTGATGGTTATATTTACGTTCTGAGCAGCCTTAAGACCGCCAAAGGAGATGCCCAGATTCTCTGTTTTGAGCATTACTTCACTCATTACTTATCTCCTCCTTTGCCGTCGTTATTACCCAAATCACCGTGAATGCTCATATCAGAATTAGGATTCAAATCTGTCGAAAGGATAGCATCCATCTTGATCTTTGTGGGAACTCTGTGCCATTTAGCTTCGTCATCCTTACGGTTGGCTGCATCCTTCTTTTTGAAGCGTGAAAAGAATGCGCTGATGCTGTATTTTTCCCTGAAATTCTTAAGAGCAGGTGCGTTACCGAAGATAACTACAACGATAAGTATGATCGCATACACAAGCATTCGCAGAGAAGCAAGGGGACCTGACAGCTGATTTTGAAGAATAAAGTTAACGTATGCAATAAACACAGATGCAATGATCGAACCGGTAAGGTTTCCCATTCCGCCGAGCACCACCATTACGAGTATCTCTATGGACTTGTTATATGAGAAAAATGAATAAAGAACAGGGGTTGTAGTGTGTGAGTAAATAACACCTGCACAACCTGCAAAAAAGGCTGCTATTATAAATACAAAGAGCTTATAAAAGGTTACATTTATACCCATAGCCTTTGCAGCGATCTCATTATCTCTTATCGCTGTTATAGCACGCCCGTGCTTACTCTTTACAAGGTTCTGAATGACAAAGATCATTATGAGAACCACAACGAAAACTGCGATAAAAAGGGTGGGGGATCGCCTTGTATCATAAATTATCGAACCTGTTGTAAGACCTCTTGCACCACCGAATGCCTGCTGATTCATAAACACATTTCTTACGATTTCACCGAAGGCAAGGGTAACGATGGCAAGATAGTCGCCCTTAAGACGTAAGGAGGGCAAGCCGATAATAAATCCGAATACGGCAGCAACAATACCGCCGATAAGCATTGAAATAATAAGAATAATAAGTTTCATCTCAGGCATTGCCTGCTTGAGAAATACGGCACAAAAGCCGCCGACATATGCACCAACACACATAAAACCTGCATGTCCAAGGCTGAGTTCTCCGAGAAAACCTACTACAAGGTTAAGGGAAACTGCAAGAATTATACTGTATCCCATCTGAACAAGCAGCTGTGCGGTAGAAAGACGCAGTCCTCCGGTTAAAAGAAGCACCAGGCCGTAAAGAAGAAGTGCACCGATAAGCACGTAATTGACATAATCTTTAAATTTGATATTGGTTGTTTTTTTATTATTTTTCATCTTTACACCTTCTCTCTTGATACCTTTCCGAGAAGTCCTGTAGGCTTAACAAGGAGAATAATAATAAGTAAGCTGAACTTGACCGCAACAGTATATGAACTAAGAGGCGATGCCAGGCAGAATTTTTCAACAACTCCCAGCAGAATACCGCCAACCATTGCGCCGGGGATAGAACCGATACCTCCGATTACCGCAGCCGTAAATGCTGTAATACCGGGCATCGCTCCCAGCATAGGTTCTGCGTTAGGTATCTGTAAAAGGTAGAACATACCTGCAAACGCAGCAAGTGCGGAACCGATAGCAAAGGTTATGGTTATGATTTTATTTACATTTACACCCATAAGGGTAGCAGCACCTCTGTCCTCAGAAACAGCAAGCATAGCGCTGCCCGTTTTGGTACATTTGATAAAGAGTGTGAGAACGACCATAATAATAATACCACATATAAGGGTTACCAAAGCAGCTGTGGTGATTCCGTGCTTGTTAAGAGCAGGAATAGCCGGAAGCTTCCAGGACGAGCCTACAGGTTTGGACTCTGCACCGAAAATGATCTGAGCCAAGCCCTGAAGAAAATAGCTGACACCGATAGCGGTGATAAGCACAGCAAGAGGAGAGGCTCCTCTCAGCGGTCTATATGCCAGCTTCTCTATAATCATACCCAGTAAAGTACACAAAACGACAGAAACAATTATCGCCACTACGGGAGATAATGAACAGGATAAAGTTACCATAATGGCATAGGCACCCACCATTATTACGTCTCCGTGGGCAAAATTAAGCATTTTCGCAATGCCGTATACCATTGTATAGCCAAGGGCAATAAGAGCATATATACTTCCTAGGCTAAGTCCGTCTATAAGTGTTATCATAATGATTGCTCCTAACTCTATTTATAGATAGATAAAAAGCAGCAGATGCTGCACTAAATCCGTGCTTTACAACAGGAGAACAATACCTCGCGTACCACAAAGCACAAAAAATTCTTTTCACACTGAAAAAGCAAGATACGGCCAAGTATTTCTTGACCGAAAATTCAGCAATGACAAATTTGGTTGGACACGTTGTCCATGTCCAACCAAAAGTCAAACAAATTATTGATTATTTACCAAGCTCAATGATGATGGGAGTCTTTGTAGCTGCACCGGACTCATCCCAGGTCATACTGCCTGTAACGCCCTCATATACAAAGCCATCAGCAAGGATGGTGGACTTAACGATATCGCAAAGAGCATCGGGAGCGATTGTAACATCGTTAACGTTTGCCTTCTTCATTGCTTCGTAGATTACCATAACTGCATCGTAACCGTCAGCTGCAAACTGATCGGGTGCAGAGCCGTACTTTTCGGTATAAGCATTTACAAATGCTGCAACCTTCTCTTCCTTGCTGTTTACGTCAAAGGGAGTGATGTACTTAATTGTATTGGTAACTGTTTCGTCTACCTGATCTGCAACACCGTCAAGACCGTCACAACCAAAGAGAACTGCGTCACAGCCCTTAGCTACAGCAGTCTTAGCAACAAGACCTGCCTCTGTGTAATAGAAGGGAAGGAAGATAACATCGCAATCCTTGAGAGCCTCAACCTGAGTAGAGAAATCCTTCTTATTCTCAGCATCAAATGACTCAGTCTTAAACTCTACGTTAAGCTCAGCCATTCTTGCGGCGAACGCCTCGTAAATACCTGTAGAATATGTATCGCTCTTATCATAGATAGCACCGATGTTTTCAAAGTTTTCAACTAACTCATCAGCTGCAAGAATACCCTGGTCGGGGTCACCGAAGCAAACGCGGAATGCGTTAGGCTCAGCAATACAGATGTCTGCAGATGCAGAGGGAGTCATAAGGAAAAGGTTGTCAGCCTTTGCCTTTGCAGCAAAAGCCTCGCAGGAACCGGATGTAACGGAACCGATAGAAATCTGCATACCTGCTTCAAAAAGCTGGTCATAAGCTGCAGATGCCTTATCAGCAGCAGCCTGGTCATCCTTGATGTCGAACTTAAACTTTACACCGTTGAGACCGCCGTCAGCGTTGATCTCTTCGATAGCGAGAGCCGCACCGTTCTGAACGGAGATACCGTAGCTGGATGCGTCACCGGTAAGAGGGCCTGTACAGCCGATAAAATACTCTGTGTTTTTTGAAGTGTAGCCGGAGCTGTTTGTGCAGGATGCAAATACTGCAACGAGCATAAGCATTGCCATAACAAGGGCAATAATCTTCTTTGACATAATTGAAATCCTCCTGAATTATGTAAATTTAAAATAAATATGTTGAATTATACCATACAAATATATGTTTGTCAATAAAAATTCACAGTTTTATTAATATTTATTGAACATTTCTATAATCCTGAGGGTTGAAAAAGCCGTATTGTTACTATATACTAATATTACTATACATTTTGGAGTATTTATGAATATACAAAATCTGAGATTTATACACGGAATATTCCTTGCACCTATGGCGGGTGTGACCGATTATTCAATGAGAGTACTCTGTCACCGTATGGGAGCTGAAATGTCGGTTACCGAAATGCTCTCGGCAAAGGCTCTGCACTACCGAGACGAAAAAACCGAGGAGCTTGCAAAATTCGACAGCCTCACCTCTCCCTGCTCTATACAGATATTCGGTCACGAGCCTGATATTATGGCAGAGGCTGCGGCGATGCTGGAAAAGAGATTTGCACCTCAAATGATAGATATCAATATGGGCTGTCCCGTAAAGAAGATAGTTTCCAACGGAGAGGGTTCCGCACTTATGAGCGACCCAAAGCTCGCAGAGGAGATAGTAAAGGCTGTATCCTCCGCCATCAAAACTCCCCTGTCTGTCAAAATAAGAGCGGGTTGGGATGAGAACAACAAGAATGCAGTAGAGTTTGCCTGTCGTATGGAAAGGGCAGGTGCTGATATGATATGTATTCACGGCAGAACAAAATCCCAGATGTACAATCCCGGAGTAGATCTTAATATAATAAAGGACGTCAAAAACGCCCTGTCAATACCCGTTTTAGGAAACGGTGATATATATTCCGCCGCAGATGCCCTGCATATGCTTGAGTATACCGGCTGTGACGGTATAATGGTGGCGAGGGGTGCTTACGGTAATCCCTGGATATTCAAGGAGATAAAGTGCACCCTGGAAGGTAAGGGATATACTCCTCCCTCGGTTACCGAGCGTATCAACGTTGCAAAGGAGCATCTGTCCCTGCTTATAGCAGATAAGGGAGAGTATACGGGTATAAGAGAAGCAAGAAAGCACCTTGCCTGGTATCTTAAGGGGATGAGAGGCGCTGCCCCTGCAAGAGTTGAGATAAACGCAGCAGAATCCCATTCCGCTGTTACCGATATCCTTGACAGAATACTTAACGAAAATGTATAAATTAAAATTTATACGGAATGGACATAATATATTCAGCTTCGTTATTGACTTTAAGATGCCCTTGTGCTAAAATAACTTTGATTTTATTATATAAAGGAAAGAAATATGTTTTACGAAAGCAAAGAAGGCTTAAGCGACTCCGCACTCAGAGAAGCTTTGGCAGGATCACTTGAAGGAAAAGACTTAAAGCACGTGCTTATTCTCCCCCCCGATTACACCCGTATGTACTCGGGTGCAGGAAAGATAACGGAGATCTATTACGATCTTTTAAAGGATCGTTGTGAGGTAGACATTATGCCGGCTCTCGGTACCCACGAGCCTATGACAGAGGCAGAATGCAAGGCGTTCTTCGGCCCTGACGTTCCCTTTGAAAAGATACTTGTACACAACTGGAAGACCGACGTTATAAAGTTAGGCGAGGTTCCCGGAGAGTTCGTTTCCGAGGTCTCCGAGGGTCTTGTTACCGACAAGATAGACGTTGAGGTCAACCGCCGTATTATGGATAAGAAATATGACCTCATCATCTCGGCAGGTCAGGTAGTGCCCCACGAGGTTGTGGGTATGGCGAACTATTCAAAGAATATCTTTGTAGGCTGCGGCGGCTCCTCTATGATAAACTCTTCCCATATGCTGGGTGCCTTCTACGGTATGGAGCGTATTATGGGTAAGGATTTCTCCCCTGTACGTAAGGTATTTGACTATGCCGAGGAAAACTTCCTCAAAGACGTTCCCCTTATGTACGTTCTCACCGTTACCACAAACAAGGGTGACGATACATTTATACACGGTCTTTATATCGGCAGAAAGCGTGAGCTTTTTGAGATGGCTGTAAAGAACAGTCAGGACACCAACCTCAATAAGATGGACAAGCCTCTTAAAAAGGTAATAGTTTACCTCGACCCCAGAGAATTTAAGAGCACCTGGCTCGGCAACAAGGCAGTTTACCGTACCCGTATGGCGATAGCCGATGACGGTGAGCTTATCATCCTTGCACCTGCCGTAAAGAAGTTCGGTGAGGACGACGAAAACGACCGTCTTATCCGTAAATACGGCTATGTGGGTAGAGAAAAGGTCCTTGAGCTTGTAAAAGAAAATGACGATCTTAAGGCAAACCTCTCTGTTGCGGCACATCTTATTCACGGCTCAAGCGACGGCCGCTTCTCCATCACCTACTGTACAAAGGAGATAGGCAAGGAAGAGGTAGAGGGAGTAAACTTTAAGTATATCCCCTACGATGAAATAATAAATAAATATGATCCCAAGGTGCTGACAGACGGCTTCCATACTATTGACGGTGAGGAGATATTCTATATCAGCAATCCTGCTTTGGGTCTGTGGACATTATGAAAATGATAGATTTACACACACATTCGATATATTCGGACGGCTCAATGACTCCCGCTGAGCTGGTACGCCACGCAAAGTCAGAAGGCTTGTCTGCCGTAGCACTGAGCGACCACGACAGTCTGTCGGGTGTTGCCGAGGCAGTGGCAGAGGGTGAAAGGATAGGAATAGAGGTTATTCCCGCAATAGAGCTGTCCGCCGAATCGGATACAGAAACACATATTTTAGGATATTTTATTGATATCACAAACGAGACTCTTCTTGAAAAGCTGAAATACGTCCGTCAGGTACGTATTGAGCGAGAAGAAGAGATATGTCAGAAGCTCCGTGACCTCGGCTTTGACGTAACAATGCACGAGGTTGAGGAATTAGCCGAAACAGACGTACTTTGCAGAGCACATTTTGCAAAGCTGATGGTCAAGAAGGGTTATGTTGAGAGCGTAAAAGAAGCTTTTGACAAATATCTTGCCAACGGACGTCCCGCTTACTCGGGCAGACAGGCTCTGACGGATGAAGAATGCGTTGAGCTTATCAATCAGGCAGGCGGTAAAGCCTTTGTGGCACATCTGCATCTTACCCGCAAGCCTCACGATGAATTAAAAGCCTTCCTCACCCGTTTAAAGGCAAAGGGTCTTTACGGTGTTGAGGGTTATTATACCGAATACACTCCCGAAATGCAGGCAGAATATCAGGCACTTGCCACTGAGCTCGATCTTGCGATTTCCGGAGGCACCGATTTTCACGGTGCGTTCAAGCCTCATATTTCTATCGGACGCGGTCTTGGAAATATGACTATTCCCTACTCAGTATTAGATAATATTAAGGAGATAAAGAAATGAAAAAGTCAGACATCGGTCTTATAGGCCTCGCCGTAATGGGCGAAAATCTTGTAATGAATATGGAGAGCAAGGGCTTTACCGTATCCGTTTACAACAGAACTACAGAAAAGGTAAAGAACTTTGTTGAGGGCAGAGCAGCCGGCAAGAACATCGTTGGCACATACTCCCTTCCTGAGCTTGTTGCTTCTCTTGAAAAGCCCCGTAAGGTTATGATGATGATAAAGGCGGGCGGCGCTGTTGACGCTATGATCGAGACCCTTATCCCCCTCCTTGAGGAAGGCGATATAATCATCGACGGCGGTAACTCCCACTTTCCCGATACCATAAGAAGAACAGAGTACGTTGAGTCTAAGGGTCTTCTCTACATCGGTACCGGTGTTTCCGGCGGTGAAGAGGGCGCACTTAACGGCCCCAGTATGATGCCCGGCGGTTCTCCCGCGGCTTGGCCCTTTGTTAAGCCCATCTTCCAGGCTATCTGTGCAAAGGTCGAGGACGGCTCTCCTTGCTGTGACTGGGTAGGCGAAGGCGGTGCAGGTCACTTCGTTAAGATGGTACACAACGGTATCGAGTACGGTGATATGGAGCTTATCTGCGAAGCTTATCAGATAATGAAAAACTATCTCGGTATGTCCTGCGACGAGATGCACGAGGTATTTGCAAAGTGGAACGAGGAGGAGCTTGACAGCTACCTTATCGAGATCACCCGTGACATCCTTGCATACAAGGATGAGGACGGCGAGCCTATCGTTGAAAAGATCCTTGACACCGCAGGTCAGAAGGGTACAGGTAAGTGGACTGCTATCGCATCCCTTGACGAGGGTGTTCCGCTGACACTTATCGGTGAGGCTGTTTACTCCAGATGTCTTTCCGCGATCAAGGAAGAAAGAGTTGCGGCAAGTAAGATCCTCACAGGTCCCGAACCCAAGTTCGAGGGTGACAAGGAAGCATTCATCAAGGATATCAAGTCCGCTCTCTTTGCATCCAAGATCATCTCCTACGCTCAGGGCTACGCTCTTATGAGAACTGCGGCTAAGACCTACGGCTGGAACCTCAACTACGGCGGCATCGCTCTTATGTGGCGCGGCGGCTGTATCATCAGAAGCGTATTCTTAGGCAAGATCAAGGAAGCCTTTGACAATAACCCCGAGCTCACCAATCTTCTTCTTGACCCCTACTTCAAGGGTATCATAGATGATGCACAGGCAGGCTGGAGACGTGTATGTGCTGCTGCTCTTACCAACGGTATCCCCGCTCCCGCTATGGCAACCGCTCTTACCTACTATGACGGTTACCGTTGTGACAGACTTCCCGCAAATCTCCTTCAGGCACAGAGAGACTACTTCGGCGCTCACACCTACGAGAGAACCGACAGACCCAGAGGAGAGTTCTTCCACACCAACTGGACAGGTATGGGCGGCGATACTGCGGCTACCATATACAATGCTTAAGCGTTGTATATGAATTCGGAATACGGAATGAAGGAAGAAAATAGTGTCCAAAGGACACTATTTTCAACCTTCACTATTATCTATTCACTCTTCACTATTCATTATTCACTGATGCTTTTTAAGAGTGAATAGTGAATAGAGAATAACGAATAGTGAATAACGATTGGAGAAAGTAAAATGTTAAAGATTAAAGATAATTGTAAATACAGCCTTGTAGTTCCTACAAGTATGGGCGTTCGTATCTGCCCTCCTAACGGTCAGCCCGTTGCATCAAGTAATATGTTTATGATGCAGGCAACCTCGGCTGAGACAAACGTTGCATCCATTTCCGCTTATCTCGGTCTTCCCACAAAGGTGCTTACCACCTTCGTTAAGGACAGCCCTATTGCCGAGTTCATCAAGCGTGACCTTAGAAGCAGAGGTATGGACTACGAAGGTCCCGAGGTAGCACAGGGCGGCCCCTGGGGTTACAGACACCAGTTCAATATCGCTGACAGCGGCTACGGTGCGCGCGGTCCCCGTGTATGCAACGACCGTGCAGGTGAGGTAGGACGTACACTTAATATAAACGACTTTGACCTTGACCGTATCTTCGGCGAAGAAGGTGTTGGTATCCTACATCTCTCCGGTCTTATCGGCGCTCTTTCTCACGAGACAAGCACATTCTGTCTTGAGCTTGCAAGAGCGGCAAAGAAATACGGCACACTTATTTCCTTTGACTTAAACCACCGTGCTTCCTTCTGGGAAGGCAGAGAAAAGGAGCTCCACGACATCTTCACCGAGATAGCTTCCGTATCCGATATCCTCATCGGTAACGAGGAGGACTTCCAGCTTTGTTTAGGTATTCAGGGTCCCGAGGCAGGCGGTAAGGATATCGCCGCTAAGATCGACGGCTTCAAGGGTATGATCGAGAACGTAAGAAAAGCCTTCCCCAACGCAAAGGTATTTGCTACCACTCTTCGTCAGGTTGTAAGCGTAAACCACCACCTCTGGGGTGCTATCCTCCTTGCAGGTGACGAGTGGCACGTTGTTGAACCCCGTGACATCACCGTTCTTGACCGTATCGGCGGCGGTGACGGCTTTGTAGGCGGTCTTCTCTACTCTATCTTAAAGGGTTGGGAATCCGAGAAGTGGATCCAGTTTGGTTGGGCTACAGGCGCTATGGCGACTACCTTCTTAACCGACTATGCACAGCCTATGGACGAGGATCAGGTCTGGTCCATCTGGGGCGGTAACGCAAGAGTAAAAAGATAAGCGGGGAAGCCCCCGCGGGCATACTGCGCGCTGAAACTCAGATATTGGCTTTTGTCTGTCACACGCCACAACGCAATTTCCTATACGTTAAAAAGATAAAAGGTGCTTTCGCACCTTTTTTCTTTTTACTCTTCTCGTTTCGCCAAAGGCGAAACATATCGAGTCTGTCAACTACAGACATATCGAGTGGGAAGCCACATATCGACATCACTCCGACAATGCTGCTGCGGCTAATTTCATTCCAAGGCAAAAACCATCCGAAAATGAAACCTCTAAGTTTATAATGATATATCTGTTTACACACTCATAATACTGCTCTAAAGCCGCCTGTTGTTCTTTATCCAGAGAATCAAAAAGCTCTCGGTATTTTTTTGACATATCCCGTGCAGCTTCTGTCATTTCTCTGTTTCCAACACCTAAATCCTCATAAGGACGGATCTCTCCCGACCATAAATCTGAAAGAATTTGTTTCATAACGCCTCCATATCGCACTATTTTGTGTTATCGTCGATTATTATAGCACAATATTGTGTGAATTGTCAACACAAATTTGTGCGACAAGTATAATATATTTGAGGTGATATTATTATGAAGAAATACAAAAACAGACTAAGAGATTTACGTGAGGATAGTGATCTTACACAGGCAAAGGTTGCGGAAATCTTTTATATGCAGCCTACACAATACAGAAGATACGAAAACGGAGAAAGTGATCTCCCTCTTGAATGGGCAAAGAAGTTTGCTTTATTCTACAAGGTTTCTATTGATTATATCGCAATGTTAACAAATGAAAAATAGTATAAATTGACCGCACTCAAAATAGTGCGGTCAATTTATATGCTTAATTACGCCTTTATGTAGTTCGGAAAGCAATTCGGCAAGCTCCGCTGCAGTAGTACAGGGAGTACCGACCATAAGTCCTTGCTTTTCCTCTATTCCCTGCCATTTGATATTTGCAGGCTTCACGTCATATACCTTGGAATAGCAGATAAGTGATACTATAAAGCCGTTAAGCTCGTTTGGATGCCTGTAATCTTCCTCGTAAAGATGCTCATAGCCTACAGGAGAATCCTCGGGGGTAAGTATGCCGCCGATAACGGTGTTGGAATCCGCATATCTGAAATCGGGATGTGACTCTAAAAATATATTTCTGTGCATCCAGCGGGGATATCCGTAATAAGAGATACACACCACTAAAGGATCATTGGCATATTCAAGAATCTTTGTCACCGACTCCACGGTAGTTGCGGTCTCGGCACTTCCCTCCTGAAAAAGGATAACGTCTGCTTCCTTTACAAGCTTGCGAAAATCCTTGTCCTGTTTACACATATCGGCATATGTGTACATACGGGCATCCTCTACGGTACGGTGATGAACGGTCAGTCCTTCCTTACCGTTGATACGGCACAGCTCTTCAAAATATTCGTACACCATACTTGTCTCCATAAGATCATCCCCTAAAAAGAGAATGTCCGACATAACACCGTCACCCTTTATTTCCTCCTTTTCACAGGAGATGAAGGGCAGACAGAGACAAACAATAAGCAAAAATGCTACAGTTCTTTTCATCCTATAAACTCGCGAACTCTCAGCTCTGCGCCCACAAAGGATGCAAGAGCGCGGCATATGTTGATATCTTCTTCACTTAAAAAACCTTCTACAACAGACATATATACCTTGGGTACATACTTTGTAGCCTTTGCGGTAAAGTCGAGTATTCCTTCAAATGCCTTGTCACCGAAAACGGGATGGCAGACATGGACGTATTCATCCGAGTTTGCGGCATTAAGGCTGACAGAAATTGCATCTATAAGACCGTCAAATTTTTCTGTGATATCATCCTCATAATAGAGGTTAGCCAAACCGTTGGTGTTGATACGCACAGGCAGGTCGCAGACCTCTTTGATATGCTTTGCTACCTCTAAAATATCGTCAAGGCGCATAGTAGGCTCACCGTAGCCACAGAAAACGATTTCGGTGTATTTACTAAGATCCCTTTTGTCGATATCTGCAATTATTTCTTCCACCGTAGGCTCGCGGTCAAGCCACAGATTTCCGTAATATCCGTCCTCTGTGGTACGGACACAAAAATCGCAGTTGTTGGTACAGCGGTTGGTGGAGTTTATATACAAACCGCTTCCGTCTTCATATGTAATAGTCATTTAATTCTCTCTTTATTCAATGCCAAAAAGTCTCTTGGCGTTTTCTGTTGTTGCCTTGCAGAACTCCTCGGTACTTATACCGAGCACGTTTGCTGCCGCTTCTGCCGTATACTTCATATAAGAGGACAGGTTGGTCTTGCCTCTCATAGGAACGGGAGCAAGGTAGGGGGCGTCCGTTTCTATCATTATACGGTCAAGGGGTACTGCCTTTACCGCTTCAAGAATTTTTGAAGCGTTCTTGAAGGTTATTACCCCCGAAAAGGAGATATACCAGCCTCTCTTTACAAGCTCCTTTGCCATCTCTGCCGAACCTGAGAAGGAATGGAACTCGCCTATAACGTCAGGATATTTTCTTACCATATCCATACAGTCGCCGTGGGCTTCACGGTCATGGATGGCAACGGGTATTTTAAGACGGCTTGCCAACTGCATCTGCCATTCAAACCACTTCTTCTGTGTTTCACGGTCGGAAAAGTCATAATGATAGTCAAGACCTATCTCACCGAGGGCTACGCATTTTTTCTCACGGAGCAATCCTTCAAGCTCAAAAAGCGCTCTGTCCTTATCCCCTGCACGACCGCTGTCGTGGGGGTGTATACCTGCGGTAAAATAAAACTGTGGGTATCTCTTTGAAAGCTCAAGTCCTGCCTTCGAGGACTCTATAGAACAGCCTGCATTGATGATATTTCTGATATAGCCGGTGTCAAACACACCGGCTATAGTTTCATCTCTGTTATCATCGAACCTGCTGTCATCATAGTGAGCGTGGGTATCGATAATCTCCATTTAGCAAACTCTTTCTCCGTTGGGGGTCTCGGGGTCAAGGAAGATAACACGGATGGTCTCCTCACCGGAGGCTAAGATCATACCGTTAGACTCTACTCCGCAGAGCTTGGCGGGCTTAAGGTTAGCTACCATAACTACCTTCTTGCCGATAAGGTCCTCGGGCTTATAGAACTTTGCTATACCCGAAACGACCTGTCTCTTTTCGTAACCGAGATCAAGCTGTAATTTAAGAAGCTTCTTTGCCTTGGGAATAGGCTCTGCCTCTACCACCTGTGCGGTACGAAGCTCTACCTTCTGGAAATCATCAAAGCCGATGATGGCAAGACCCTCGGGCTTTTCTACGGCTACAGGCTCGTTTGCCTTAAGCTCTTCTTCGATCTCAGCAAGCATCTTTGCCTCGTCTATTCTTGCAAAGAGCATCTGTGCCTCACCTACGCTCTTGCCCTCCTCAAGGTTACCGTACTCAAGAGACTTGCAATCTGTATTAAGCTGTGCAAGTATCTTCTCGCTTGTCTCGGGAAGGAAGGGATAAAGAAGGTTAGCGCACACACGGATAGACTCAAGGAGGTTATACATAACAGAGCCGAGTCTGGGCTTGTCCTCCTCGTTCTTTGCAAGGATCCAGGGTGTGGTCTCGTCAATATACTTGTTGGCACGGCGAAGTGCGGTAAATACTGCATCCACTGCATCGGCGATACGGTATTCATCCATATTCTTGCACATAGCTGCCTTGCCCTCTTCAACTGCGGCTATAAGCTCACGGTCAAGGTCGGTCACCTCACCGCGTGCAGGAACAACACCGTCAAAGTACTTCTTGGTCATTGCGATAGTACGGTTAACAAGGTTACCGAGATTGTTCGCAAGGTCGCTGTTGTAACGTGCGATAAGGTTCTCGTAGGTGATGGAGCCGTCAGAGTTATAGGGCATCTCGGAAAGCACGTAGTGACGGGTTCCGTCAACACCGAAGCGCTTTACAAGATCGTCTGCATAGATAGTATTACCCTTAGACTTGCTCATCTTGTCTGTACCGAAGAGCAACCAGGGATGACCGAACACCTTTTTGGGCAGAGGCTCACCCAATGCCATAAGGATAATAGGCCAGTAGATAGTATGGAAACGGAGAATGTCCTTGCCGATGATATGAACGTCGGCAGGCCAATACTTGGAATAAAGCTCACCCTTTTCGTCCACGTCATAGCCGAGAGCGGTGATATAGTTTGAAAGTGCGTCTATCCAAACGTAAATAACGTGCTTGTCGTCAAAGGTAACGGGAACTCCCCACTTGAAGCTGGTTCTGGAAACGCAGAGGTCCTGAAGTCCTGCCTTTAAGAAGTTGTTTACCATTTCCTTCTTACGGGATTCGGGCTCGATAAACTCGGGATGATCCTCGATATACTGCATCAGTCTGTCCTGATATGCGCTCATCTTGAAGAAGTAAGCCTCTTCCTTGGTACGCTTTACCTCTCTGCCGCAGTCGGGACACTTGCCGTCAACTATCTGTGTATCGGTAAAGAAGGACTCGCAGGGTACACAGTACCAGCCCTCGTATTCGCTCTTATAAATATCGCCCTGATCATAGAGCTTCTTAAATATATGCTGAACCACCTTTTCGTGATAATCGTCAGTGGTACGGATAAAGTGGTCGTAGCTTGCACCCACCATATCCCAGATATCCTTGATGGTTGCCGCCACATTGTCAACGTACTGCTGAGGCTCTATACCTGCTTCCTTTGCCAGATCCTCGATCTTCTGACCGTGTTCGTCCGTTCCTGTAAGGAAGAATACGTCATAGCCCATCATTCTCTTGTATCTTGCGATAGCATCGGTCATAATTACCTCGTAGGTATTGCCGATATGGGGCTTACGGGATGCGTAAGCTATAGCGGTGGTTATATAAAATTTCTCTTTACTCATATTAACCTCCAAGTTTCCTTAGTTTAGTAAGTAATGTATCAAAATATTCGGGCAGGTCGCTTGTAAAGGAAAGCTTTTCCCCTGTTACGGGATGTATAAATCCCACCGTCCTTGCGTGCAGGCACTGCTCCTCAATTATACTCTTGTTTTGTAATTCAAATTTAGTCTTACCCGCTCCGTAGAGAGTGTCGCCTAAAACAGGATGTCCAACACTTTTGGAATGAACTCTTATCTGATGAGTTCTGCCTGTTTCAAGCCTGAACTCAACATAACAGTAGCCGGGAAAACGCTCAAGAACTTTGTAGTGAGTCACCGCTTCTCTTGCGTCCTTAACTATTGCCATCTTTTTTCTATCCTCGGGATGACGTCCTATGGGAGCATCTATCGTTCCGCAGTCGTCCTTAAGATTGCCTACAAGGATCGCCTCATAGACTCTCTCGAAGCTATGCTCCTTTATCTGCTCGGCAAGACCGAGGTGTGCTTCATCCGTCTTGGCAATCATCAATAGTCCGCTGGTGTTCTTGTCTATACGGTGGACTATCCCCGGACGGATAACTCCGTTTATAGAGGAAAGTCTGCCCTGCATATGATAAAGAAGTGCATTGACCAACGTGCCCGTATAGTTGCCCGGTGCGGGATGAACCACCATTCCTTTAGGCTTGTTAACTACGGCTAAATGCTCGTCCTCGTATACGATATCCACGGGAATATTTTCGGGAACTGCATCAAGTTCTGTAGGCTCGGGTAGCTCTACCTCAACAACATCGTTTTCTGCAATTTTATAGTTTTTCCTAACAGTAGAGCCGTTAACCAAAGTATGGCCGTCTGCTAAGACCTTTTGAGAAGCGGAACGGGTAAGTCCTGCCCGTTCCGCCACAAAAACGTCGATTCTTTTACCGATATCGGTAATTTCAGCCTTCAGGGTCAATATTGACATTGTCTTTTTTCCCTTTGCTCGTTTTGTATTCTTCTATGATAAATATTATCACAAGGAGAAATGCACCTACACATACAAAGCTGTCGGCTACGTTGAATATCCATTTCCAGAAGGGAAGGAATTTCACATCCACAAAGTCGATAACGTAACCCAGTGCTATACGGTCTATCATATTGCCGATGCCGCCGCCCAAAATAAACGCAAGGGTAATAACAGCGGGATAGCTTAGCGTCTTTCTGTTAGAAATAACATAGCAGACAATAAGAACTATCATAACTACCGATGCTACCATAAACACCCATCTTGCATTTGAAAGACTGCCGAAGGCTGCCCCTCGGTTCTGTATATAGGTGAAATTAAGCACCCCGGGGATAACCTTAATGCTATCCCCAAGTGCAATATTTTTTACACAAAGCAATTTGCTGAGCTGGTCAAGTAATATACATACGAAAGATATTGCTACCAGCCAAAATACCTTTAACCAAGAATTGCCGCGCATCTCTTGCACAGATAACCGTCCTCGGTCTTAATACCGTCGGTGGAATGCATCCAGCAACGGTCACACTTTTCGCCGTCTGCTGCTGCGACCTCTACCTTAAGCTCGTCGCCCTCACCCTCACAGAGTTCAACCTGAGAAACGATGAATACGGTCTTAAGCTCGTCACCGAAGCTCTTCAGAATTTCAAGCTTCTCGGCATTAGCACAAATCGTGATCTTAGCCTCGAGAGACTTACCGATAAGCTTTGCTGCTCTTGCTTCCTCAAGCGCCTTCATTACGTCGTCACGCATATCAAACAGCTTGTTCCAATGTGCCTCGATATCGGCAAATGCGTACTTTTCCTCATATACGGGCATATCATTGAGAAGTGCGCTTCTTACGTCGTCGCCTTCAGCATGTGCCATCGTGCCCCAAATCTCGTCTGCTGTAAAGGAGAGGATGGGAGCGATCATACGTGTAAGAGCGTTGAGGATAATATACATAGCGGTCTGTGCGCTTCTTCTTTCCTTGGAGTCCTTGCGCTCTACGTAAAGTCTGTCCTTGACGATATCTATATAAAGCTTGGACATATCAATAGTGCAGAAATTTGCAACGTCGTGGGAAAGAATATGGAACTCATAGTTATTATAAGCCTTGTTAACGCTTGCTACAAGCTTATTCATACGGGCAAGCGCCCACTTGTCTATATTGGTAAGTTCGTTTACGTCAACCATATCCTTGTTGGGATCAAAGTCGGTGTCGGGCGTACCGATGTTAGCCATAAACATTCTTGCGGTATTTCTGATCTTACGGTAGATCTCGGAAAGCTGCTTGAAGATGTTATCAGAACATCTTACGTCAACGGTGTAGTCGGCAGATGCCGCCCAAAGTCTGAGAAGATCTGCGCCGTACTTCTTGATAACGTCGGCGGGGTCAACACCGTTACCCAGGGACTTATGCATTGCTTTACCCTCGCCGTCAACTACCCAACCGTGGGTAAGAACAGCCTTGTAGGGCGCGCCCTCACCCTTAGCGCCTACCGCGGTAAGAAGTGATGACTGGAACCAGCCTCTGTACTGGTCTGCACCCTCGAGATAAAGGTCGGAGGGCCATCTGTGATCCTCGGCGCTTTCAAGAACACTGAAATGTGTAGAACCGGAGTCGAACCAACCGTCAAGGGTATCGGTTTCCTTTACAAAATGAGTATCGCCGCAGAAAGGACATACAAAGCCCTCGGGGAGAAGCTCGCTTGCATCCTTATCGAACCAAGCGTTTGAACCCTCGGCTGCAAATGTGTCTGCGATCTTATTTATAGTTTCATCCGTACATACGGGCTTACCGCATTTTTCACAGTAAACTACGGGAATGGGAAGACCCCAGTGACGCTGACGGGAGATACACCAGTCTGCGCGCTCACGGATCATAGACTTCATTCTGTCCTCGCCCCACTTAGGCATCCACTGTACGTCGTCTGCCGCCTTGATAGCCTGATCCTTGAAGGCATCAACGGAGCAGAACCACTGAGGAGTAGCACGGAAGATGATAGGCTTCTTACATCTCCAGCAATGAGGATAAGAGTGAACAACGTCCTCACTTGCAAAGAGTGCTCCTGTTTCCTTAAGGTCAGCAAGAATAGCTACGTTTGATTCCTCGTAGTGCATACCTGCAAACTTGCCTGCATCCTTTGTCTGATAACCGCGGTCGTCTACGGGAACGATGATGTCCATCTTGTACTTCATACCGGTAATATAGTCCTCTGCACCAAAGCCGGGAGCTGTATGAACACAACCGGTACCAGAGTCCATAGTAACGTAATCTGCGTTTACTACAACGCTGTTTCTGTCAAGGAAGGGATGCTTTGTCTGCATATATTCAAGCTCAGAGCCCTTGAAGGTAGCGATGATCTCATAATTTTCGATACCGCCCTGCTTCATTGTTCTGTCAGCAAGCATATCCGCAACGATATAGCACTCGCCGTTGTCAGCCTTAACTACTGCGTAGGTATCTCTGGGATGAACCGCTATTGCAAGGTTACCGGGCAGAGTCCAGGTTGTAGTTGTCCAGATGATAAAATATGTGTTTGCAAGATCGCAGATGCCTGCAAGCTTACCATTATCGTCGGTTACGTTGAACTTAACGAAGATAGAGGTACAGGGAGCATCCTTGTACTCGATCTCAGCTTCAGCCAAAGCCGTTTCGTCATTGGGACACCAGTAAACGGGCTTAAGACCCTTGTAGATGTAGCCCTTTTTGAACATCTCGCCGAATACTCTTACCTCTCTTGCCTCAAACTTGGGATCCATCGTGAGGTAAGGATCATCCCACTCGCCAAGCACGCCGAGACGCTTGAAGGAATCCATCTGGATGCCTACGAACTTCATAGCAAACTCGTGGCAGGCACGGCGGAAGTCGGATATCGACATCTTCTTTCTGTCAAGCTTACTCTGCTTGATGATAGCGCTCTCGATAGGCATACCGTGGTTATCCCAGCCGGGGATAAAGGGAGCATAGTAGCCCTGCATAGACTTATACTTTACGATAAAATCCTTTAATACCTTATTGAGTGCGGTACCCATATGAATGTTACCGTTGGAGAAGGGAGGGCCGTCGTGAAGGATAAAGGACTCCTTGCCCTCGTTTCTCTTAAGCATTGCGTGATAAAGATCCTTGTCATACATAGCCTTGAGCATATCAGGCTCACGGGTAGGAAGGTTTGCCCTCATCGAAAACTCGGTCTTGGGCAGATTTAATGTTTCGGTGTAATCCATTGCCATAATTTATGTTACTCCTTAGTTATTTTCAATGTGTGAAGGTGCGTTGTGACGTGTAATAAACAAAAGATGCTGTCACACCACAGAGCGCAGTCCTGACGGGGTTATTAACCCTCATTTTCATCAAGCTTATTCAAAAGCTCCGAATAGCTGTCCGGTATCTGTATGGTCGCCGCAAGATTCGGCTTGACACTGGTAAACACGTCTGTGCGTGTGGCCTCGGGGGAGGCGACATCAACGGTTTCGGTTTTGGGAGGCTCCTCTGTAAAGCAGTCCAGATCCACCGCTATTTCGTCTTCGCTTATATTGTCAAGCTGCTCCTTCTCTGCCATAGCATATCTGACATCGGTCTTGATCTCATCAAGAGCTCTTGCCGTCAGCTCGTCATCTGTGGAATAGTACAGAGTGGTATCGCTTATCTCAGCCATATCCTCTATACGGTCCATATATTCACGACACTCCTTGAGAGCTGTCTCACGGAATGCCTGAAGCTCTGCCTGTATCTTCAAGAGCTTTTCTCTCTCCTCGGCTACGGTACGTCTGTAGTCATTGATTATGTAATCGCAGTTGGTTTTGGAGGCACGTATTATGATCTCTGCCTTTTCCTCTGCCTCCTCGATTATCCTGTCTCCCGCAAGGCGGGCATCTATCAAATCATGCTTGACCGTTTCACGGTCCTTGGTGGCTTCCTTATACTTGCGGTACAGCTCGGTATACGCCTTTTCCAATTCTGCGGCGTGTCTGTACAGCTCGGTGTAGCTCTGCATCAGATATTCCATCTGAGCATCCACTTCCTGAGGGTTATAACCACGGATACCACGGGTAAAATCCACGGTCTTTAACTCATGGGGCGGTACCATATTATTCTCCTTAACTAAATATATTTCTTCGCCAAAAGCTTGTATCTGTCTTTTTTAGTTCTGTCACTCAGTGCCCCTATACGGAACTTACCGTAAGAGCGCACCGTGACCACGTCTCCCTCATTGACCGTTATATCGGTCTTATCACGGGGAATGTGATTTACCATGACCTGTCCCGACAGGATCAGCTGCTTTGCCCTTTCACGGCTCAGCGAAGCAAGTGATGCAACCACAGAATCAAGCCTGGGGGATGCCACGGTATCAAAAATATCCTTGTACTCTCTGTTATTACCGAAATCCGCTGTGACCTCAAACTCTCTGATTTTTACGGTATCCCGTCCCACGCGCGAAAGCGGAGACGGATCCGAGAGCAAAAATTCGGCTATTTTTTCATCGGCAAACAAAATGGCCGAGTTATCCTTGATTACTATATCGCCCATCTTGGATCTGTCGATACCAAGGGACGTAAGGGCACCTAAAAATGAGGAATGGCGCAGCTCAACATATCCGCTGCCCTTTATCTCCACGGCTCTGATACAGCCGCACAGCTCCTCAAAATCATAATATTCCGGATAGATGAACAGCCTTGTTCTCTCGCTGTCCTCATATCCGCCGAAGAATGCAGTCATAAGCTCCCCGGTCCTGCCCTGCAGATATTCTGCTGTCTCCGCCCTCTGAGTCTCGTTGAGAAAGGGACTGCAGGTCGCTTCACCTCTTTCGGCACGGTGAAGCATATCCTCTATTCTGGAGCAAAGAAGCTTGTCTATCATAGTGTGTCTATCAGTGTTCTCAAAAGAACAAGTAAAACACTGGTCAGATAAAACGAAAGGTCAAGAGGAAAGCTCCTCACAAACTCAAATCGCATCAAAAGACTCCTCACCGGAGCTACAATGAAGTCTGTCACCGTGTTTACAAAACGCATTACAGGATGGTCGTTTGCCGGTGCTATCCAGGACATAACCGCACTGATAAGCATGATCACAAGCAGTGCATCTATGCATAATCCAAGCAAAGATACGACAACATAACCCATAAAATACATCAAATCTCGCCCCTTGTTATATTCTCTAAAAAACACTTTATGGGAGACTGATAAAATCAGTCTCCCAATATAAGTACAGTTAGCTCAATTAAAAGATATCAGTCTGTGCTGCCTGCTGGAAATTCTGAGCCTGCTGCTCACCGGAAACTGCAACGTTACCGGGGGTGATAACAAAAGTATTGTTTGCTACCTTCTTGAGGTTGCCCTCGATAGAATAAGCAACACCGGAAAGGAAGTCGATCATTCTTCTTGCGGTCTCCTTGTTGGTAGCCTCAAGGTTGAGAACAACTGTGCGGTTATTGATAAGATGATCTGCTATCTGAGTAACAGTCTCAAAACGCTCGGGACGGATAACCTTGAGCTCGAGTGCTGTGCCTGTGGAAGCAGAACCGAAGGTCTGATTAGCTGCAGGCTGCTCAGCAGCGAAGCTTTCGCCCTCGTATTCGTATTCGTCATAGTTTTCTTCGTAATCTTTTTCAGGATTTACCATATCTCTGAACTTGTCCATGAATCCCATTGTAACATACCTCCGTGTACTTTTAAATCTTTATTTTTTTGAAATTGCTTACTTGTACTGACGGTGTCCGAAAACCACCGTTCCGAGCCTGACAAGTGTAGATCCGCATTCGATTGCGGTCTCAAAACTGTCGCTCATTCCCATCGATAAGACAGGCTTATATATATTATGTATTTTTTTAGGCAAAATGTCAATAAAAAATTGATAAGTTTTTGCAAAATATTTTTGATAATCTGCTTTTTCACACCAAAAAGGTGCAATTGTCATCAATCCACGCACTCTGAGATGCTCAAAAGCGGTCAATTTTTCAAGAAAATCTTCCAGCTCATCCGGTGCAATACCGCCCTTATTCTCCTCCTCGCCGATGTTTATCTCCACCAGGATATCCATAACCTTGTTATGCTTTTTTGCCTGACGGTCTATCTCGGCTGCCAGCTTCAGAGAATCCACAGAGTGTATCATACACACCTTATCAATAATATACTTTACCTTATTGGTCTGAAGCGAGCCTATAAAGTGGATATTGACATTTTCCTTTTCAAGCTCGTCATATTTTGACAAAAGCTCCTGAACCCGGTTTTCACCGATATCTCTGACTCCCAACTCCTGAGTAGCATAATTGACAGCCTCGGCAGGAACCGTCTTTGTAGCCAGAAGAAGAGTGACCTCACTGTCCTGTTTCTTTGCCTGCTCTATACGTCTTTTGATATCAGAAATATTTTCGGCAATAGATGCCTTATACTCACTGGATAATTTTGTTTTCATAGAGATTTTTCCCCTTCGTGATTATAAGATCGTACATTCCCAGCTTGTCGGCATAATTTTTATCGTTGACCTTGTCCTGCTCGGCTACAATAAAATACCCGTCTATCTCAACCAACGGTTCTATCTGCTTAAAGACAGCCACATTGCCCTTCTTGACAAACACACCCTGCTTCTCGTCGATGATACGCACCGATGAAACGGGAACACGGTAGCCTGTATAGGTCTGCTGGACTATCTCCACAGACTGTTTGCGCAGGAAATTGAAATCATCGGGAATACTGCCTGTAGAGAACACCAGAACTATGCTTTGAGCATCTCCCGAAGTTACGATACGATGCAGGTCCATAGGAACCTCCGCATCCGCACTGTACGGAAATCTTACGGTATAGGTGTTGCCTACCGAATAATACTGCTGATGCACCGACGGAACCTCGCAGGCGATATACCATTTGTAATTGATTGCGATCTTTCCGATAGAATTACCCGTCGAAGCAATAGGATCCTTGTTGATCATAGTATAAAAATCTTCAAGAGAAAAGGTGTCGGCTGCGTTAAGTGTAAATATACTTTCATAGCCGTCCACATCGGAATACAGATAACCCGAATAATCGGTATACACTATCTCGCTCTCTCCGCCCTCGGCCGTGGTAAGTGCAGTCTTCCGGCTCTGAAGCTCAGCCATACGGGGATTGAAGCTGTCCACTATCTTCAAAAGAAGCTGTCTTTTGTTCAGCAGAGTAAGAAGCTCGTCCTTACGTCTGAATACGTAATCTATGTCACCGGAATTAAGTCTGGATTCTATTGTATAATAGAGAGATGCGATCTGATTGTCTATGGTAGTGGAATCACTTACTGTAACGTCCTTTACCATACTTGAGTTCTCGAGTATGGATATCTGTCTTTCCAGGTCGCCCACCTGTGCTTTGATCTCGTCGGTGTTTGCTCCGGAATAAACGCTGGCAACGGCAGCTCCCTTACGGATCATGGTGCCGTCGTCATACATAAAGCTCACATTACCGGGATTTCCCGAAGAAAGTATTTTTTCGTCACGGAAGATATATGCATCCGTGCTGAAGGTCTCACTGACGGTAACTATATTTGCTGCCGAGGTCTCTACCTCCTGGGAAAAGCTGTTCACAAGATGGTAAACGATATACGCCACAAGCAAAACCGAAACTATGGCAGAAAGAACATATATTGATACATTTTTCAGATATCTTTTATCCATACCTCTCTCCTTTCCCTTTAACTAAACTATTATACCACAAAAATGCTATTTTGTTAAGCAGTTTAATACAATGTTTACAATATCATCAAGGCTGTCATACTCGTCAGCATAGAGCGATACAGCACTTTTCTCACGCTTAAACCAGGTTATCTGACGCTTGGCATAACGGCGGGTCGCCTGCTTGATATCCTCTTTTGCCTGCTCTAAAGTAATATTACCGTTGAAATATTCTCTCAACTCCTTATAGCCTATAGCATCCCCCGCGGTTGATCCCTCGGGAAAATCTATACTCTTTGCCTCATCCACAAGTCCATGGTCAAACATAATTTCAACACGTCGGTTGATACGGTCATAAAGAGTCTCGCGGTCACGGTAGGACAGGACAAAAACGCGGGCGTCGTAGATGCTTTCCTTGGTTCTCGAAAGAGCGTCCCACTCGGTCTTGGTCTTTCCTGTGCCTAAATATATTTCAAGAGCGCGGATAACGCGCTTACGGTTGTTTTTGTGTATAGTATTTGCGGATTCGGGATCATACTTTGAAAGCATACTATAGAGAGTATCATCCTCCTTAGTCTGTAATTCAACTCTTATGGAGGGATCTACCGAAGGGCTGTAATCGCTCTGGTACATAAGGCTCTCAAGATAAAGTCCCGTACCTCCGCAAAGTATGGGGAGCTTACCTCTGCCTGATATCTCCTCTATCGTTTTTCTTGCAAGCGGAACATATTCGGCAGCAGAGAAATTTACATCCACGGGAACAAAATCGAAAAGATGATGGGGTATTCCCTGCTTTTCCTCCTCGGTGGGAGCTGCCGAGCCTTTCTTCATTTGCTTGTATATCTGCATTGAGTCACAGCAGATTATCTCACCGTTTGCTCTTTTTGCAAGCTCTACGGCAAGAGAGGTCTTTCCTCCTGCGGTAGGCCCTACAACGGCGGCTATTTTTATTTTATCTGACATATTCAACACCTTCAGTAAACGATACAATCAAAATCCGTAAAAACCGGGGACATGCGCCACGGTTTTTACACCTTGCAGACCCGCGCACGGCGAGTGCGGCGCGAGCGTACGGGTCTAATCGGGGGCTCCCCCGAAAGTGCAAGCTTTTGGGGGATTTTTTTATTTTATCTGACATACTGTATCAGCTTCCTTTCATACGTTTTTAATTATATCATATTTGCACCCGTTTGTCAAAACGGAAATTGCATATGATCTTTTTTGTTCTCACAAGAAAAGCAACGATAATTTTCGCTGATTTTTAAACAAAATGTAAACCGAATATTGACAAACTCGGAGTCCTGTGTTATAATTCCAATACACAAGCCGAAACGCGTTTCGGAACGCGTTATTATTCGGAAAGAGAGTAAATATATGGCAATAAGTAAAACACAAGCAAACAAGCACAAATGTTTGCATGCGGCGGCAAAGCTCTTTTTGGCAAAGGGCTATACCGAATCCACGGTAAGGGATATTGCCGACGAGGCAGGTATCAACTTAAGTGCAATGATACGAGCCTGCGGCTCAAAGGAGGACATACTCTGTGAGCTCGTTGCCTACGTGCTTGAGGGACAGTTTAAGTCGGTTGAACGCATACTTGACGGTATCACGGACGACAAGATACTGTTTTATGCGGCAGAGACTACTCTGCAGCTTTATATGGCAGAGTCAAGCGAGCATATCAGAGAGATGTATTCGGTGTCCTATTCCTTGCCTAAGACCTCTTCGATAATATATCACGCGATCACGCATAAGCTGGAGGATATTTTCAAGGAGCATCTTCCCGACCTTGAAACAAAGGATTTCTACGAATACGAAATAGCATCGGCGGGAATTATGCGTAACTTTATGACGGTACCCTGCGATATGTATTTCACAATGGAGAGAAAGATCGCACGTTTCCTTGAGACCACGTTTTTGGTCTACCGTGTTCCGGACGAAAAGATAAACGAAGCAATAGAGTTCGTATCAAAGTTCGATTATCCGACTATAGCACAAAACGTCATTTCAAATATGATTGCATATCTCGAGTCACAAACCTAAAAAATGCAAAGTGCAAAATGCAAAGTGCAAAATTAAGGTCGATTTTTGAGCCAAGGCACAAAAATCTTTATTACAAACGATTTAAGGTATAAAATTAACATAATAGAAAATAAAAGCTTTGAGTTTTCGGTAAGGGCAGTCAAAACTCGATTTCAGGGCGAAAATGAACATAGCTTTAAAAGAAGCCAATGAAACCCATTATTGGTTACGGCTTTTACACAGAACCGATTATATAGATGATAAACAATTCACAAGTATGGAAACGGATATAAAAGAGCTTATCGCAATTTTGACAGCGATATGTAAAACATCGGAAGAAAACTGATTTTTGATTAAAAGAAGATTTTCGCCAAAGCGAAAATCCTCATAAATTTTACATTTTGCACTTTGCATTTTGCATTCTATAAAAATAAACTCTCAGGAGGAAAAATATATGAAAAAGCTTATAAGTATTTTACTTGCGGCAGTAATGCTCATCGGTATGATACCCTTTTCCGCTTTTGCGGCAGACGGTATTACGTATATCGATGCAGACGGAAATCAGCAGACCTGCACCGACTATAAGGTCTATGCAGGCGAAGCTACCCTTTCCGAGGGGTGGTGGCTGGTGAGGGGAAGCCTCACTACAGACACCCGTATATCGGTAAGCGGCAGCTGTAATATCATCCTCGCAGATAACGCCGTTCTTACGGCGAACGCAGGTATTGCAGTAAACTCGGGAAACAGCCTTACGATCTATGCCGTATCGGCAGATCCGAGCAAGCAAGGAAAGCTCGTTGCCGGTGCCGGCGAAAACCAGGCGGCTATCGGCGGCAACAACCAAAACGGTGCGGGGGTCATCACAATAAACGGCGGTAACATAACCGTACAGGCCAGCAGTACAGGTGCAGGCATCGGCGGTGGTAAAGAGGGCAACGGCGGAACCATTACCATAAACGGAGGTACCGTTACATCTAACGCTAATAGTCACGCTGCTGCTATCGGCGGAGGCTGGCGAGGCAACAGCGGTACCATAACCATAAACGGCGGTACGGTCGTTGCAACGATTTCTTTATACGGCTCTGCTATCGGCGGCGGAGGCGACGGGGGCAACGGTGAGAGCATCACCATAAACGGCGGTAATATAACTGCACGATCCGACGGCTCAGGCTCAGGCATCGGCGGCGGTAAGGAAGGATCCGGCGGAACCATAACCGTAACCGGAGGCAACGTAACTGCTACAGCTACGTTTGAATGGGCGGGAGCCGCAATAGGCGGAGGTTACATGGGTTCCTGCGGTAATATAACCATATCCGGCGGCAGGGTAAATGCGTCGGGCGCTACATCGTTATGGGCCAGTGCAGCTATCGGCAGCGGCCCTGCCAAATCAGACACGACGCCGGGTAACGTTAATATTACGGGCGGTATCGTTATTGCAAGCTCGGGAGCCGACGCTGAACCTATCGGCAAGAGTGGAAAAGGCTCTGAGGTAACGACCTCTATCACCGGAGGTATAGTATTTCAGAACGGGAACGGCGCGCTTTACCGGGACAAATATTTCCTTTACGAGGATCTGACGGTCAACAAGGACAATACCCTGACAATAGGTGCAGATCAGACTCTCTTTATCGAAAAGGGTGTTACCCTTGACGTTCAAGGCAATATAGTCAACAACGGAAGGATCACAAATTACGGTCTTATCAAAGGAAACACAAGCGATCTTATCGGTACCGAGATGGGTGATTACGGTATCACCTTTTGGCCCGCTGAGCTGACTACCGATAAATACGATGTCAACGACGACGGAGCAAAGGATTCCGTATATGAGATAAGTGACGAAGGTCAGCTCTATTGGTTTGCGGCACTCGTAAACGGTACTCTCCCCAATGAATTGAAAAATCCAAGGGCAAACGCCGTTCTCACCAACGACATTACCGTAAACAGCAAGGTAATAGATGAAAACGGCGAGCTTATCGGAGACGGCTCGAATCTCTTTGAATGGACACCCATTGATGAGTTCAGAGGCATCTTTGACGGACGGGGCTATGATATCAAGGGATTATACTATAATGATCCAAACCATAATAAGATAGGTCTGTTCAAATATACCCACTCGGGAAGCGTTATCCGCAATCTCGGTGTTACCGATTCTTACTTTTGCGGTAACCAAAGCGTAGGAGCTATAGCGGGACAGAGCTCAAGCACCGTATATAACTGTCACAGCAACTCAACCGTTGTCTCCGGCATAGGCGGAGGTGCGGGCGGTATCGCGGGTTATCAGGCCACGGGAAAGATATACCGCTGCTATAACACGGGGCTGGTGACCGGATGGTACCACTTAGGCGGTATTGCAGGCAGCAACTACCGTACTGAGATCACTGATTGCTATAACAGCGGCAGTGTTGTGGGAACGACCGCGAATTATGAATCAGATGCAGGCGGCATCGTAGGTTATCACAACAAGTCCGGCGTGCAGAACTGCTATAACATCGGAAGTGTTGAAGGATATCATAACGTTGCGCAGATAGCAGCTTACAGATATAACAGTCCTACGGTCGATAACTGCTACTACCTCTCGGATACCGAAACGGCGGAAGGCGGCAGAACTGCAGAGCAGTTTGCTTCGGGTGAGATGACCTGGATCCTTAACGGTGAAAGCCATAACGGAAGCTGGAAGCAGACCTTAGGCGAGGACGCTTATCCCGTTTTTGAAGGAGATACCGTATATTACGGTAAGCTCTGTTCAACCGGTGAAGCTATAGGCTACACCAACGAAAAAGCGTATAACACCGAGGAACACTACAGCGAAGACGGCTACTGCGAGATATGCGGCTTACAGCCCGCACTCTTGGCAGAAGACGGATATTACGAGATATACAACAAGGGTCAGCTCTACTGGTTTGCCGACTTTATAAACCGTTACGTTTACGACGACGGCGTTGCAAGAGTCAACGGCAGACTTATGGCTGATATCGTTATAAACGACGTACCCTTTGATACCGAGGGAGTTACCTTTGAAGAGTGGACTCCCATCGGCTATGACTTTTACAATTTCAGATACGGCGGTACCTTTGACGGCAACGGCCACACCGTATCCGGTCTCTATATTGACCGCGACGAATATTATACCGGCTTTATCGGAGTACTGGGCGAGGGCGGTATCATAAAAGACCTCGGTATAATCAATTCCTATATCAACGGTGGAAACTCGGTGGGCGGTATTGCAGGTATCTCTGCATCCGAGATCACAAACTGCTTCGTTATTAATACCGACGTCAGCGGCGTCAGCGGTGTCGGCGGTATCGTCGGTGCGCGTACCAATATGAATGACAGCTGGGCTTCGATAAACAACTGCTTCAGTATGGCAAACGCCGTAACCGACAGCGGTGAGGCAGGCGGAGTCACCAGCGGTAACTGTCCCGAGGGCAGCTATTATCTTGCAGATACCGAAAACGATAACGGCGCAAAAACCTCTGAACAGTTTGAGTCGGGAGAGGTTGCTTACCTTCTGGGCGAAAGCTGGGGACAGAGCATCGGAACAGACCCTTACCCCGTGCTTGGCGGTGCAACCGTTTACGCAGGCTACGACTGCGGTAATACGAATATGTATTACTCCAACACTCCTCTTTTAAGTGAAGAGGACAGCTATCACGTTCCCTCTGAGTGGACGGCGGTAGAGGGTGAAGCTTATCATATCAGATACGTTTGTACACGCGAGGTATGTGAGATGTATAACGTCACCGAAACTCAGCCCTGCTCAGGACACGAGGCAGATTGTCAGAACAGACAATATTGTACCACCTGCGGCAACTCCTTCGGTGATTACGATATGAACAACCATACAAGCGAGGAGACCTATTACCTCTACGACGAGGAAACGGGAACTCATACTTTATATCACGTATGTTGTGACAGCGAGATGATCACCGAGCCTCACGATTTTGCTGAATATGATTTTAACGATACCGAGCATTGGCTTGTATGCGTATGCGGTGCGTGCGACAGCACTACCGAAGCCCACAGCTTTGATGCAGAAGGCTTCTGCGTAATATGCGGCGGCTACGAGCCTGCTTATCTCGATGAAGAAAACTACCGTTACGAAATTTCCAAGGCGGGACATCTCTTCTGGTTTGCAAGAAGCGTTAACACCTGGAACACCGTGACCGGTGACGCAGTGCTTACAGCCGACATCGACCTTAACCCCGGCTATACATTTGCTCAGGACGGAAGCTACTCCGCAGAGGACACCGCAGGCGAGCTTCGCAGCTGGACTCCCATCGGCAAAGGCTATGCTTATTATACAGGCACCTTTGACGGTCGCAACCATACGGTAAGCGGTCTTTATATAAACGACCCCGAGGCTGATATGGCAGGACTTTTCGGCAATACGATGTATAACTACCCCATCTCCAACATCAAGCTCACCAACGGTTATTTAAGAGCAGACGGTGAAGTTGGCTCGCTTATTGCCAATGCCGAAAGTGTGATCACCAACTGTCACTCGGATCTGACCGTAGTGGGATCAGGAGATATGGGGGGGCTTGTGGGTTACCTTATAGGCGGCGGTATCTACAAGTCAAGCAATACAGGTGACGTGACCTTCTATCACTCCGGCAGCGCCACCGGCGGTATCGTCGGCAGTATGTACTCCGGTGAGGTAGTCAACTGTATCAATACCGGACATATTATAGGCACTATCAATACGGCGGGTATTGCAGGAAACAGTGACGGCAACCCCGTAGCCAACTGTCTTAACCTCGGTATAGTTGAATCAGGCTACTTTTCAACGAAAAACCAGATAGCACAAGACTTTACCAACAGCTATTATCTTGCGATCGAAGCCAACGACAAAGGCGGCAGAACTGCAGAGCAGTTAGCAAGCGGTGAGATTACATATCTTCTCCAGTCGGCTCAGTCCGAGGAGGACGTTTACGACGAGGAGACCTGGGAGTATATAGGAACCGTGATCCCCACCGTTTGGACACAGACCATAGGTACAGACGAATATCCCACTCTCAACGCAGAGGGCGATATCGTATACCGTAATATCATAAACGGCTGTTGTGAAGATAATTACGTATACGAGTATTCCAATACCGAAAAGGAGCCTGTGACCGGACATATCTATATTGACGGCGTATGCGCCTGCGGTGCGGCTCAGCCCACCGACGGTCAGCAGGTGGTTATCGGTGATTACACCTACACCTATTACACCGATCACGCAACAGGCGCACCCGAGGGTTGGAACGCAGTAGTAAACGACAAGACTCTGAGTTCCTACGGTGCAATAGAAGCAGAGGTCAACGGACTTCCCGTAACACAGCTCTATAAGACCTTTGCAGGCTGTACCAATATGACCGAGGCTCCCGCAATTCCCGAGGGTGTAAAGGTGCTTTACAATACCTTTAAGAATTGTGCGGCTCTCACATCTGCTCCCGCGATACCTGAAGGAGTAGAGAATATGACCTACGCATTCTGGGGCTGCAGCTCTCTTACAGAGGCTCCCGAGCTTCCCGAAAGCGTTAAGATACTTAAGGGTACCTTCTATAAGTGTACTGCTCTTACCTCCGTTCCCGAGTTTATCGGCATCGAGGATCTGACACAGGCGTTTGACGGCTGTACCAACCTCACGGGTGAGGTAACACTTGCTACCGACAACGCGGCAAAGGCGTTCAGAGGAACTAACGTCACAAGCGTTAAGATAACAAAGGACGTAACTGAGATAGCACAGGGAACCTTTGACGGATGTAACATCACCGACATCACTTACGAAGGAACAGGCGCTGAGTTTGCGGCTCTGACTATCGGCAGCTACAACGGCAGCTTCAGAAAGGCAAGCGTAAAGGTAACCCTTGCAGATACTCCTTCGATCGCATCCGACGGTAAACGCACGTATATCTGCGACCTTGAAAATATCAAAGATCTCTACATAGGCAAGGGAACTCACTCCACCTACAGAGAGGTCAAGAACAACCTCTGCTACGGTATGACAAGCGCAAAGTTAGGTGACAGCAACATCTACACCTACGGTGCAGTTCTCCCTGCAGGTGAATATACGCTCTACGTAAGATACGTTGACGGAAGCTACGCTTGTGTTAATTTTACGGTAGAATAAACAAACAAATAACAAAAAAGCTCCTCAGGCAACGCCTGAGGAGTTTTTTCAGTGTATAAACATTGCATCTCTGAAGTTTACGGGATATGAGGGTCCCATCGGGGGTTCCCCCGAAAACGAAGTTTTTGGGGGCTTAGTGTATAAACATCGCATCTCCGAAGCTGAAGAAACGGTACTCGTTTTTTATAGCCTCTTCATAAGCATTAAGCATTATTTCTCTCGATGAAAAAGCGGATACAAGCATAAGAAGTGTGCTTTCGGGAAGATGGAAGTTGGTTATAAGTGCATCTACTGCCTTAAACTTATATCCGGGATAGATAAATATTCCCGTATCCCCCGAGATAGCCTGAATCTTTCCGTCCTCGGTCGCCACGCTCTCAATGGTACGGCAGGAGGTGGTTCCTACACAGATAAGTCTGCCTTTACGGTTGTTTATGATATCAGCGCTCTCCTGAGATACGCTTATATACTCGCTGTGCATTATGTGGTCGGCAAGAGCATCCTCCTTTACGGGACGGAAGGTGCCAAGACCTACGTGAAGCATAACGGGTGCTATCCGAACACCCTTTGCCTTTATCGCCTCAAGCAGTTCAGGGGTAAAGTGCAGACCTGCGGTGGGAGCGGCGGCAGAGCCGCGTTCGTTTGCATACACGGTCTGATATCTGTCCTTGTCCTCTAACTTTTCGGTAATATAGGGTGGCAGAGGCATATGTCCAATCTCGTCGAATACTGAGTAAAGGTTGTCGCCCTCATATTCAAATTTAACTATACGGTTTCCGTCCTCTATAACATCGGTCACCGTTGCACGAAGAAGGCCGTCTGCGAATATAATGACAGTACCCGGCTTTGCACGTCGACCCGGACGGCAAAGCACCTCCCAGGTATCAAGCCCTCTACTGCGAAGCAGCAATACCTCCATATCAATGCCGCTGTCCTCCTTAACTCCGTAGAGACGGGCGGGGATGACCTTGGAATCGTTGATGACAAGCACGTCACCCTCCTCGAGATAGTCGATTATATCGCGGAATATCTTATGCTCAAGCTCACCCGTTTCCCTGGAAACGCACATAAGCTTGGAGGAATCACGTACCGCAAGAGGGGTCTGGGCGATACGCTCGGGAGGCAGGTCATAGTAAAAATCCTGCTTTGTCAGATTGGTTTCGGGTAAAGTGTTTTTGATCATTTTAAACTCCAGTTCAGAGGTTATTTATATGAATAAAAAAGTTATTTTCAAGGGGGCGGCAACAGCCGTCGTAACACCCTTTAACGATATGGGAGAGGTAGACTACGCAGAGCTTACCCGCATACTTGAGTTTCAGATACTCGAGGGTATTGACGCACTGGTACTGTGCGGAACAACGGGTGAAGCTCCCACCCTTACCGACATTGAGCATCAGCGGATGATCTCACATGCAGCAGAAGTGATAAACAAACGCGTTCCTCTCATCTGCGGAACAGGCTCCAACGATACGGCTCACGCCGTTATGATGTCAAAGTGCGCCAAGGAAAACGGTGCCGACGGACTTCTTTTGGTCACGCCATACTATAACAGAACTACAAATGAGGGGCTTGTGAAAAGCTATCTCAAAATAGCGGACTCTGTAGATCTGCCTATGATAATATACAATGTTCCCGGAAGAACAACGGTGGATATTCCCGTAGAGGTCTACAGGAGCTTGTCGGGGCATCCGAACTTAGTGGGTGTAAAGGAAGCAAGCGGCTCTATCGGAAAATTTGCACGGCTCTGCTATGAGATGAAGGATGATTTCTCGGTCTACACGGGCAACGACGATAACCTTATCTCCACCCTTGCGGTAGGAGGAGCAGGGGTCATATCGGTCACCTCAAATATAGTTCCGAAATACATACACGATATATGTCAAAAATGGTTTGAACGTGATTATGACAGTGCAAGAGATATGCATCTGGCTCTGTGTGAATTAAACTCACTTCTCTTCTCCGAGGTCAACCCCATCCCCGTAAAGGCGGCAATGAATATGCTGGGCTTTAAGGCGGGAGGCTTGCGTTTGCCTTTAGTTGAAATGACAAACTCCGGTAAAGAGAAATTAAAAAAGGAACTCAAAAAACTTAATATAATTTAACGGGGATTTCTGCACTACTGTGCAGAAATCTACCTTAATTTTGAATTTTGCATTTTGAATTTTGCATTCATATAGTCTTCTTATATATCTCATTCTTCGGAACGCCGCGGTCTTTTGCTACCTGCTTTATGGCATCCATCTTTTTCATATCCTGAGATATGTAGTATTCTATATGTTCTTCTACGCTCATATTCTGCCAGAAAGCGCCGGACTCGGTTTTTGTTGCTCCTTCAAGCACAAGCACATACTCTCCTCTGGGATCGTTTTGAGCGTAATACTCCACTGCCTCGGCAAGGGTAGTACGCATAACCTCTTCGTTTAGCTTGGTAAGCTCACGGCAGAGAGCGATACGGCGGTCCGCACCGAAATATTCAAGAAGATCGTCTAAGGTATTCTTAAGCTTATGAGGTGCTTCGTATAAAACGAGAGTACGTTTTTCGGCGGATAACTCCGAAAGCATCTCCTTACGCTCTCTGCCCTTGACAGGCAGAAAGCCCTCAAAGGCAAAGCGGCGGGTGTTCATACCGGAAAGGGTAAGGGCAACTATAACGGCGGCTGCTCCCGGAACGCTTGTGACCTTTATCCCCGCCTCGATACAATCACGGACGATATCCTCACCGGGATCGCTTATTGCAGGAGTTCCGGCGTCGGTAACAAGAGCACAGCTCTGTCCCTCCGAAAGCCTTTTTAAAATATGCTCGCCGCTTGACTTTTTGTTATGCTCGTAATAGGAGACCATCGACTTGGAAATACCGAGAGCAGACAAGAGCTTGCCCGTATTACGGGTATCCTCCGCGGCGATAAAATCAACCTCTGAAAGCACCTTATACGCTCGGTCCGAAAGGTCGGCGAGATTACCTATAGGTGTGGCTACAAGATAGAGAGTGCCGCCCTCTATACGGTTCTTTTCATTTGATACTGAACTCACTTGGGAACTCTCCCTTCTCATAGATATAGTCTATGTCAGCTCCGTCCATAAACAGAGGCTTGGTTATATTAAGTCCCGCCTTGCCGCCTCTTTTGCCTTCTACAAGGACCATAGAGGGCTGGTGATCGGCTGTAGCGTGGACGTAGGTCATACGTTTGGGCTCTATGCCGTTCTTTCTCATAGCATCCAAAAGATCTATAAGCCTGTCGGTACGGTATACCGCGTAGAAAAGTCCGCCGAAACGAAGCACTCGGCAGGCAGAGGCCATAAAGTCGTTTATATCTCCGCAGACCTCGTGACGGGCTATATTCTTTGCAGAGCTTTCATTGGCTCTGCCCGAGGTAACCTTCATATAGGGCGGGTTGGTAAATACAACGTCCGATTCAAGCTTAAGCTCTCGCACATCCGAGTGTATGACCTCGATATTTTCAAATCCGTTATGCTCACAGTTTCGCCTTGCAACGTCGCAAAACTCCGACTGAACGTCAACGGCATATATTTTTCCAAACTTACCTCTTGCCGCACAGAGCAGGGATATTATTCCGGTACCGCAGCCAAAATCAACTGCGGTCGAGCTTCTCCCTTCTCTCATATATGCAGAGAGCAGATAAGCATCGGTACCGAAGGTAAGACCGTCCTTTTTTTGTATTAATTCTATATTATCGTTGACACGGGTCAACGTTTCGTCATTATATAATATCATTATTCTCCCTTAAATCAACAAAGGCAGGCGTTAGCCTGCCCTTGTATCTTATAAGTAATTAGCCTTCTGCGATAGCTTCAACAGGGCAAGTACCTGCACAAGCGCCGCAATCGATGCAGGTATCAGCATCAATAACGTACTTGTCGCCGCCGTCAGAGATAGCGTCAACAGGACAACCCTCTGCGCATGCGCCGCATGCGATGCATGCATCACCAATAACGTATGCCATTGTATAGTACCTCCGTATAGAATTAATTTTATACAAGGGGATTATAGCACATAGCAAATAAAAATGCAAGAGTTTTTTCAGGATTTACAGTGAATAAAGTTTTCCACGTCCCGCCAAGGGACATTAAAGCCCGCTCCGTGAGCACAGAAAACCGAATCGGGTGTGTTTTCTACGTCTCTCTCAGCTTCATATCCAATACGTTCCGTCACCTCCGCCTCGTTATGACAGACGTCATATCCGTCATAGCTGAATACTACTCTGCCTCTGCCGCCTGTAAATGATATAAACTCGGTTTGATAAGGAGTAAACTCGGCTATGGGGATACGGGCATTTATTACCGCTCTTGTTCCTTCATTTTCGCTTGAAAGCATCGTTCCGCTTAGCCGAGTAATATCGGATATCACCCTGCCCATATGAGCAGTATCCACAGCAAAACGGCATTTATAATATGGCTCAAGAAGCCGTGAAGAGCCCCGCATAAGCCCGTGTCGTATGGCGCGGTAGGTCGCCTCCCGGAAGTCCCCGCCCTCTGTATGCTTTTCGTGAGAAGCACCCGTAAGCAAAACTATCTTAACATCGGTCAGAGCGGAACCTGTAAGGACACCCTTATGCTCCTTTTCAAAGACATGGGTACGCACCAGATGCTGATAGTTTGAGGTAAGTGTATTTAACGAGCACTCGCTTTCAAAGCTGATACCACTTCCCCGCTCTGTGGGTTCTATGCGCAGATGCACCTCGCTGTAGTGACGCAGAGGTTCAAAGTGTCCGTAGCCGACCGTAGGCTCTGTGACAGTCTCCTTATATATTACTCCGCAGTCTCCGAAGGTAACGTCAATATCAAATCTCTCGGATATACGCTGCTGTAGTATCTCAAGCTCTATCCTACCCATAACCGATACCGATATCTCAGCCGTTCTCGGCTCGTACCTTACAGAAAGCGTAGGCTCTTCATCCTCAAGAAGCTGCAATTTTGTCAGCATATCCTTTGATGTAATATTTTCGGGGTATATGACCCTCGCACTTAATCCGGGAACGCAGGGCGTATCGCTTTCCATACCTATACATTCACCCGCCCTGTAGCCTGTGATACCGTATATCTCCGCAACGTCTCCCGCAGATACCTTTTGTACAGAAACCGATTTTGTTCCGTCAAAAGCACGAAGCTCGGAAATTATTTCTCCGTTTGGAAGTGTATCACGTACGGATATCTCACCGCCGCTTATATGACAGAGCATCATACGCTTGCCCTTCTCATGTCTTACCTTGAATATCTGAAGGACGAGATCTCCTTGAGAAGAATAATCGGTTTTACAAAGAGCATCTATGCATACCAAAAGCTCGTCTACACCCTGATTCTGCATAGCAGAGCCGCAGATACAGGGACAAAGCTCTCCGTCCATAAAAAGCTCTGACGCTTTGCGGTCGGCTTCGTCCAAGGAAAGCGTACCCTCAAAATATCTCTCCATAAGGGCTTCATCGCTTCCCGCCAGCATTTCAAGGTAATCGTCACTCCGCCAGAGAACGACCTTACTGCCGAAGCGTTTCTTCAGCTCCGCTGTTACTCTCTGAGGTTCAGCGATATCACGGTCACACTTGTTGATAAAGAACAGGGTGGGTATACCTCTCTCGGACAGCATATCCCACAGAAGCTCGGTGTTGCCCTCTATACCTTCAACGGCGGAAACCGTAATGACCGCGCAATCAAGAGCCGCCATACATCTCTGTGTATCGGGCAGAAAATCGGTATGACCCGGAGTGTCGATAAGATAATAGTCGTTATTATTAAATTTAAATCCGCAAGCTCCCGAAAAGCAGGTTATGCCGCGCTGCTGCTCAATTACGGCAGTATCCATAACCGTATTCTTTTCTTCAATACTGCCCCTTTTACGGATGGCTCCCGTATAATACAGAATAGCCTCGGAAAGGGTTGTCTTTCCTGCGTCCACATGGGCAAAAATACCAATAGTCTTTTTCATAAAAATATTATATCACGTCAAAATCCTATATGTCAATATTGACATTTCCGTGTAAAATTGTTATACTTAATAAAACTCAACACAGGAGCATAAAATGTTTAAAAGATCGATTATAATACTTCTTGCGGCGGTAATGCTCACGTCATCCGTTGCTTGTTCAAAAAAGACCGCCACCGAAGCCCCGGCTGATACGGGTACGGTTCCCACCGCGCCTGCAAAGCAGGAGCCTAAGTTCAAAATACCGGAGGATGCAGTTCTTACAGACACTCAGAGAGAAGCTGCAGAAAGCGCTCAGCAGCACCTTGAAGTGGGTGTTTCCAAGGCAAAGCTGACACAGGCCCTGCTCGACGAGGGCTACAGTCAGGAGGACATTGTTTACGCTGTTGATATCTTCAATATAGACTGGATGGAGATGGCAAGAGGAACGGCTGAATTCTACACCTACTATATGCCCTTCTCGTATCAGGGTATAATCGACCATCTCATTTATATGGAATTTACCCCCGAGGAGGCTCAGTACGGTGCCGACCAGCTGGAGATAGACTGGAACAGTATGGCAAAAAAATATATTGAAAAGTATTTTTCTTATCACACCTACACAGACAAGGAGCTTGAGGAGGAGCTTGTAAAAGCAGGCTTCACCAAAGAACAGGCTCAGCAGGGCATCAAGGAATACAATGATGCAATGGCAGAGGACTCCAAGCTTCGCGAGGAGCTGGGTCTCGACTGATAACAAAAAAAGCTCTCGTTTCGAGAGCTTTTTTCTCAGCTTGACGCAAAAGTGTGAAAAGATGGCATAAACTCGATGTTTATGCCATCTTTGAATGCTTATCAACTTCATTTGGAGATACTATCTGTATATTTAAAATTAGTCCGTAGTGGGAAAAATGTACATATAATATTTTATTTCCACACGTCCGACCAGCTTTTTCTTTTAAATTGTGGTCGTATAATGATTTCCGTCAACGGCTATAAGCAGGGCTATAAGCGTTATAACCGCCGCCGCAATCAGAATATACAGGAAGGTTCTGTTACGTTTGGACTTTTTATCCACAAGCACCTGATTATATGCCTCTTCAAACTTATCCTTGTTTACGGCATCAATTCTCTTCTGCTTGGCAACTGCGTTTTTCAGCTCCACCACACCGTATTTCATCAAGGAAGCGCGGGTACGATTACAGGAATGACAGGCTGCCTCATCCCTATGATTAGGCTCACCGCAGGTACAAAACCAAAGATCCTTCTCTTCCTTCGGAAAATACACACCCTCCTCAAAATGAGCTTTAAATTCTCGGACAAGCTCATCGTCACAAAGGTATTCCTCAAGGGTCTCGGGCAGGCTCAGAGCCTCCCACATTGTGCTTCGGGGAATCGACTGAACGCATGAATCTGTATACACTATCTCATTGATCTCAAAATCCGCCCTGTTGTGATCAAAACCGGAAAGGGGAATATCCAGAGTTACGTCCATATCACGGGCTATATAAATATCCTCTGCCACCGCCTCTGAGCTCTCTGTTGCGGTAACGACACCGACCTTAATCCTTTTAACAGTTTTATCGGTTATATTTATAAGCCGGATTCTGCACAGCATCCCGCCGTTTTGGATATCACGAAGCAGAGAAAAATCTCCCACTATAATGGGTGAACCCTCTGTATAAAGATTTTTGCCGGCTGACCATACTACCTTGTATTTTTCACTCATAGCATTACTCCTGTAAAGCGATCACACATCTGCAAGAGCCGAATTTTTAATGCTCTCTCATCTATGATTATTTATTATCCCTATTATAACAGATATTTCCGGATATTTCTATAGATTGTGAAAAAATCCCTTCGGTTTATGCCGAAGGGATCTTCGTTCTTATTCTTCTGTTTCGCAATCGCAGCAGCACTCGTCCTTGTCATCGTCACAATCGCAATCACAGTCGCAATCACAGCAATCACAATCCCAGTCCTCATCGTCGCAATCGCAGTCATCGGGACCGTAGAGGTATTCCTCTGCATCACCCAGATCCTCGTCGATCTCCTCGATGTATGCTTCAAGAGTATCAAGATCCTCATCCATATCAGCTATGGTGAGAGCAAGCTCGTTTACACAGTCGATAAGAGCATTGATAAGCTTTGTCTCGGGCTTAGCGGGATCGAGAGCGATACCCTCGGCAAGACCCTTAAGATAAGCTGCCTTTTCAGTAATGTTCATTGGTCATTACCTCCTAAATATATTCTTTTTATTTTTCAAAATAGCGTCAAATCGGGCACCGAAAAAACAGTTTGATCAGGTATCATACCCGATTACGGATGCAAACACTTGTTTGCTTACGCTCTTTCGAGATACTCACCTGTACGGGTGTCGATTCTGAGAACCTCACCGATCTCGATGAACAGGGGAACCTTGATGGTAGCGCCTGTCTCAAGAGTAGCGGGCTTGGTAGCACCCTGAGCTGTATCACCCTTGAAGCCGGGCTCGGTATCGGTAACCTCGAGCTCAACGAACATAGGGGGCTCAACTGCGAAGATGTCGCCCTTGTAGGAAACGATCTTACACATCATTTCTTCCTTAACGAACTTGAAGTTGTCATCAAGCTTATCCTGACCGATAGGCATCTGCTCGTAGGACTCCATATCCATGAAGTAGTAGAGATCACCGTCGGTGTAGAGATACTGCATCTCACGTCTGTCAACCTGAGCATTCTCAAACTTCTCTGTAGGGGAGAAGGTACGCTCAACAACAGAGCCTGTCTTTACGTTCTTACACTTTGTACGTACGAAAGCCGCGCCCTTACCGGGTTTTACGTGCTGGAACTCAACTACCTGAAGCACGTTGCCCTCAAACTCAAAAGTTACGCCGTTTCTGAAATCACCAGCTGTTACCATATTATATAACCTCCAAATTGTGTTTATTCATATTCAATTTATTTTACAATATAATGGATAATATTGCAAGGGTTTTTAATAAATTTCTATCAATTCTTTTGCAGTTTTTGTGATATCCACCACTTTATCGGGGTAGAAAAGCAGCATATCCTCTATTCTCACGCCGTATTTTCCCTCGATATATATTCCCGGCTCGCAGGTGACCACGTGACCCGTGGTAAGCTCCTTGCCCGCTCCTACGGGAGAAACACCGGGAGCTTCGTGAACGTCCATACCCACGCCGTGACCCAGACTGTGTCCGAAATAGCCCTTATAGCCGTTGGCATATATATGATCTCTTGCAAGGGCATCCGCATCCACCGTATTTATGCCGTGGTGTATACCTTCAATCGCTTTAAGCTGAGCTTCAAGGACGGTATTATACATACGCTTCATTTCGTCGTCAGCCTTACCTATACACACCGTGCGGGTCATATCCGAGCAATAACCCTTATAAACCGCACCGAAATCCATCGTCAAAAAGCCTTTTTCCAGCTTACAGTCACGGGGAACTCCGTGAGGCATAGAGGATTGCCTGCCCGAAATGGCAATGGTTTCAAAGGAAACTCCGCTTGCCCCCTGTCTTCTCATCTCAAATTCAAGCTCAAGGGCTATTTCTCTTTCGGTACGTTCGGGGGTAATAAAGCCTAAAATATGCTCAAACGCCTTCTCTGCAATACGCTGGGCGGCAATAATGTTCTCCATCTCGCCCTCGTCCTTATATTCGCGAAGCTCGGTTATGACCGAACCCAGAGGAACGAGACTGACACCCTCAATATCCTTTGACAGCAGCTCATAGCTTTTTACAGTCATAGCACCGTCCTCAAAGGCAAGGGTCTTGATATTCATTTCCGAAAGCATAGCCGTAAGCCAATTTTTTCGGGGTCCCTGCATCATAAATACCTCAAAGGTAGGGTCAGCTTCAATTTTTGCTGCTTCTATATATCTGAAATCACAGACAAGCGTAGCCTTTGTCTTACTTATAACCAGATATCCGTCGGTATAGTCAAAACCGCAGAGATATCTTATATTCTTTTCATCGGTGACGATAACACCGTCAGCTATGTCCTTCAGCTTTTCCTGTAACTTAATAAGTCTTGTATTCACAACCATATCCTCTGTTTTTTCAATATAACTATCGAAAATAGTGTCACAAGGACACTATTTTCTTCCTCAACTTTGCACTTTGCACTTTGCACTTTGCATTCCGATGTAGCTCCGCTTCATCGCCAAGGCGTCATCCGCCTGTGTGCCCGCCGACTCGCAGATGATACGTGGACAGAGTCCTTCCTTGGCTATCGCCTCACACAGCGGCTCGTAATCGGGACCGAAGGTGTTATCCTCAAAGGTCAGATGCTTTTTCTCACCCTGAGCGGTATACTCTATCTTTGAAAAATGGCAGTGCATATATTTTGCCTTTTCCTCACCCAGCCTTTCACCTACACGGTCAAAGAGACGTCTGTAATCGTCGGCTGTAACAAAAACACCGCCCACGTCCCTTGCGTTGAGATGACCGAAGTCCACACAGGGATAAAGTCTTTTGTCAGCAGAGCAAAGGGTCAGGACCTCGTCAAGAGTACCGAGCTGATTTTTCTTGCCCATAGTCTCAAGGCAGAGGTGAATGTCGGTATCTCCCAGCATATCAAGAGTTCTTGCCATAGTATCGGCAGCAAGTGCCACCGCCTCTTCTCTTGAGATCTTTGATGCAGAGCCCGTGTGTATTATAACGCTTTTTGCACCAAGAGCCTCTGCGGCATCAACGCTTGCTTTAATATAATCAAGACTCTTTAAACGCTTGTCCACCTCCACACCCGAAAGCGAAATATAATAGGGTGCGTGAAGCGAGAGGTGTATATCGTATTTCTTTGCCTCCTCACCAAGGGCGGCAAAGGTCTCAAGCTTGGTACGGATTCCGTTTCCGCACTGATATTCGTAGGAATCGAGTCCTATTTCACTGAGCCACTTGAAAACTTCTTTTGTTGATTTATGCCCTTCGGCATAGAAACGGTCACAGTTTCCCGCAGGGCCGAATAATGCTCTATCTTCCATATTTATCTCCGTGTAATTTCATATATTTTCTGACGTAGGGAGCTTCTATCTTACGCTTGGTACGGAAGAAAAGCTCGGTACGGTCTTTTATCGGCAATACCGCAAAGGAACGCTTAAGCCCTGCACACTTTCCCGCCATAATATCGGTCAGAAGCTGATCTCCTATGATGGCGGTATTTTCCTTGGTCGTTCCCATATGTGCCATAGCACGGCGCACACCTTTACCGAAGGGCTTACCGCCTCTGTGTATGGCAAAATACCCCAGACCCTCGTTGAAGGTAGTCACCCTTTTCGGGTCGCTGTTGTTTGAGACAAATGCCATCTTTATTCCCGACGCCTCCATAGCCTTAAACCAAGCCGACACCGACTCGGTGGGAACGGGGTCGTCATAGGTAACAAGAGTATTATCAATATCCAATACCAGTCCCTTTATCCCCTCAGACACAAGAAACTCGGGAGTTATCTCATATATGTCATTAAAAATTATATCAGGGATCAAATATTTTTCTAATATCATAAAACGTCTCCATATACAATTTATATTATTTTATCATATTTTCAGTATAATTGCAAGCGGGGAGAAATATAAATATACAACAAGGGGGAGATGAAATGTTTATATATTCTGTAAGAGCTTCGACGCTTAAATTTTTCGGGGCGGTGATACTTTCATTGGCAGCACTTATAGCGCTGATATGCTTTATACCCACCGCGGATACAGTGGATGCCCAGACCTTTTCGCCCGGCGAAAAGATAAACTATGCAAACATAAAATCAAATGAAGACAGGATCAATTTCCTGTCTCAGTTCGGTTGGGAGGCAGAAGCCTCACCGCTGAAGGAGGAGACCGTAACAATACCCGACGAATTTGACCGTGTTTATACCGGCTATAACGATATACAGAAAAAGGCAGGCCTTGATCTTACCAAATACAAAAACAAGGAGGTTCTGCGTTACTGTTATAAAATAACCAACTATCCCGATTATCCCGGGGAAGTCACTGCAACCCTTCTCATATACAAAAACAAGGTTATCGGAGGAGATATCTCCTCGGCGGACGTAAACGGCTTTACTCACGGGTTTGAAAAAAGCACTTCACAGTAATGAAGTGCTTTTTTATTCCAATTCGGAATTCTCAATTATTTCGTTCTTTTTTTGGTTGCAACAAAGCCTATGCCGGATACGGCAAGGGTACCGATTGCCACAGCTACGCCTATATCAAAGGTCTGAGCAGCGTTTGTACCTGTAGAACTTGAAGTGCCTGTGGCCGCCTTCTTTGTCGTAGCCTTTGCCGTTGCCTTCTGAGTAACCTTTTGTGTGACTTTCTGGGTAACCTTATTACCCTTATTGTCGGTCACGGCGTTTCCCTTATCATCGGTAACCACCTCTGTTACCGCCTCGGTAGCAGCGGCTGTGGTAGTGTTTTCAGGATCTGCGTTACTGTCACCGGGAAGTGTAGTCGTGACGTCGGTAACAGGTGTGCTTTCCTCAGCCTTGGGTTCAAGGAGCATATGTATACCGTAAGCATTAAGCTTCCAGGGTGTTGCCATAATTCCCGCTGTACCGTCAACACAGGTAGTAGCTATGGTAACGTATCTATGGTAGGTTATTCTTTCATCACCTTCGGGATCGTAACGTCTGTCATAGTATATCATAGCACAGGTGACCTCGTCGCCCCCTGCTGCGATCTTCTCGGGAGTAAGCTCAACGTCACCGTAGGACACGTCATTTATATCCTTACATACAGTCTCCCAGGGGATAGCTGCCTCAAAGCACCAGCCTGTATCGGTAAGCTTACCTCTCGCAGAAATAATGTCGCTTACCTCACCCTCATTTGCGTGAGTACGGTAGGTACGAACCACATTTCCCTCAAAGATACCGAAGCAGTACCATACCGAGGTGTCGGAAAGAAAGCCCGCATCACGAAGGCTGTTCAGAGGATCAAGCGTGAAAACGAATACGTCGCCGTCCCAGCCGGGCTTGTTGCCGACATCATCGCCGTCTATCCAGTCCTCGCCCTCACAGAGACTGATTTCGGGAAGGATGATATCTGCAGCAATGTAGAGATATTCGCTGTCATAGGCACGCCATAAGCCGCCCTCTACCTCGACGGGCAAAACTCCCCAACCGCCGTCGGTGTTCTGCTTATTGAGGACCTGCTTATCGCTCCAGCCCTCACCGTCGGTTATGTTTCCATCGATAGCAGGAGCTCCCCAGGGACAGTTTATGTTTCCTATCCCGGCTACAAAATCCTCCTCCTCTGCAGCAACCGGCATTACCATTACTGCAAACATAAGAATGCACATAAGTGCAGTCAATAATCTTTTCATCATATATCTCCTTCTGTTAAGCAAAGACAACATATCTTTATAAAATTACTGTCTCTTCTTTGTTTTAACAAAGCCTATACCGGATACGGCAAGGGCACCGATCGCCATAGCAACGCCTATATCATAGGTCTGAGCAGCGTTTGTAGCTGCAGAGGTTGACGTGCCTGTAGTTGCCTTCTTTGTCGTAGCCTTTGCTGTTGCCTTCTGAGTCGCCTTTTGTGTGACTTTCTGGGTAACCTTATTACCCTTATTGTCGGTCACGGCATTTCCCTTATCGTCGGTAACCACCTCTGTTACTGCCTCGGTAGCTGCGGCTGTGGTGGTATTCTCGGGGTCTGCATTACTACCGCCGGGAGCTACGGTCGTGGTGTCAGGTACGACTGTGGTATCATCGGCAACCGGCTTTTCACCGAGAATAAAATGCATACCGTAACACTTAAGCATCCAGGGAGTAGCAGAAGGACCGGGAGTACCGTCTGCACAGGTAGTACAGATGGTTGCATACCTTGAACCTGTAATACGCTCGGTAGCCTCGGGGTCATATACTCTGTCATAATAGATCATCTCGCCTGAGATCTTGTTGCCCGCCTTGGCAAGATCAGCGGGGGTGAACACGATATCGCCATAGGAGATATCCTCAACGTCTTTACATATAGTCTCCCACGGAATAGCAGCCTCAAGACGCCAGCCTGTTTCGGTTACGGCACCTGCCGACTTAACAACGTCAGAAACCTCACCGTCGTTTACGTGGGTGCGGTAAGCACGGACGATGTTACCTTCAAAGATACCGAAGCAGTACCATACGCCTACGTCGCTGGCAAAGCCGAGGTTAACGAACTCACCCAGAGGGTCGAGTGTATATACGAATACGTCGCCGTCCCAACCGGGCTTGTTACCCGTCTCGTCGCCCTCGATCCAGTCAAGCTCCTCAGAGAGACTAAGCTCGGGAATGTTTATGTCTGCTGCTATATAAAGATTGGTGTCATCGTAAGCACGGTAGATGTTACCTGTGATAACTACCTCCTCGCCGCCCCAGGCACCGTCGGTATTGGTCTTGTCGATATACTGAGCTGCGCTCCAGCCTTCGGCGGCATCAATAGTACCGTCAACGGTGGGTGTTCCGTAAGGGCAAGGTATCTCACCGATCTCGCCGAGGAAGTTATCCTCCTCAGCCATAACGGGAAGAAGCATTGCCGTGAACATCAGAACGCATATAAGTGCCGCAAAAATTCTCTTCATTTTATATCTCCTTAATTTTAATCATTATCTGTATGCTTTCCTGTGATAGAGTATATTACCCACTCGGCAACGTCACAGGCGTGGTCGCCGATACGCTCAAAGTATTTTGCCACCATCATAAAGTCAAGCGCCTGACCCGCCCTTTCGGCATCCTCGCGCACAGTTCGGATAAGCATATCCTTTTCTGTTAAGAAAAGCTCATCCACACGGTCATCACGGTCGCGTACCGCAAGTGCCATATTGATATCGTTGTGGACAAGCGCGTGAATAGAATCTATGGTCATATTGATAGTCTCACGCGCCATATCGGGTAAAACGAACATATCTACGGTATAGGATTCGTTTAGCAGAAACTCCGTAACCTCGGATATCTCCCCTGCCTGCTCTCCCATCTTACGAAGCTCGCCGATCATATGGAGCACAGAAGAAATGGTCCGAAGCTCACGGGGGTCAAGAGGACGAAGCAGCAGCTTCATACAAAGTCCCTCTATCTCCTTTTCCTTTGCCTCGATCTCACCGCATATACGAAATACGTTTTTTGCGTTTTCGGAGTCCTGTGCTACAAAGCCCTTGGCTGCGCAGGCAACGGCACGCTCGACTAAAGCGCCCATCTCTATAAGCATAAAATTAAGCTGTTCTAATTGTTTGCCGATTGCATTCATATAAAATCACCCAATTTATTCTACCATTTTTTGAAAGATAAATCAAGTAGTAATTGATTACATTATTTGTTTTATTATTCCAAAATAAATTCCAGCGCCTTCATAATTCCGTATCTTCCGCTTTCATAGGTCAGACCGCCCTGAAGGAAGGCAAGATACGGCTCACGCATAGGGCCGTCTGCCGAAAGCTCGATAGAGCTTCCCTGTACAAAGGCACCTGCCGCCATGATCACCTCGTCCGAATATCCGGGCATAGCCCAGGGCATAGGAGCAACGTAAGAGTCTATGGGGCTGCCCGCCTGTATTCCCTGACAGAATTTTATAAGCTTGTCGGGGTCGCCCAGAGTCACGGTCTGGATGATATCGTTTCTCTTTTCACCGGGTTTAGGGGAGACCTCAAAGCCCGCCGTTTCAAAACAAGCCGCCGCAAACTGCGCAGTCTTAAGAGCCTGTGCCACAGTGTGGGGAGCATAGAAAAATCCGCGGTACAGATTTTTGTTCTGGTCAAGGGTAGCGCCTGCCTCAAGACCGATGGCAGGACAGGAATAACGGTAAGAGCAAAGCTCCACAGACTCCTTCTTACCTGCGATATAACCGCCCGACTCTGCCATACCGCCGCCGGGATTTTTGATAAGAGAGCCGATTATAAGATCAGCCTTAGGCTCGGTGGTATCTACAAATTCGCCGTAGCAGTTGTCAACAACAACGTAAGCATTGCTTCTTGCGTGTGAAAACTCAACTATCTTGTTTATCTCCTCAACAGAGAGGGTGGGACGGTTGACGTATCCCTTACTGCGCTGTATGTAAACCATCTTGACACGGGGATCTTTTAACTGCTCGGAAAAATCCTCGCCTAATTCAACCTGACGGTACTCGATACCAAAATCGGCAAGTGAACCCGTACCGTCAGCACCTTTAAGGCCTATGACCTCGTCAAGGGTATCGTAGGGCTTGCCCGTAACTGCCAGCATAACGTCACCGGGACGAAGTATGCCGAAAAGTGCTATGGTCAGGGCGTGAGTGCCGTTTATAATGTTGTGGCGGATAAAAGCATCCTCGGCATTAAAAACCTTGGCAACCACCTTGTCAAGTGTTTCTCTGCCCCTGTCATCGTAGCCGTAGCCGTCTGTGCCGAGCAGGCACTCCTTTGAAACACGAAACTCGGAGAAAGCCTCCATCACCTTTGCGGTGTTGTGGTGAGCGATCTCATCTATACGGGCGAACTCATCGCGCAGAGATCCCTCTGCCGCCCTTGCGATATCCTGAATCTTCTGACTGAACATATTAAAGTGATCTCACTATTTCCTTAAATTTATTTCCTCTTGCCATAAAGTTGGGGAATGCATCAAAGCTGGTACATCCGGGAGAAAGTATTACAACGTCACCTTCGCTTGCAATAGACGAAGCAAGCCTTACCGCCGCCTCGAAATCAGGCTCAACCTTTATCTCGGGACAGCCCTCCTTATACTCGGGACAGTTAAGAAGCGTATTGTATATCGTTTCTCTTGTAGCACCTGTCAGCACCACCTTCTTTGCACGCTGACAAAGGGTGACAGCCAAACCGTCAAAGGGTACTCCCTTGTCTTTGCCGCCGCAGATGGCGATGACCTTTTCTTCAAAAGATGCAAGCGCCGCCGCAGTTCTTGAAGGACTTGAATCTATGGAGGAGTTATAATATCTGACCCCGTCCTTTACGCGTACAAGCTCTATACGGTGCTCAACTCCGCCGAAGGTCTTGGCAAGATCAACAATTATTTCTTTACCCACGATAGGATAAACCGCAGCGATAGCAGCCATATAGTTCTCTACGTTGTGATGTCCGGGGATAAGTATATCTGCGGTATCAACTATACGTTCATCACCGTAATATATTGCTCCGTCCTTTTCATAAACCTCCCCTTCCTTTGCAAAGAAGGTAACCGCGGGTCCCTCCGCTTTCTCTGCTTCAAGCTCACGGGTGGGAGCGTTATTATAGTTAAGCACGAGCTTTGTATCCCCCGTCATATGGAGGAAGATGTTTTTCTTTGCATCCACGTATTCCTGCATATCACGGTGATAGTCAAGATGATTGGGGGAAAGATTTGTTATGACCGCAATATGAGGGGATTTTTTCATCGTATGAAGCTGGAAGCTTGAAAGCTCAAGCACCGCCCAGTCGTCGGCTGTCATCTCACCTACAAAGGGAAGAAGGGGGGCACCGATATTACCGCCCACGTACACGTGGCCGAATTTCTTTTCTATCATCTTTGAGATAAGAGTGGTAGTGGTGGTCTTGCCGTCACTGCCCGTCACCGCTATCATATGAGCGGGACATCTCTCAAAGAAAAGCTCCATCTCGGAGGTAAGCACGGAGCCCTTTGCAACAGCATCGGCAAGCTCCTTGGTATCGTATCTCATACCGGGGGTACGGAAGATGTATTCCTCATTTATTCCGTCAAGATATCCCTCGCCGCAGATGAGCTTGACACCCTTGTTTTCAAGAGCTCTCACGTCATCGGAAAGAAGTGCATACTCCTTTCTGTCGCGTGCAGAAACAACCGCACCTTCATTAAGCAAATAATCAATAAGGGGCATATTTGAGATACCCAGACCTATAACAGTTACTCTTTTACCGTTAAAATTCATAATATTTCTCCATTAAAAAATAGACGTTACTATTGCAAGTATAATAAGAAACGCAAAATTAAATACCGAAAATCTGACTATGTAATAGCCGGTCTTACCGGGATTGTGCCGTGTGTACTCCGAAAAGGTTATAAGGCTTGCAAGAGACGCGATAAGCGTTCCCGTACCGCCGATATTGACACCTACAAGAAGATCGGCATAATTATCGGTGAACTGCGAAAGCAGGATAGCCGAAGGGACGTTACTGATAAACTGACAGCTTGCCGCACTGAAAATAAGCGTGTTTTTTTCAAGCAGAGCCGAAAAAAGCTCTCTTACAGCATCTATACGTGCCATATTGCCCGAAAAGACAAAGAAGAACACAAAGGTCAGAAGCAAGGGATAATCGACCATACAAAGTGCCTTACGGTCAAGGAAGAATATCGCTATGGGGATTATAAGCAGCCCAACCCAATAGGGTATTCCTCTGAAAACTATAAGTATGGAAATTGCAAAAAGCACAAGATATACGACCGTCTTGTCCTTTGGCAGCTCTACCCTTTCTTCCTCTACATAAAGGGGCTCGGCGGGGATAAACGCAAGACAGCAAAGCGTTATGAGCGCCACCGCCACAAGGAAGGGCAGGAGCATAATCGACATAAATTCAAGGGTCGGAATATTGAATTTGGAATATAAATACAGGTTCTGAGGATTACCGAAGGGGGTCAGCATACCGCCCAGATTGGCGGCGATATTCTGCATTATAAACGTAAACGCCATATAATGCTCCTTGCCCGTTGACTTAAGCACGAAGAATCCTAAAGGCAGAAAGGTAAGAAGCGCCATATCGTTGGCAATAAGCATCGACCCGATAAAGGTTATGTAAACCAGAACCAGTATGCACATCTTGGCATTTCGGAACACAGAGACTATTTTCTTTGCCAGTATGTAGAAGAACTTTATATTCTTCAACGCGCATACCACACACAGAACGCAGAAAAGACAGCTCAATGTTTTGAGATCGAAATATTCAAGATATTCCCTATCCATGGGAATAATAAAACAGGTAACCAGTGCGGCAAAAAACGCCGCAAACATCACAAAATTTTTCTTAAAAAATATCCAAAGGTTACTAAAAAAGAATTTAGCCATACGTCCATCACCTAAATTTTAATTATATCATATATTTATTACTATTTCAACAAAATAAAGAAGATTTTTGTCCCTGCGGACAAAAATCCTCCATAATTCTGCATTCTGCATTTTGCATTTTGCATTCTAAAAAGGCATCCCGCAGGATGCCTTTTTGTTATATCACACCTTTTTTGATTATAAGGTTAGCGTAGAGTGCGCTCTCGCCTGTGGCGATGACCGCATAAGCGGTCTTTGCTCTCTCATAGAAGGCAAAGCGCTCTATATTTTCAACACGGACGTTTGAGCCCTCGTATTTTGCCATGGTGGACTTGTAGACGTCCCAGATGGGGGTTTCCACCTTGTCACCGGGAACGACCTCCATGAGCATTGCGTTGAAGGGAGCATAGGTGTCGAGGGGGAATATCTGAAGTATAGCCTCAAGAACCTCGTTGCCGCCGTGGCCGTCAAGACGAACCACACGGTCGTTCATGGAATGTGAGGGAAAGTTACCGTCAGCGATAACTATCTCGTCGCCGTGTCCCATCTCGGCAAGAATTTTCAATAATTCCGGGGAGATGAGTGGAGAAATATTCTTAAGCATATTGGTTTCCTCGTTGTTTTATTATAGATGAATTGACACCGTCGGTGTCATGAATTGTGCCTTTCAGCACATGAATTGGCTCCGCCATGAATTGTATCCTTCGGATACATTAAGGAAGATTTTCGCTTTAGCGAAAATCAATTATAATTGAATTACTTTTCGACTCGTCGAAAAGTTTCCTTAATGCACACATAGTGTGCAATTCATGACGACAAAGTCGTCAATTCATAATGTGCGAACATCAATTCATGCGGCAATGCCGCAATTCATTATTTATAGAAGGGACCGTAAGCCGCGCAAGCTCTGTAATCCTGACCCTCTTTATCCATACCGAATGCATTCCATGCAGCGGGACGGAAGATGTCGGCATCGGGCACGTTATGCATACATACGGGGATACGGAGCATTGAGCACATTGTGATAAGGTCTGCACCGATATGTCCGTAGGAGATAGCGCCGTGGTTAGCACCCCAGTTGTTCATTACGTCATACGCGGTCTTGAAGGGGCTGCCCTCCTTGCCGTCGCAGCGGGGAGCAAACCATGTGCAGGGCCATGTATAGTCGGTACGCTTCCAAAGTGTATCGGTAACCTCGTCGGGAAGGTTAACAGTCCAGCCCTCTGCGATCTGAAGCACGGGACCGAGACCCTTAACAAGGTTAAGTCTGATCATAGTAGCAGGCATCTCAGCCTTGGTTACAAATCTGGAGGAATATCCGCCGCCTCTGAAGTAGCCGAGGTCAGCGTAGTTCCAGGTGGTGTTATCCATAATAGCCTTCTGGTCAGCCTCGGTAACCTCCCACCATTTCTTCATAACACCCTTGCCCTCAGCATCCTTTGCCTCGCCGTTGGCGTCAAGGCAGCAAGCACCGGAGTTGATAAGGTGTATAAAGCCGCCGTTGTCCTTAGCAACACCCTCTACGTCATAGCCTGTAGCTCTCTTTACAGCCTCGGGGCTCCAGTAGGTACGAACGTCTGCAAACATCTGCGCACGGTTGGTAAGCAGCTTCATAAAGAGCATACCGAGACCGTTGAGAACGTCGTTTTCGGTAGCAAGAACGTAAGGCTCACGGGCGCCCTCCCAGTCAAAGGAGGTGTTAAGCATAGCCTCGGGGAAGTCGCAGTTGGGATAGAAGTCTGTCCACTGTCTCTGACCCTGGAAGCCTGCAGCGATAGCATTGTGACCTACCATCTCCTCCTCACAGCCTGCGGGGAGATTGGGGTTGCCGTTCATAAGATCCTTGATGATGCACATCATCTTTACAACGAACTCAAGATCCTCTTCCTTACGCTCAGCACTTCTCTGCATATCCTCGGGGTTCTTGTCAAAGCCGATCTTAGCATATTCCTTAGTCCAAGCGAGAGCCTTTTCAAACTCAGCCTGATCGTAGATACCCTCTGTCATACGGCGGATGATCTCAACCTCGTCAACAGACTCGACACGCATACCGAGATAGCTCTCGATAAAGTCGGAGTCGATGATAGAGCCGCCGATACCCATACAGATAGAACCGATCTGGAGATAGGACTTACCTCTCATCGTAGCAACTGCTACAGCGGCACGGCCGAAGCGAAGGAGCTTATCTGCAACGTCGCAGGGGATGTTCTCTACCTCGTCGAGGTTCTGAACGTCGTGACCGTAGATACCGAATGCGGGAAGACCCTTCTGAGCGTGAGTAGCAAGTACGGATGCAAGATAAACCGCACCGGGTCTCTCCGTACCGTTAAAGCCCCATACGCCCTTGATGGTCTGAGGATCCATATCCATGGTCTCGGAGCCATAGCACCAGCAGGGTGTTACGGTAAGAGTGATATCAACACCCTCACGGCGGAACTTATCTGCACAAGCGGCAGCCTCAGCCACACGGCCGATGGTGGTGTCTGCGATAACTACCTTTACGGGCTCGCCGTTGGAGTAGCAGAGATTTTCCTCAAATAATTTTTTTGCGGCATTTGCCATTGCCATTGTCTGGTCCTCAAGGCTTTCGCGCACCTTTAAGGGACCTCTTCTTCCGTCGATTGTGGGACGGATACCGATAACCGGATACTGTCCGATATATCTGTTCTTTGCCATATATTTGTACCTCCGAAAAATAAATTCTAAAGCAGAAAGCCACACCACACCGTTGGTGTGATGTGGCTCTTGATTATTTTAGCACTTCAACCTTGTATTGTCAATGATTTAGTGTCAATTTAATATTGGAAATTAACCCTCGTAAACGATGTTGCTTGCGATCATATCGTCAACGTTGGTAGCATCCCACCAAGCACCTGCGATATCAACCTTAGCGGTAACGGAGCCGCCCTCGATAGCATTGATACACTGAGCTACTGCGTCGTAACCGATCTGGTAGGAGTCCTGAGCAACAGCACCGATAAGCTTAGCGCCGCCTTCAGCCTTCATCCACTCGATCTGCTTGCTGCCTGCGTCAAAGCCACAGAACTTGATAGCATCATACTTATCGCCGGAAGCGTTGATCGCATCATAAACCTGCTTAACAACACCTTCGTTTGTCATAAAGAGTGCGGAGATGCCCTTTTCGTAAAGAGCCTCGAGAGCTGCCTTGTATGCGTTGTCAGCATCGCCGGGCTTAACTTCCTTCTCGATGGTATACTTGCCTGCGGTGGTGGGGTCAGCATCAGCAAGCTCGGTGAACTTGTCGATAAAGCCCTTCGCACGGTCGATACCTGTCTGGGTCTCATCATGCTGGATAACGCCTACTACGTAGCTGTCAGCCGCAGCAATGTCGCCCTTGATCGCTTCAAAGAATTTCTCTGCCGCAAGACCTGCTGCGAGAGTGTTGGATGTAGCAACGGATGCAAGTATGGGGTTCTTGCCCTGGGAATCAAGAGCCGCAACATCGTTTGCCCAGATACCGGAGTCAAACTGAACTACGGGAATACCCTTGTCCTTAGCCTGTGCCAGCATATCGGTAAAGCCTTCGCCGATGGTTGCAAGAACAAGGCCGTCTACGTTATTGGACAGAGCTGTCTGGACCATTTCCTGCTGAGAGGGGAGGTCCTTTGCGGACTCGGAAGCGGGACCGCGGAAGGTGATGGTGTAGCCCTTTTCCTTAGCGGCTGCCTCAGCGCCTGCCTTAACAGACTGCCAGAAAGCATGGGATTCGCCCTTAGCTACTACGCCGATAACCTTTGAGCCGGTTTCCCCTCCGTCCTTGGAGCAAGCTGCGAATGTGAGTACGGATGTAACGATCATCAGTACTGCGAGCATAAGAGTTAAAAACTTTTTCATTGGATTTCCTCCTTATTTTTAAGCCTTTTGGCTTTATTTATTAATTTGTGTTCTCTGAGCGGGAGGATAATATCCTCCCCTACGGTCATTTCTTATCCTTTTTATTTTTTTCGACCTTGATCTTGTTCTGACGCTTAGTCTTGATAACGTCCATCATAACAGCAACCACAACGATTATACCTGTGAGAACGAAGGTAACGTATGTGGAGTTGAGGTTGAGATTGAATTTAGCAAGGACAAAGTTAAGACCGCTTCGGATAACTACCAGCAGAGCCGCACCGATGGTAGAGCCTGTAACCGATGCCACACCGCCTGCAGCTGAGGTTCCGCCGATATAAACGCCTGCAATAGCATCAAGCTCCATACCGTTACCTGTAGCTGCCGCTACAGTAGAGAAGGATGCCGACCAGAAGATAGCCGCAATACCGGACGCCATACCCGCAAAGATGTATGCGTACATCTTGTATTTATCGGTATTGATGCCGGACAGTCTTGTTGCCTCCTCGTTTGAGCCTATGGAAAGTATATATCTGCCGGTACGGTTTTTATACATAATGTACATGCAGATAAGTGTAAATAATACTACCCACAAGATACCTGTGGGTATACCGTTCCAGTTTGAAAAAACCTTATTGTACCAGGTACCCGTAGGGAAAAAGATATTGGGGTCAACAACTATAAGAGCCGAAAGGCCTCTCGAAAACATCATTGTACCAAGAGTTGCAATAAAGTTCGGGAGCTTCAGCTTAGCCACCAGCAGTCCGTTTATAAGTCCGAACAGCGTGCCGATAGCGATCATCATAGGTATGGTTGCCCACAGGGGGATAAGACCCGAGGTGAACGCCTTGCCCGATACGACCGCCGCCGCGATACATACCGTACCGATAGAAAGGTCTATACCGCCAGTGGCGATAACAAAGGTCACGCCCAAGCTCATTATCGCATAAGGGGCAAGGGACTGTGCCATACTTACAATATTGTATTTGTCAACAAAGTTGGGATTGAGAAGTGTAAACACACCCACCAGTACAACAAGGGCAAAAAGGATAATTATATTCTGTCCGAGTTTTATAGGTCTGCGTTCTTTCATTTCAGTTATCATCCTTTCATCGTTTCCCGCATCGTAGCGTATTTCATTATTTCTTCCTGTGTTGCATCCTTACAGTCAAGCTCTGCAGTGATCCTACCCTCGCACATTACGATGATACGGTCACTCAGCCGCTGTACCTCAGCAAGCTCAGAGGATATCATAATAATTGACTTTCCCTCGGATGCAAGCCTTTCCATAAGCTCGTACATTTCACTTTTAGCACCGATATCAATACCTCTGGTTGGCTCGTCGAAAATAAATATATCCGAATTTTTTATCAACCAGCGCGCAACTATGACCTTCTGCTGATTACCGCCGGAGAGGTTTTTGAGCTGCTGCTCCATAGAAGGAGTTTTGGTGCGCAGTACTGCATTTGTTTCTGCAGCAACCTTCTCTATCCTTCTGTCGTTTATCCAGCCCGCGTCTATAAAATCGTCAAGAGATGAAAGCACAGAGTTTTCGGACACCGATTTTATGAGAAGAAGTCCGTATCTTTTTCTATCCTCGGAGAGGTAACAGATACCGTTCTTTACCGCCTGCTCGGGGGTCTTGATGTTTACCTCTTTTCCGTTTATCCTGATTATACCCGAGTCCTTTCGGTCGGCGCCGAAGATAGCTCTTGCCACCTCGGTACGTCCTGCGCCCATAAGTCCCGAGAATCCCAGGATCTCACCGCGACGGAGCTTAAAGCTTACATCCTTTACCTCTCTGCCGCGGTTGAGATGTTCAACCTCCAGTACTACCGGAGCGTCAGGAGGAACTTTGCTTTCGGTTTTGCGGTCGCCGTATATCACACGGCCTACCATCATTTTTACTATTTCATCCTTTGTGGTCTCGGCGGTATTAACCGTGCCCACATATTCGCCGTCACGCATTACCGTAACACGGTCGGAAATACGGTTGATCTCGTCCATACGGTGGGAAATGTATATCATTCCTATCCCCTTGTCCCGCAGATCGTTCATTATCTTGAACAGCTCCTCGACCTCGGTCTGGGTCAGAGCTGCCGTGGGCTCGTCAAGCACCAGAAGCTTACAGTCGTGGGAAACAGCCTTTGCTATCTCCACCATCTGCTGCTTTCCTACGGTGAGAGTACCGAGCTGTACCGTGGGGTCGATATCGACACCGATACGCTCGAACAGCACCCTTGCGTCCTGTACCATTCTGCGGTCATCTATGGAAATACCCTTCATAGGCTCTCTTCCGATATAGATGTTCTGCGCTACCGTCAGGTGATTCATCATATTCAGCTCCTGATGAATTACCGATATACCCGCAGCCTGCGCCTCAGCGATGTTACGGAAGTTTACCTCCTCGCCGAAGAGCTTTACCGTACCGCCGTTACGCTGGTGGATGCCGCACAAAACCTTGATAAGTGTGGATTTTCCCGCACCGTTTTCGCCCATAAGAGCGTGTACTTCCCCGCTTTTAAGCTCAAAGTCAACAGACTTCAGTGCGTGTACGCCTGAGAACCGCTTATCTATGTTTTTCATCTCAAGTATTACTTTATTCATACCTTAACGACCTCCTTTACAAGCGGTTTTTATGCAATATGTCCCTATCACACTTTTATAATACAATATTTTTGTGCAAAATGCAATTAATTTAGTTGTCAAAATTAAATAGCAATTTTGTACTATTTTCAAAAAATATATTGATTATTTTGTCACATTGATGTATAATGATAACAAAGAATATGTAAGGAGAGCGCTATGGAAATAAAACACCGTCTTAACAGCGAGGAAAGACAGCACTATCTGCTTGAGCACAGATATTCCTTCAAGGTAAAGCCGGGACTTCTTTACGTAGGGGAGCTAAAAAACACAAGAGCATGGTCGGAAACCGAGCATCACCACGATTTTCTTGAAATACTCCTTGTAAAAAGCGGCAAGGGTACGGTAAGCATTGACGGCAAGATCAGAATGATAAAAAAGGGCGATATAATAATATACAATCAGAATACTCTCCATTCGGAAACAGGTGATCCTGAAAAGCCTCTCAACCTATATTTTATAGGTCTCAACAAGCTTAGTTTGACCGATCTTCCCGAAAATTATTTACTCCCGCCCGGATATTCCAATTATTATGCCGCGGGCAAATATTTCGACCTTTTCTGTACTATGTTTGAGGTAATGATAAAGGAATTTGACAAAAAAGAACAGTTCTACGCCGAGATAGCACAGAACATTTCAAGAACCTTTCTGATGTATCTTTTCCGCATCATCAACTCCACCGGGGACAAAAAGGAAGAGCTTCATTCTAACAAAGCCATAATCCGAGCAATAGAATTTATAGATGATAACTATCACAGAGAGTTTTCCCTTGACGAGATCGCAGAATACTGCTATGTGAACAAATATTATCTGTCCCACCTTTTCCCTGCCCATAAGCATATGACCTTAAAGCAATATCTGATTACCAAGCGCATAGAGGAAGCAAAAAAGCTCCTCTGGAAGGAGGAGCATTCGGTAGGTGAGATCGCCGGGAAAGTAGGAGTTCCCGACAGTACGTATTTTTCAAGACTCTTTAAACGTGAGACCGGAGAGTCTCCCCTTGCGTACCGCAAGCGCGTAAAGGAGCAGAACAGGGCATAAAAGCCTTTATGCCCTGTTCTGCAACTCTAAACTCATCACTCTAAACTCATCACTCCCGTATTTTACTTTCATCTGAGGGAAATTGTATTTATGCAACGTCATTTCAAAAAGCCGAAAGCTTTTATTATATGTGCTTTTCCGATATTTGACTAAATCTTACGTTGAGTTTAGAGTTTAGAGTTAAATGTTGAAAACGGTGTCCGCGCTGAACTGATCCAGTAAAAACGGACAATGACAAAAGAACCCCTCCTATGGTATAATTAAGAAAACCATAGGAGGGATTTCTTATGTCCAGAGGGTACCGCCACATAAAGCAATATGAAAAAGAAATATTTGAATTAAGATCA
>JAFQDF010000022.1 GCA_017416185.1 Clostridia bacterium
AACCGCATTGCAAAATCGCAGCTGATCGATTATTTACAGCAAAAGGACAGACCAAGTTCGAACCCAAGGGTCTACTTTCTTGAGAAAACTTCCGATAATGTCTGGACTTGTCAAACGAGTTGTGATATTGTTCGTGTTGGCAAAAATAAAAAAGGAGTGATAACGAATGGATGCCAAAACCACACTTGCAGCCAGCGTACAGGCTAAAAAGGGTCGCCTCTATGCCGTGATACAAGTTAAAGAAAACGGTAAGACAAAACCCGTATGGCGCGCCCTCGGTCTTCCCGAAGGTACAAACAAATCAAAGGTGAACAAAGCCTACCGAGAGGTAGTAAAAGCCTTTGAAAATGATTACGCCGAGCAGCTCGCCCGAAATGCAAAGCCTGCCTCGGACATTCCGATCTTCGATTATATGTGCGCCCACTATAGAAAGGTCGAAAAAAATATCCAAAAGAGTACCGCCGAAAGCTACCACGGAATGATCTACGGTAGAATTCGGCGGTATTTTACTGCCCACAGCAATCTGACAGTCGGCAACATTACCTCAAAGGACATCGAGGATTTTTATGACTGGATGTTCGAGTCGGGTGTTGTTGCCAACACCGTCATCCACTATCACACCGTCCTGCACAGCGCCTTCAAAAGAGCGTTCAAGGATGAGCTGATAGATGCCAATCCCTTCGACCGAATCGACCGCCCGAAGAAAAATAAGTTCACCGGCGAAAACTACTCAGAGGATGAACTGATAACCATGCTCGGACTGTTCCGCGGTGATGTTATCTATCCTGCGGTAATGTTAGCGGGTGGCTTGGGACTGCGCCGAAGCGAAGCTTTGGGTGCTCGGTGGTCAAGAATCGATTGGGATAAGCGCACCATCCTGCTCGATACCAAGGTTATTGAGTACAAGGAAAACGGTAAGGTCATCGTAGAACCCGTAGAGGAAATGAAAAATAAATCAAGCCGCCGAACCCTTCCTCTGCCGGACCCCGTCTACGAAATGCTGTGCGAGGAACGAGAGAAGCAAGACCTGTACCGCCGAATGTTCAAGGGCAGTTATAACCGCAAATACGATGATTATATCTGCGTCGACCAACTCGGCGAACTGCTTAGACCGAACAGAGTCACTCAAAGGTTCGCAGATCTTATAGAGCGATATGACCTGCGAAAGATTCGCTTCCACGACCTGCGACACACCTTCGCAAGTATCCTTATCAATCAGGATGTGCCCCTGCTGAATGTATCGACCTTCCTTGGTCACTCCGACCTTGCAACAACGGCAAATATTTATGCCCACCTTGATAAGTCCAAGAAACAGGAAAGCGCTGATATTATCAGCAATATCTTTAATAAAGCAAAGGAATGATGCACCTCGGATTGAGGTGCATTTTTGTTAACTGAAAGGATGATTTTATATATGGCTGAAAAGAAATATATGAGTGGATGCCAGCTCAGGCAATACCTTCACATCTCCACACGGAAGATGAAATATCTGATGGATCATAACTATATCCCACACGAAAACACCGGACACACAACCCATAAGTACCGAGTGCTGATAGAGGATGCGGAAATGTTCAAAATTCGTATGGATACCGAGGTAGGTTTTCTATCCGAACTGAACGGTCTGTTCTCAAACCGAACCGAATGGCATCCGCGCCCGATGTTTGAAGCCACCGAAGAAAACTGCGAAGCCTTCAGGCTATGGTTGGAGGTGCTGTGGGCAGAGCTACCCGAAGCTCTGCCCACACAGATGGCAGCGGAACTTGTTGGACATAATCCACAGCGCATACACGAACTGATCAGAGAAAAAACCTTACACGGTATAAAAATCGGCAGCACCCAATACTGCGTAAAGGGAGAATTTATATGCTATATGGCATCACCGCAAAAACTATCCAATCCACGCACAGAACGGTATAAAGAACTTATCCGAGAATTTAAGTACATACAACGCAGAGAGCGTGAAAATGAACAGCGCCGATGCAAAAGAAGAATGAAGAATGCTGATGCATAACATAAGCTCCACCGAGAAAAAATCGGTGGGGCAGCATTTTTTGTTTTCTGCCGTATTTGAATCCCGACCCCCGATAACGCATAAAAGATTTTTAATCAAGTATGCTTCAACCGGTACTTTTGAAAATGCTGAAAAACCTTGCTGACAAAAATAATTCTAACGACCCAAAATGCACCGCCTTGAAAAAAGCCTTATTTTATGCGGCTTCCAAGACCTTTTTGTTCTAAAATCAAGCGTGATTTATAAGCGCAAAATGCGCAAAAAACATGGAAATAATTATAAAAAACACCGCAAAGAAAAATCCCCAAGATACAGAAAGCCCTTGAAAACACTGGGTTTTCAAGGGTTCCGTTGGCGGAGACGGCGAGATTCGAACTCGCGGGGGATTGCTCCCTAACTGATTTCGAGTCAGCCCCGTTATGACCACTTCGATACGTCTCCGTATATGTTAACTCGCATAAGCGAGATTAACGCAAATATTCAGTTGTATTAGAATTCTCGTTAGAACTCTGGGTGATGCGGCGATGGGCAGATACCCGAAAACCGCACGATTAAAGGCTTTTGGGAAGATTGGCTTCCGTTTGACGAAGAAGATTTCGAGTCAGCCCCGTTATGACCACTTCGATACGTCTCCGTATATATATTAATTGTGTATTTAGCGAGTTACTTTGTTTCTGACAGCGGGGCGTCCGGTTATGTCCTGTTGTAACATCGGTTCTGACTTCGCAAATTAGATCTGCACGTCAATAGTCGTGTTACGGCTACTCATCAATCTCGTTGTACTGTCATAGGCAGCTCTCGGTCTCGTCCCCACTTCGACATGACTCCAAATACTCCACGGAGAAGTATACCACGAACATAATTAAAAATCAAGTATTTTTCTTAATTCTCTTGAAAATAAAATTAATTATGGTATAATTATATGAGTATGCTTTGGGGGTGATGCTGTGCTTATAGTAGGACTTACAGGGGCAAGCGGAAGTGGCAAAGGCTATCTTTGTTCACTTTTGGCTGATAAGGACATATGCATAATCGACACCGATAAGGTATATCATAAAATGATATCATCACCTTCGCCATGTGTTGAAGCACTTGCCTCAGCCTTCGGTCCGGAAATTATCGACGCTGACGGTGGTGTTGACAGGACCAAGCTGGGTGCTATAGTATTTTCTTCTGAGGAAAAGCTGAAGCTGCTTAATTCTGTTGCGCACCGATTTATACGAAGTAAGTGTGATGAGATTATCAGAAATACTGATGCAAGGATAGTAATTCTTGACGCGCCTGTGCTTTTTGAGAGCGGATTTGATGCAATGTGTGATGTTACGGTCGGGGTTGTGGCACGGGAGGATATTCGTGTTGACAGGATTATGCGGAGGGACGGTATCAGCCGTGATAGGGCTCTTGCCAGAGTAAACAATCAGCACAGTGATGATTGGTTTGAAGCAAACTGTGATATTATTGTAGAAAACAGTTCCGGTGAAATCACAGAAATTGCCGAAAAATTAAAAAAAGAGCTTATGAGGTTATATGGCAGTAAAGAAGAAAAATAGAAAGAGGAAGGGCAGAGGTGTAGGGAATACAGGATGCATTATTGCGATTATCATTGCAGTAATCATTATTGTTCTTCTGATTGTCGGCGTGTTAATTGTAAATTCTGTGCTTAAGGCAGGAATAGAGATGTCCGAAAGGATATCCGAAGACGTCGAACAAAATAACTATCCTCTTGAATATACCGAATTTGTTGAAAAGTATTCGGATGAGTTTAACGTGCCCGAAAGTGTTATCCTTGCAATGATCAAGGTAGAAAGCGACTTTGATGAAAACGCCATTTCCCAAGCAGGTGCCTGTGGACTTATGCAGCTTATGCCGGACACCTTTACCTGGCTTGCTCAAAAACTTGGTGAAGAGGTTACGGAAGCACAGATATTCGATCCTGAAACCAATATTAGATACGGTACCTATTACGTATCACGTCTGTATTCTCAGCTTGGAAACTGGGATAACGTTTATGCTGCATACAATGCAGGACCTACGAAGGTCGCCGGTTGGTTAAGCGATCCTCAGTATTCTGAAAACGGAGAGCTTAAAAACATCCCCTATCCCGAAACTGAATACCATATATTCAAGCTCAGATATGCAAGAGCAAAATACATAGAATTATATAATTTAGGAGAATAGATATGAGTGAATTAAAAGACAAGCTTTTTTACGATCACAAGAACGTTTATGACGTTGTAGATGAAAACGAGGTTGCAAAGATCAACGATTATGCAGTAGGCTATATGGACTTTCTCCGTAATGCCAAGACAGAGCGTGAGGCTGTATCAGAAGGTATAAAGATGGCTCAGGCGCAGGGCTTTGTACCCTATACTATGGGTATGGAGGTAGTCCCCGGCGGTAAGTATTATTACAACAACCGCGGTAAGGCGCTCTATCTCTTTATCATAGGCTCAGAGTCTATGGAAAACGGCATCCGTATTTCTGCTGCTCACGTTGACTCTCCCCGTCTTGACTTAAAGCAGGTTCCTCTCTATGAGGCGGCAGAAATGAGCTTTTTCAAGACCCACTATTACGGTGGTATCAAGAAGTACCAGTGGACCGCTATACCTCTGGCTCTTCACGGTGTTATCTACAAGAAGGACGGAAGCAGAGTTGACGTGGCTATCGGTGAAAAGGACGATGATCCCGTATTCTATATCAATGACCTTCTTCCTCATCTCGGTAAGGACCAGATGCAGAAGAAGTTAGGTGAGGCATTCAGCGGTGAGGATCTTAATCTTCTTATCGGTTCCGAGCCTGTTAAGGGTGAGGAAAGTGATGCCGTTAAACTTAAAGTTATGATGCTTCTCAACGAGATGTACGGTATAACCGAGGCGGATTTCCTTTCCGCAGAGCTTTCAGCTGTTCCTGCGGGAAACCCCAAGTACATTGGCTTTGACCGCAGCCTTATCTGTGCTTACGGTCACGATGACAGAGTTTGTGCATACCCTGCTATGACAGCTCTCTTTGAAAATCCCAATCCAACACACACCCTTATGGCTATCCTTGCAGACAAGGAGGAGATAGGTTCCGAGGGTAACACCGGTATGAAGTGTGAGGTGTTTACCGACATTATGCAGGAGCTTGCAAAGTCTACAGGTGCAAACTACCATATCGTTAAAGAAAACTCCAAGTGTCTTTCCGCTGACGTAAACGCTGCTTTTGATCCTAACTTTGCAGAGTGCTACGAAAAGAAGAACTCCAGCCACGTAAACCACGGTGTTGTTATGACCAAGTTTACCGGTGCAAGAGGTAAGTCCGGCAGCTCTGATGCCAGTGCTGAGTATGTTTCCTTTGTACGTTCCGTCTTTGACAAATATGATGTTGTATGGCAGACAGGCGAGCTCGGTAAGGTAGACCAGGGCGGCGGCGGTACCGTTGCGGCTTATATCGCACAGAAGAATATCGATACCATCGACCTCGGTGTTGCTGTTATCTCTATGCATGCACCCTATGAGGTTATAGCTAAGGCTGACGTTTATATGGCTCACAAGGCATTCAGCGCATTTAATAAGTAATATGGCAAACGAGATCTTTGATCTGAGAGTCCGTGAGGTTATAGCCAACACTTTAAAGGTAGAGCTTGAGGCTGTCATAGATACAGCCGATATAGTGGATGACTTAGGTGCTGATTCTATAGACGTGCTTGATCTTATTATGGCTCTCGAGGAGGAGTTTGATATAACAATTTCCGACGCTGACGTTATCAACAACCGTATTGTTGAGGATATTGTCCAATATATAATAAATGCAAAGTAAAACAGGGGATTTACCCCTGTTTTATCTTTACAAAATTTATAATATGTGTTATAATATTTTGATTAATTTAATTTATGAGGAATGACTATGAAAGCTGTAATGTACGGTGCCGGTAACATCGGAAGGGGCTTTATTGCCCAGTTATTTAATTTATCAGGATATGAGACCTGTTTTGTTGACGTCAATATGGACGTTGTAAACAAGCTTAACGAGGACGGTAAGTATCCGCTGTTCATCACCGATAAGGGTGAATATATAAAAACAGAGGTTGACCGCGTAAGATGTGCCAACGGTAACGACCTTGAGGCTGTTGCCCGTGAGATCGCAGAGGCTGATATTATGGCTACTGCCGTAGGTGTTAATATTCTCAAGTTTATTGCCAAGCCCATATCCGAGGGTGTCAAGGCAAGAATGAAGGCGGGCAGAGGACCTCTTGATATCATCGTTTGTGAGAATAAGATCGATGCAAATATATATCTCCACGATCTGATTGCAGAGAATCTCAACGACGAGGAAAAGGCATATTTCGATGCTAACTTTGGTTTTGTTGAGGCTTCTATCGGCCGTATGGTCCCCAAAACCCCCGACTCTATCTCTGCAGAATATCCCCTTGCGGTATGTGTTGAGAAGTTCTGCACTCTTCCTGTAGACAGGGAAGCCTTCAAGGGTGAGATCCCCGATATTAAAAATATGCTGCCTTACGCTCCTTTTGAGCTGTTTATTCAGCGTAAGCTCTATATGCATAATATGAGCCACGCTCTTTGTGCTTATCTCGGTAACCTTAAAGGTTATGATTACATATGGGAGGCGGCGGCTGACCTGCGTATCCGTTTTATCGCTCTTGGCGCACTTACCCAATCCGCACAGAGCCTTGCAAAGGAGCATAACGCAGACGTAGCTGACTTGAACGACCACTCCTTCGATCTGCTTACCCGTTACGATAACAAGCTCCTCGGAGACACAGTTGCCCGTGTAGGTAACGATACCAAGCGTAAGCTCTCTCCCGTTGACAGACTTCCCGGAGCTATCAAGCTTGCCAAAAAACAGGGCTTGCCCGTAAACTATATGGTTATGGGTCTAGCAGCAGGACTGCTCTTTGACCGTGACGATTCATCTAAGGAAATATGTGAGTATACAAAAGAGAACGGCGTTGACGCCGCTCTCGCTAAGTATTCCGAAATTACAGATGAGGATATTGTTGCACTCTGTACCGAGTACTACCATGCACTCACAAAGGATGCAGATTCCGCTATGGATCTCTTAATTCACGCATAAGTCCCGATTATTGGACTTATACCGTGATATTATATCAGTAGATATAGATTATATCATCAGTTTTTAGCCGCTTTTTAAGAATAAAAAAGTAGTTTAATTTTAATATCCATATATTATTTTCCGCTTTTTTTGCCACGAGAAATCTGTCAGCTGTAAATAAACGGGATATAACAAATACGGTGTAGCCTTCATCCCGAAAGCATCTTGCCATATTGTTGAGATAGGCCTGCTTTCGTCGGAAATATCCTTTTTTCGCGTCGATAACAACTATCTTTTTGTTCTTGATATCCTCGGATATAAGCCTGTTATATTTTTTGTACTGTGACGTACTTAAGGCTACAGTTATACCGAATAATACAAGAGCTATGGGCAGAAGTATCAGCAATGCCGAAAAGACTATAATAAGTACAGCACTTGTTTCTATCGCGGCGATGATATACGAGGCATAACGGATAAGCCTTGAAATAAGGAAATACCGCCGTGTGTACCGAATAGTACGCATAGCGATATTCCATAATCCGTTTTCCTTTAACTGTCCGTAACGGTAGGACAGAAGCGTTTTGTATTTATCATAACCCACATATATCACCGCTTATAGTATATTACTCTGTAAGCAGTTTTATGTTGCGCTCGATGGTTTTTCTTTTGCGCCAGCCAAAGGCTCTTGTTTTGAGTTCTTCATCCGACATACCGTCGAGTATTTCGGGAGTAAGCTCGAAAATTCTGTCCTGCCAAAAGAAATCTATGGGAGTTTTCTCAATATCATTGTTGTAAGGACATACCGTCTGGCAGATATCACAGCCCCAGGCTGTATGATAGTTTTTCATAAGAGCGGCGGTGTTTTCCTCAAGCTCTCCTTTCTGCTGGGTCAATGCTGATAAGCAACTATCCGGGGAAGGACAGGCATTTCTACAGGCTCCGCAATGATAGCAGAAGGATATTTCCTTTGGCACTTCGGTGCATACCATATCCGTGAATATCTCACCGATAAAAACATATGAACCGTATTTTTCGTTTATAAGACGGTAGTTGTCACCTATGATACCTAATCCTGCCATAGCTGCTGCAGAGGTCTCCGCGATGGGAGAATGATCCGCCATACCGCGGAATCGCCTGTCTGGCTGCATATACTGAAGTCTTTGTACGATCCTATCGGACAATGATGCCATATAGCTGTGGTAATCACGGGGTACGGCATAGAGAGATATATTCCTTTCGGGCTTGTCCTCTGTATAATAGGGAACAAGAAAGAGAATAACACTCTTAGCCCAAGCGCACGTGCGGTCATAAAGAGACTGATTGATTATTTTACAGCTTTCTATAGGCAGTATGCCTATATATTCGATATTTTCGTTTCGAAAAGCGCATTTGCAAAGATCTAACATTTTTATCACCCGAAAACATTTTAACACATATAAAGAGAATTTTCAATAAGGAGAATTTTAATGGCTAAGACAAAAGCAAGCTATTCAAATGAGGACATCACATTATTAAAGGGTCCGGATAAGGTTCGTAAGCGTCCCGGAGTTATCTTTGGTTCTGACGGTCTTGAAGGCTGTGAGCATTCTGTATTTGAGATAGTTTCAAACTCGGTGGACGAGGCAAGAGAGGGCTTCGGTAAGATCATTACCGTTACCGTTTTCCGTGATATGTCTATCGAGGTTGAGGACAAGGGCAGAGGTATGCCTCTTGACTATAACGAAAAGGAAAAACGCTATAACTGGGATCTTATATTCTGTGAGCTGTATGCAGGCGGTAAGTACAATAACAATGCAGGCGGCGGTAATTACGAATATTCTCTCGGTCTTAACGGTCTCGGTGCCTGTGCCACTCAGTTCTCCTCGGAATATATGGAGGTAAAGAGCTACCGTGACGGAAATCTCTATGAGATCAATTTTAAAAAGGGTAATCCCGCCTCCAAGCTGAAGATCACTCCTCTTGACAAGCGCCGTACAGGTACGATAATCAAGTGGAGACCCGACCTTGAGGTGTTTACCGATATCAATATGCCCAAGGATTTCTTTACCGAGATGCTTCACAAGCAGGCTGTTGTCAACAGCGGTATCAGGTTTGTTCTTAAGTTTGAAGGCAACGGCGGATTCGAGACTACCGAGTATTACTATGAACACGGTATAAGCGATTACGTACTTGAGGCGGCAGGTACACCTATGACCCAGCCTGTTATCTGGTCTACAGAGACACAGGGACGTGACCGTGCCGACCTTCCCGAATATAAGCTTAAGGTGGAGCTAACCTGTTGCTTTACACAGAATAAATCCTTTGTAGAACATTATCACAATTCAAGCTATCTTGAGCACGGCGGTGCGCCGGATGACGCGATGCGCAATGCTTTTGTTTTTGCCGTTGATAAATATCTCAAGAATAACGCAAAGTATAATAAAAGCGAAGCAAAGGTCAGATTTGACGATATCGGTGCATCCCTTGTCTTTGTATCCAATAACTTCTCTACCCAGACCTCTTATGAAAATCAGACAAAGAAGTCTATCACAAATAAGTTCATTAAGGATTTCTTAACAGACTATATCAAGCAGCAGCTTGAGACATATTTTATCGAAAATCCTCTTGATGCCGAGCAGATAGCAAACGTCGTGCTTGCTAATAAGCGTAGCCGTGAAAGTGCGGAAAAGACACGCTTAAAGACCCGTGACGATCTCATCAAGAATATCGACATAAAGAACAAGGTCGAGAAGTTCATAAACTGCCGCTCCAAGGATCCCGATATGCGTGAGGTCTATATAGTTGAGGGTGACTCGGCTATGACAAGCTGTAAATTGGCTCGTGACCCCGAATTTCAGGCTATAATACCCGTAAGGGGTAAGACTCTTAACTGTCTTAAGGCTGGGTATGACAAGATCTTCAAGAGCGATATTATCCGTGACCTTCTTCGTGTTATAGGCTGTGGTGTCAAGATCGACGGCAAGTTCAAGACGGAATTTCCTAAGTTTGATATCAATCTTCTCAAGTGGAATAAGATAATAATTTGTACCGATGCCGACGAGGACGGATTCCAGATAAGAACACTTATCCTTACACTTATATACCGACTGCTCCCCGACCTTATCGACGAGGGCAGGGTATATATTGCTGAATCTCCCCTCTATGAGATAACGGTCAAGGATGATACCTACTTTGCTTACAATGAGTTTGAAAAGGCTGATATCCTTGCAAAATTGGAAGGAACAAAGTATACCCTTCAGCGTTCAAAGGGTCTTGGTGAAAACACTCCTCAGATGATGTCACAGACCACTATGAATCCAGCTACCCGCCGTCTTATCCGTGTGGACGCGGCTGATGCAGAGCAGACAGCGATCATATTCGATACTCTTTTGGGAGACAATCTTCCTGCACGTAAGGAGTTTATTACTGTCAACGGTGCAAAGTATGCAAAGGATGCGGATATTTGATCAATATGATGTATGGGAGGGGCTTGCTCCTCCCAAAAAAAATAATTGTTTGAGGTTTTAGTATGCTTTCGTTTATTTTAGGTTCACCCGGCAGCGGCAAGACCGATGAGGTCATACGCCGCGTCAAACGTGATCTTGATAATGAGAAAAAGGTTTTGGTAATCGTGCCCGAACAGGACATTCTTGCCGCAGAGCGCTTGATGTCTACCGCCATCGGAGCTACGCCAAATATAATGAATTTAGAGGTCGTTAGCTTCAGACGTTTTTGTAATACCGTATTCAGAGCGCTTGGCGGACTATGTTATAATTATCTTGATAAGGGAGGACAGGCTGTTATTATGTGGCGTGTCCTGTCCGAGCTTTCCGGTGTTCTCAACACCTTTAGGCAGGGAGCCTCCACAGATATAGGCTTGGTGTCCTCTCTTGTGCAACTGTGCGGTGAGTTTGCTGATTATAACGTACATCCCGAAAGACTCGCCGTTGTTGTTGATACTCTCGACCGAGAAGTTGTGCCTAAGGCGATGGATATTGCTGTTATCTACGCCAGATATGATCAGCTGATACATAAGGGCTTCGATTCTGAAAAGGATGATATCCTCAAAGCCTCAGAGCTTTTAAACGATAGTGATATTCTAAACGGTACCAATATATATATAGAGTCTTTTTCCGGCTTTACACCTGTTGAATATGAGCTTATCGAGACACTGATGATAAAGTCGGACAATCTTACTGTGACCCTTTCTGTTGATGAGTCTCGTGACAGCGAGATATTTGAAAATATCTACAGTACAAAAAAACGCATCATTACATTAGCTGAAAAAAATGGTATCGCGGTGTGCAATGATACCTTACTTACCGCAGAAAGGGCATCTGATCTTGCGTTTTTTGAAAAATATTGTTACGACAGTTATTCCAAGGAGAGTTATTTGGGTAAGCCTGAGAACATATCGCTCTTTTGTGCAGGGGATATATATACCGAGTGTGAGCTTGTCTGTGCGGATATAGCCAAGCAGATAAGAGGAGGTATGCGTTACCGTGATATTGCCGTTGCAATGGGCGATGCGTCAGCTTATACAGGCATTCTCGATTCACTGTTTGAACGTCATAATATACCCTGTCATTTTTCGGTTAAGGATGATATTTTGCAAAAACCGATAGTGAAGCTTATCATTTCCGCGCTTAATATCATTACCTATAACTGGCGTCTTGGAGATGTTATATCATACATAAAAACAGGATTGTGTGGTATTTCCGTCGAGGAGTGTGACATTATTGAGGAGTATGCCTCAACCTGGTCGGTTCAGGGATCTATGTGGAAGCTTGAATCGGCATGGAATATGAATCCTGACGGATATACAGACCATAAAGATATATCTGTTTCCGAAAAGCTTGTCCGTATAAACGAAATACGCGACCGATTGCGTGAACCTGTATTACGTCTTACTGAAAGTATTGATCCGCGGAGCACCTGTGATGCCTGTGCCCGTGCATTATATACGTTTATTACCAGTACTGTTGATTTGAATGGTATGAGTGATGCGGATACGGCTGCATATAATGCTCTTATATCCGCATTTGAGCAACTTTCCCTTTGCGGTGGAGAGCTACAGATAGGAGATTTTGAAACACTTAAGAAGTTGATAAGGCTTCTTACCTCACAGACTGATTATTCGCTTATTCCCGCGACCGTCGATCAGGTAAACTGTACATCTCTCTCTGCCCTTAAAAGCTCCGGTTTGAAAAAGTGTTATATTTTAGGAGCTGTTGACGGAAGCTTTCCTTCCGTCTATAGCGAGAGTAATATATTGAACGTGGAACTGAGAAGTGCGCTGTGTGCCAGGAATATAATTTTACCTAACGATCCCGAGGAACTTTCGGTTTCTGAGCTTTATGCATTTTGGAAGGGCGTACTCTGTGCCGATAGTGTTACTGTGAGCCGTTACACAGGAAGTCTTGATGGGAAAGAGGTGCTTGCATCCCCCTGCATCTACGAGTTGAAGAGACTTTTTCCTGAAATTTCCGAGATCACAGTATCTGATCTTGACATAAGTGACCTTATATATGACAGAGAGTCTGCCTTTGACCGTATAAACGATCCTCATTTCGGTAAGGAGCTTCAGGAGCTTCTGAAGAACGACAAAATATATACTGATATAATTAAAAAGTTATATGTTCCTTTGACAACTACCGTATGCTCTGTAAATGATCCTGAAAATCTAAAAGTGTTTTCAGGTGACATCAACCTGACCCAATCCAGAGTGGATTCTTACGTCCATTGCAGCTTTGCGTATCAGCTTGATTACGTACTTAATCTAAACGAACAGCGCAGAATCAGCTATGATCCGAGAGATGTGGGTAACTTTATCCACGCGCTGCTTGAGGAGTTTTTTACATACGTACGGGATACCGAAAAGCAAGGAAATGAAATAACCGATCAAGAGATCGAGAAAATCGTTGATGCTCTTGTTGATGCATATCTCGAAAGAACTTGTGGTGATGCCTTGAAGATAAGCAGACGTATGATTGCTCTCTTCAAGAGACTCAAGCGTCAGGCTCTTGTGTTTGTACACAGTATATACGATGAGTTTAAAAATTCAGATTTTAAGCCTGTTCTCTTTGAACTTCCTATAGCAAAAGGCGGAGACGGAGGCATTTCACCATTCCGTGCTCAGCTATCTGACGGAAGCGACGTATATATATACGGCCAGATCGACCGTGTGGATACATATGAGAAGGACGGATGTGTTTATTTTCGTGTTGTCGATTACAAAACAGGAAGCAAAGCATTTAAAAGAGAAGATCTTGAAAAGGGTCTCAACCTTCAGATGTTTTTGTATATGTTTTCTATTATGGAGAACAAGGAAAGCTTCTGCAATATGGCAGATTGCAGAGGTGAGCTTGTTCCTGCGGGTGTGCTTTACTATATTGCACGGCTTCCTAAAAGCGATTATGATGAACTTTTGTCGGCGGAGGATGTCCGTAATATTGTAATTAAGAATATAGAGAGGCAGGGAATGCTTCTCGATGATGACGATATAATCAGCTCGATGTCTAAGGGCGAGGAAGATACAGCTCTTCCGAAAGGAATTACAACAGGCCTAAAGACGAATTCAGAGGACTCTTTGTTTACTCTGGAATCTTTGGATGAAATAAAAAACACAATTACCGATACACTTGTTCGCATCGCCAACGGACTTAAAACCGGCAAGGCTGATGCCGATCCTATGAGGGATTCAAGATCTCCCTGTGAATACTGCCGTATGAGGGTGATATGCCGTCATAATAAGGAAGGAGGCACGGATAATGAGTAATGCTATAAAATGGACACCTGCCCAGCGTATGGCTATTGATGCATCAAATTGCGATCTTCTGGTTTCTGCCTCGGCAGGTTCGGGTAAGACAGCTGTGCTTGTAAAACGAATTATAGACAGAGTTACAGATGACAGCTTTAACGGTAATATCCTTGAAATGTTGGTTGTAACTTTTACAAATGCAGCCGCAGCCCAGCTACGCGATAAGCTGAATAAGGAGATAAAAACTGCAATTGCTCTTGATCCTAAAAACAAGAGATTACGTCGCCAGCTTAGAGATCTTCCCAGAGCCTCCATTTGTACTATTAACAGCTTCTGTCTTGACGTTGTCAGAACACACTTTGCAAGACTTGGTCTTTCAAACACTGTCCGAATTGCTGATGAGGCGGAAAATAAACTCTTGATGACAGAGGTTATGGAGCAGACGATTGAGGAGTTTTATTCTGAAGGTAATGATCTCGGAGTGGAGGATTTTGGTTCCTTTTGTGATAATTTTTCGCAACTCAGAGATGAAAGCCTTGGTGAGATATTTATGTCCCTCTATAACAAGCTGTATTCGCGTATGGAGGGTCTTGAGCTTTTATCTGACTGTGCTGATAACCTTGCTGCCTCTGAGTACGAGCCTTTTCTCAATCCTTGGGGACTGGAACTCAAAAAACAGACTTGTGACTATATAAATGCTGTTAAAAAGGGTTATTCGGATTCTATTGCCATAATTGATTCAACAGATGGGCTATGTCAGGCATATGGTCCAGCATTTTATGACGATATCACGATTATGGACGACATTATTTCTGCTTGCGACAGGGGGTATGAGGCTGTAAGAGAAAGCTTGCGAAGTATTAAATACACAAGACTCGGGAGCATCAGAGGCAAGGATTGTTCCTACGAAGCGGAGCAGGTGAAACCTGTCAGGGAGTTCTTTAAGGATGTGATTAAAAAGCTTACTGCTTTATTTTCAAACGATCTGGAGACAGCCGCCTATCTCTGTAAGCGTACAAGTGCACTAAACCGTGACCTTTATAAGCTTCTTTCTCATTTTCATAAAAAGTTTATGGCTGAGAAGAATAAAAGAGGTATAGTATCTTTTGCTGATTGTGAGGCACTCACTCTGTCCTTGCTTTGTGAGGGGGGAGAGCCTACTGAAACCGCCCTTGAGTACAGAAGACGTTATAAGGAAATATATATCGATGAGTACCAGGATGTTAACAGTGTACAGGATGCTATATTCCGTATGATAGCGGCACCGAATACAAGATTTATGGTTGGTGATATAAAGCAGAGTATATACGGATTCCGCGGTGCTGAACCCGCTCTTTTTGGCAGTTACCGTGAACGATTCACCGATTATACAGAGGATAAGTTAGCAGGCGAGCGTGGCTGTAAGATATTTTTGTCAAACAATTTCCGCTCATCCGACAAGATTTTGAGCTTTGCCAATGCTGTTTCAAGGACCTGTTTTGAAAAGGGAGAGTCAAACATTGAATACGTCGACGGTGATGACCTTGTGTATTCAAAGAGCGATTCTGACTCCGAGCCTGTGACTGTTGCTTTGATAGCAAAAAATGAGGAAAAAAACTCAGAGGCCGCATACGTTTGTGACCGTATACAGGAGCTTCTGGCGCAAGGGGTGGATCCTGCTGACATAACTATAATGCTTCGCAGTCTGTCCGGCTCGGCGTTGGCCTTTACAACAGAGCTTGAAAAAAGGGGAATACCTTACTACTGCGACGTTAAAAAGGAATTCTTTGATAATGCGCAAATAATGCTGGCTCTTTGCTGGCTCAACACTATCGACAATACCAGACGGGATGTTTTTGTCTGCGGTATTGTCAAAAGTCCGGTGTATGATTTTACTCTCGACGAGCTCATACGTATACGCAGAAGCTGTCCTGCTGATACTCTGTTCAATTCAATAAAAGAATATTCGCAGACATATGGTTTTGAGAAAGGAAAACGCTTTATTTCGGATATTGAGGAGCTGCGCCATGATGCAAGAGGAATGACTGCACATCAGGTGATATGGAAACTGATGTATGAAAAGGGTCTTATGAATATTGTTACTAATGGCAAAAGTGCAGGAGAGGCAAAGATCGCAAGGAATAATCTTCTCTTGTTTTATGACTATGCACGTAACTTTGAGAACGGTGAGTTCAAAGGTCTGTATAACTTCCTAATCTATATTCAGAAGGTTATAGAAGCAGGGCAGGCTCTTCCGGCTGCTGCCGCATTTGCGGGTTCTGGTAATGCTGTTAAGATAATGACCATTCATCACTCTAAGGGGCTTGAATTTCCATATTGCTTCCTATGTTCCTGTGAAAAAAACACAAGCACTCAGGATATGAAGGAAAAGCTGTTCTTTCATCGGGATTTTGGGATCGCGGCAAAGATAGCTGACGAAACAGGACTTATATTGTATGACAGTTATATTATGAATGCAGCAAAATGCCGTATCACAAGCGACAATATTGACGAGGAATACAGAGTTCTTTACGTCGCTCTGACAAGAGGTATACGTAAACTTTGGGTTACGGCTACCGCAAAAAATCCTGAGGAGACATATAACAAATATATCTCAGTATCTTCCTTGCTTTCCCGTGCATATATGACCTTAAATCATTCATATCTTGCCTGGATTCTCGCCTCTCTTGATCGTTGCGAAAGGAACGTATATGAAGTCGAGCTTACGGACGCGATAAGCGACAGAAATGAGAAATTTATGCCAAAAAAGTCCGAAGAACAGAATATTTCTGTGAATATACAAAGTATCAGGGACAATTTAAATTATACCTATCCTTACCGAGCTTCAAATATGATTCCTGCAAAAATGGCTGTGTCGAGGCTCTATCCTGATATCCTTGACAATATTGACGCAACAATGTTTTCTACCGTGATGAAACCGCGCGTTCCGTTCTTTGCTGGGGATGAATCTACAAACAGGGGCGTTGAGATAGGTAACGCTACCCACGCATTTATGCAGTTCTGTGATTTTTCACACATTGATGAAAAAGGCATTGACTGTGAGCTGGATAGGCTTATTAATAAGAATTATTTACCCGATAATTCAAGAGAGTTTGTAAATACAAAAGCTCTTCAAAAATTCTTTTCTTCCGAGCTTTATTCTCAAATTAAGGGGGCAGAGAGAATTTTTAGAGAAAAGCGTTTTAACGTTAATCTTGCAGCCTCCTATTTTACAGAAGAAATGCAGGACCTTTTATCTGAAGAAGATGTCCTTGTGCAAGGTGTTATTGACTGTTTCTTCTACAACGAGGAAGATAACATAGTTCTGATCGACTATAAAACCGATTCTGTAAGGGAGGCAGGAGTTCTTGTTGAGCGTTACAGAAGGCAACTCTATTATTACAAAAAAGCTCTTGAGGCAATAACAGGCAAAAGGGTAGTAAGGAGCGTAATTTATTCCTTTTCACTAAATTGTGCCATAGAAGTTGATTAATGCAAAAAATCCACCCTAGGGTGGATTTTTTTACGCACTGAATACTATGTTGCCTCCGTGATATGAAGTGTCAGTATTTTCTTTTACGATACAACGTTTTTCGGTGTTCCCTTAAGAAAGGCTTTAACATTATCCTCAACGATACCCATCAGTCTTTTTCGTGTTGACAGGGGAGCCCATGCGATGTGAGGTGTCATAATGAGATTTGGTATTCTGCTGTTAAGGGGGCTGTCTATGACTTGCGGCTCTGTTGTAAGGACGTCAATGGCTGCTGCAGCTATCCGACCCTCCTTTAGAGCTCTGGCAAGATCATCTTCGTCATTTACACCGCCTCTTGCTGTGTTTACGTATAATGCAGTCGGTTTGCAGAGACAAAATTGCTCGTAGGTCATCAGTCGCTCAGTACCCTCGTTTAAGGGACAGTGAAGGGAAATTATATCCGATACAGACAACAGTTCCTCAAGGGGTAGATAGTTGGCGTCGCTATCCCTGACCGTTCTTGTGTAAGCTACGACATTTATGCCGAAGGCTTTGGCGATTTCCGCAACTCTTCTACCGATAGAGCCGTAGCCTATGATTCCGATGGTTTTACCGCACAGCTCATCGGTAGGAAACACAAAAGGTGAAAACATAGGCGATGCGCTCCAGCCGCCTTCGTGTACAAAGCGGTCATACCGGCCTACCTTGCTGTAATGCTCCAGTATCAGCGCAAAGGTGTGCTGAGCAACGGCGTCAGTAGAATAGCTGCCTGCGTTACATACTGTGATACTATGATCATGACAATATGCAGTATCGATATTATTGTAGCCTGTCGCAAAGAGACATATCAGCTTAAGTTTTTTTGTCTGCTCAAGAACCTGCCGTGTGATAAGGGTTTTATTACAGAGAACGATGTCAGCATCACATACACGCTCTGCAACTTGATCGGGAAGTGTGTTATCGTACTTTATAAGCTCGCCGTATTTTGCAAAAATATCTATATCTACATCGCCTTGAGTAACGGTCATTGCATCTGTGATAACTATTTTCATATTCAATCTCCTGTGATTTATAATTTAATTGTATTATAAAAACTTGTTTTCGTCAATAAGTATTGAAAAAAATTGATGTTTATGTTATTATAATATAATAATATTATTTTGTTGGAGATATCAATGCCGCGTTATATAGAAAAACTTGAAATGATGAATATTACCTGTATTGTTGCGCGTAATACCGTTGCGTTTCCTTTTCTTCCTCTTAGTCTTGAGATAATCGGAGACGAGGATGTGGACGCCTGCGAGAGTGCCGCTGACAGTCAGGACTATATATTGATACTTGCACAGAAGGATCCTGCTGTTGAAGAGGTTGAGGCAGAGGACCTTTATGATATCGGTACGGTATGTCGTATCAAACAGTTTTTAAGACTTCCCGAGGGCAATGCACGTCTTACTGTGGAGGGTGTGTACCGAGCTAAGGTTCTGGGACTTGAAAAATCCGAGGGCATCTGGCGTGCCGAGGTTATGACCAAGGCTATCAACGTCAATGAAAATACTGCAAAGGCACAGGCACTCATACGTGAAGTTGATCTTCAGTTTGAGGAATTTAAAAAGTTTAACCCAAAGCTATCCGGTGAGATAGTTGCCGCTGTCAATACCATAAAAGAGCCGGGGCTTCTCTGTGATTTTATTGCAGCAAATGTTCTTGTTGCCTTTGCGGATAAGCAGTTGACACTTGAAGTATTTGATCCGATCAAACGTCTTGAAAAGCTGGCTGTAATTATGGGCAGAGAGATTAAGATACTGTCCACCGAGCTTAATATACACAATAAGGTCAGAGCTCAGATCGAGGATAATCAGAGAGAGTATTATCTCCGCGAACAGCTTAAAGTAATTCAAAATGAGCTCGGTGAGGGAATCGGTGACAGCGAGATAGATGAATATGATGAGATGATATATAACGCTCATCTGCCGGAGGAGGTCGAAGCCAAGCTTTTGAAGGAACTGAAAAAGTTAGCAAAGACACCTTATGCTTCCTCCGAGGCTGCGGTTATCCGCTCTTATATCGAGACTTGTCTTGAAATACCCTGGTCCAAGGTTACAGAAGACCGAGATGATATAGAAAATGCCTCCAAGATACTTGAGGCAGACCATGACGGTCTGAGTAAAGTAAAGGAAAGAATTCTTGAGTTTCTTTCGGTAAAGAAGCTTAACTCAAAACTAAATAATCAGATACTTTGTCTCGTAGGTCCTCCCGGTACAGGTAAGACATCTATATGTGAGTCTATCGCTCGTGCTCTTGAGCGTAACTATGTCAGAGTGTGTTTGGGCGGTGTACGTGACGAGGCAGACATAAGAGGTCACAGAAGAACGTATATAGCATCTATGCCGGGTCGTATAGTCAACGGACTTGTGCAGGCAGGTTCCCGTAATCCGCTTATGCTCCTTGATGAGATAGACAAGCTGACAAGGGATTCTCACGGGGATCCATCCTCGGCTTTGCTCGAGGTGCTGGATTCTGAACAGAATAAGCATTTCCGCGATCATTTCGTTGAAATGCCCATAGATCTCTCCGACTGTCTTTTTATTGCAACCGCCAACAGTCTTGATACTATCCCGAGACCTTTGCTTGACCGTATGGAGATAATCGAACTGGATATATACAACAGATATCAGAAGCTTGATATCGCTAAGCATCATCTTGTTCGTAAACAGTTGAAAAATCACGGCCTTACAGCAAGACAGCTTCGTATAACGGATGACGCCCTCTATGAGATCATTGATAACTATACCCACGAGGCAGGTGTACGTAACCTGAACCGTGAGATAGCCTCTGTTTGCCGAAAAGCAGCGAAGCGCATAGTTACAGGTAAGTGTAAGAGCTGTACTGTGACAGCAAAGAATCTTCAGGACTATTTAGGTTCAAAGAAAATCAGTGACCGTAAGATATCAGAAACAGATCAGGTAGGAATCGTAAATGGTCTTGCATATACGCAGCTTGGCGGTGACATACTGAGAATTGAGGTTGCTGCAATGCAGGGTACGGGAAAGCTTGAACTTACAGGATCTCTTGGTGACGTAATGAAGGAGTCAGCAAGAGCTGCTGTTACTTGTATAAGGCAAAGATGTTCCGTGCTTGGTATAGATGCTGATTTCTATAAGAATAAGGACATACATATTCACGTTCCGGAAGGTGCTGTTCCAAAGGACGGTCCTTCAGCCGGGGTTACTATGGCTGTGGCTCTCGCAAGTGAGCTTACCGGAAGAAAGGTAAGACGTGACATTGCCATGACAGGAGAGATAACTCTTCGGGGCAACATTATTGCCATAGGTGGACTTAAGGAAAAATCAATGGCGGCACTTAAGGCGGGTGTAAAAACAGTCCTTGTTCCGAGAGAGAATATAAGGGATCTTGAGGATGTTGATAATGCCGTCAAAACAGGGATTAAATTTATACTCATTGATACAATAGACGATGCTTTGAATGCAGCATTAACAGAGGAATAAATATGGCGATTAATTTACAGAATGTAAAACTTGAGATGACAGCGGGCCTGAAAAGTCAGTTTCCAAAGAACAACCTGCCTCATCTTGTTTTCTCCGGACGCTCAAATGTGGGAAAAAGCTCACTTATAAACACGCTGCTTGGTAGAAATAAGTTGGCAAGAGTTTCCTCAGCTCCGGGCAAAACAATAACTATCAACTTTTATAACATAGACAATAAGTTTTATTTTGTTGACCTTCCCGGCTACGGCTTTGCTAAGCGTCCGCCGAAGGAGAGGGCTGTATGGCAGAAGCTGGTCAATGACTATATGGTCGAGGCAGGTGAGCGCAGTGCGCCTATGTTTGTGATGCAGCTCGTTGATATGAAGGTGGGAACAACAGCCGATGACTGTATGATGCTTGACTGGCTCAATCAAACAGAAACCGACTATATGATCGTTGCAACTAAAGCGGACAAGCTTAACACAACCCAAAAGAAAAAGCAATACGAGAAATTAAGTAATCACGAGCTTATTCGTGACGGTACCGAGATAATTCCTTTTTCTGCTCTTAAGGGTGATGGAAAAAATGATATATGGAATGTGATCAATAGGGTGGTATGATCGCATTGAAAGGAAAATAAATGCTATATTCACTTTTCCGTAATGGATTTTCAAGAGAAGCACTTATATGGGTGCTGTGCAGTGTACCGATAATAATTATGGCACTCTGTGTACATGAATCAGCTCACGGTATTGCAGCTAAGGCGATGGGCGATCCTACTGCCTACAACCTCGGACGTATCAGCCTTAACCCCCGTAAGCATCTTGATCCTATTGGTTCATTGCTTATGTTTGTGTTCGGATTTGGCTGGGCAAAGCCCGTACCCATAAATACCCGGTATTTTCGTAATCCAAAATGGGGTATGGCGATATCTGCCCTTGCAGGGCCTCTATCTAACGTTATTTGCTCGTATATTTTTTACGTTCTGTGCGTTTTGATTGAGACTCATCTTGTAATACGTTCTGAAGGTATGCTTATTGTAGCGACAACAGTGCACGCGTTGTGCTACGTAGGTTATCTGTTAAATCTTTCTCTTGCTGTGTTTAACCTTCTGCCCGTGCCGCCCCTCGACGGAAGCCGTATACTGTTCGCAGTCCTTCCCGCAAAAGCATATTTCGGTGTTATGAAATATGAGAGATATATCTATATAGGTGTTCTTGTACTGATTATGACAGGTATGCTTGATATTCCGCTTGCCCTTGTGCGTCAGGGAATTACAAAATTATTTGAATTATCTATTGCTTGGATGGTATAGAATGTCTGAAACTCTGAATTTTAAGCTTGAGATATTTGAAGGTCCTCTTGATCTTCTGCTGTCTCTAATATCAAAAAACAAGGTTGATATATACGATATTCCCATTTCGCTGATACTTGACCAATACCTTGAATATCTTGAAGCAATGCGAAGAATGGATATGGATATCGCAGGTGAATTTATCACTATGGCTTCAGAGCTTATGCTGATAAAAAGCAGAATGCTTCTGCCTAAGTCGCCGCTCGAGGATGAGATAGATCCGAGAGAACGTCTGGCTCAGGCACTTATTGAATATAAGCGTGCTAAGGAAGCTGCAGTTTTGCTGAACGAAAGCTATTTAAAATATGCCGGTAGAATCACCAAGCCGATGGACGAGGCACCTTTTCAGGCTATACCCGAGCTTGCAGATCAGGATGTCAAACTGCTTGAGGAGGCATTCATAAGGCTTGTACAGAGGGCAAAGCAACTTAAGGAAACTATGCAGCTGCCAGAAAAGACCCTTGAAAATCTACTGAAAAAACGCGTTACACCTGTACCCGAGCGTATAGTTGGTATAATGAGGTATCTGTATAGGAACGGAAGAACCAGTTTTGACGACCTTATGCTTCAATCAAAGACACGTTCTGATATTATAGCCTCATTTGCAGCTTTACTTGAACTACTCAAGGCAAGACGTGTTATGATTGCAAAAGATGATGGCGATGAGATCGTTTTAGAGCTTAACAAGAGAGGTAAAGCTTCAAATGAACAAAAAGAATGAAAACATACTTGAGATAGAGAGAACAATAGAGGCTCTGCTGTTTGCTACGGGTGATCCTGTTACATATGAAAAGATCGCATCTCTTCTTGAACTTACTCCCGGACAGGTAAAGAGTATCGCACTCGATATGCAGGAGAATTATGCCGATCGAGGAATACAACTACTTTGCTACGATACAGCCTGTCAGCTTTGTACCAAGGAAAAGTATGAAGATGTGATCAAGGATTGTCTCGGCATTAAGAAAAACGGAGCACTTTCTAAATCCAGTCTTGAAACTCTTGCTATAATTGCCTACAATCAGCCTGTCACAAGAGCCTACGTTGAGGAAGTAAGGGGAGTTGATTCCGCATATGCCTTTGGTATTCTTATACAGAGGGAGCTTATCGAGATCAAGGGAAGGCTTGACGTGCCCGGCAGACCTAATCTATATGGTACGACAAAGGATTTTTTGAGGATATTCGGTTTGTCATCTCTCAGCGAGCTACCTAAGGTTGAATCGCTTGCAGTTGCAGAGGGCGAGGATGTAAAAGAGGAAAACAAGGAACAGTAATTAATCTGAATCAATAAGGGGGCGATAAATACGGTTTGGATAATAGTATCGGCAATCATTGCATTTATCGCACTTATTCTTTTCAGTTACGTCAAAATTCACGTTGTTTATGATGGTGAAATTACTGCATATCTCAGACTTTTGGGAATAATCAGAATAAGGCTTTATCCCGAAAAAGGTCCGAGAATGTACCTCAAGGCTTCAAAAGTAAAGTCTGAAAGAAAAGTAAAACCGTCAAATAAGAAGAAGGCTAAGTCTGATATAGAAAAAAGGGGAATCAAGGAACTTCTTGACGAACTTTACAGCCTGATTTCAATAATACTTAAGCGTTTTGCTTATAGGGTCAAGGTACGTATTAAAAGTCTCGATATTATCGTTGCCACAGAGGATCCTTGCAGAACCGCTCTTGTATATTCAGCAGTGTGTAATTCCTTGAATCTGCTGACTGAACTTTTTACAGGCTATGATAAGCTTGAATACAAAGTTGATTCAATGACCTGTAAGTGCGATTTTCTCACGGAAAAGTTCAGCTTTGATATGAATGTGGAAATAAAAATTCGTGTAAAAAGCGTTATATCCTCGGTAATCGGGGTATTATTTGATTTGATAAACAAGAGATAAAATTCGGAGGAAAATATTATGGATAACAAAATCAGCGACATAATCAGAACTTCCCTTGAAAATGTCAAGGAGATTGTTGACAGCAATACAGTTATCGGCGAAGCAGTACCTACATCAAACGGTACCGTTATTATTCCGGTTTCCAAGGTATCTATAGGTATAGCTACCGGTGGACTTGATTATAAGGGAAAAAATAAAGAGGCAAACAAGCCTAACAACTTTGGCGGAGCAGGTGGAACCGGTGTGTCCGTAAAGCCTGTTGCATTTCTTATTGTGAAAAATGACGGTAACGTTGAGTTGCTTAACGTCGATAATCCTACTATCGCAGGAACAGATGACACTGTTGAAATGATCGCTTCATTTATTAAAAAGTCTCCTGATATTATTTCAAAGATTAAATCTGTTTTCAAGAAGGATAATTCTGAGGGAGATAAGGCGGCAGAATAAGGGGACACGCCCGTTCATATAGTGTAATAAAACTATATGTGGGTGATGTTATGAAAATTAAAAGTGTTGTATGCACCATACTGTTCCTTATTTTTGTGCCCTTTGATATCTTTGCATCGGGCGTTGCGTTGCTTGAAGAACAGCAGGTCCTTGGAATGTCAGGCGGTTCAGCACAGAGCTGTGTAACGTACTGTCTTGATACAGATGAAGTTATATATGGTACAAACGAGCATTTAAAGTTACCGATGGCAAGTACAACTAAGATTATGACTGCGATAATCGTTCTCGAAAACACGGATACTGATGAAGTTGTCAGCATCCCTGACTCAGCGGTTGGTGTTGAAGGTTCTTCAGCTTATCTTATGAAGGGCGAGAGGTTGAGCGTAACAGAGCTTCTTTATGGGTTGATGCTTGAAAGTGCTAACGATGCGGCTGTCGCTCTTGCGATAATTACAGGTGGAGATGTTGACAATTTCGTTGCTTTAATGAATGAAAAGGCTGAAAGTATAGGGATGAAGGATACACATTTTACCAATCCTCACGGTCTTGATGACGAAGAACACTATTCTACCTCATATGATATGGCATTACTATGCGATTATGCAATGAAGAATGAAAGGTTTGTCGAAATTTCGGGAACCTACAGATATGAGACAGAGAACCGGTTGTTTGTCAATCATAACAGGTTGCTTAAATCATATGAGGGTATTATAAGCGGCAAGACAGGCTACACAAGACGAAGCGGCAGATGTCTTGTTTCTGTTGCGCGACGAAATGGTGTTACAATGTGTGTTGTTACCCTTAATGATCCAAATGATTGGCAGGATCATAAATGTCTTTATGATGTTGCATTTGATACTTATGAATGCCGAGAATTTGATCATACTGAGCTTACTGTGCCTGTTATATCCGGGCAAACAGGAGAGCTTATTGCGTTTTCAAAAGAAACCTCAATTGTGGTAAGAAAAGGCTCAGAACCGATTGAACTAAGGGTATACCGTGATCGGTTTATATATGCTCCCGTGAAAAAAGGTGACGTGATTGGATATATCTCTTACTGTGTCGGAGATAAAGAACTGGCAAGGGAAGAGCTTACTGCAGCGTCTGATATCCACAGAATTAAGAAGAGAACTTTTATAGAAAGGTTTTTATTATTTATATTTCAGGATTGATATGGAACAAATAAGATTACAGAAGTTTGTTGCAGAGTGCGGTGTTATGAGCCGACGTGCGGCAGAAAAGGAAATATCGGCAGGCAATATCACCGTCAACGGCGAAGCTGTTGAGGTGGGAAGAGTAATAGATCCTGCAAAGGATAAGGTGAGATATAAGGGTAGACCTGTTATGCGTAAACGTAACAGCCATAAGGTATATCTTATGCTGAACAAGCCCAGAGGTTATATTACCACAATGTCGGATGACAAGGATAGAAAATGTGTAGCTTCTCTTATCCGAGATGTTGGGGATAGAGTATACCCGGTAGGTAGGCTTGACTACGAGAGTGAGGGTATGCTTATAATGACAAATGACGGTGATTTAGCTAATAAGCTTATGCATCCTGCTCATCACGTACCCAAGACATATAATTTCAGGGTTGAAGGCTCTGTTACTAAGGAGCAGCTCGCTCTTTTGTCTTCAGAAATGGTTATAGACGGATATAAGATCAAGCCTGTTGAATGCAAGGTGTTAAGATCAAAAAACGGATATACTGTTTTGGAAATGGTTCTCCACGAGGGCAGAAACAGACAGATAAGAAAGATGTGTGAGCAGGCGGAACTCGAGATATCCTATCTTCGCAGAATAGCTATAGGTGATATTGAGATGAAAGATCTCCGTGCGGGTCAGTGGAAGTGGTTGACCAAGGAACAGATAAAGTATTTAAAGGAGTTTAAATAATGCTTGAGGTATATCCTATTCAACAGAAATCCGAACAGAAAGAGCTTTGCGAACTGGCAGGCATAGTTTATGATGTAAATAAACTTGCATATAAGGGAATTATCAGTGGCGAGTTGATCGGAGTGGCGCAATTCGGAATCAAGGGCAAATGCGGTTATATTTACGATCTTGAAAACATTAAGGGTATTGACAATGATGAGGTACTCTTTGTAATTGGAAGAGCTGCCCTCAATTTTATTGACCTTTGCGGTATTGTTGATGTTTATTTTGAAGCAAGAAGCGAGGACAGAGAGGCTCTTGTTGCTCGTATAGGCTTTAAAAAGGACGAAAATGGCAAATGGTATATGAATACAGATGGCTTCTTTACCGGGCCTTGTAAATGCGAGGGTTAACAATGTTAACCCTCTTTTATATAGGCAAACATATTGTGCGAGGGAATTTTAACGTAAAATTTTGTACAGATTGTGCAATATGACAAAAAATGGAAAGGAATATTTGTGACAAATTATTTCCAGTTATCTATTGCAATTTATACCATATTATGGTAATATATAGGAGTAATAAATAAATATTAACGGAGCGTGTAAAAATGGAGCATAATGTTAAAATACTTGTCGCAGACGAGAACAGAGAATTCAGAAGAAGCTGTAAGGATAATCTTATGGGGTTCGGATACCGTTTGATTGAGGAAGCAGCAGATGGCGAGGAGGCAATGTTTCAGATCGAGAAGCATCACCCTGATATCGTTATTATTGATATTTGGATGGGTAAGGTTGAAACACTGAACGTTATTCGTAACTGTAGCCGTATATCATACGGTGATGATAATCCTCCCTCGTTTATAATTACCTCTATTGTCAATAATCCTAATATGTTTAACGAACTTTCAGATGCAGGAGCACAGTACTGTGTTCTTAAGCCGCTTGATTATACTATACTTCATGAAAGAATAAGACGTATATACGAGTCCCGTGTCAAGGACGGGCGATATGTATCCGCATTGCCTGAAGTATCCGAGGATCTTGAGGCGCAGGTTACAAAGGTTATTCATCAGATTGGCGTTCCTGCACATATAAAAGGTTATCAGTATCTCAGAACTGCGATTCTTATGACCATTGCTGACAGCGACATTATAAATTCGGTTACAAAGATCTTATATCCTTCTGTTGCCAAAAAATATGCAACTACCTCCTCTAGAGTCGAGCGTGCAATCAGGCACGCTATTGAGGTTGCCTGGGACAGAGGAGATATAGATGTTCTTAATTCTTATTTCGGATATACTATACATAATAACAGAGGCAAGCCTACAAACAGTGAGTTTATAGCTATGATCGCTGATAATTTAAGGTTAACTAATAAACTTTCATAAAAAAGCACCGAAGGGTGCTTTTTTTATTCCAGATCTCATATATATGTTGTGAGGTGAGAAAATGAGGATTCTTGAACGTTATCTTCCTTATGATCTTCTCGAAGCGATAAAAGAACACGGAGCAGTTAACGAGATCAGATTGAAAAGAAATTCTGGTATTGTTTTGAAAAAGGATGAGAGATATCTGATATTGGATAAGGTTACGGATGACAGTGTCTTTGATGAAATTATAGATAATCTCCTTGAGCATTCTTATCATTCAAAGCAATCGCAGGTAATTGAAGGTTATCTTTCTCTTGGGGACGGTTACAGGGCTGGAATAGTCGGACGGGCTGTTTTGCGGGACGGGGCACTCACTAACGTAAATGAGATCGACTCTGTCAATATACGTATACCTTATTTTGTTAAAGGTGTATCCGAGGCGGTTGTGAACCATCTGAAAGAAAGGTCTTTTGAAACAGGAGTGTTGATATATTCACCTCCCGGTATCGGAAAGACAACTTTGTTAAGAGACTTGATAATTAGGTTATGTAACGCTCCGATTTACAAAAGAGTGTCGGTTATTGATACAAGAAATGAAATATACCATCCTTGTATGAATAGTCTACCGCTTCTTGATTTGTATTCGGGTTACCCTAAAGAGAAGGGAATTGAATGTGCAATAAGAACTATGGCACCTGATGTAATAATTTGCGACGAGATAGGAAACGACAGGGAAACAGATGCAATACTAGCAAATCAGTCTGCGGGGGTACCGATAATAGCAACAGCTCACGGTTCCGACTGTAATGAGCTTATACGGAGAAAAAATATAAAAAGAATGGACGAGTCAGGGGTATTCGGATGTTATATCGGTATTAAGCGAAAGCAAAACTGCCGAGGTTATATTTTTGATTTCACTGAGAGAAAATATGGTATATAAATACTTTGCTTTTGGTATCATAATGCTTGTTTCGATGTATTGTGCATACTGCTTCAAAAAATACGGTGAGGATAAGATTAAATATCATTATTCAATTATTGAGTTTATAAGCTATGTTAAGCGGCAGATCGGATATTTCTGTACGCCGACACAAAAAATACTTGGAAACTATGATGATCCTATTCTTAATAAGTCAGGTTTTTTTGAAAAAAACGGTATAGAAGAAAATATATATCTTGATAGTCAGGGTAAGAAAATACTTCTTGAATTCTTTTCGATGTTAGGCAAAAGTGATGCTGAGGACCAAATGGCAAACTGCGATTATACCATCGAGAGTATAAATAGTCTTTTAAATGAATATAAAGATGATGTTGTAAAACGTTATAAGGCATATTCTACTATATCCGTTGTAGTTGGTCTTATGCTTATAATTCTGTTGATATAGGCGGTGAAGTATGGATATAACGCTTGTTTTAAAGATTGCCGGTATAGGATTTCTTGTTAGCGTTGCGAATATTGTATTAAATAAATCAGGTAGAGACGAAATGGCAATGATGGTTTCCATTGCAGGTGTAATTATCGTCCTGATTATGATCATATCCCAGATGGCTGATCTAATAGATAAGGTTCGGGATATCTTTGGAATATGATAGTTAAGGCTGTCGGTATTGTGCTGGTCACATTGTTTACCTGCACTATACTCAGGAACACTGCCCCTGTCTTTATACCGTTTATCAGTATTTGTGCAGGAATAGTAATATTGTACTTTTGCTTTGAAAACGTAAGTTCAATACTTGAATACTATTATACAGTGTGTCGTACAAATGAATTTGGTGATTACTTTAAGGTTATGCTTAAAGGGTTGGGGATAGCATACGTTTCGGGTTTAGGTGCCGATCTTTGCCGTGATTGCGGTGAATCAAGACTTGCAGGCAGAATCGAATTTGCCGCAAAGACAGAAATATTAGTAATTGCTTTTCCGTTTATAAAAAGCCTGATTGAATTAAGTGAAAGTATACTGATATTATGAAATATATAATAATTGCTGTTATTTTGACAGTCTCATTACTATATTGTCCTGTATATGCCGATGATGATGTATCTGTTTATATTACTGAAGAAATGGACGAGCTTGTTCCGAAAGGTGTGTATGATGATGATAATATTAACTACAATGCGGTATTAGATGAGATAATTGATTCTCTTGGCAAGTTTACACCAACGTTGTTACGGGATATGATGTCACTTCTCAGCGTAATTATACTATCTGCAATATTCTCTGTTATGTGTGCTTCTGTAGAAAACAACGGAATAAAACACTGTCTTTCTTATCTATCATCCGGTTGCATTGCACTTTTGGTGTATAGAATTTTAGCATTAATATGGCAGGAAATGTCGGCACTGCTTTCTAAAATACATACATTTATGACGACATTAACTCCGGTTACAACTCTTCTATATTCTATGGGAGGGAATCTTACAACTGCTACCGTAAATAATACTGCAATGTCTATCATTCTGTCTGCTTTTGAGACGATATGTTATTATGGGATAAGGCCTATGTTGCATATTTGCTTTGGGTTTAGTATTGTCTCTGTGTTTTCAGGTGGTGTCGATCTTAAACCCATCGCAAGATTTGTTCGCAAAAGCTATACAACGGTGTTGATGTTTGTGATGAGCTCGATGATATGTATTTTAAGCTTACAGAATATGCTTATAAGACCGAGGGATTCGATAGGTATACGTACTGTAAAATTTGCTGCAGCAAAATCAATACCTATTGTGGGAGGAGCACTCGGGGAAGCGGCAGCTACTGTTGGTACGGGAATAGCCGCAATAAGAGGTACTTTTGGTGTTCTTGCTATTATTGCGCTTGCGATTATGATACTTCCTGTTATTATATCTATGTGGTTCAACAAGTTCGGATTATCTTTTGCAGCAGCAATTTGTTCGATTTTAGGGCTTAGTAAGGAAGAAAGTCTAATATCAGGTGCCGCTGAGTTGATAAATTTTGCATTAGCTATAATTATATCATCAGCTGCAATGTTTATAATAAGTATTTCTATGTTCGCTTCTGCTCAACCGGTTGCGGTGTGATGTATGATTGAAATTCGTGAATTTATATTCTCGCTCTTGATAGTTTCAGTATCAGGTGCAATCGTGACTATGTTTCTTCCCGAGAACACGAAAACAGCAAAATATGTTCATTTTCTGGTAGGTATCGTTGTAACCTCTGTGTTGCTTATGCCTTTAGGGAGATTGAAGTACATCCTTCCCGAATTAGTGCCGATAGAGATTCAGTTTGATATAAAGGATACAGATGTATCGGTATATACATCAACAGTAATAAGTGATACGTGCAGAAGAATAGGAAATGAGCTTTCTGATCTCATAGTTGAAAGAATCGGTGTTAGGCCGTCAAGAATTGAGGTGTACAGTAACCGTGATCCCGAAAATCTAATGGTAAACTGTGTCAAGATTTATTTTGGAGAAAAAAATAAATTACTGTATTCTGATGCATATAAATATACCAAGGAGATACTCGGTGCAGATTGTGAGGTGAATATTATGTATGAAGATCCTTAATCGAAAAAGTGTAATTTTCATTGCTGTTGGAATCTTATGCAGTATACTTCTTCTGTTCACAGGCGTTAAAAAGGAAGAAATCGATAAAGAGGATTCTGTAAGCTATGAAATTCGTGCTGAACAGAAACTAACAGAGCTGATATCAGGTCTGAAAGGTGTAAGCAATGTAAAGGTTATGGTTACCCTTGAATGCGGAACTGAATATGTTTATGCCGAAAACAGGGAAGAATCTTCAGATGTAAAGCGTATTGAGTATTATAGTGCCGGAGAAAGTGAAGCATTGCTTATAAAAGAGATCACTCCGGTTATAAAGGGCGTTGCCGTAGTTTGCGACAGCGAGGATCCAACCGTTGCAAGGGTTAAAATAACAGAGCTTGTTTCAAGTGTTCTTGATCTGTCTATAAGTCGGATATTTGTAGATACACAGTCATAGTTTTAGAATGTGATGAATATAAATATAATAAATAATACATAGAGAGGTACAGTATGGATATAAAAAATGTTAAGAATAAGCTATCAAAAACCGGAGAAAAGATAAAGTCCTGGTTTACCGGTGAAAATCTTAAGCGAAATATTATTGTTGTTGCATCTTTGGGTATAATTGGCGGAGCGGTTTACCTGAACTGGAACTATTTTAAGCCGGCAGACTCGGATAACGTGGCAGCTCAGCAAGGAAACAGTGAGCTCGTTGATACTGAATATGCAGAGTCATATTTTGCTATGACTGAGGTGTCAAGACAACGTACGAGAGATGAAGCGCTCGAGGTTTTACAGACTATAGTTGATAATGAAGCTACCGCACAGGAGGACAGAGCGACGGCACTGAATGCGATAAATGTTATAGCTGCAAATATTCAGTCAGAAGGAAATATCGAATCTCTCGTTGTATCGAAGGGCTTCGAGGATTGTGTAGCAGTTATCAGTGAAGGCAATGCTACTGTTGTTGTAAAAAGTGACGGTCTTCTTGAAAATGAGATAACACAGATACAGGAGATCGTGTATACGGAGGCCGGAATACTTCCGGAAAACCTTAAGATAATCGAAAAACAGTAAAAAAATAGTGCTATCCGTACGGATAGCACTTTAGTTATATTAGTACACCATCTTTGCTGTAAGGTAGGCTTCAAGATCCTCGATCTTGATTCTTTCCTGTTCCATTGTATCACGGTCACGAACTGTTACGCAGCCGTCTTCCTTGGATTCAAAGTCATAGGTGATGCAGTAGGGAGTTCCGATCTCGTCTTCACGGCGGTATCTCTTGCCGATAGAGCCTGTCTCGTCAAAGTCAACGTTGAAGTTCTTGGCGAGCATTGCATAAACCTCCTGAGCCTCTGCGGAGAGTTTCTTGGAGAGGGGAAGAACTGCTGCCTTGAAGGGAGCTATAAAGGGATGGAAATGCATTACCACACGGGTGTCGTTTTCGCCAACCTGTTCTTCGTCATATGCCTCACAGAGAAGTGCAAGCAGAGCTCTGTCTGCACCGAGAGATGGTTCGATAACGTAGGGAACGTACTTTTCGTTGGTTTCGGGATCAAAGTATTCAAGGGCCTCGCCGCTGTGCTCAGCGTGCTGAGAAAGGTCATAGTCGGTTCTGTCAGCGATACCCCAGAGCTCACCCCAGCCGAAGGGGAAGAGGTACTCGAAGTCGGTTGTTGCCTTAGAGTAGAAGCAGAGCTCCTCGGGAGAGTGGTCGCGGAGTCTGAGATTTTCCTTTGAGATACCGAGACCGTAAAGGAAGTTTTCACAGTAGTCTTTCCAGTACTTGAACCATTCGAGGTCTGTTCCGGGTTTGCAGAAGAACTCGAGCTCCATCTGCTCGAACTCTCTGGTTCTGAAGATGAAGTTACCGGGTGTGATCTCATTACGGAAGGACTTACCTATCTGACCTACGCCGAAGGGGATCTTCTTTCTGGTGGTACGCTGTACGTTCTTGAAGTTAACAAATATACCCTGTGCTGTTTCGGGACGAAGGTAAAGCTCGGAGGTGGAATCCTCTGTTACACCCTGATAAGTCTTGAACATAAGGTTGAACTTACGGATGGAGGTGAAGTCCTTGCTGCCGCAATCGGGACAAGTAATTCCGTTTTCTATGATAAACTCTGCCATCTTATCGTTTGTCCAACCGTTAGGATTAATGTCAAGATTGTTTTCGGCTATATAGTCCTCGATAAGCTTATCCGCGCGATGACGTGTCTTACATTCTTTACAGTCCATAAGTGGGTCGGAGAATCCTCCGACATGTCCGGATGCAACCCAGGTCTCGGGGTTCATAATGATCGCGCAGTCGAGACCTACGTTATAGGGCTGCTCCTGTACAAACTTCTTCCACCAAGCCTTCTTAACATTGTTCTTAAGCTCCACGCCGAGAGGACCGTAGTCCCAAGAGTTAGCAAGACCGCCGTATATTTCTGAGCCGCTGTAAATAAAACCTCTTGTTTTACATAAAGCAACAATCTTATCCATAGTTTTCTGTCTGTTGTCCATTGTATATATACTCCTTTAATAATTTTTATATTCGGCAAGCATTTTGATGGTTTCCTCCGGTTCGGGAACGAAATATGTATCCTTGCCGGACGTCTTGAATTCTCCCTTAAAATCAAGATCAACAACTTTGTAAGAAGAATAGTTGAAAATAGTGTCCATATACTTTATAAGATCGTCCTCGTCGAAGTCGGTTACAATATTAGGGAGTGCTGTGACTAAGAGAGTACCTGCTTTAGATCTCTGCTCGGCCTTAGTGAATTGTTCAATGACTGTTTTGACAAACTGACCGTTACGGAGCATTCTGTTTTCATAGCTGTCGCTACAGTATCTAAGCATTTTTGAAATATCATCGCCGGTTTCAAGCTTCTGACCCTTTACAAGGTCGATCACAAGTTCCTGAGATTCATCTTCATAATTCATACTTATAGGTGCAGTACATACAATATCCTCGAGAGATTCAACAAGTTCACTGAAATCCTCAAGAGATACGATAGCGTGATAGTTAATATGAAGTCCTGTCATACCCTGGATCTTTTCCTTGAGGTAGGAAATGTCTTTGTCGGTATATGCCTTGGAAAGCGTTGAATCAGCACCGTCGACAGTGATCTGAGTGATAGCAGGGATGTTCATATATACAACTGTGTTAGTCTCGTATGAAAATCTTACAAGAATGATTGTATCAGCTCGTGTAGGAGCATCCTTTGTAACCTCAGGCTGATAATCCGTTCCCACGAGCAAAGCTGTGAAGCTGTTCTGCTCAGCGAATTCAGACACTGCTTCATCGTCAAATCCGATGATCATATCGCTTTCGGCTGCGACGTTTGATGTATCTGTTGATTTGAAAGGTCCAAAAATTGTTGACAGTATTATATAGGCTAATAGTCCGAAAACAAGGGTCGATATACAGAACGTTATAAAGAATGTTAGCACATTTCTTCTAAATGCAGCCATTTCATCACCTCAATAAATATTTATACATTTTGTAATTATATCATAAGTGTTTATAAAATTCAAGTATTTTCCCGGAAAGACTTGAAAAAATAAATGTATTAGTATATAATATACGAGTGCAACTCATTTGCGCAGTTGAACGTATATAACAACCTCCTTATGATTGTATGTTTGAACGTTCTCCTTTGCAAAATGCAAATGGTAATATGTCCTAGTTGTATTGTATATGCGCTTGTAGCTCAGCAGGATAGAGCGTCCGCCTCCTAAGCGGAAGGTCGGGGATTCGAATTCCTTCAAGCGCGCCAAAAAGAGCCGAGAGATCAAGTCCCTCGGCTCTTTACTTTAGCAAAATCTTGCTGATTTGTTCAGGCATATGTCTCATCCTTATTTTTAGTGTATCAACGATTATTTATACTGTAAATGATCAATTGATCGTTTATCGCAAGTGAGGGTCTCAATGCAAGTACGGTATTACTGTATGCCGTAACGTCTGGCTCCTTTTTTTGTTTTTTATGCTATCGCTGTGAATTTCAACATCTTGACATTTTTTACAAAAACGTGTTATAATAATACAATAAAATATTGAGTGAGGGTTATGGATGAATAAACGTAGATTTAATCTTAGTATCAGTAAGATTATGGTTATGCTTTCTGATGTTTTGTTAGTTCTTTTAGGTGTTGCGATATCACATTTTATATACCGTGAATTTTACCCATTTACATTATCAGGTAGTCATCTAATCAAGGCAGCATTTACATCGGCGGCTATGGTTGTTATTGTCCTGAATCTTCTCGGTTCATATAAAAGAACTTGGAAAAATTTCGGACTTAAGGATTATGTCATTTGCGCTATCGGCATAATTTGTGCGTACTTTATAGAAATATTAGGGGTTTATATATACGTAGGCGGAGGAGTTCCGTTTGTTTTTTACGTTCTCTACTGTGCGATTTCCGTTGCTTCGATATGTGTGATGCGACTTATGTTTAAGATATCCTTTGATATTATTTCTCACGCAGGACGAAGATCTGCGGATATCAAGAGAACTCTTATTATCGGCGGCGGTAATACGTGCAGTGCAATAATTAAAGAAATTTATCTTGCGCAGGATGAAAAAAGCGAAACCCAGCTTGCGCATTTTGAGCCTGTGTGTATCGTAGATGATAATATATTTAAGCGTACCGCTAAGGTGAGAGGCGTTCCTGTTGTCGGTACAACTTACGATATTCCGGGTGTTGTTCAAAAATATGCAATTGAACAGATTATATTTGCGATTCCTACCTGCCCGGATGACAGAAAACAGGAAATTTTGAATCTGTGTTCATCGACCAACCTTCCCGTCAGGTTGGTTCCTAAGCTTGGCAACCTGATTTTAAACGCCGAGCAAACCACCATTCTCAATCAGATACGTGATATCAATATAGACGACCTACTCGGTCGTAAGGCTGTTACCTTTGATAACGAGGATATAAAAAAGTTTGTTGCGGATAAGGTCTGTATGGTAACAGGCGGCGGCGGTTCTATAGGTTCGGAAATCGTACGCCAGTTGGCGAGATATAATCCTAAAATGATTGTAATCGTTGATATATATGAAAATAATGCCTATGATATCCAGCAGGAACTGCGTATGGAGTACGGTGCGAATCTTGATTTTATTACGCTTATAGCATCTGTACGTGATTATCACAGAATGAATCAAATATTTGATACATATAAGCCTCACATAGTTTTTCATGCCGCTGCTCACAAGCACGTTCCGCTTATGGAAAAATCACCTGCTGAAGCAATCAAAAACAATGTATTGGGAACGTTCAATGTAGCGACACTTGCTCTTGCTCATGATGTAAGCAGATTTGTTATGATATCTACCGATAAGGCTGTAAATCCGACCAATGTGATGGGAGCATCAAAGCGTTGCTGTGAGATGATAATACAGTATCTGTCACAGCAGCCTGATTGTAAGACCGATTTTGTTACAACCCGTTTCGGAAACGTACTTGGTTCAAACGGATCAGTTATACCTTTGTTCAAAAAACAGATAGAGCAAGGTAAGCCTGTTACGGTTACTCATCCGGATATAATCAGATATTTCATGACGATACCTGAAGCGGTGAATCTGGTTCTTGAAGCTTCGGTGCTTGCTCACGGTGGCGAAATCTTTGTACTTGATATGGGTAAGCCTGTACGTATCGTAGCTCTTGCTGAAAATCTTATCCGTATGTACGGTAAGCGTCCTTATAAGGATGTTGAGATTAAATTTACAGGGCTTCGTCCGGGTGAAAAGATAAAAGAAGAGCTCCTGTTGGATGAGGAAGGCTTACAGAAGACGTCTAACGAGCTTATATTTATAGGCAAGCATATTGAACTTGACGAGGATTCATTTATCAAGGATATTCATACATTGAAGCAAGCTGCTGATGATGATGATGAGCAAGGTGTTATTTCTGCTCTGCACCGCATTGTTCCTACATTTGTTACTCCTGAGGAATTTAATGCAAAGGAGTTTGCTAAAAAATAAAATATTTACACCCCGATGCATTGCAACGGGGTGTATTTTGTGCTATAATACTTGTTATGATAACAATTACAAAGCCTTATAAGGATGATATGATTATACCTATATCTGTCAGCCTTTTGAACAATGAACTGAATATTCAAGTGTATGAGGAATTTCTTAGCGTCGCCGAGGAATACGAAAAAAGATATGCAAATAGATATTTTTCCAAAGAAGCATTCGAATTTCTCGATAGGAATATAAATGCAGACGGTTACTTGCGTTATGATGACCCATCGGAATTTTACTACGTGTTTGAGGGATCAAATGCATCGGTAAGTGAAATAGAAACTGTTGATATTGAGGTTGCTGAATATACGGTAGATGATACCGAATTTGAAGCTGACGTTATCAGAGAGAACGAGCAGCCGGCGTCTCTTATTATAAAAGACGGAAGGATCGCTGCTATATCTGCAGCCAACTATTTCATTGAGGATGATGAAGAGGAGGTTGAGCTGGCCGTAGAGACTTTACCTGAATTCAGAGGTAATGGGTATGCCAAGGCTGTCCTTTCCGATATGGCTCAGAAGGTAATTAAAATGGGCAAGATACCTACCTACAGAGCATCCTGTTTTAATAAAGCGTCTATCGCAACAGCTCTCAGTTGCGGATTTTCTGAGATAGGAAAAGAATACTACTATAACTGTTATAAGGAGGAAGAATAATGGCTTTTGATGCAGGGATGCTTTCCGCATGTGTATATGAGCTGAAGAATCAAATAATCGGTGCCAAGGTTGATAAGATATATCAGCCGGGCAGAGATGAGCTTGTATTCAACCTCCGTCCTGAGGGGAGAAAAGAAAATCTTAAGCTGCTTATGTCTGCTGGTGCCAATACGCCGAGAATAAACATAACTGAGCTCTCATTACAAAATCCTGCCGTTCCTCCTACCTTTACACAGCTTCTTCGCAAGCATCTCCAGAGTGCGAGAATTACAAATATCGAGCAATTAGGTTTTGAGCGTGCTTGCCGTATTGATTTTGATGCAAGAGACGATATGAATTTCAAAACCAGAAAATCTATCGTCTGCGAAATAATGGGTAAGTACAGCAATATTATCTTTTGCGATGCAGATATGAAGATTATTTCAGCTATTAAAATAGTTGACCTTACCACAAGCCACAAAAGACAGGTACTTCCCGGTATTATCTATGAAATGCCTCCTTCGCAGGATAAGACAGACCCATTAAGTGAAACACAAGAAGGCTTTGAGTCTGCTATAGCCGATTGGCAGGGAGATGTATCTAAGTTCATTACTTCCCGTTATATGGGTATTTCTGCACTCGTCGCAAGAGAGATCGCTTTGACGGGGGATTGGAACGGTTTTAAAAAAGTTATTGACAGAATAAAAAATAACGAGTACATTCCTACACTTCTCAGAGATGATGACGGCACTCCAAAGGAATATTGCTTTATGCCGGTAACTCAGTACGGTAACAAAATGAAGTGTGAAGTATGTGCTTCCTTTGGTGTACTTATTGACAGTTATTTTGACGAAAGGGAACGTACAGACCGAATAAAACAAAAAGCGAGTGATCTCTTTAAGCTTATAGAAAACGCCATATCACGTCTTGAAAAAAAGACTGCACTTCAAAAAGAGGATCTTAAGAACTGTACCGATAAGGATAAGCTTAAGCACTACGGTGATCTTATAACATCGAACATTTATGCCCTTAAGAGAGGTATGCATAAGGCTCAGCTCATTGATTATTATGACCCGGAGATGGCGGAGGTTACCGTACCCTTGGATTACCGTCTTGACCCTGCGGCAAACGCACAAAAATATTATAAGAAATATAACAAGCTTAAAAAAGCAGAGATAGAATTACAGAAGCAGATAGATATTTCCGCCTCTGAACTTGAGTATCTTTACAGCGTGCTCGAATCCTTTGACCGTGCCGAAGGAGAGCTTGAGATAAATGAGATCAGAAGAGAGCTGTATGAATCCGGCTACGGCTCAAGGATGAAAAACTATACTCAGGTAAAGCAACAGCAAACCAAGCCCCTTGAATTTGAAACAACAAACGGCTACAGAGTTCTCTGCGGTAAAAACAATACACAAAACGAGCGTCTTACGTTCAAACTTGCCTCGAAGGGCGATTATTGGTTTCACGCCAAAAATATGCCCGGCTCCCACGTAATTATGTTTTGTGACGGACTTGAGGAGCCGCCTGCTGAGGACTTTACCGACGCTGCTGTTATTGCGGCAACTCATTCAAAGGCATCCGATAAGGCTTCAGTGGAGGTTGACTATTCTCTTGTAAAAAATATTAAGAAGCCCGCCGGTGCAAAGCCGGGATTTGTAATATACCATACCAATTATTCAGCATACGTAACACCAAGTAAGGCTGTGTGCGACACTTTGGCAAAGAAATGACAATTGTTACAGATAAGAGCCGTACAGGTAAAACCGTAAAGGATATTCTTTTCGGTGAGCTGGGTCTGTCAAGAGGACAGGTGGTATCTCTGAAAAATAATGACGGTATACATGTTAACGGTAAACACGTGACCGTCAGGTATATTTTATGCAAAAAGGATGTTCTTGAACTGGATCTTGAGGACAGCGATGATGATATAAATAAACATATCATACCCGTTGAGCTTTCCTTGGACATACTGTATGAGGATGATGACGTTATATGCGTCAATAAGCCCGCTGGTATGCCTACGCACCCATCACATAATCATCATTATGATACCCTTGCAAATGCGTTGGCCTATTACTACTCAGAAAAAGGAATTCCCTTTGTTTTTCGTGCCGTTAACCGCCTTGACAGGGAAACAAGCGGTGTTGTACTTGTGGCAAAAAACAGAGCTGCTTCAGCCAAACTTTCAAAAAGTCTTCAGGAGAAGCGTTTTGTGAAGACCTACCACGCTGTTGTCTGCGGTTGTCCAAAAGAGAGTTGCGGAAGTATAGTTGCTTATGTATCCAGGAGAGAAGGCAGCATTATATACAGAAAGGCTGCTGAAAGCGGTAGTGAGTCTGAGTATGCAGAGACGCTGTATGAGGTAGCTGAACAAAGCAACGGCTATACTTTGCTTAAGATCAGGCCTATAACAGGACGTACACATCAGATAAGAGTTCATATGCAATACATTGGTAACCCTATATACGGTGACGGTCTGTACGGAACAGATGCTGAGGAGGGACTTATGCTTCATGCATCCTCCCTTTCCTTTCCGTTACCCGGCGGAGAGGTGATTTCTGTTTCAACTCCGTTGCCGGATAGATTTAAGATTTTCAGGAGAACAAATGAAATTCAAAAAATTCCTTGATAAATATTTTTCTTTAACGTCGCGATGTGCTATCATTTTAGCGTTACTGTCTGCTGTAATATTGTTGATATCAAAGCTTTCACCGTTATTTTCCGATTGGTTTAACAGATATATAAGCTCGTTTTGCCGACTGATTATCTCTAAGCTTACGGGATTATTGCCATTTTCCTTGGGTGAAGCTATGTTTTTGTGCTTGCCGTTGTTTATATTTATTGCGTTATTTGTATACTTTAAGGTTTGTTACAATGATGATATTAAGGCGGGACGGTATGTAGTCACACTTGTGTCTTTTTTATCTATTATGCTTACCGCCTATGTTTTTATGTTTGGGGTTGGTTATAATTGTTCGGATATAGAGGATAAACTCGGATTGGAGGCAAAGCCTGTATCATACGAGGAGCTTGAACATACAGCCGACTGCCTTCTAAACGAAATTAATTCTGCTATAGATGATATTGACTACAGATATGACGGCTCATCCCGATTACCATATTCATTTAAAGAACTAAATGATAACCTTAACAGTGCATATTCTTCGTTCTCAGACAAGTATCCTTTTGTTCCTAAGCTTAGTTCCAATGTTAAAATATTAGCAGTAAGCCCTGTTATGACCTATACTCATATTTCGGGAATATTTACCTATTATACAGGTGAGGCAAATCTTAATATTAACTATCCTGACTATTCGTTGCCTTACACGATGGCGCATGAAATGGCACATCAGAGAGGTGTAGCTCCCGAAAATGAAGCTAATTTTATAGCTTTCCTTGTTTGTCTTGAGTCGGAGGATCCATACATTCGGTACAGTGCATCTATGAGTGTTTTGGAATACGTTCTTTCTGCTATGCATAAGGCTTCTCCTGAGGAATATGCACGATATACCTCCGATCTTGATCTTCGTATCAGGGGCGAAATGGTTGCGTTTTCAAATTTCTTTGATAAGTACCGTGATTCTGTAGCATCTGAGGTTACGGATACAATTAATGATACTTACCTCAAGGCATCCGGAGATAGTGCGGGTTCAAAAAGCTATGGAATGGTCGTTGACCTTGCCTGTGCATATTATGCAGATTAACATTAAAACCCACTGTGCATAAACTGTTAACAGCACTGCTTTCTTTCAACTAAATGAAATATCTATTAATTTTTTTAAAAACTCTTTATTTTTTGAAACTAATGTGATATAATGTTATGACTGATTATACATATGTGTTTTTACTGTTACAGTTTTTTATAAATATTTTTTGAGAAGGGTGACATTTTGCATGGAAAAAATCGTTATCAACGGCGGACAGCCGCTGTATGGTGATATTGAAGTCAGCGGTGCAAAGAATGCAGCTGTTGCTGTTGTTTATGCATGTCTGCTTGTTAAAGAGAAGATAGTTCTTGAAAATATACCTCCCATCGTTGATGTAAGTGTTTCACTTGAAATACTCAAGAGTATGGGTGTAAAGATAAAAATGCTCAAAAAGGATGTTGTTGAGATAGACGCAAGTGAGGTACAGCAGGGAAGCAGTCCTGCTGAACTGGTTAGACGTATGAGAGCTTCCTATTATCTTATAGGTGCCGAGCTTGGCAGATTCGGGAAAGCAAGTGTTGATTATCCCGGCGGTTGTGATTTCGGAGTGCGCCCCATAGATCAGCATATTAAGGCGTTTACAGCACTCGGTGCAAATGTGGTTGTCGATAACGGTCGCATTGAAGCAACAACCGATAAGGGTATGCAGGGAGCCGAGGTATTTTTTGACGTCGTCACCGTTGGTGCTACAATGAACCTTATGATCGCTGCCGCCTGTGCTGAGGGCACTACTGTTATCGAAAATGCAGCACGTGAGCCTCATGTTGTTGACCTTGCTAATTTTCTTAACTCCTGCGGTGCTAACATTAAGGGCGCCGGTACCGGAACTATAAAGATCAATGGTGTAAAGGAGCTTCACGGTTGCACATATGCTATAATTCCCGATATGATAGAAGCAGGAACCTATATGATTGCTGCTGCAGCTACCGGCGGTAAAATGAAGATATCCAATGTTATACCTAAGCACCTTGAGTCGGTCACCGCAAAGTTGAAGGAAATGGGTGTTGCTGTTTCCGAGGGTGATGATTATATTATCGTCGGAGCTGTTCCTGAACTCAGAAGAGTAAATATCAGAACCTTGCCTTATCCCGGATTTCCCACCGATATGCAACCGCAGATGTGTGTTCTTCTTTGTCTTGCTAAGGGTGTCAGCCTATTGAATGAAGGCGTTTGGGACAGCCGTTTCAGATACGTTGAAGAGCTTAAGCGTATGGGCGCCAACATAAAGGTTGATGGTAAGACTGCTGTTGTTGAGGGTGTAGAAAGCTTGTCTCCTGCAAAGGTAAGAGCAGTTGACCTTCGTGCCGGTGCGGCTATGATCATAGCAGGTCTGGCTACAGCAGGTAAGACCGAGATCGAGGACATACATTTTATTGAGCGTGGATATGACAATGTGGTCGGCAAGCTTGCAGGTGTCGGTGCTTCTATCAAAAAGGTAGTTGTACCCGATGAAAATGTATTTGATATTGCAAATTAATTAACGGTGCATCACTTGATGCACCGTTTTTCCATTATATGCTTTGTCCGGTCAATGATATAATAATTGTCTTTATCAAAATCAAAGGTGTAAATATATAAATTATTGTGCCTGTAACCCTTGAATTTTTCTGTTATACAGTTTATAATATCCCTTGAATGTTCGGTATAGTATTCTTTTAGTTCTTGGGGCGGTTTTTTGTTTTCGTATATGATCGAATCAAGGGCAAGTCTGCTCAAGGCAACAGGATCGTTGTCTAACATAGAGATCAGAGCCATTCTGCATTCGTGCTGCGACATTTTATCCTGCTCTTTGATTTGTATATCAGTCAGTCTGCTAAAGAATTCAAAGGGCGAAGCAACGTTGTTTAAAACGTATTCCATTGTGTTGTCAAATCTGCCGCTGGAATAAAACCTGTCTATTGTTTGTGCTATTTGTTCCAGCCTGTACACTTCATTATACGACAGATAATTATTCGAAAGAACGGTATAAGGCGGGTCACTTTCATATATGTATCCGTGATCGGCAGCATTGTTTCTTATATATGAGCCCTTCAGCATTTTCAGAAAGCCCAGCTGAAGCTTGTTACAACAGGCTATTGCCTCGTCAAAGGATGTAGCAAAGCTGTTTATGTCCTCGAACGGCAGGCCTGCGATAAGATCGGCGTGGATATGTATGTTTCCAAAAGATTTTAATCTTGTGAGTGTCTTTATGACCTTATTGCTGTCGGTCTTGCGTTTGATCTCATTCAGAGTATTCATATTGGTGCTTTGAATACCTGCTTCAAACTGGATCTTGCCCATTGGCATATCTGCAAGTATTTTAAAGCATTCATCGTCAAGAAGGTCTGCTGCGATCTCAAAATGATAGTTTAATGAATATTTGTCTGACAACAAAGCTTTCCATATTTCTTTTGCTCTTTGCAGATCATAATTGAAGGTTCTGTCTACAAATTTAATTATACGGGGTTTATTATTAAGTTTTTCAAATTGCGATAATTCATTCAACACCTGCTCGGTGTCTTTTCTCCTCAAACCTTCTGACAGTGAGGAAAGACAGTAGCTGCATCTGTAGGGACACCCTCTTGCTGACTCATAGTAGAGTATATCACCCTGCGCAGGGTATCTATCATAGAGGATACCGGCATGTGCGAAAGAGTCCGTGTGGTTCCCGTCAACAATTTTATAACGACTCGGTTCTTTACATACCTCGGCGATCACTGATTCACCTTCACCGCGTATGATCATGTCAATATACGGATGTTCTGTAAAAAAGCTATCGTTTTCGAAGCTTACCTCAGGTCCTCCGAAAACGATGTAAGAATGTGGACGCAGCTTTTTAAGATCTCTTGCATATGACAGCATTGCATTAATGTTCCATATATAAACAGAAAAAGCGTAAATATCCGAGTGGGTATTGACGAGCTCATTCAATACTTTTGCTTTTTTGTCCTTGAGATTATACTCTTTTATCACGGCCGTGAGGCCTTCAGCTTCCAGTGCGGATGCAAGATATCTGATTGCAAGATTTGTATGTGTAAATGATGAATTCAATGCAAAAAGTGTAATATCCAATGCTTCTCTCCAACGTTTTTGTTCATTGTAACACAGAGAAGAGATTTTATCAAGTGAATATTTTCCTTAACAGTGAGTTTTGGTATTCTTCTTTTTGTGAAAAATCCATTGAGGAAATATATATTTCCTCAAGGGAGAAATGCAGTTTTTCTATTCGGGAAAGAGTATTATAACCCTCTGACATAAGAGAATCGATTTGTTGTCTTAACCGTTCATTCTCGTCTGTGGGTGAGGATACAAATTCGTTAATGTCGATTTCCTCATCCCCCTCACCGTTAACACAAAAGAGAAGCTTATCCCTCTGGCAATACAGCATATTGATTTTTTCTGTATCAAAGGCATCGTAGGAGAGGGTTATATCGCTTCCATGCATATATTCTTTGATGAAATTTAAGAAATGATGAGCGATACCGTAACTGTCCTTTATATTATAGATAACTTCGGCTTCATTTTTGAATGGTAGAAATTTTATCGGTCCTTTCATTGAAATTGCATTTGTCAGTCGAACCTTGCTGTGACCTTTTCTGAAGGGAATCGTCTGTGCGTAAGAGCGTGCCAATAAAAATAAATTATCCATATCTGTAGCTTTCAGAAGATTGTACTGTATGATCTCATCCATACTCAGAGCTGCGGCAAGACAAGCATAGAGCTTCCTGTATAATTCGGATTTCTTATTTGTTGTTTGTATTATGTATTCTTTTGACGATGACAGAACGCTACCGTCCCAGAATTCCCCAAGGTTTATAATTTCATCGCATACTCCTGGATATACAGGGTCTGCAGAGTGGGGTGCAGTGCCATCTGTGATTCCGACAGAAAGCTCATTAATTATTATTCCGTCGAGCGAATCAGGGTCGCTTGAGCAATAGAAACGTTCAACGCACATACCTTTGTTTTCAGCAAAATTTGCGGCAGCTTTCATCAGCGAGCTTTTTCCCGTTCCGGGGCCGCCCTTGATTATATAATGCTTATTCAACCCTTTAAATATCTCACGGTAAAGGTTTATAAACCCTCTGCCTGAGTTTGCTGATGCAAAAAAATCCATATTCGATTTTCCCATAATATCACCTCTATGGTATATTATGCAAATATAACTACAATGTTGACCCAATAGGAGACAAGATGAAAACTTTATTTAAGAACTTTAAGATAATTAACAAAGGAGAGATACTGCCCCAATCGGAGCTTTCCGTAACTGATGGAGTTATAGACGGATTTGTTTCTTGTGACGAGAACGAATATGATCGTATCGTGGACGGTGAAGGTAAGCTTTATCTTTCTCCCGGTTTCATTGATATACACACTCACGGCGGCGGTGGTTATGACTTTATGGACTCGGTTGCCGGAGAATACGACCTTGTTGCCGTAAATCACGCAAAATACGGCTGTACGGCTCTTTGTCCTACGACTGTAAGCGCATCAGAGGAGGAGCTTAAGGCTTCGCTTGATGCTTTCAAAAAAGCAAAGGAAATGAAAAGCGGCGCCAAGCTTCTCGGTATTCACCTTGAAGGTCCGTATATTTCCAAGAACCAGAAGGGAGCTATGGATGAAAAGTATATCCGTCTGCCTGACCCTTGCGAATACAAAGAGCTGTTTGCTTTGTCGGATGATATCGTCCGTATGACGGTCGCTCCAGAGCTTGAAGGTTCGGATGAGCTTGGTGTGTTTATGCGGGAGCATAACGTTATACCTTCTATCGGTCATACCGATGCAGTGTTTACAGATATCGAAAGAGCGCACGAAAAGGGCGGTTATTCTATAATGACCCATCTCTATTCCTGTATGCCGCTTACCCACCGAAAGAACGCTTGGAGAATTGCAGGAGCTGTTGAAGCAGGTATATATCTTGATACAATGTATGTTGAGCTTATAGCTGACGGCTGTCATCTTCCTCCCGAAATACTTAAGATGGTTTATAAATTCAAGCCCGAAGATAAGATAATCCTTGTCACCGACTCCATGCGCGCCGCCGGTATGGGCGAGGGAGTATTCCGCTTCGGCAGCCGTGCCAACGGCTACGATATAGTTGTTGAGGACGGTGTCGCTAAGCTGATGGATAGAACCGCCTTCGCGGGTAGTGTTGCCACCACCGACCGACTTGTACGTACGATGGTAAATATGGCAGGCGTTCCTGTTGAGAAGGCTGTTCGTATGATAACCGAAAATCCTGCCTGTGCGATGGGTATATCTGATAGCTTCGGTGTTATCGAAAAGGGAAGAGCAGCAGACCTTACGGTGTTTGATTCGGATATCAACGTCAAGTGTACTCTCGTGGACGGCAAATTTATCTATGATGTGCTGTGATGTTCATAAAAACTTCATATTTATTCAAACAACGATACATATTTTGTTGATATAATTACTTTGATTAAATTTAAAGGAGAATTCCTATGAAGCAGATTAAAATTGTACTCTCTCTTCTTCTGGTGTTCAGTATGTTACTTCCTATGAGCAGCTTTGCACTGTTTGATGAGATGGATGACGTGTGTGTATGGCATTCCACACCTACACTTGACGGTATTGTTAACAAAGAAGACGGCTGGTCTGATCCCGTTGTGCTTGATAACGATACTCTTGCAATCGTCAGCCACAACAAGCAGAATCTCATAGATATGAATGCTAAGGCTTATATGGCATACGATGATTCAAATCTTTATTTTGCGGCTGAGATTACCGAGTTTGGCGAAAATATGGATTTCGATACCCTTGTTTGTCCCTCCGTGCTTGATAAGGCGTATGACGGCGGCAATTTCGGTTTTGACGGTGACGTATTCGCCCTCACTCTTGATGTGCTGAATATGCTTACCAATGACCCTGCCAACTATGAAAAGAACGCGCCCTTCTACTGTGTAGGCTTTGACCTTGACGGTAACGCTTCCGTTTATCACTCCAACGGTACCGCAGACGAGATCCTCGATGCTGAATCTGCCGAGGCAGCCGTAACCTTCACCGATAGCGGTTGGGTATTTGAGGCTCGCGTGTCTCTGGATACGATTGTTGCGGATATCTGTGCTAACACAGACACTGATGTTGAAAACTTTGATTATTTTTCATTACTGTACGGCAACGTAGACTCCAAGGCTAACTTCGTATATAAGTCCAACCGTTTTGACCTTGAGGCAGAAGAGGTTATTACATATGCAGAGTATGCTTCGGTTGCTGATACAGCACTTGACGGTATGCCCGGTTATATGCTCTACGGTTCTCCCGTAAAGTCTTTCGGTATTATCTATTACCTCAATCACGAGCACAGCGGCACATCCTTCCGGTATGAGTCCGAGGATGATTTTGCTACCTTTGATAAAGAGGGTGTAAGATATGCTTGCTGTGATATTTGCGGTGAAGCATATGAAAAGGTTACTGTTCCTATGATACCCTTTACCGACGTAAAGCAGGGAATGTGGTATGAAAACGCGCTTCTCCGTTGCTACAACTGGGAATACTTCAAGGGTATGTCTGAAACCACTTTCGGCCCCAATGTTACAATGACAAGAGCAATGTTTGTTCAGGTTCTTGCAAATTTCTGGGGTGCTGACACATCTGAGTATGCCTGTGATACCTTTACAGACGTAAAACCTAATCATTGGTATTACAATGCTGTATCCTGGGCGTATGAGATGGGTATAACAAGCGGTACGTCAGATACAACTTTCTCTCCCAACAAACCCCTTTCGAGACAAGAAGCTGCCGCTCTCTTTGCTAATGTTATCAAGGTTGAAGGTCTGTATGAGACACCTACCACCGAATTTGACGCTAAGTATACAGACGTAGAAAAAATTGCACCTTGGGCAAATGAATCGATGCTTTGGGCGGTTGAGAACGGTATCATCAGCGGTACAAGTGAAACGACACTTGCTCCTACCGGACAGGCAACAAGAATGCAGGTAGCACAGATGCTCTGTCAGTTTGAGTATTATGTTGTGTCTCTGTTGGAAAACGCCGAATAAAAATTTACAATAAATAAAGCGACAGCTATGGCTGTCGCTTTTGTATTGGTTTATATTGAAAGAAAATAACTGCATTTATGATATAATATCCGTTCCATCATATGCCGAAGGTATATATCATCGCTCGCAGAGCGATATCATATCTAAGATATATCACCCGTTCCGATAGGAACGGATATCATTGAAAAAAGCACTTGCTGTTTGCAAGTGCTTTTTTCTGGCGGAGGGTGTGGGATTCGAACCCACGTGGGCGTGAACCCAAACGGTTTTCAAGACCGCCTCGTTATGACCGCTTCGATAACCCTCCGTGTCTGACATTATTCTGTTACGTTGAATGAACAACACAAGTATAATACCACACAGCGGCATTTTTGTCAAGTGTTTCTGCCTTAAAAAATATTTTGCATATTTGTTAAGAAAATGCAGTAAAGGTGTTGAAAAAATGAACGCTGTGTGATATAATCAAAATAATTATTTTAAAATGCGATATTTTGTTTTTTTAAGATATTTATTGCGTTTTTATGGGTGATAAGAGACCTTTCGGAATCGGTCAGATCAAGGGAGTTTATGATGCTTACAAACTTTTTCTGATCCGCCCAGGGACAGTCTGTGGCGAAGAGAATTTTCTCTGCTCCGTGCTTACGGATAAGCTTGATTATCTTATCCTCAGGGATACGGTCAAGCATTACCGCGGTATCAAGATACAGGTTTTTACCCGCTATCATTTCGATTACCTTGTCTGTTTCGTCGAGACTGCCGAGATGAGCAAGAATAATGCGGGGGTCATCCGGCTCCTTTCCGTCGTAAACCCTGTCAAGCATTTTCAAAGCTCTTTCAGGTGTGCAACGGATAATATCGGGATATGCAGGGTCAAAGCCTGCGTGAGTGGTTACGTACAGCCCTATGCTGACAGCATAGCGTATGATGCGGATATATCTTTCGTCATCGATATATACACCCTGATAGTCGGGATGGAGCTTTATTCCGGGCAAGCCCAGCTCCTTTATGAAATCGAGCTTACTTTCGACATCGTCATTGTCGGGATGGATACCGCCAAAGGAAATTATACCGTCTTTACCGTTGGTTTCCGCGGCATAACGGTTTACAGAGTCAAACTGCTTTGGTGCGGTTATAACAGGCAGGACTACCGAATAGTCTATACCCGCCTCCTTCATCGAACGCTTAAGACCGTCAAGAGTTCCGTCGGTGGAAGCCTTTGTACTGCAGGCTGCCTCTAACTTGGCTATCACTGATGATGCTATCTTATCCGGGAAGTTATGTGTGTGAAAATCAATAATCATTTTTAATCATCCTTTCGGATATATTTTATACGTGTCCGGAGAATTAATCAATAATATTTTGTAAAACATTTGGAGGGTTACATATATGTTTGTCAAATTGTTGTTTTTAGTTATGTTTTTTGCTATAACTGTCGGTGTCGGTATATATTGCCGTAAAAACGCTACTGACGTAAACGGTTTCGTGCTGGGAGGCAGAAATGTAGGACCCTGGCTTACCGCCTTTGCATTCGGTACATCCTATTTTTCGGCAGTTATCTTTGTGGGCTACGCAGGTCAGTTTGGTTGGAAGTTCGGTATGGCTTCTACCTGGATAGGTCTCGGCAATGCTTTTATAGGTTCACTGCTTGCCTGGAGCATACTCGGCAGACGTACCCGTATTTTGACACAGGCTCTCGATTCCAAGACAATGCCTGACTTTTTCGGTTTGCGTTTTAAATCTAACGCGCTTAAAATCGTAGCATCCGTTATCGTATTTATTTTCCTTATTCCTTATACAGCTTCTCTCTTTAACGGACTTTCAAGACTTTTTACTGCTGCATTCCCCGGAGTTGATTATGCTTGGTGCGTTGTTATTATGGCTGTTCTTACTGCTGTGTATGTAATAGTTGGCGGTTATATGGCAACTGCTATTAATGATTTTATTCAGGGAATCATAATGCTTGGCGGTATTGCGGCAGTTATTCTGCTCGTTCTCAATCAGAACGGCGGTCTGCAGGGAAGTGTTGAAGCTCTCTCTCAGATTTCGACCGACGCTACTGCAGCTCAGGCAGGAGCATTTACCTCCTTCTTCGGTCCCGAGCCCTTGTCACTTCTCTTTGTAGTTATTCTTACCTCACTCGGTACCTGGGGACTTCCTCAAATGGTAGGTAAGTTCTACTCCATCAAGAGTGAGTCTGACATCAATAAGGGTACTATCATTTCAACTATATTTGCAATTGTAGTAGCAGGAGGCTGTTACTTCCTCGGAGGCTTCGGCAGACTCTTTGGTACACCCGCTAACGCAGCGGCTCCCGAAGGCGGCTTTGACAGTATAATCCCTGCAATGGTACAGGCACTTAACAGCGACGTAATGTTTGGTATTGTGCTTATTCTTGTACTTTCCGCTTCTATGTCAACTCTTTCAAGCCTTGTGCTTACATCTTCTTCAACTATTACCCTTGATCTTATTGTTCCTACGGTCAAGAAGGGTGTATCCGAAAAGAAGAAGCTCTTTATAATGAGAATTTTCGTAGCCTTCTTTATTATAGTTTCCGCAACCATTGCTATCATACAGGCTAACCCCGAGCTTAATATAGGCTTTATCGCACAGCTTATGGGTGTATCCTGGGGTGCTCTTGCCGGTGCATTCCTTGCTCCGTTCCTCTACGGTCTTTACTGGAAAAAGACTACAAGAGCTTCCGTTCTTGCTTCCTTTATATTCGGTGCAGGCTTTATGACCGCAAACTTCATCTGTCAGCTTGCCGGAATTACATTTATCTCTCCCTTTATGGCTTCTCCCATAAATTCAGGCGTTGTTGCAATGCTTGCAGGTCTTGTTATCGTACCTGTAGTAAGTCTCATTACACCTAAGATGAATAAAGCTGACGTTGACAAAATGTTCAGCTGCTACGACGAAAAGATAACCGTCAGCGTTAAAAAATCACTTCAATATAAATAACGGAAAGGATATATCATGTTTTTTCAAAAAGATATAGAAACATTACCCCGTAAAAAAATCGAAGAAATACAGCTTGAAAGATTGAAGTACATCGTTGATTATTGTATCAAGAATGTACCCTTCTATGCAAAGCGTTTGGGCGAGGCAGGAGTTACCGCAGAAAAAATTAAGAGCTTGTCTGATATCCAGTATATCCCCTATACCAACAAGAGCGATATCAGAGACAATTATCCTTACGGACTTTTTGCTCAGCCTCTTAAGAATATCGTTCGTATCCACGCGAGCAGCGGTACTACAGGTAAGCCTACCGTTGTAGGTTATACCAAGAACGATATCAATAACTGGAGCGACTGTGTAGCCCGTTTGTGTATGGCTGTCGGTGTAACAGACGAGGATGTAGCCCAGATTTCTTTCGGCTACGGACTCTTTACCGGTGCACTTGGTCTGCATTACGGTCTTGAAAAGATAGGCTGTTCGGTTATTCCGATATCTTCGGGTAATACCGAAAAGCAAGCTATGATCCTCAAGGATTTCGGAGCATCTGTTCTTGTTTCCACTCCCTCGTATGCAATGTATATGAGCGAGGTTGCTCACGAAATGGGTATTACAAACGATGAGCTTAATCTCCGTATCGGTCTTTTCGGTTCCGAGGGCTGTACCAATGAGCTCCGTGATAAGATAGAAAAGGGCTTCGGTCTTTTCTCTACCGATAACTACGGTATGAGTGAGCTTATGGGTCCCGGTGTTTCCGGTGAGTGTCAGTACCGTTGCGGTCTTCACTTTGCAGAGGATCATTTCCTTCCCGAGATCATTGACAGTACTACAGGTGAGCGTAAGGGTGAAGGAGAGTTCGGTGAGCTCGTTATCACCACTCTTACAAAAGAGGGTATTCCGATGCTCCGCTACAGAACAAAGGATATTACCAAGCTTACATATGACGCATGCAAATGCGGCAGAACTCACGCCCGTATGGATAAGGTCAGCGGAAGAAGTGATGATATGCTCAAGATCAGAGGTGTTAACGTATTCCCCTCACAGATCGAAAGCGTTATGGCAAATATCGAAGGAATCTCTCCTCACTACGAGCTGGTTCTTACCCGTAAGAACTATACCGATTATCTCGAGGTTCGTATTGAGCTTACAGATGCAGAGCTGCTTGTTGATTACGGTAAGCTTGATGCGCTTCGCCAGCTTGCTGTCAATAAGCTTAAGACCGTTCTCGGCATCTCTGCAAAGGTCGTTCTTGTTGCTCCTAAGTCTATCAAGCGTTATGAGGGCAAGGCAAAGAGAATAGTCGATTTAAGAAATCAGTCTGAAAATTAATAAAGAAGGATAATATATTATGTCTAAGGAATTAATGATTGGCAACGCTGCTGTTGCCAGGGGATTGTGGGAAGCAGGATGCTCTGTTGTGTCCAGTTACCCCGGTACTCCCAGTACCGAGATCACTGAGTTTGCGGCGTTGTATGATGAAATTTACGCAGAGTGGGCACCTAACGAAAAGGTAGCTATGGAGGTTGCTTTCGGTGCTTGTCTCGGCGGAAAGCGCAGTGCTTGTGCTATGAAGCACGTTGGTCTCAACGTTGCGGCAGATCCCCTCTTTACAATGTCCTATACCGGTGTCAACGCAGGTCTTATCATCTGTGTTGCTGACGATCCCGGTATGCATTCTTCTCAGAACGAGCAGGACAGCCGCCATTACGCCATAGGCGCAAAGGTACCTATGATAGAGGCTTGTGACTCTGCTGAGACCATTGAGTTTATAAAGAAGGCGTATGAGATCTCGGAAAGGTTCGATACTCCGGTAATCTTCCGTACAGTTACCCGTATAGCTCATTCTCAGAGCATTGTTGAGCTTGGCGAGCGTAATATGCCCGAGGACAAGAAGTACGAAAAGAACGGTGCTAAGTATATTATGATGCCGGGTAACGCAATCAAGCGTCATCCCATAGTAGAGCAGAGAACTCTTGATCTTACCGAGTTTGCTGAAACGGATTCTATCAACCGTGTAGATGAGGGTAAAGATAACTCTATAGGTATTATTACTTCAGGTTCTGGCTATCAGTATGTAAAAGAGGTAGTGGGCGACAAGTATCCCGTGCTTAAGCTGGGCATGCTCAATCCTATGCCTGTTCGTAAGATCAAAGAATTTGCTGCTTCTGTTAAGCGTGTTGTAGTAGTTGAGGAGCTTGATCCCATTATCGAAAATCACTGTAAGACCATCGGTGTTGACGTGGAAGGAAAATCTCTCTTCGGTTATCTCGGTGAGTTTACCCAGAGTACTGTTGCCAAGGCTCTTGAGCTTGCTGAAAACGTATACGTTACACTTGATACTGTAATTCCCGTTCGTCCTCCTATGATGTGTTCAGGCTGTCCCCACAGAGGTATGTATTATACACTTGCAAAGAATAAGTGCAACGTTATGGGTGATATCGGTTGCTATACTCTCGGCGCAATGCCTCCTCTCAATGCTATGGATTCTACTCTTTGTATGGGCGGCTCTATTACGGCGGCTCACGGCTTTAACAAGGCTCAGGGAGCTGACGCTGAGAAGAAGACGGTTGCAGTTATCGGTGACTCTACCTTTATGCATTCCGGTATGACAGGTCTTGTGAACGTAAGCTACAATGCTTCCAACACAACTACCATAATCCTTGATAACTCTATAACCGGTATGACAGGACATCAGCAGAACCCCACGACAGGTTATAACCTTAAGGGTGATGTTGCCGCTAAGGTTGACCTTGAAGCGCTCTGTTATGCACTCGGCATTAAGAGAGTGACTGTTGTTGATCCCTATGATCTCAAGGAATGTGACCGTGTTCTCAAAGAGGAGCTTGCGGCAGAAGAACCCTCTGTTATAATCTCCCGCAGACCTTGTGTGCTTCTTAAATATGTCAAGGCTAAGAAGCCTCTTGTTGTAAACAAGGATAAGTGCAGAAGCTGTAAGGCTTGTATGAAATTCGGTTGTCCTGCAATAAGCATGCACGACGGCAAGGCAGAGATAGATGCAACACTTTGCGTAGGCTGTGGAGTTTGTGAGCAGCTCTGTCACTTTGATGCTTTTGAAAGGCAGGGTGAGTAATGATGAAAACTACTAATATAATGATAGTCGGTGTCGGTGGACAAGGATCACTTCTCGCAAGTAAGCTTTTAGGTAAGCTTCTTTGCGGAGAAGGCTATGACGTCAAGGTCTCCGAGGTACACGGAATGAGTCAACGTGGCGGTTCTGTTGTAACATATGTACGTTTTGGCGAAAAGGTCTACTCTCCCATTATCGACAAGGGCGAGGCAGACTATATAATATCCTTTGAAAAGCTTGAAGGAGCAAGATACGTAAGCTGTCTTAAGGAAGGCGGTACTCTGGTTGTGAATACTCAGCAGATAGATCCTATGCCTGTAATTATCGGAGCTACAGAGTATCCCGCGGAGATCCTCTCTGAACTTGAGGCAAAAGGTGTTAATGTCGATAAGATCGATGCACTTGCCCTTGCAAACGAGGCTGGCTCCTCAAAGGCGGTAAACATCGTACTTCTCGGCAGACTTGCAAAGCATATGAATATTTCTACCGAAAAATGGATCGCAGCTATCGAAAGCAGTGTGAAGCCTGCTTTTGTTGAACTTAATAAAAAAGCCTTCGAGTTAGGTTATAACAGTTAAAGGAGGAAACTATTATGGCAATCAAACAGTTATCGATCTTTGTGGAAAATAAAAAGGGAAGTCTTGTTGAGATATACGAAACTCTGTCTCACGCACAGGTTGACATCCGCGCGATGTCAATTGCGGATACACAGGATTTCGGTATTCTTCGTCTTATCGTAAGTGATGCCGAAAAGGCCGCAGAGGCGCTCAAGCAGGCACATTGCATCGTTTCGGTAACCGATGTTATCGGCGTTGCCATCAATGACCAGGCAGGAAGTCTTGCTAAGGTAGTAAGACTCCTTACCGACAATGATGTAAACATTGAGTATATGTATGCCTTTATTACTGTTTCCAAACAGTATGCATACGTTGTGTTCCGTGTGGCTGATAACGATGCTGCTACAGCTCTTCTTGAGACTAACGGCGTTAAATTGGTCACTGAGGATGATATCAGAAATCTGTAAATTTTGACAATGTGAAAATAAATAGTGAATTTCACAATGTTCACTTGATTTTTCAAAAGTGATTATTTATAATTTAATCGGTCAAATATATACTATATTGTATGATACATTTTAAAGTTTATGGAGGTAAACGATGACAGGAGGATTTGTCAACTTCCTTGCTGATGTCGCTGAGCCCAACATGGGTGTTGTGGCAGGTCTCGGCTTGGGTACTGTATTCGCAGGATTGATATCTCTGGTTGTTCTTCTGAGCATAATGAATGTTATATTCAGTAAGATAAAGACTAAAGAGAAGGTTACACCTGAAGTGAATACTGCTGTTTCTGCAGAGGATGAAAAGATGGACGAGGAAACAGTTGCTGCTGTTTCGAGTGCTATTGCAGAAGTGCTCGGACGTGATGTTTCGGGTATAAGAATTACATCAATTAAGAAAATTAATTAAGTGAGGTAACTACAATGAGAAGATTCAGAGTTAATGTGAACGGCAACGAATACGATATCACCGTTGAAGAGATCGACGCATCTGCTGCAAAATCAGCCCCTGCTCCCAAAGCAGCGCCCAAGTCTGCAGCTCCTGCAGGCGGCGAGGCTGTCAAGAGCCCTATGCCCGGTACTATTCTTAAGGTCAATGTAACAAACGGTGCCGCAGTTAAGAAGGGTCAGGTTCTTATGATCCTTGAGGCAATGAAGATGGAGAACGAAATTATGTGTCCCTGCGACGGCAAGATAACATCTTTAACCGTAGCACAGGGTGCTTCTGTTGAGTCCGGCGCTGTTCTTTGTACCATCGGCTAATCGGAGGAAGCTAAATGTTTGACGCTATTATAAATTTTTTAAATCAGACAGGTTTTTCGCTGATCGTTGATAACTGGAAATGTCTTATAATGATCGTTATTTCCCTTGGTCTGATGTATCTTGCCATAGTCAAGAAGTTTGAGCCTCTGCTCCTTCTTCCTATCGCATTCGGTATGCTTATGACTAACATACCCGGTTCGGGCATGTACCATCCCGAGCTTTGGGATGCTTTTGTGGCCGGTGAAATAGGCTTTGGTACCATTATGCATGACGGTGGATTGCTTGATATACTCTATATCGGTGTTAAAGCCGGTATCTACCCCTGTCTTATCTTTATTGGTGTCGGTGCTATGACAGACTTCGGTCCCCTGATCGCTAATCCCAAGAGCCTTCTTCTCGGTGCGGCTGCTCAGCTCGGTATCTTTCTTGCATATATCGGTGCTGTTCTTCTCGGCTTTACAGGTCCTGAGGCAGGATCTATCGGTATTATCGGCGGTGCAGACGGTCCTACGGCTATTTTCGTAACTTCAAAATTAGCACCTCATCTGCTCGGACCGATCGCAGTTGCGGCTTATTCATATATGGCTCTTGTACCTGTTATCCAGCCTCCGATCATGAAGCTTCTTACAACAAAGAAGGAAAGACAGATAACTATGACAGAGCTTCGTCCTGTTTCAAAGACCCAGAAGATCATATTCCCCTTTGTTGTTGTAATCTTCGTTTCACTTCTTGTTCCTTCCGCTGCTCCTCTTGTAGGATGTCTTATGTTGGGTAACCTTATGAAGGAATCCGGAGTTGTTGAACGTCTGTCTAAAACTGTTCAGAACGAGCTTATGAACATCGTTACTATCTTCCTTGGCGTTTCTGTTGGAGCTACAGCCACAGCGGATACGTTCCTTGATTGGAATACCGGAGGCATCATTCTGATGGGTGTAGCTGCGTTTGCATTTGGTACAGCAGGCGGAGTTCTTCTTGCAAAGCTTATGAACCTCTTCCTGCCTAAAGGAAAGAAGATCAATCCCCTTATCGGTTCAGCCGGTGTTTCTGCAGTTCCTATGGCAGCACGTGTATCACAGACAGTAGGTCAGAAGGAAAATCCCTCCAACTTCCTGCTTATGCACGCTATGGGTCCCAACGTGGCAGGTGTTATCGGTTCCGCTATTGCCGCAGGTGTTCTTATAGCACTGTTCGGCTAAAGATTAGGAGAATAATTTATGGCAAACAAATTATATATTACAGATACTATCCTTCGTGATGCACACCAGTCTCAGGCGGCAACACGTATGAGAATAGAGGATATGCTTCCTGCCTGTGAGATTCTTGACTCTATCGGTTACTGGTCTCTCGAATGCTGGGGCGGTGCTACCTTTGATGCTTGTATGAGATTCTTAAAGGAAGATCCCTGGGAAAGACTGCGTAAGCTTAAGGCTGCACTTCCCAAGACCAAGCTCCAGATGCTTTTCCGCGGTCAGAATATTCTCGGATATAAGCATTATGCAGATGACGTTGTTGACGCCTTCTGTAAAAAATCAATTGAAAACGGAATCGACGTTGTACGTGTGTTTGATGCTTTAAATGATGTCCGTAACCTTGAGCAGGCTATGAAGTCTATCAAGAAGTACGGCGGTATATGTGAAGCTGCCATCAGCTATACAACGAGTCCTGTGCACAGTGACGAGTATTTCGTTAAGCTTGCAAAGACTATGGAGCAGATGGGTGCAGACGTTATCTGTATCAAGGATATGGCTAACCTCTTGCTTCCTATGAACGCTTATCAGCTTGTTAAAAAGCTTAAGGCAGCGGTAAACGTACCGATCCACCTTCATACTCACAATACCACCGGTACAGGCGATATGACTAACCTTATGGCAGCACAGGCTGGTGTTGATATCGTAGATACAGCACTTTCTCCTCTTGCTAACGGTACAGCTCAGCCTTCTACCGAGGCACTTGTTGCTACCCTTAAGGGAACGGACCGTGATACAGGTCTTGACCTCGGCAAGCTCAGCGATGCCGCAACTCATTTCAGAGGTGTTGCGAATAAACTGAAGGAACAGGGAAGCCTTGATCCTAAGGTTCTTAATGTTGATACAAACACCCTTCTGTATCAGGTACCCGGCGGTATGCTTTCCAATCTTCTTTCACAGCTCAAGCAGGCTAACGCAGAGGATAAGTACTATGAGGTTCTTGCGGAGATCCCGAGAGTGCGTAAGGATTTCGGATATCCTCCCCTTGTAACGCCTACCAGCCAGATCGTAGGCACACAGGCTGTTATGAACGTGCTTGCAGGCGAGAGATACAAGATGGTTCCCAAGGAATCTAAAGGAATTCTCCGCGGTGAGTACGGTCAGGTACCCGGCGAGGTGAACGAGGAGGTACGCCGCAAGGCTATCGGTGATGACGAAGTCATTACCTGTCGTCCTGCCGACCTTATCGAGCCCGAGCTTGAAAAGTACTGCGAAGAAGCAAAGGATATTGCAAAGTCAGCCGAGGATGTATTAAGTTATGCGCTTTTCCCTCAGGTTGCATCCAAGTTCCTTGTTGAAAGAGATAACCCCGTTAAAGAAGATGACGAGGTTCGCGTTCTTTACGTTGATAATCAGGCATAAATAATTCAAAGATCCGACGTAAAGTCGGATCTTTTTTAATATATAGAAATTTTCTCTATTCCGTGTGGTTTGAATTACTGCGTAAACGGGCGCAGTATGGGTGCGGCGACTCGCTGCTTTTTTACTAATTTTAACGAAATATCAAAATATATTGAAATTCAATTAATAATATGTTAAAATATTTATTAAGATCATTACTTTTTAGAATCTATATAATTAAGGGGGCATTATGAATACTGTGTTAAGAAAAACAAAGAGTATCATTTCTGTAGCGATGGTGCTTATGATGCTTTTTTCCAATGCATCGATTTTTATGGTAACAGCAGATGACGGTTTGACATGTACCGTAACATTCAATGCTGTTCTTAAGGCAACGACCGATGTTCCGGAAACAGTAACTGCAATTGTCGGTGGCAAGATACAGATTCCTGCTAATACTCCTGAGTGTGAGGGTTGGGCGTTTGTGGGTTGGAACGAATCCGGCAGTGCGGTAGATCCCTACTATATACCCGGTCAGTATATTACCGTGTATGGAGATATGATCCTTAAGGCTGCCTGGAGATCTTCTACGGGCGACGGACAGTATCCAAACTCAGGCGGATACTACTCTGTATACTATTCTGCCAATGGCGGTACATGGACTGATGCTGACGATTCTCCCTACAGAAAGCCCACATTGCAGGCGGGTCATATGACAAAGGGTATGATCTTTTCATTCCCCACAGATACAAAAACTCTTTCCCGTGACGGCTACAGACTCCAGACCGATCCCGATGATATGAATGTTGTTTCCTTCTATTCGGGAGACGGTAAGGGTGCGACAACATATGGAGATATTGCCGCTAATAACGGATATGAATATGTGATATATCCCTCAAACTACAAGGGCAGCGTTTTTATGGTTGATACAGACCGTGTACCCTACGGTAAAAATGCTTTTGTCTATGCGGTATGGGATCCTGTGATCACATATAATATGAATGACGGCACAGATACCGTTATTTCCGACTTTAACTATATCACCGACGGTGATGAATACACAGTTCTCGGTGTGAACGGTTATACAGGTTATTCCTCCTCTTCATTTCAGCACGGCAGAGAGGGTGACGACAAGAACACCCTTCTCCCCAACAGAGATGCGTACAGAGGTCTTACACAGATATATTCAAGATTAGGATATGTCCTTGCAGGCTGGAATACCGCGCCGGACGGCAGCGGTACTACCTACGAGGCAGGCAAGGCTTATGATGTAACCGAGCCTCTTTCTCTCTATGCTGTCTGGGAAGAGGACCCAAATCATACTCATGAATATACAGTAGTTGTACTTAAAGAAGCAAACTGTACCGACAGGGGCAGAATAGAGTATACCTGTGCCTGCGGTAAGAGCTATGTGGAAAGACCTTTAGCTCTCGGACATGACTACAGTGCTTGGACTGTAGGCGAAACTGAACAGTCAAGAAGCTGTTACAGATGCGGTATGATAGAAACCACAGCCGTTGATACTGCGGTTATCCCCGGAATTACTGTAAACGGCTACGAGCTTACTATTACAAATGCGGATAAGGTTGCAGAGGTAACCTATACCCCCGGAAAGATGAAAACCGTAAAGGATATTGAGCTTTCCGCTGATGCAGTTACGGTAAGCGTTGATACCGACACAAGCGAATATCGTATGGCTATGGCGGCGGCAGGTATATATACATTTGCCGTCAAGCTTGATGATTCCTCGGTATATATTTTTGTTGCAGAGGTAAGTGATGAACTTGTAAGTGCTGACGGAGTTACCGTTACCGTCAAGGGACTCGAGGGTGCAAAGGATTTCTTTATCGCAAAGGGCGATTACGATACCTATGCAGATGTAAAGGCAAACAGGGTAGTAAATGTAACCTCTAAGAAGTTTACCGGGGACAGCTACAGCTATGTCCTCGCTACTCCCGGTATCTATACCGTTCTTATAAGAAGCAACGACACAAGCGTTGCACACAAAATTGCAAAGATCAATGTTACCGTAGTTGAGCCTGAGTTTGTTCCTACAGGCTTACAGCTTAAGATAAAGAATCTTGAGGATGTAAAGGTCATCCGTACCGCCTACGGTGAGTACACTACCGCTACCGAGATAAAGAGAGCGGAGGGTGCCCGCGCCTTTACCGATAAGGCTGTTATCAAGGGGGCAAGCGAATATACCATCCAGTACAGAGAAAACGGTACGGCAAGTGTAATAGTTTTCTATAACAACGGATATGTTAAGGTTTATCAGTTTGAGGTCAAGAAGACTCTTCCCGATTTTAATCACGAGAAGGACACCGTCAGAATAGGCGAACTTGACAATCTTCAGGTGGTTCGTTATGCAAGCGGTGAATATACCTCTGCTTCAGAGCTGAAGAGAGCTCCCGACTGTATCAGCTTCACAAAACACGATGTAACAAACGGTTTTATCACCGTATCCGGACTTAAACCCGGAACATACACCTTCCTTGTTCAGTATAAGGATGAAAGCTATAACTTCTATACAGTAACCGTAACTCCCGAGGAGCCTACGGCATCCGGTATATCTCTTTCCAATGCTTTTTCAAGCAATATGATTGTTCAGAGAGACGAAAAGCTTACAGTATGGGGCGGAAGTGTTTCTGAGAATAATGAAGGCAAGGCAGTTGTAGTCGAGTTCAAGGGCGAAACTGCAGTAGGTATCGTAAAGGACGGTATCTGGGAAGCAGTTTTTGATACTACATTCCCTGTTGACAGAGACGGCAGCGATATGGTGATCAAGGCTGCCGACGGGCAGATCGTTCTCAGTAATGTTCTTGTGGGCGATGTTTACTATGTAATAGGACAGTCCAATGTATTCTACGGTATCGGCGATCTTATAGTTGACCGTTATTATTCGGGCAATGTCAATAATTATATAAACATAGATTATGACAATGCCCGTGATATGCGCTTCTACCGTATTTCAAGCACTCATTACACCAATCAGACAGGCGTTATGGCACAGGGTACTGCTACTCTCTATGAGGATGTATACAACGGCGCACAGTGGCAGATGCCAAGCGATATTTACAATCAGGTACAGACCTACGCAATGCCATTTATCAATAACCATAAAGCCAACGATAACATTACCTGCGGACTTCATACCTTCTCGGCTTTGGGTTATATGTTTGCATACAATATGACCAACCGCACAGATGTGCCTGTAGGCGTTATCGAGATCGACGCGTCAGGATATCCGCTTATGGCATTTGCTCCCAACGAGCTTGCTGAAAAATGGGGTAAGGATGTATATGATGCGGCAACAGGTACATATTACTACAGCGCAGGAGCTGTTGTTGCACCTCAGATAAAGACCAGATTTGCTTATAACCAACAGATATATCCGCTCCACAGATTCTCTATTGCGGGTATCATCTGGTATCAGGGCGAAAGCGATTTTCCCAACACCGATGAATATCTCGGTGCAGGTGCAAGTTCCTTCCGGGAGGAATTGACTGAGCTTATGACCTATTTCAGAAGCAGATTCGGTAACAGCGATTTCCCTGTATATATGGTTGAATTTGCTCCATGCTTTGCCGGCACAGCCAATGCATATATGGATATGGGATCTTCAAGATGTGAGCTTGGTATGGTTCCCTCGCTGCTTGAAAACAGCTATGTGGCATCCACCTCCGATTTGTGGAAGACGGTAAAATGGATCAACAACATTCATCCGCCTATAAAGGACCTTAATGCTTTCAGAATAACCGACCTGGTTTTGGCTACAAAATTCGGTCAAGGTAATATTGACGATGTCTGCGGTCCTACGGTCAATAACTGCGAATTTAACGGCAATACAGTAACCGTTACATTTGACCATGTAAGCACAGGTCTTAAGACTGCAAGCGGTAACGGTATCGTCAGCGGCGTTGAAATAATGGTCAACGGAGTATGGACATTTGTATCCGGTGACTTTATCCGTAACGGTAATCAGCTTGTAATAACAGCAGACGGTATTATAACAGGTGTAAGGTATAACAGAAATACCAGCCATACCTTCCCCGAGGTACTTAACCTCTGTAACGGCTATAATATGCCTGCAGTTGCATTTGTGCAGTATAAGTATTAAATAAATTCAGAAAAACAGCGTGATAAACGCTGTTTTTCTTTAATGTTACCTTTTGTATCAAAAAGATAGTATACTGTTAAGAGGTGTTATGATGAAACGAATGACAGCAATTGGACTTTGTTTAATATTTATTTTGAGCGGTTGCGGTATGAAGGAGATATACGAGCTTTCTTCGACCGAGGGACGAGTGCTTCACTGTAAAAATGATACGTTTATGCTTATTGCCGATGGATCGGCTATAGCTTTAAATGTCGAAGGACTCAGGAATATTGATAAATATTCCGACGGAGATCTTATACTTGTGTGGCACGATGGCGTAGAAGAAACGTATCCTGCCCGCACAAAGGCGTATAAAATAAAGCTTACAAAAAAGGGAAGTATGGCTGATGTTGATGAAAACGTTGTGCGAAATCTTTGCGATATGGGTTGGATAGAATATGACGATATGGTTCAGCGATATTTTGAAGCGGAATATATAATTGATTGTGAAACACCTGATGATTCGGAATAAATGAACACAAGCTGTCATATTATTCATTGAAAAGTAATTTGAAATGAGGATGAGAATATGACAGATACAAGCATATACCGTGATATAATGAACCGAACTGACGGAGATATCTATATTGGTGTCGTGGGACCTGTACGAACCGGCAAGTCAACGTTTATAAAAAAGTTTATGGAATCGCTTGTACTACCGAATATAGATAACGATTTTGTTCGTGAAAGAGCCGTGGATGAAATGCCCCAGAGTGCGGGGGGCAAGACGGTTATGACAACCGAGCCAAAGTTTATACCCGAGGAAGCTATCAAGGTAACTCTTTCGGATAACGTTGAACTTAGCGTCAAAATGGTAGACTGTGTCGGCTATGTAGTTCCTGATTCAATAGGTCATATCGAGGACGGACAGGAACGGATGGTAAATACACCGTGGGACAAAGAACCGATGCCATTCAGGAAGGCTGCGGAAATCGGAACAAAAAAGGTTATTACTGAGCATTCAACCATCGGTATGGTGATTACGACAGACGGAACGATTACTGATATACCGAGAGAGAATTATGTTGAAGCCGAGGAGAAGGTGATCAAGCAGCTTAAAGAAATCAACAAGCCATTTGCGATTGTACTTAACAGTGCTACTCCGGAGGCTCAGACTACCGTTGATTTGGCTCAACGTCTTGAAGAAAAGTATGATGCTCCTGTTGCTCTTGTAAATTGTTTACGTCTTGACGCTGAGGACATTAAGCAAATTATGTCGATGATTCTTCTTGAATTTCCGATTACTGAGGTGTCATTGAATCTTCCGAGATGGCTTATGGCATTAGATGATGATCATTGGGTGGTCTCGAATATCAATGATTCACTGATAGAGGCTTCGCTTGGCGTTGAAAAAACAGGAGACGTTAAGTCTCGCTTTGGGAACTTAACATCTAATGACTATATTTCCGAGGTAAGAGTTGATAGGATAGATTTAGGGAACGGAAGTGCAGTGCTTTCTGTTGATCTTGATAATGAATTATACTATCGTATTTTGAGTGAGCTGACGGGACTTGATATAATCGATGAGGAAGGCCTTATTACGACTATTATGGATCTTTCGGATGCAAAAAAAAGATACTCAAGGCTTCAAGGGGCACTCAGACAGGTTGAAGAAACAGGCTACGGAATTGTAACTCCCGATGTGGATGATCTGAACTTTGAGGAGCCTGAGATCATCAAGCAGTCTAACGGTTATGGGGTAAAGCTCCGAGCAAATGCACCTTCATTACATATAATCAAAGCAAACATCGAAACAGAGATAAATCCGGTAGTAGGTACGGAACAGCAATCAGAGGATCTCATAAAGTACCTGCTCCGTGAATATGAAGAAGATCCGAAGGCTATATGGGAGTCGAATATTTTCGGTAAAACAATGCATGAGCTTGTAAGTGAAGGACTTAATTCAAAGCTCGAAAATATGCCGGAGGATGCAAGAACAAAGCTTTCAGAGACTCTTGAGAGGATAATCAACGAGGGCAGCGGAGGATTAATATGTATTATCCTTTAATTTATAGCGATAAGTGAAAGCTTATCGCTATTTTTGCTTGAATTTGTGCAAAATATATGTTATAATGTAGTGATAAAATCGGGAGTAGTGTATATGGACGCAGTGCTTAAAGAAATCGAAGAATTAAGAGAGAAAATTAAATATCATTCAAAGCTCTATTACGAGCAGGATACACCTGAAATCAGCGACTATGAGTACGATATGATGTATCGCAGACTTCAGGATCTTGAAGAAAAATATCCTAAGTACAGGTCTGAATCTTCTCCTACCGTGAAGGTAGGAGGTGCAGCCCTCGAAAAGTTTGCCAAGGTAACTCATATTGCCCAGATGGGTAGTCTTCAGGATGTATTCTCCTATGATGAGCTTGCCGAATTTATTTCAAAAATAGACGAAAATGACGAGTATTCGGTTGAGTATAAGATAGACGGTCTGACCGTTGTTCTTACCTATGAAAACGGTAAGCTTGTTCTCGGTGCTACAAGAGGAAACGGTGTCGAGGGTGAGAATGTTACAGATAACATACTTACCGTAAAGAGCATACCTCATACCATTCCCTATAAGGGAAGGCTTATTGTTCGCGGTGAGGTTTATATGCCCCGTGAAAGCTTTATAAGGCTTAACCGGGAAAGAGAAGATAATGCAGAAACACTTTTTGCAAATCCCAGAAATGCGGCTGCGGGTTCACTTCGTCAGCTTGATGCAGCGGTAACGGCATCAAGAGGTCTTGATATTTTCGTTTTCAATCTTGAATACTGCGAAAAGAGATTTGAAACACACAGTGCATCTATGGAGTTTTTACGTGAACAGGGATTTATAACTGTTCATTCTGAAATTGCCCACAGTGTTTCAGAAATCATCTCGATCGTTACAACTTACGGTGAAAACAGACCCTCGCTTTCCTTTGATATTGACGGTGTCGTTATCAAGATGAATAATATTGCAAGGCGTGTGGAGGTGGGTGAAAACACCAATACCCCAAAATGGGCTGCTGCATATAAATTCCCACCCGAGCAGAAGGAAACAACACTTATTGATATTGCAATACAGGTGGGCAGAACAGGCGTGCTTACGCCTCTTGCTATACTTGAGCCCGTGTTTATCGCAGGTTCTACCGTATCAAAGGCTACACTCCACAACCTTGACTTTATCCGAGAAAGAGATATCCATATAGGTGACCGAGTGATCGTGCAGAAGGCAGGAGATATTATTCCTGAGATAGTGTCTGTAAACCTCAAACAAAGACCGGAGAATGTTAAAGTATTCCACTTTCCCGAAACCTGCCCCTCCTGCGGTGAGAAGGTTGAGAGAGTAGAAGGTGAGGCAGCCTACCGTTGTACCAACATTCAATGTCCTGCACAGGCATTGCGGAGTATAATCCATTTTGCATCACGTGACGCAATGAATATTGACGGTATGGGACCTTCTGTTATAGAATCGCTCTATGATAAGGAGCTTATCCGTGACGCTGCTGATATATATTATCTCAAGGCAGAGTATATTTCAGCTCTTGACCGTATGGGTGACAAATCGGCAGCAAATCTGATTTCAGCAATAGAAGAGTCAAAACAAAGAGGATTAGACTGTTTGCTTTTCGCACTTGGTATCAGACAGGTTGGTAAAAAGACGGCTGAAAATATAGTTAAAGTATACCCTGATATTGAATTGTTTTACGATCTGACGGTAGACAAGCTTACTGAGATTGAGGATATGGGCGAGATATCCGCTACCCATATAGTAAAATATTTCAGTGATCCTAAATCTAAGCAACTGATCGATAAGCTTAAGTCTGCAGGTGTCGTGACAGTATACGAGGGACAAGCTAATGTCAGCAACCGCTTTGAAGGTATGACGTTTGTATTGACCGGTACACTCCCCACAATGACAAGAAACGAAGCTTCAGATATCATTACCGCAAACGGTGGTAAGGTATCCGGTAGTGTTTCTAAAAAAACGACTTACGTTCTTGCAGGAGCGGAAGCAGGAAGCAAGCTGACTAAGGCTCAGACATTAGGAGTTGAAATTATTGACGAAGAAACCTTTATGAGGATGGTGAGATAGATGTTATTTGACAGAGTAAAAATATTTTGTAAAGCCGGTGACGGCGGTAACGGATGCGTATCCTTTCACCGTGAAAAGTACGTTGCTAAGGGAGGTCCGGACGGCGGTGACGGCGGTAATGGCGGCAGTATTATATTCAAGGTAGACGAGGGTGCCACAACTCTCCTCTACTATAAGTACAGAAGAAAGTTCGTTGCCCAGAACGGCGGTGACGGTAAAGCTTCAAAGTGGCACGGTGCCAACGGTGAGGATCTTACACTTCTTGTTCCCAGAGGAACGCTTATCAAGGATGCCGAAACAGGAGCTATAATCAAGGATATGTCTGATTGCGATGAGTTCCGCGTTCTTAAAGGCGGTCGAGGCGGCTGGGGAAACAAGCATTTCGCCACTCCGACACGACAGATTCCCCGTTTCGCCAAGAGTGGTATCAAGGGTGAAGAAAAGGAAATCGCACTTGAACTTAAGATGATTGCCGACGTAGGTCTTATCGGACTTCCCAACGTTGGTAAATCCTCTATTCTTTCTGTTATCAGTGCTTCACGACCCAAGATAGGTAATTATAACTTTACTACACTTTCTCCCAATTTGGGTGTTGTTAAGGTACGTGATAACGACGGGTTTATTGCTGCAGATATTCCCGGACTTATCGAGGGTGCAAGTGAGGGGGCAGGCTTAGGTCACGAATTTTTACGTCACGTTGAGCGTTGCAGACTGCTTCTTCATGTTGTTGATATTTCGGGTCAGAACTTGAACGATCCTATCGATGATATAGAGCTTATAAACAACGAGCTTGTAAACTACAGTGAGGCTTTGGCAGAACGTCCCCAGATAATTATAGCCAACAAGTCTGATATGATAGACGAGGAGATAGTTGATATTGCTGAGTTTGAGGCGTATGTCAAGGATATGGGGTGGGAGCTTATGTATGTATCTGCTGCTACCCGCGAGAATATCGACAAGATGGTCGAGACAGTATGGGACAGACTTCAGCTTCTGCCTCCCACACAGGTATTCGAATCTACCTATGTCGAGCCTGAAGTTTTTGATGATTCAAAGGACCATGACGTAACAATAACTAACGTAAACGGTGTTTACGTTGTTGAAGCCGATTGGCTCTATAAGGTTATGGGTTCTGTTAATTTTGATGACAGAGAATCACTCTCATATTTTCAGCGAGTGTTAAAGAACAGCGGGGTTATCGAAAAGCTCGAAGAAAAGGGTGTTCGTGATGGCGATACTGTAAGCATTTACGATTTTGAATTTGATTTTATTAAATAGGTGGAAATAATGAAAAAGACATTTGTTTTTGTGATATTAGTTGTTGCAGTTTTATTGTGCGGGTGTAAGAAAAAGGTCGATATGCCGGATATTCCTCAGGTAAATGAACCCGCTGTAGAAGAATCAGATGTAATTATTAAAGACGATATATTCAGCGAAACAACAGATTTTGATATTGGAGTATCCGCTGAGGTTTATATCACTGCTCCAAAGGTCGAAGCTCCTGAATACGGTGAAAATGTTGACAAATTGAATCAGCTGTTTGAGATGTGTGCTGATACAGTTAAAAATGAATATTTCCACGATGTATCCATCGGCGAAAGCTCTGAAGGAGCTGCAGCTACCAGTCGTATGCTGACCTATGATGTATATACAGCTAAGGATGGATATGTATCCGTATTGCTTAAGATAACATCCTCTATAGCAGGAGGTGTACATCCAACCGAAGCGTACCGTTGTATCAGCTATGATCTGAAGGAGGGAAAGCTCTTGTCTCTTGCTGACGTTGTAGGTGAGGATAAGGTCGATAGCGTTAAAGCACTTATAATCGACCGTATGAAGAAAACTCCCGAAAAGTATTATACAGCTGAGGATGACGCCCTTGATGAAATAGATATAAGTTATTCATTCCTTGAAAAGGATGATATCATCTATATAGTAATTGATGAATATGCAATAGCACCCCGTTCCGAAGGTGTACAGATCTTTGAAATTAATAAAGGTGATATAGGTTAATTATGTTTAAAGTTAAGTATTCCCGTGACAACGGCGGACTCAGTTCGCTTGTAATTAACGGTGACAGTTATGAAATGAATTGGGTAGAAGGTGAAAAGACCTTCGGCGTGCCTTTTCTTGAGCTTCAGACACAGTTTAACAGGTTTGAAGGGTTAGAGCTCAAGGAAGTCGTTATTGACGGCGATATATGTAAGGCTGTTTATTCTAACGGCTATGTTGTTGTAGATGTTGTCAGAAAAAATTCCGATAAATATACAGAAACCTATACCTTTACCAATATTTCATCCAATGAGATTTTCTTTGCGTCAGACCGAATTGGTGTTGATATGCCCTTTAATGATAATTATGAAGACGCCGAAACCTGTCTGACAAGGAAATGTAATACTCACATATGGTGCGGAGAGGATTCGGCTTATGTAATGGCTCTTCGTATGGGAGCGAGTGACCTTAATCTGGGTATGTGTCTGACGAGCGGAAGTATCTGTGGCTATACACAGACAACACCTGCCTATGCAAAGAATGACAGAGGCGACTTTACTTTAAACTTTACACCCTTTTCCCTTATGCCCGGAGAAAGCTATGTTTTCTCACATGAGATGTTTGTTTTTGCCGACAGAAATGACTTTTACACAAAGGCACGTAATTACAGCAGATTTATAGATGTAACTATGAATCACCAGACGGTTTTTCTTGGTGAAAAGCTTGTTATCAAAGCGAAAGCCCACAGCAGAATAAAAAACTATTCCGTTTCTCTGGGAGAAGCAAAGGTAAGGGGTAACGTATTGACTGTTGAATATACTCCGGACAGTCCCGGAGAATTGCGTTTTGATATTATGATCAACGGAATAAGGACCCACGCTTTGGCATATGCTTCGACCTTACTTTATGATCTTATTGAAAAGAGAATCGATTTTATTGTTGATAAGCAGCAATATCATAAAGCAGGCAGCTCTCTTGACGGAGCATATCTCCTCTATGATAACGAAACAGAATCCCTATATTTCAATAATATGGTTGCCGATCACAATGCCAGTCGTGAAAGGCTCGGTATGGGTATCGTAATAGCCAAATACCTTCAAAAATTCAGAAATGACAAATTCTACAATTCACTTATGGAGTATACAGAGTTTGTTTTCCGAGAATTTGCAGACTGGGAAAGCGGACAGGTATACGATACTATAGGTAAGGATGCCTCTCAAGTAAGGCTTTATAATGCGCCCTGGGTCTGTGTTTTCTGCTGCGAATTGTATAATCTGACAGGCGACAGGGAATATCTTAAGGTAATGTTCCGTGTTATGATGCATTATTACGAAAACGGCGGAGACCGATTTTATCCCAACGGTATATCCATTGCAGAACCTATAAAGCTTTTACGTAAAGCGAGGCTTACAGAGCTCGCTGACAAGCTGTTGGAATACGCAAGGATACATACTGACAATATGATTTCCTTCGGTACCTTCTATCCGAAGCATGAGGTAGACTATGAGCAGACGATCGTAACTCCGGCAGTTACCTTTATGCTTCAGCTTTATGAGCTGACCGGGGAAGAAAAGTATCTTGATAACGCGAGACTGCACTGTGAAAATCTTATAAGATTTGATTCTCTTGCCCCTGATTATCATCTCTATGAGACACCTATAAGACACTGGGATGATTATTGGTTTGGCAAAGAACAGACCTTTGGCGATACATTCCCTCATTATTGGAGTGTTTTGTCCGGTTGGGCGTACTTACTGATGGGTAAGGCTGAAAAATCAAAGTCTTTTCTCAAGATGGCCGAGGATAATATCCGTAACTGCCTTTGTCTGTTCGGTCATGAGGGCAGAGGATACTGTGCCTATCTTTATCCGGACCGTATCGGTAAAAAGCGCGGCAAGTTATTTGATGCTTATGCCAACGATCAGGATTTTGCGTTGTATTTTGCGATGAAGTTATTTGAAAGGATTCAAAAATGAAAGACCCTAAAATTTATCTTGCTATTGATAATTGCTTTGGTTCAAAGCGTTGGACAGAGCCTCGTGAATGGATGGACACTATAAAGTCTCTCGGCGTGTATTACGTCGAGGCAAGTGCTGACACGGAATGTGATCCTCTGTATATGGGGGATGAGTATATGAAAAACTGGGTTGAAAAGGTTAAATCAGCGTCAGCTGAAACAGGAGTGAAGGTAGCGAACCTATATTCAGGTCACGGAACCTACGCTACCCTTGGACTTGCCCATACAGATAAAGGTGTACGTAACCGATTTCTCAACGATTGGCTGAAGCCTATGGTTAAGCAGGCGAGGTCTGTGGGTGCAGGTTTAGGTTTCTTTTGCCACGCTTTTTCTGACAGTGTATTGCAGGATACACAGAGATATACAGAATTTAAAGATAACCTTATAAACGATCTTGCTGATCTCGCATCCTATGCACAATCGATAGATTGCGGTCCGGTAGGTGTAGAGCAGATGTATTCTCCTCATCAGATTCCTTGGACTGTTGACGGTGCATATGAGATGATGAGTGAGATATACAGACGCAGTAACGCTCCCTTCTATATCACAATAGATGTAGGTCATCAGAGCGGACAGAGAAAGTTTCCTCGACTTTCAAGACAAGAGATCGCTGAGGCTCACAAAAAGTGGCTTGACGGTGATAAGCTTCCTGCTTTATGGCTTGGAACGATCAAGGCGTTTGAACTTTTTGAAAGTGCTTCATATATGACAGATGATGTACTTAATGCTATAGAAGCTGAAATGGATACTCACGAATATATGTTTGCTCCCTATAAGGACGGAGATCCCTATGAATGGCTTGAAAAGCTGGGTTGTTATTCTCCTATAGTTCATCTTCAGCAGACCAACGGTACCTCTTCCGGTCACCAGCCCTTTACTAAGGAATGCAATGAAAATGGAATAATCAAAGGTGAAAAGGTTATAGAGGCATTAAAAAAAGCATATGCGGAGGCTGATGATCCGAATATGCCTGAGAAGTGTGATGAAATTATGCTTACTCTTGAACCTTTTACAGGTACTGCAGATATTAACCGTGCAGCACTCTCCAAGCTTCGCGAAACTGTAGAATATTGGAGACAGTTTATACCTCGCGACGGAATGAGATTAAGTGAATTATAATATAATCAAAGGCTCTCAAAATTGAGAGCCTTTTGTATTTAGTTGATCTCCTGTAACTTTTCTAATGTCCACGCTACAGTATTGGGATCGGCTTTGATTATGTAAGCGGTAGAACGGTTTGCATCACCGTCAACACTGTCAAATACAATATCACCGCTGACGCCTGAGTAAGTTATGTTGGATAGTGCAAGCTTGATTGCTGCGGGGTCGGACGCGTTCGCCTTTTTGATGGCCTCGATAGCTATATTATAAGCGTCGTAACCAAGTACTGTTACAGCCGAAATGGTGTCGTTGCCTCCATTGAGGTCAAGTAATTCGTAATTGCTGTTGATATATTTCTTCAGCTTAGAATCAAATTCTGCATTGCCGCCCTCGTTGTAATGTGAGGATACGTACAGATCTACAGATGTTCCTTTAACAGCCTCAAGCACCTTGTTGTCATCAAGCGTATCCGATCCTAATATGGGAATTTCAAGATTAAGTTGAGTTGCTTGGTATATGATCTGGGTGGCATAGCCTATTGACACGGGGATGAATATAACGTCAGCTTCAAATTCTTGTGCTTTTTTCAGATATGTGGTAAAATCAGAATTATGTTCAGGGAAGGAATCCTTCAATACCTGACCGCCTCTGGCGATAAATTCCTGTTCAAAATAAACTATCAGACCCTGGTCGTACTCATTGCCTGCCTCTCCTAACAGGTAAGCTTTATTCGCTCCGAACTTTTCAGAGGCAAAGCTTGCAAGAGTTGTTGCCTGGAAGGGATCCTCGTAACATATTCTGTAATAATGATCATTTCCCATTGTAACATATATATTTGTACAGGAGGCTCCGATAATGGGAATACCGGCGTTTTTGAACGTATCGGAAGCTGCTATTGAAACGTTTGAACCGTATGATCCGATGGCCAGAGATATATCGGATTTCAACAATTCTTCAGCAGCCGTAACTGCACTTTCGGGATTGGATTTATTATCTGAATACACCAATTCAATGTTATAAGTTTCTCCCAATATATCAACAGTAGGTGTGACAGAGTTTGCATATTTTATGCCAAGAAGCTCCTTCTTGCCACCTGAAGCGGAGTAACCGGTTGTTGGTTCAAAAACTCCGATTTTTATAACCTTATCATTTGAAACCGTATTCTTATTGCCGCAACCCGAAAATAACGGCACAAGCATTAACAGAACTACCGTCACCGCAATTAATTTCCTCATCTTACCCTCCCGAGACCATATATATGTATATTATAAAACAAATAATTCTTATCGTCAATGGGATATCGATATTTTTTCATAAATTATTGATTTGATTTTTATGTTATGTTATATTATATATATATTTTAAATTTGGAGGGTATTATGAACGATTGGTACAAGGAAGCGGTTGTATACCAGATATATCCCAAAAGCTTTTGTGATTCAAACGGAGACGGTATAGGAGATATCCGGGGAATAATTTCAAAGCTTGATTATCTCAAGGACCTGGGAATCAATACGGTTTGGTTGTCGCCCTGTTATGTTTCTCCCGGCGATGATAACGGATATGATATAGCCGACTACAGAATGATAGACCCCGTATACGGCAGCATGGATGATTTCAGAAGGATGCTTTCAGAAATGCACAGTCGCGGTATACGTCTGCTTATGGATCTTGTAGTCAATCATACCTCGGACGAGCATATGTGGTTTACCGAAAGCAAAAAGGGTAAGGATAATCCGTACCGTGATTACTATATCTGGAAGGATCCTGTAGACGGTAAAGAACCCAACGGATGGAAATCTAATTTTGGCGGAAGTGCCTGGGAATACGATGAAGGAAGCGGACAGTATTATCTTCACCTGTACTCCAAAAAACAACCGGATCTTAACTGGGAAAACGAAAAGCTCAGACAGGAGATAGTTGATATGATCAACTATTGGCTGGATATGGGCGTTGATGGCTTCAGGTGTGACGTCATCAATTCAATATCAAAGGATTTCTCTCAAGATGTACCGGGTGACGGTCCAAGACTTCACGAATATATCAATCTTCTGAACAGAGAGTGCTTTGAGCCGCACAATGCAATGACTGTAGGAGAGGTATGGGGGCTTACTCCCGATCAGTCGCTTATGCTTACCGACCCGAACAGAAATGAACTAAGCATTGCTTTCCAATTTGATCATATGTCTGTGGGAAGAAACGGCGGTAGGTTTTACCTTTGTGATTTCGAACCCGAAAAATTTATGGAGCATCTTTTCAGGTGGCAGGAGGGGCTTGACGGAAGAGGCTGGAACGCAATTTGTATAGAGAATCACGATCAGCCGAGATCGCTTAACAGATATGCTGATTATGAAAACTACAGATACGAGGCCTCCACAATGCTGGGTACGATCGAGCTTTGTCTGCAGGGCACACCGTTCATATATCAGGGACAGGAGATAGGTCTTATTAATCCTACCTTTACATCTCTTGAGGAATGTCGTGATATCGAAGCAATAAACGCATACCCGGAGTTGATAGAAAAATTCAGCTATGATAAGGTTATGGAGCTCTTTTCTGCTGACAGCCGCGACTGCGGAAGATCTCCAATACCCTGGAACTCCGAGAAAAACGGCGGATTCACCAATGGGGAACCGTGGCTTAAACTTCATGACAGCTATGAAAGCATCAATGTAGATGCCGATATCAAGGCGGACAGATCCATATTTGCTTATTATAAAAAGCTTATACAGCTTCATCTGAATAACAAGGCTCTTTTGTACGGAAGCTTCGGCAGGGTATACAACAAGGGTAGTGTTTCGGTATTTTCAAGGCACATTGAAGATGAAACTGTTTTTGTGATATGCAACTTCTCAGACAAAGAAGTGAAGTTTGACTTCGGTTACCGTGAACTGATCATGTCAAATTATCCGGGCGGTGCTTTCATTAACACCCTGCCGCCTTACGCAGCTCTTATTGTCAGATAAATGAATAACAGGTCTTTTCTGCCTCTTTTTCGATAGTTATGATGCTGTCTGTGGCGGAAAAGATCTTTTTCATTGTGTTTTGCTGCAGCTTTTTATATGCTTTTTTATCGTGCTTATATACTCCAAGGGCATCCCACAGAGTATATTTAATATCCTTTTGTAGATCAGGCTCATATGTGTAAGCATTTCCGTCCAGCGTAAGCTTGTTGAAATAGGTGAAACCAAAATCAAAATATCTGTGTGTGGGAGTTATGGGAACACAGCCGTAGCAAGAGCTGATATATGCTGCATTTCCGCATTCAGAGCCAAAGCCGCTGAATAAACAGAAATCTCCGGCAGAAAAGATATTTTTCAGCGTTTCCGCACTGCTGTCCCGTATGCATATACATTTTTCGGAAAAGGAAGGGAGCTGCTTGCTGTTCAATTTATCTGATATGATTATCAGTTGAGTGTCGCATTGTATAAGATTGTGAACATACCTGCGGCAGGTATCTGCATTACAGTCTGCATACAGAACCACAAGCGGGATATCCTCGTTTTCCTGCAAATACAGATACCTCTGTACGAACAGTTTATTTGATGTTTTATCGTATAAGCTATCACTTGAATAGGTCTTGTGGATGTCCGGATCATTTTCCGGAGAGAATATATTATAATCGATACCTGATCTGTATTTTCTGATTTTAAAACCGAACTGTATGGCCGTATGGTGTATATCATTGCTACGATCATAAAGAATGCCGATAGCATTCTCGCCAACAAAAACCAACGAGGAACAGATTATTGCCGCCCTTGTCAGATTTACCGAACCGTTACAGATAAGAATATGCTTATCCTCGGGTGAAAGGCCGAATACAGACGTAACAACAGCTGTGTCATATATTCCATAGCTACAGCTGTTGATATAATGATATGTCTTGATAGTTTTTGCAATATGCTTGTTATGGTATTTGAATTTCAAAAATATCGGAACAAGTGCGGTATTCGGGGAATCGGTAAGAATATACTCAGTCGAATCAATGCTGTGAATAACCGTTTCGATTGCAGCGGTACAGTATACTGCTGTTCTGAGTGCATCGTCGTGATACCCCCATGTTTTTTCTCTTCCGAAAATTCTGCTGTTCGATATAAAATAAAAATTAATATTGTCTTTTTCACAGGTGTAAAGATTTATATTGAAGTTTCCTTGGGGAAGCTTTACATAAAATGAGCCTGCTATTCCGAATTTTTCTTCAATATCAGAATACAGTCTGTCATAAAAGGGTAATACGATATTTACCTCGTGTCCCCTATTTCTGAATGCCCTTGCCACCGTCAGTGTACAAGAAGCATTATGGTTACACAGAGTATCGCTGATTATGGTAATATTCATTTCATTTTTTCCTTTACAGTTGATTTTTACTTTGATTATATACCGTGATTTATGCGAAAAACAAAGAAAAAGCAATGTATAACATTGCTTTTTCTGATATAATTTATTTGTTTTTTCTGGCTCTTGACAGATTAATTTTGTATATTTCTTCAGTTGCCAGGGATAATTTCGTAACAACGTTTTCCTTGTCGGGATAGCAATAGAAGGAATCTGATTCTGTAGATATATCCACACAGTCATAAGGCTTGATATGAGGAAAATCATACTCAACGTGGAGGCTGTTTGATTGCAGAGGCATACGCTGTATACGGTAGTTCTCGCCGTTGTAATGGCCTTCAAGGATAAAACCGTTCTCGGGGTCGTGGGTGAGCTTTGCATTACCCAAAGGAATAAAGCGCCAGCAATGAGGCATAGAATGAACGTCTACCTCACATTCAAAACGGTAGCTGCCTTCTTCTATTTCGCGGCGGACCTGTTCACGCTCCCACTTAAACCAGTCGGGTATATGAGAAAACTCGGTGTCGCCGTTAACGGCAGACAGGCTTCCGTCAACGTTTTGTTTCCATCTCTTACCGCATTTCTTACAGAACAGCTCTGCTCCCTTGGAGTCTATTTGCGATTCAGCCATACAGTGGGGGCATTTATACAGGATCTTATGCAATCCCTCGGCTCTGTAGGGCTCTGTTATCAGTATGCCGTTTTCCTTTTGATATTTATATTCGTCATACTCAAAGGCTTCTCTGATTTTACTGTTTATCTCCTGTGCGGACATACATTCCACATCCTCTGCAGTAAGTATCTGTGTGAGGGTGGTGTGCATAGGCACTTTTTTCTTGTTCTTTACGTTCCATACGGGGGAATGGAGATAGTTTCCGCGGTGCAGAGCTACCACTACGGGAACCTTACTGCGCTTGACAAGCATACCGACAGAGTCGGGCAGATAGGATGTAATACCGCATTGGCTGTATCTTGCCTCGGGATACATACAGAGAACGTCTCCGCGCTCAAGCACCTTCTTTATAGAACGGAGCAGGAACATATCGTTGGTAAACTTGCGTGTACAGATAGCACCTATCCATTCCATAAGCCAGGGACGCATATAGTAGCCGTCGATATTGACAACGTTGTTGAGCCGATGAGGATAAGTGCCTAAGGACACAAGCTCAAAATCAACAAATGCCTGATGGTTACTCAGCAGTATATAGGGAGGCTTTAAGCCCTCCATACCTATACACTCAACCTTGTGCTTTTTGCCTGTAAGCATAATTTTTGACAGCACCCATATAAGCCAAGTAAGATAGATAGGCTGTCTTATGGGGTATTTTGCAGTTTTATAGAATTTTGGATTTTTATAATTCACCTTCATAATCATCACCTTTTTGCATTATACATCATTATTTTATAAAAAACAAGCCTGATTTTATCTTGAAATAAGGAACAAAAGGGTATATAATGTAATTATTGTACACGAAAGGATGATTTCCTATGAAGGTTACATTGAAAAATCTTACAAAAGAATTCCCCTCGAGAAATAAAAAGCAGCCAAAGCCTGTTGTCGCTGTCAATGATTTCACTCTTGAAATTGAGAACGGAATGCTTATAGCTCTGCTCGGACCCTCGGGCTGCGGAAAGTCTACTACACTCAATCTTCTTTCCGGCTTGCAGAAGCCCACGGGAGGAGAGATATATTTCGGTGATGATGATGTCACAAACCTTCCTCCCGAAAACAGAGGTGTAGGTCTTGTTTTCCAGAACTATGCGTTATATCCACACCTTACGGTAAAACAGAATATCACGTTTCCTCTTGAAAACCGCCGCGGTAAGGACAAGCTGACCAAGGCTGAGATGTCCGAGATGGCAACAGAGGTTGCAAGGCTGGTGCAGATAGACGAGCTTCTTGACCGTAAGCCCTCCGAGCTGTCAGGCGGACAGCAGCAGCGTGTAGCTATTGCAAGAGCCCTTGTCAAGCAGCCGAGAGTTCTGCTTCTTGACGAGCCTCTTTCAAATCTTGATGCAAGACTGAGACTTCAGACAAGGGAAGAGATACGCCGTATTCAGCGCTCAACCGGAATCACAACAGTATTTGTTACCCACGATCAGGAGGAGGCTATGTCTATCTCTGATATGATCGTGGTTATGAAGGAGGGAGTGCTTCAGCAGAAGGGCAGACCTCAGGAGGTTTATGATGATCCCTGCAATCTCTTTGTAGCCAAGTTCCTCGGAACACCGCCGGTAAACGTATTTGACGGCGAGATAAAGGGCGGTAAGCTCTATATAGGTAACGAAGCGGTAATGAGCTTTGACGCTCCCGACGGTGCTGTTGACGTAGCTATACGACCCGAGGGCTTCACCCTTGAGGGAGAGGGCTGCTTTACCTGTTCCTTAGACCGTGTTGAGGTAATGGGCAGAGATATAAGCGTTGTAGCTGACCATAGTGCTTCACAGAACGAGGTGATCCGTGCTATCGTTGATTCGGATAATCTTGACACCCTTAAAGGTGATAAGGTAGTATTCGGTCTTAAGCCTAACAAGGTATACGTCTTTAACAAGACGACAGGTGAAAGAATATGAAGAACAACCTCAAGGGCTGGTTGTATCTTCTGCCTGCCATTCTCTTTTTGGGCGTGTTTATGGTCTATCCTCTGATAGACGTATTTATATACTCCTTTGAAGAGGGCTACAACTTTGCCTCACAGACATACTTCGGAGTGGGAGAATATAATTTCTCTTACGTTCTCCACGATCCCTATTTTTTGCAGGCACTAAAAAATACATTTATACTTGTAGTGATCACGGTTCCTCTCTCTACAGGACTTGCACTTCTTATCTCTGTAGGGCTTAGCTCTATAAAGAAGCTCCGTGAGCTCTATCAGACGGTATACTTTCTGCCTTATGTTACAAACACACTTGCAGTAGGTCTTGTGTTTATGATACTCTTTAAGCAGACCCCCTACAGTGACGGTTTGGCAAATACCGTTTTGTACTGGTTCGGTATTGCGCCGATTGATTTTATCGGCGGTCCCTACTGGGCAAAGATGCTTGTGCTTTGTATTTATACGATATGGGTGGTAATGCCCTTCAAGGTGCTTATACTCACAAGCGCTCTTGCATCTGTCAACGAGACATATTATGATGCCGCAAGGGTAGACGGAACCTCAAAATCCCGTATCTTCCGAAAGATAACCCTGCCTATGATATCACCTACATTGTTTTATCTTATCATCACAGGCTTTATAGGTGCATTCAAGGCTTATTCTGATGCGGTAGCACTTTTCGGCACCGACCTTAACGCAGCCGAGATGAATACTATTGTAGGTTATATCTACGATATGCTCTACGGTAACTCGGGCGGTTATCCCTCATACGCATCTGCGGCGGCGATCATACTCTTTGTTATCGTGCTGACCATAACCTGTATCAATCTGCTTGTCAGCCGAAAGAACGTTCATTATTGAGAGGTGGCATATGGATTACGAAAAGATAGAAAAAGCCGCCTTGACAAAAAAGCGGATAAGAAATATTATTATATATTCTCTTTTGACTGTATGGGCGATCATAGTTCTGTTTCCGTTTTTCTGGATGATCTTGACCTCCTTCAAGGATTACGGTGAATATAACTCCGAGTGGGTTCCAAAGCTTTATGTTTTACGCCCCACGTTGCAGAATTACAATGATGCGTTTACCCAAGTGCCTCTGGGCGGATATTTCCTTAATACGATAATCTTTACCCTTGCCACAACGGCGATAATGCTTGTGGTTACGGTACTGTCAGCCTTTGCTTTTTCAAGGCTTGACTTCAAGGGCAAGGATATAGTTTTCACTCTGTTTCTGTCACTTATGATGATACCAAACGAGCTTGTTATCATCACAAACTACGTTACGGTAACTGATCTTGATTTGCGTAATACCTTTACCGGTCTGATACTTCCGTCGGTGACTTCGGTATTCTATATCTATCTTTTAAAAGAGAATTTCTCGCAGATACCGGACGAGCTTTATTATGCAGCCAAGGTTGACGGAACAAGCGATTTTAGATATCTGACCAAGGTTATGGTACCTATATGCAGGCCTACCGTTGTAACGATAACCATACTCAAGGTGATCGAATGCTGGAACTCTTACGTATGGCCGAGACTTGTAACCGACGATCAGGCATATTTTCTTGTGTCAAACGGTATACAGGAGATACGCGAAAACGGCTTCGGACGTGACAATATTCCTGCTATGATGGCGGCAGTTGTGGTTATATCGGTACCTCTCATTATACTTTTCCTTCTGTTCCGCCGTAAGATAATGGCAGGCGTATCGAGAGGAGGTATCAAGCAGTGAAGCGTATTGTCTCATTGTTACTTATCATACTCACTCTCCTCACTCTCAGTTCCTGTCACGGTGCAAGAGAAAAGAAGGTGTTTGAAATACCCGAGAGCTTCGATGAGGATAAACAGTATGAGATATCCATTTGGGCAAAGAATGATACCAACGTTACACAGGTAAACATCTATAAAGATGCCATCGCCGATTTTGAAGCTCTTTATCCAAATATCAAGGTAAATCTCAGGCTCTATACCGATTACGGCAAGATATATAACGATGTTATCACAAATATATCAACAGACACTACACCCAACGTCTGTATTACCTATCCCGACCATATAGCAACTTATTTGACAGGCAAGGATACGGTTGTTCCTTTGGACGAGCTTTTTCATAACGAAAAGTACGGGCTGGGTGGAAGTGAGCTTAAATTTGAGTCTCCCTCATTTGATGAACTCATACCGCAGTTTATCGGTGAATGTGAATTCAACGGACATTATTATGCCGTACCCTATATGAGAAGCACGGAAGCCTGCTATGTCAATAAGACATATGTAGAGAAGCTGGGCTACACACTTCCCGAAACACTTACCTGGGATTTTGTGTGGGAGGTAAGCGAGGCTGCAACAGCCAAGAACTCTGACGGTACCTTCAAGATAAATGGACAGAAGGTGATGATACCCTTCATATATAAGTCCACCGACAATATGATGATACAGATGTTGAAGCAGAGGAATGCAGACTACTCAACTCCTCTCGGTGAGATTAAGATCTTTAACGATACTACCGATGAAATATTGACCGAAATAGCAGGTCATATTGACAGCGGTGCCTTTGATACCTTTAAGCACGCGGGCTATCCGGCAAACTTCTTGAATGCAGGACAATGTATATTTGCCGTGGATTCAACGGCAGGTGCTACCTGGATGGGCTCGGACGCACCTCTTGTTGATATCGACGAGGATAAGCTTGTCGATTTTGAAACCGAGGTCATGACCGTACCTCAGTATGATCCCGAAAACCCTGTTATGATATCTCAGGGCCCCTCAATGTGTGTGTTTAACAAATCCGATTCAGACGAGGTTCTGGCATCCTGGCTCTTCTGTCAGTTTATGCTGACAAACGAGGTGCAGATAGCATACTCACAGACAGAGGGCTACTGTCCCGTGACGTTGAAAGCACAGCAAAGTGCTGAATATACCGATTATCTCTCAAGAGCAGGAGAGGATAACGATATGTATTATGACATCAAGCTAAAAGCTACACGGCTTTTACTTGACAACACGGACAATACCTTTGTTACCCCTGTATTCAACGGCTCAGCCTCGTTGCGTAATGCGGCAGGACAGCTTATCGAAAACGTCAACAAGACCGTCAGACGAAAGGAAACCTTTGACGACAAGTATTTAGACGAGCTGGAAGCAGAGATGATTTCTCTCTACCGTCTTGATCAGATAACCACCTCGCAGGGCAAGGTTACGCTCGGTGCTTTACCGACAGGTTCGGTAATATTGCTATCTTGCATAGTAATATGCTGGATAGGAATTGTTGCATATGTCATAAGGGAGAAAATTAAGGCCAAATCTGTCAAATAAATCTAAATTACTTGATTTTTTCCATATAAAAGAGTATAATATTTATTGTAATTTCAAATTTCTCACAAGAAAAGGAGATTAAGATTATGAAGAAGATTATTGCAATGCTTATGGTTGCAGCTATGGTGTTTGTTTTTGCAGCTTGCGCTACAACAAACGATCCCGAGGTAAAAGAGACCGTAAACAACGATGTAGCTGATACCGAAGATGTCGCTGATACCGAAGAGGTTGCAGACGACACTGCTGACGTTATGAGCTATGACGAGTATGTTGCAGCTGAGCTTGATTCTACCGTTACTGTTGAGACCTACGTACAGGCTAAGCAGGGCTGGTGGGAAAAGGACGGCGTTGGCGTAGCTACCATCTACACTCAGAACGAGGAAGGTGCATACTTTATTTACGAGATGCCCTGCTCTGAGGATGACTACAACAACAAGCTCGTTACCGGTGCCAAGATCCGCGTTACAGGTACTAAGGCTGAGTGGTCCGGCGAGGTTGAGATCACCGATGCTACATATGAGGTTCTTGAAGGCGAGTTTATCGCTGAGGCTAAGGATCTTACCGATAAGCTCGGTACTGATGAGCTCATCAACTACCAGAACCAGCTTGCTACCTTCAAGGGTATGACCGTTGAAAAGATCGAGTATAAGAACGGTGAGCCCGGTGATGACATCTATGTAACTCTCGGCTACAACGGAGCTTCCTATGATTTCTGCGTAGAGGCTTACCTGACCGGTGCTGACACTGCAGTTTACACCGCAGTAGGTGAACTTAACGAAGGCGATGTTATCGACGTTGAAGGCTTCGTATACTGGTACGAGGGAGTAAACACCCATATCACTGCAATTAACCTCGCAGCATAATTTATATTCAAAGTAACACAAAAGCACCGTTTCGACGGTGCTTCTTGTATTTTACGGATAAGTATGTTATAATGTATTATCAAATTTGTAAAGGTGATGTTATGAAGATTGCAGTTATAACGGGAGCATCCTCCGGAATCGGCAGGGAATTTGTCAAACAGATAGATTCAGCAGAAGTCCTTGATGAAATATGGCTTATTGCCAGAAGAGAGGACAAGCTGAAGGAGATCTCAAAAGAGCTTAAGAACAAGAGCCGTATAGTCCCCCTTGACCTTTTAAGGACAGAAAGCTTTGAAGAATATAAAAGCTTACTCACGGATGATATAGAGGTAAGATGTCTTGTAAACGCCTCAGGCTTCGGCAATATGGGCGATTGGTCCGAGATACCTAACGAAGCTCAGATGCAGATGATAGACCTTAACGTCAAGGCGCTTGTTACAATGACCAATTACAGTATACCTTATATGAAGAAGGGAAGTATGATACTGCAGATGGGCTCTGCCTCAGTATTTAATCCCTTGCCTTATTTCAATATATATGCATCCACTAAAAGCTTTGTAAGGCATTATTCAAGGGCTCTCCACGAGGAACTGAAGCCCTTGGGCATACACGTTACCGTGGTTTGCCCCGGTTGGGTGCGTACCGAGTTTTTTGACCATACAAACGATACTAAGGTCAGATATTCTCCAAAGAAATACAGCCCTATGACTGAGGCAAAGGACGTTGTCCGCCGAGCCCTCAGGCACGCAAGGCGAAATAAGGCGCTGAGTATCTACGGCTGGTTCACCAAAACTCAGCATATACTTGGAAAGCTCCTGCCACACAGCCTTATTATGAAGATGTGGATGGGTATGCTCAAAGAAGATTCAAAATAATTTTTAAAACGTCTGCTCAGGCAGACGTTTTCTTTGTAGTAAACGTTATCCTTTATGTGTACTTATTATCAAATACCGATAAAGGAGACCTAACTATGAAAAAGCTGATTTCGATTATTTTTGTTTCCGTTATACTGCTTGCCGGGGCATTTGCCTTAAGCCTGTCAGCCGAGACTGGGAAATGCGGTGATAACCTTGAGTGGGAATTCTCTCACAATACTCTTGTGATTTCGGGCGTGGGTGCAATGTACGATTACGAAGACCCAACCGATGCACCCTGGTACAGTATAAAGGAAGGGATACCTTTCGTTATTATAAAGGAGGGCGTAACGACAATAGGTAAAAACGCATTTTACCACAGTTATTTCAGGGACGTTATAATTCCCGATTCGGTAACTGAAATAAGAGAAGGTGCTTTCACCGGCTGCCGTATGACTTCTATAAATATAGGTAACGGTGTTAAGGTTATCGGTGAAAAAGCCTTTATGCGTTGTACCACACTTCAGACTCTCAGGTTTGGAGACTCCATTGAAATAATAGGAAGTGACGCATTCTACGATACGTACAGATTAAAGGATCTGTATATTCCCTCTGTTGACGCTTGGTTCAATATAACCTTTGGCAACAAGCATTCGAATCCCATACAGTATGCAGAGTCTCTGTATATAAACGGATATGAAGCAAGAAGCATTACCTTTCCCTGGGATCTTACCGACCTCGGCGATTATGCCTTCTACGGCTGTAAATGTCTTGACGAAATTAAGCTTAATAAAAGACTTGAATCAATAGGTGATTATTGCTTTGATAACACAGAAGCGATAAGCGAGCTAAACCTGCCTGCAACCCTGAAGGATATAGGCTACGGAGCCTTCCGATACAGCAAGGAATTAAAGAAAATAAACGTTGACGCAGACAATCCTTATTATAAAACACTTGACGGAGTTTTGTTCAATAAGGAGATGACCACGCTTATAAGATTCCCCATAAACTCTGACCTTAAGGAATATACCGTTCCTCAGGGCGTTGAGTGTATAGGAGAATATGCCTTTTATCTTTGTACCTCACCTGAGTCGGTTACCCTCTCGGATTCGGTGCTTGCCATATCTGTGGATGCATTTGATCACTGTACGTCGCTACGCGAGCTTCACTTCGGCTCGGGACTTGAGTATATTGACGGCGGAGCCTTTTATTACTGTAACTCCCTGAAGGATATTTATATTGAAGATCTGAACAACTGGTTTGCGATCAATTTCAACGGACTGAAATTGCTATCCGGCAGAAATCTGTACCTGAAAGGAGAGCTTCTCACCGAGCTTGTTATTCCCGATAATATAAAGGCAATTCCCGAAGACGCATTTTACGGCTGCACTTCTATAGAAAGTATTGTTTTTCACGATGATCTTGAGGAGATAGGAAGAGGTGCCTTTGCATATACCTACGTAACAAACGTGAAATTCGAAAAAATATTAAAAGAATCGGCAGCAATGCCTTCAGCACAAATTATATCGGAGAATATATGCTCAATGCCCTTGATTTTTACGACAAGTGGGAGTACACGGTGAAGGACGGAACAAGGTTTATAGCGGACGGTGTGTTTGACAACTGCTCCTGCGGTAATCAATTCGGCTGTTACTTTGATTATCATTATATCGTGATCCCTAAAAGTGTAACTTCCATAGGGGTAAACAGCTTCAAGGATATGATCATCAGATGCTATAACGGCTCCTATGCTCACGAGTATGCAGTGGAAAACAATATCGAATACGAGCTTCTTTTCGGCTTTGATGATATAAAGGAAAACGCCTGGTATTACGATGCGGTAAAATACGTATCGCAAAAAGGCTATATGAACGGAATGTCAAGGGATATTTTTTCTCCCGCCACAAACCTTACAAGGGAACAGTTCGTACTTATCCTTGCAAACAGAGCGGGGGTCAACACCGATGATTACAAATACACGGACAGCGGCTTTACCGACGTTAAGCTCGGAAAATGGTACAGCGGTGCGGTGACCTGGGCGGTAAGGAGAGGCTACGTCAGCGGTATGTCTCAATCAAAGTTCGGAACAGGTCAACCTATACAGCGGGCGGCACTTGTGAGAATGTTATATAACTACGCCTCAAAGAACGGAAAAAACACAAGCGGCAGATCTGATCTTAATGTCTTTGCAGACGCATCCCTGTATGAAACTGAGGGAAATCTGTGGATGAAGGAGCCTATGGAATGGGCGGTAAACGCAGGAATAATAAACGGAATCAATAAGGGAGGTGCTCTTATATCAGACCCCAAGGGCTATACGACAAGAGCCCAAACAGCTCAGATTCTTAAACAGTATGACAGTATCAAGGGATAAAAACAAGCCGTATTAAACGGCTTGTTTTTATGCTTACTGTTTATTGATTTCAGCCTCTGCCTCGGCCTGGAGCCTTTCATCGTAGGATAATATAGGCTTTACGTCCTTACCCTTGACGGTTCTGTCGAGATAGTTCTTTGTTATCTTACGTACCAGACCCGCCATAACGATAACACCGATAAGGTTGGGTATCATCATAAGACCGTTGAAGGTATCCGAGATGTCCCAGGCAAGGGAGGAGGTCATAACGGCACCGGAGATGGTCATAAGCACGAATATCACCTTATATACCTTAACACCCTTTGTACCGAAGAGGTACTCAACAGCCTTTGAGCCGTAGTGAGACCAGCCGAGAACGGTAGTGAAGGCAAAGAGGAACATAGCAACGGCAATGAACTTGGAACCGATATTACCCCAGGAGAACACGCTGTTAAAGGCTTCGGATACGAGAGTTGCATCGTTGAGACCTGTAGCATCACAGGTGGTAAGGTCATATACACCGGAGGTGAGAACAACGAGAGCAGTCATAGTACATACTACGATCGTGTCTGCAAACACCTCAAATATACCCCACATACCCTGCTTTACAGGCTCCTTGATGTTGGAGTTGGAGTGTACCATAACGGAGGAACCAAGACCTGCCTCGTTTGAGAAAACACCGCGCTTAAATCCCTGAGTTACGACCTTGCTGATTATAGCACCAAGGGTACCGCCCACAGCAGCCATAGGCTTGAAGGCTGTAACGAAGATAGCCTTGAACGCAGGAAGGATAGCATCATAGTTTACACCGATGATAACAAGGCTACCGAGAACGAAGAGGACTACCATAAAGGGAACAATTTTTTCTGCTACGTTAGCGATACGCTGAAGACCTCCGATAACGATAAGACCGGTAAGGAGCATAATTACAAGACCGATTATAACGCTGTAAAGATCGGAAGAGCCTACAGCTACGGAGGAAAGTGCATCTATATGGAATGCAGCCTCAACGTTTGCAACGATCTTATTGATCTGACCCATATTACCTATACCGAAGGATGCGAGGATAGCAAATATCGCAAAGAGTATTGCGAGAACCTTGGCGATGCCGCGACAGCCTTTTTTAGCTCCGAGACCGTCCTCAAGATAGTACATAGCACCGCCTGACCACTCGCCGTCCTTATTACGGCGGCGGAAGTAGATACCGAGCACGTTTTCGGAATAGTTGGTCATCATACCGAAGAATGCGGCAACCCACATCCAGAATACAGCACCGGGACCGCCTATGCAGATAGCAGCTGCAACACCGGCAATATTACCTGTACCGATGGTAGCGGCAAGAGCCGTACAAAGTGCCTGGAAGGGAGAGATAGCACTTTTATCTTTGTTATGTCTGATAACGTCCTTCTTAAAAAGGCTTCCGAGAGTGTGCTTGAACCAAAGATCGATATGTCCTACTTGGAAAAATGCGGTCAGCACTGTCATTACGATGCCTACGCCTACAAGCAACCATACACCTGTTTTTGTCCATATAAACGTGTTGATCACATTATTCACGTCTGTCAGGACCTTCATGAATTTTCCCATTTTTCTTCTCCTTTGAAATAAAAAAAGTTGCTAATAAAGCAACTCCGGAAAAACAGCATATATTGAATATATACCAACTCTATCCTTTTGCCTGAGAGATTCGGCATAACAAGCTTTTGTAACTGTAAGCATCGCTGCGCCTTGCACCTTCGGCACTCATTTAAGAGATTCTCCAGAGCTTCCTCCACTCCCGGTTTGCCCGGGAACTTCACAGGAATTATTAACTTTTCAATGAGTATATCACATTAATTTACATATTTCAATATGTTTTTGCAAAAAAGTTTGAATTTTTGCATTATTTGTGTTAGAATATATTAAATAGATGAATACAATGATAGAAGGGTGATAAGATGGATATAATCGTATGGCTTCGTGAGTTTAATATATGGACTTCGCTTATAAGACTTACGCTTGCTTTTATCCTTGCCGGTATAGTCGGCTTTGAAAGGGAAAAGAAGGGACACGCGGCGGGTCTGCGTACACATATACTTGTTTGTATGGGTGCGGCGCTTACAACTCTTACCGGTATATTCTGTGCCGAAACTCTGGGGTTTGGTTCGGATCCGATGCGTATAGGTGCGCAGGTGGTATCCGGTATCGGTTTTATAGGAGCGGGAACGATAATGGTAACAAGAGGTACTCACGTCAGAGGACTAACTACAGCGGCGGGTCTTTGGAGCACGGCTGCCATTGGGCTGGCTCTCGGTTCGGGTTTTTATGAGGGAGCGATTATATGTACTCTTATCATATCTATAGTTATATCCCGTCTTAAGGGTCTCGATCGTATACTTAACAAGCGTAAGAAATATATGGACGTATATATAGAGATATGCGGAACAACTAACGTCAATGAGGTTCTTGATATGCTTAGTGAGCTTGGTATAGGTATCAGCGAGATCGATATAAGCGCGCCTAAAAGCGGCAAGGCAGAAAACGTAGGAGTAAGCTTTGAGCTTTATTCAAAGGGAAAGAATATTCTTACAGAAAAGGAAGTAAGTACACTTATAAGAGAAATTGAGCATATCGAGCTCGTTCTTGTTTAAGGACAAGCTATATTTCTGAATTTTATATGTAATTTTGCAAATTATGTAGTAATTTGCCTGTCTTGACTGTACATATATATTGAAATCCAATATAAACCTTATGCCAATATATATTGTATTATTGACTTGTTCACATATTTATGCTATACTATTGGCAATAAAGCACTAAACGGAGGTATAAAAATGAAGAAATTAAGTGCAATTTTATTAACAGCTTGTATGCTCATCACATCACTTGCTATGTTTGTGAACGCAAGCCCCCACGGTATTATCGAAAATGATCCCGTTTCGGTACCTACCGCAACTCCTACTGTTGACGGCGTTATTGATGCTGCGGACGGTTGGTCAGAGCCCGCAAAGATGGACTACGATACCTGCGGATTCTTCTGGCAGCACAATCCTATGTCTTCAAAGGCTGACCTTTACTTTGCATATGACGAAGAGGGTCTTTACTATGCCGCTGATATCACCGAGGGTCTCGAGTGCTTCGACGAGAGAACCGGCGAGGATATGTCAGGCAGAAACAATTTCGTATATTCTACCGGTGCGGACTGGATCGACGTAAATCCTGACGATCCTACCGAGCATTACGGTTATGACGGTGATGTATTCGGTCTTCTCGTTGACCCCGCTGAGGGTATGATCAACGCAGGTTTTTCCTCTGACTATACTCCTTGGTATCTGATCGGACTCTTTGAGAGTGAAGAAGGCGATGTTGCTAAGATGTACAGACAGAAGATAAATAAGGGCGATATCACCGCTGAAGAAGGCGTTGAGGTTGCGGGCGCAAAGACCGAAGCAGGCTGGCGCTTTGAAGCTAAGATCGCTTGGGATATCATTATCGCTGATATCGAAGCAATCACCTACGGTGACGTTGTTCTTACCGCTGAAGATATCATCGGTGACGGTGCCATCTCCAAGGTAGCCGCTATGTATCAGGACAGATTCTATGACGAAGAGGCCGGCGAGGTTGCAACCTGGGGCCGTTACGTAACTGCTCCTACCTCTCAGGTAGACGGTACTCCCGGTCATATGGGTTCAGGCGATCTTGTTTGCTCCTGCGGTATTTCACTTGTTGCAGGTGATACATACGTAAATCCCTTTGAGGACGTTAAGGATAATCACTGGTTTGCAGAGTCTGTTAAGTACTGCGTACAGAAGGGCTACGTAGCAGGTATGACTCCCACTACATTTGTTCCTAACGGTAACATCACCCGTGCACAGTTCCTTGTAATGCTTGCTAAGCTTGACGGTGTTGATCTTACTAAGTACGATACCACTGAATCCGGTTTTGAAGACGTAAAGACAAGCCATTGGTTCAATGAGGTTGTTTGCTGGGCAGTTGAAAACGAGCTTACAGCAGGTCTTACCGAAACCACCTTCGGTCCCAACGCTAACGTAACCAGAGCACAGCTTGCAAGATTCTTCTATGTATACTCCGAGAAGAACGGCATTCCTGTTGACGGCAGAGCAGAGCTGGTTGATTTCCCCGATGCAAGCAAGGTTGCAAACTGGGCACAGGATGCAATTGCATGGGCAGTTAACGCAGGCATTATCGGCGGTGTAAAGAAGGGCGACGTAAATTACCTCGAGCCCAACGGTACAGCTACAAGAGCTCAGGCTACCGTGATGTTCAAGGCCTTTGATGCATTCCGCAAGTAATCTTTCGATATAATAAAGGCAAGCTGCCTGTCTTGATGACAGGCAGCTTTCTCATTTACTCAGCGACATACAAAAAATCGGCGAGTCGCCGCACCCATACTGCGCCCGTTTACGCAGTAATTCAAACCACACCGCAATAGAGAAAATTCCTATATATCAAAAAACGGCAGACCTTTGTCTGCCGTTACAGACTGTCGAAAAAGTCGGTCGGACGT